>NZ_JBHTUY010000014.1:0-105059 GCF_042793335.1 Isoptericola sp. NPDC056573
GGTTCAAAAATTTGGCATTGACTATCAAACACACTGTTGAGTTCTCAAACAACCGACGCACACCGCAGAACCAGAACCAACCGTTCCGACCCCGCCGGGGCAACCCCTCAAACTTACTCGGTTCGTTCTTCCCCGTCAACTCCCGGCCGTTGGCCCGGCGTGTCGGTTCGAACGTCCCGGTCCCGAACGAGGGCGCACTAGTCGACCTCGTGAAGAAGGATTCGGGTGTCCGCCCCGGGCCGGCCACCGGTACCCAGCCTCGCGGCTGTCTCCTCGGTGTCCGTTCTCCCTGTCGGGCGAACGACCAGAACATTACACACACTCCGGCCGGGGCGCCAAATCGCGCTCTGACCTGCAGGAATACCGGGACGTCGCACGGTCTGGTGCGGCCGTCGTCGCCGTGCGGGCCGCTCTCGACGTGCGGCGAGGGCCCCGGGGGAGCTCGCGCTCCCCCGGGGCCCTCGACATCACGCGGACGACAGCACGCGGGGCATCACTCCGCGACGGCCACCGCGAGGGTCCGCTTGCCGCGACGAAGGACGGCGTAGCGGCCGTGCAGCAGGTCCTCGGTGCGCAGGGCCGCGTCCTCGGACTCCACCTTGGTGTTGTTCACGTAGGCCCCGCCCTCGCCGATCGCGCGGCGCGCGGCGGCCTTCGACGCGACCAGGCCCGAGCCCACGAAGGCGTCGACGACGAGGTCGCCCGCCTTCGCCGTCGTGCGCGGGAGCTCCGCGACGGCGGCGCCGAGCGTCCCCGCGTCCAGTCCCTGCAGCTCGCCGCGCCCGAAGAGGGCCTGGCTCGCCATGATGACGGCGTCGGTCGCCGCCTGACCGTGCACCAGGGTGGTCAGGTCGCCGGCGAGCGCCCGCTGCGCCTCGCGGGCGAAGGGGCGCTCCGCCACCTCGCCCTCGAGCGCCTCGATCTCCTCCCGCGACCGGAAGGTGAAGACCTTGAGGTACTTCACGACGTCCGCGTCCGCGGTGTTCACCCAGAACTGGTAGAAGGCGTACGGGCTCGTGAGCTCCGGGTCGAGCCAGACCGCCCCGCCCTCCGACTTGCCCATCTTGGTGCCGTCGGCCTTGGTGATGAGGGGCGACGTCAGGGCGTGCACGGCCGCGCCGTCCGTCTTGCGGATCAGCTCGACCCCGGACAGCAGGTTGCCCCACTGGTCGTTGCCGCCGAGCTGCAGCGTGCACCCGTGGCGCTCGTACAGCTCCCGGAAGTCCATGCCCTGCAGCACCTGGTAGCTGAACTCGGTGTAGCTGATGCCCTCGTCCGACCGCAGGCGCCGGGCCACGATGTCCTTGCCGAGCATCGTGCCCACCCGGAAGTGCTTGCCCACGTCGCGCAGGAAGTCGATCGCCGACATGGCGCCGGTCCAGTCGAGGTTGTTGACCATGCGCGCGGCCGCCGGCCCCTCGAAGTCCAGGAACGGCTCGATCTGCGCGCGGATGCGGTCCACCCAGCCGGCGACGACGTCGCGCGACTGCATCGAACGCTCCGTGGTCGGGCGCGGGTCGCCGATCAGCCCCGTGGCCCCGCCGACCAGCGCAAGAGGACGGTGCCCGGCGAGCTGGAGCCGACGCATGTTCAGCAGCTGGACCATGTGCCCGACGTGCAGGCTCTGCGCCGTCGGGTCGAAGCCCGCGTAATAGGTGACGGGTCCCTCGGCCAGCGCAGAACGCAGCGCGGCCTCGTCGGTGGACTGCGCCACCAGGCCTCGCCAGTGCAGCTCGTCGAGAACGTCGGTCACCGTGTGCTCCTCGGGGAAAGGGATCGCGACCCGGTCGGGCCGCCCTCCTAGTGTGCCCGACGCCTACCGCCGTCGGCGCCGGGATTCCGCGGCCCGGTACGGCGAGACCGTCGGGTCACCCGCCAGCCACACCCGCCACGGGAAGCGGTCCGCCCGGCCTCCCTCGCCGCTCACGCCGACGCGGGGACCCGTCGCGACCTCATCGGCGGCACGGTCGGCGGTACGGTCGGGCACCCGCAGCACCAGGTCGCCGTCCGGGTCCGTGACGTCCGCGCCGTCGTCGTCCCGGTCGATCGCCAGGGCGACCGTGAGCCGCGCCGGGCCGCGCGCCAGGTCGACGTCGGACCGCGTCACGCCCGCCGCCGCGCGCCGCTCGCGGGCGAGGTCCGCTCCCCCGACCACCTCGCCCGCCCGCAGCAGCACCGCCGACGCCTCGCCCGGCGGGCTGCACACGACGTTCATGCAGTGGTGCAGCCCCAGGTGCCGGTACACGTAGACGTGTCCGGGCTCGCCGAACATCGTGCGGTTGCGCGCCGTCTCACCCCGGAACGCGTGCGACCCCGGGTCGGCCGTGCCCGCGTACGCCTCCACCTCGGTGATCCGCAGGGTGACGGCGCCATCGGGCGCGCGGCGGGTGAGCAGCGCGCCGAGCAGGTCCCGCGCGACGAGCCGGACGTCCCGCGCGAACCACTCGCGCGCCGGCACGACGGCGTCCCGCTCGCCGCCCCGCACCGTCAGATCCCGTGCGTCGGCCACGTGACCTGACCCCAACCGTCCAGGCGCACGTCGGCGCGGCGCGCGGTCCGGTGCGCCGCGTAGAGCGCGCTCTCCGCCGCCATCCACGCCTTCCAGTGCCCCCGCGCCTCCTCGCCGTCGCGCGCGAGGCCGCGCGTGAGCCGCAGCGCGTCGTCGGTCTCGACCCACACGAGCAGGGCCGAGACGTCGTCGACCCTCGGGTCCCCGGCCCCGCAGCCCTCCACGACGAGGTACGGCGCGCGCGGGACGTCGTGCCACTCGGCGTACCCGCCGCTCTCCCAGTCGTAGCGCTGGTAGCGGCCGTCCTCGCCCGCGGCGAGCGGGCCGAGGACCTGCTCGTGCAGCCGCTCGACGCCGGCGGCCAGCCCGGACCAGCCGTCGTAGAGGTCGTCCATGTGGACCACCTGCGCGGGCAGAACCCGTGCGAGCTGCGCGGCCAACGACGACTTGCCCGAGCCCGCCGGGCCGTCCACGACCACGAGCCGAGTCCCCTCCTCCGGCCGGTCCGCTCCCCGGACGGGCAGCCTGGGCGGCGTCGCGCGCACGCGCGACGCCAGTCGCCCCAGGACGTCGTCGGGCACCGTCACGCCTGTCCCTCCTCGAGGTCGGTCGTCGTCACGTCGGACATTCTCCCTGCCGGACGACCCGCACCGCGGACGACGTCGGCCGCACCCTCCGGAGAGGGCGCGGCCGACGTCGGTACGGATCCGCTCAGCTGTCCGCCCAGATGCGGAACTCGGCCGAGCGCTCCTTGGCTGCCTCCACCTGCTCGGTGACCCGCGCGGGCGCCGTGCCGCCGACGCCGTCGCGCGACGCCACGGAGCCCTCGACGCTCAGCACCTCGCGCACCCCCGGGGTCAGGTGCTCGGAGATCGCGGCGAGATCGGCGTCCGTGAGGTCCCACAGCTCGATGCCGCGCTCCTCGCAGACCCGGACGCAGGCGCCCGCCACCTCGTGCGCGACCCGGAACGGCACGCCCTCGCGCACCAGCCACTCGGCGATGTCGGTGGCCAGCGAGAAGCCCTGCGGGGCGAGCTCGGCCATCCGCGCCGTGTCGAACGTGAGGGTGCGGACCATGCCCGCGAACGCAGGAAGCAGCACCGTGAGGGTGGAGACCTGGTCGAAGACCGGCTCCTTGTCCTCCTGCAGGTCGCGGTTGTACGCCAGCGGCAGGCCCTTGAGCGTGGTGAGCAGCCCGGTGAGGTCACCCACGAGCCGGCCCGCCTTGCCGCGGGCGAGCTCCGCGATGTCGGGGTTCTTCTTCTGCGGCATGATGCTCGACCCGGTCGACCACGAGTCGTCCAGCCGCACGAAGCCGAACTCCTTCGTGTTCCAGAGGATGATCTCCTCCGAGAGCCGGGACAGGTCGATCCCGACCATCGCGGACACGAACGCGAACTCCGCGACGACGTCGCGCGCGGCCGTGCCGTCGATCGAGTTCTCCACCGGGCCGTCGAAGCCGAGCTCGGTCGCGACCGCCGCCGGGTCGAGCCCCAGCGACGAGCCCGCGAGCGCCCCCGACCCGTAGGGCGAGCGTGCCGCGCGCACGTCCCAGTCCACGAGCCGGTCGACGTCGCGCAGCAGCGGCCACGCGTGGGCCAGGAGCTGGTGCGCCAGCAGCACCGGCTGGGCATGCTGCAGGTGCGTGCGGCCCGGCATCACGGCCTCGCCGGCGTCCTGCGCCTGCACGATGAGCGTGTCCACGACGTCGAGCACCTGCCGCACGACGACGCGCGCCTGGTCGCGCAGGTACAGCCGCACGAGGGTGGCGATCTGGTCGTTGCGCGAGCGGCCCGCGCGGAGCTTGCCGCCGAGCTCGGTGCCCGCGCGCTCGATGAGGCCGCGCTCGAGGGCCGTGTGCACGTCCTCGTCGCCCAGCACCGGCAGGAACGCGCCCGACTCGACGTCGGCCAGCAGGACGTCCAGCGCATCGAGCATGCCGGCCAGCTCGTCGTCGGTCAGCAGGCCCGCCGCGTGCAGCACGCGGGCGTGCGCCCGGGAGCCGCGGATGTCGTACGGCGCGAGCACCCAGTCGAAGTGCGTCGACTGGGACAGCGCCTGCAGCTCCGGCGACGGGCCGCCGGAGAACCGGCCGCCCCACAGGGAGACGTTGTCGCCCTGCGTCGTCACCGCGCCGGGCCCTGCGCCCGGCGTGACCTCGGAGCCCACGTCAGAACTCCCCGACGCCGAAGTCCACGCCGTTGCCGAACTTCTCGTCACGGGCCGCGGCCTGCTTGGCGGCGAGGCCGTAGATCTCGATGAAGCCCCGGGCGTGCGACTGGTCGAACGAGTCGCCCTCGTCGTAGGTGGCGAGGTTGAAGTCGTACAGGCTCGACTCCGAGCGGCGGCCGGTCACGGTGGCCCGGCCGCCGTGCAGCACCATGCGGATGTCGCCGGAGACGTACTTCTGGGTCTCGTCGACGAAGGTGTCGAGGTTCTTCTTCAGCGGGGAGAACCACATGCCGTCGTAGACCAGCTCGGTCCAGCGCTGCTCGACCTGCCGCTTGAAGCGGGCCTGCTCGCGCTCGAGCGTGACGTTCTCCAGCTCCTGGTGCGCGGCGATGAGCGCGACGGCGCCGGGCGCCTCGTAGATCTCGCGGGACTTGATGCCCACGAGGCGGTCCTCGACGATGTCGATGCGGCCCACGCCCTGGGCGCCGGCGCGGCGGTTCATCTCCTGGATCGCCTGCAGCGGGGTCACGGCGACGCCGTCGAGCGCGACCGGCACGCCCTGGTCGAAGGTGATGACGACCTCGTCGGCGACCGGCGGGAACGTCGGGTCGTCCGTGTAGGAGTAGACGTCCTTGGTGGGCTCGTTCCAGATGTCCTCGAGGAAGCCGGTCTCCACCGCGCGACCCCACACGTTCTGGTCGATCGAGAACGGGTTCTTCTTGGTGGTCGCGATCGGCAGGTCGTGCCGCTCCGCGTAGTCGATGGCCTTCTCGCGCGTGAGCGCGAGGTCGCGCACCGGGGCGATGGACTTGAGGTCCGGGGCCAGCGACGTCGTCGCGACCTCGAAGCGGACCTGGTCGTTGCCCTTGCCGGTGCAGCCGTGCGCGACGGTCGTCGCACCGAACTGGCGCGCGGCGCGCACGAGGTGCTTGACGATCACCGGGCGGGAGATCGCGGAGACCAGCGGATAGCGGTCGAGGTACATCCCGTTGGCCTTGAGCGCGGGCATGCAGTACTCCGCCGCGAACTCGTCGCGCGCGTCGGCGACGTACGCCTCGACGGCGCCGCAGTCGAGCGCGCGCTTGCGGATGACGTTCATGTCCTCGCCGCCCTGGCCGACGTCGACGGCCACGGCCACGACCTCGGCCCCGGTGGCCTCGGCGATCCAGCCGATGGCCACGGAGGTGTCCAGGCCGCCCGAGTAGGCGAGCACGACGCGATCAGTCATCACAGTTCTCTTTCTTGCGAGGGGGTTCGGGTCAAGTCTGGCAGTGCGGGACCGTGGGGGCCACGGTCCCGCGTCGTCCGGACCGGGTCAGGGCCCGGTCAGCTCGAGGAAGCGCCGGGCCAGGTCGTCGCCGCCGAGCGGGTCGCGGGCGATCACGAGGATCGTGTCGTCGCCCGCGATGGAGCCGAGGACGCCCGGGAAGACCGAGTGGTCGATCGCGGACGCGAGGTAGTTGGCCGCGCCGGGCGGGGTGCGCAGCACCACGAGGTTCCCGGACGCCTCCGCCGACACGAGCAGGTCGTTGCAGAGCCGGGCGAGGCGCGCGGCGACGTACTCGACGTCGTGCTCCCCCACGCCCGCGGCCTGCACGCTGCGGTCGCCGCCCTCGCCGGGCACGGCGTAGACGAGCGCCCCTGCCGCGTTGCGCACCTTCTCGGCCCGCAGCTCGATGAGGTCGCGCGACAGGGTGCCCTGCGTGACGCTGACGCCCGCGTCGGCGAGCTCGCGGGCCAGCTCGGCCTGCGAGTGGATCGCCGTGCGCCGCACGATCTCGACGATCCGCGCGTGCCGGGCGGCCTTCGTCGTCGGGCCCGCGACCTGGCCCGACGGGGCCCCGTCCGCCGCGCTCACCGGTGCTCCAGCAGCCAGGTCAGCAGCGCCTTCTGCGCGTGCAGGCGGTTCTCCGCCTCGTCCCAGACGACGGAGGACGGGCCGTCGATCACCGAGGCGCTGACCTCCTTGCCGCGGTAGGCGGGCAGGCAGTGCAGGAAGATCGCGTCGTCGGCCGCGGCGGCCAGCAGCGCGTCGTCCACGCGGTAGGCGTCGAGCGCGGCGAGCCGCTCGGCGGCCTCGTCCTCGTCGCCCATCGAGACCCAGGTGTCCGCCGCGACGACGTCGGCCCCGGCGACCGCCTCCCGGACGTCGGTCGTGACCGTCACCGAGCCACCGGTCGTGGCGGCGATCTCCCGGGCGCGGGCGACGACGTCCTCGGGCGGGAGATAGCCCTCGGGGCCGGCCACGGCGACGTGGAGGCCGGCGGTGACGCCGCCGAGCAGGTACGACGCGGCCATGTTGTTGCCGGCGTCCCCGACGTACGCGAGCCGCTGCCCGGCCAGGGCGGAGATGCCGCCCCGGTGCTGCGCGACCGTCAGCAGGTCGGCCAGGATCTGGCACGGGTGGAAGCCGTCGGTGAGCGCGTTGACGACCGGCACCCGCGAGACGGCGGCCATCTCGTCGATGCGCTCCTGGCCGAACGTGCGCCACACGATGGCCGACACCTGACGGTCGAGCACGCGCGTGACGTCCGCGACGGACTCGCGCACGCCCACCTGGGCGAGGCGGCCGTCGACGATCATCGGGAAGCCGCCGAGCTCGGCGACGCCGGTCGAGAACGAGACCTGCGTGCGCAGCGTCGGCTTGTCGAACAGCACGGCGACGCCCTGCGGGCCCGCGAGCGGCGTGCGCACGAACCGGTCCTCCCGGAACGCCATGCCGAGCTCGAGGACCTCGCGCTGCTCGTCCGGGGTGAGGTCGTCGTCGCGGAGGAAGTGGCGGGGCATCAGGGCTTCCCTTCAACGGGCTGGTCGACGGGCGTCGAGGCGGGGACGGTGACGGCGGCGAAGAACCGGGCGACGTCGCGCGCCTGCTCGGCCGTGAGGATCAGCGGCGGGGCCAGGCGGATCGCGTCCGGGGCGACGGCGTTGACGACGAAGCCCGCCTCGAGGGCCGCCGCCGCGACGTCGGCCGCGACGGGCCGGGTGAGCTGGACGGCGAGCAGGAGACCCTGCCCGCGCACGCCGGCGACGAGCGGGTTGCCCGCCGCCTCGATCTCGGTCCGCAGCACCTCGCCGACGCGGCGGACGTTCTCGAGGAGGCCGTCGCGCTCGATGACGCCGAGCGTCGCCAGCCCGGCGGCGGCCGCGACGGGGTTGCCGCCGAAGGTGGTGCCGTGCTGGCCACGGCCGAGCAGCGTCGCGGCGCGCTCGCCGAACGCGATCGCGGCACCCACCGGGAAGCCGCCGCCGAGACCCTTGGCCACGGTGACGACGTCGGGCACGACGCCGCCGCCGATCTCCGGCTGCTGGAACGCGAACCAGGAGCCCGTGCGGCCGACGCCCGTCTGGACCTCGTCGAGGACGAGCAGCGCGCCCGCCTCGGCGGTGAGCCGCCGGGCGTGCGCCAGGTAGCCCGGGGGCAGCGGCCGCACGCCGGCCTCCCCCTGCAGCGGCTCGACGACGAGCGCCGCGACGCCGCCCCGCTCCGCGACGGCCTCCGGCGAGAACGCCTCGTCGAGGGCGGCGGTGTCGCCGAACGGCACGTGCTCGACGCCGCCGGGCAGCGGCTCGAACGGCTCGCGGTACGCGGCCTTCGCCGTGAGGGCGAGGGCGCCCATCGACCGGCCGTGGAAGCCGCCCTCCAGGGCCAGGACGCGGGTGCGGGTGCCGTCGTCGCCAGGTCCGTCGGAACGGTTGCGGCGCGCCATCTTGAACGCCGCTTCCACCGCCTCGGTGCCCGAGTTGGTGAAGAACACCCGGGAGCCCTCGGGCGCGCCCGCGAGGTGCAGGAGCCGCTCGGCCAGGCCGATCTGGGTGGGCGTGGCGAAGAAGTTCGACACGTGCCCGAGGGTGCCCAGCTGCGCGCTGATCGCCGCCGTGAGGGTGGGGTGCGCGTGGCCGAGCGCGTTCACCGCGATCCCGGCGAGCAGGTCGAGGTAGCGCCGCCCGTCCGCGTCCCACACGTAGGCGCCCTCGCCGCGCACCAGCACACGCTGGGGCGGGCCGAACGTGTCCATCACCGCATGGGTGTAGCGATCGGTCCAGGCGGCGTTCGAGGCGTCGGCGAGGGCGCCTCCGCTCACCGACTGCAGGGTGTCGCTCACGCGCCTGCCTCCTTGCTCGCAGTGGGATCGGTGGTGGTGGCCGTCGGCGCGGGCACGACCATGGTGCCGTTGCCGCGGGTGGTGAAGACCTCCAGGAGCACGGAGTGCGGCTGGCGGCCGTCGATCACGGTGGCGCGCGGCACGCCGCCCTGGACGGCGCGCAGGCACGCCTCCATCTTGGGCACCATGCCGGACGTCAGGCTCGGCAGGAGGGCCGCGAGGTCCGGCGCGGAGATCTCCTCGACGAGGGAGTCCTTGTCGGGCCACGACGTGTACAGGCCCTCGACGTCGGTGAGCATGATGAGCTTGCTCGCGCCGAGCGCCACCGCGAGCGCGGAGGCGGCCGTGTCGGCGTTGATGTTCAGCACCTGGGTCGGGTCGTCGACGTCGGGCGCGACGGTCGACACGACCGGGATGCGGCCGGCGTCGAGCAGGTCCTGCACCGCCCCGGCGTCCACCTGCACGACGTCGCCCACGAGGCCGACGTCGACCGGCTCGCCGTCGACCACGGCGTGGCGGCGGGCGGCGCGGAACAGCCCGGCGTCCTCCCCCGACATCCCGACGGCGTGCGGGCCGTGCGCGTTGATGAGGCCGACGAGCTCGCGCGAGACCTGGCCCGTGAGCACCATGCGCACCACGTCCATCGCCTCGGGCGTGGTGACGCGCAGGCCGCCGCGGAACTCGCTGTGGATGTCCAGGCGCTCCAGCATGGCGTTGATCTGCGGGCCGCCGCCGTGCACGACGACGGGCCGCAGCCCCACCTGGCGCAGGAAGACCATGTCCTGCGCGAACGCGGCCTTGAGCTCGCCGTCGATCATGGCGTTGCCGCCGTACTTGACGACGACGAGCGCCCCGGCGAACTCCTGGAGCCACGGCAGCGCCTCGAGGAGCACCTCGGCCTTCTGCTCGGGCGCGAGCCCGTTCACGACGTCGCTGCTCATGAGCTGTACGCGCTGTTCTCGTGCACGTACGCGTGGGTGAGGTCGTTGGTCCACAGCGTGACCTCGGCGTCCCCGGCGTGCAGGTCGATCGTGATGTCGACGTCGCGCGACGCGGCGAGGTCCACGTTCTCCGGCGACTCGTGCGCCCCGCCCGCCTTGCACACCATGACGCCGTTGACGCTGACGTCGAGCTCCAGCGGGTCGAACGGCGCGACGTCCTCCGGGACCGTGCCGACCTGCGACAGGATCCGGCCCCAGTTGGGGTCGTTGCCGAAGATCGCGGCCTTGACCAGGTTGGACCGGCTCACGGCCCGGGCGACGGCCAGGGCGGCGTCCTCGCTCGTGGCGTGCGTGACCGTGATCGCGACGTCGTGGGACGCGCCCTCCGCGTCGGCCACGAGCTGGCGCGCCAGGTCGGCGCAGACGGCGGTCACGGCCTCGGCGAACGCGGCGTCGTCCGGCGTCGCCCCGGACGCGCCCGACGCCATCAGCACCACGGTGTCGGACGTGGACATGCAGCCGTCGGAGTCGACCCGGTCGAACGTCGTGCGGGTCGCGGCGCGCAGCGCCGCGTCGGTGGTCCCGGCGTCCACGACGGCGTCCGTCGTGATGACGCAGAGCATCGTGGCGAGCGCGGGAGCGAGCATGCCCGCCCCCTTGGCCATCCCGCCCACCGTCACCGTGCCGGACCGCGTCTCGATCGTGCGCACCGCCGTCTTCGGGACCGAGTCCGTGGTCATGATGGCCGTGGCGGCGCTCGTGCCCGACGCCTCGTCCGACCCGAGCGACTCCGCCACGACCGGGATCCCGGCGAGGAGCTTCTCGGCCGCGAGGCGCACGCCGATGAGGCCGGTCGAGGCCACCAGGACGTCGATCGCGCCGATCCCGAGCACCTCGGCGACCTTCTCCGCCGTGGCGTGGGAGTCCTGGAACCCGCCCGGGCCGGTGCACACGTTTGCGGCGCCCGAGTTCAGCACGACGGCGCGGGCGACCCCGTCCTTGATCGCCTGACGCGACCACATCACCGGCGCGCCGACCACACGGTTGCTCGTGAAGACGGCGGCGGCGGCGTGCTGCGGGCCGTCGTTGACGACGAGGGCGAGGTCGGGGGTCCCGGAGGCCTTGAGTCCGGCCGTGATCCCGGCGGCCCGGAACCCCTGCGCTGCGGTGACGCTCACGGTGCGACTCCTTCGGTGACGAGGCCGGCCGTCTCCGGCAGGCCGAGGGCGAGGTTCATGGCCTGGACCGCCTGACCGGCGGTGCCCTTGACCAGGTTGTCGATGGCGGTGACGGTCACGACCCGCCCGGCGGCGGCGTCGAGGGCGACCTGCACCAGGGCGGTGTTGGCGCCGAGCGTGGCGGCCGTCGTCGGCCACTGACCCTCCGGCAGCAGCTCGACGAACGGCTCGTCGGCGTAGGCCTCCGCCCAGGCGGCGCGGACGTCGGCGGCGGTGGCGTCCTCGTGGCCCGGCGCGAGGCGCGCCGTGACGGTGGCGAGGATGCCGCGCGACATGGGCACCAGGGTGGGCGTGAAGCTGATCGACACCGCGGGCGCCCCGGCGGTGCGCAGGTTCTGCGCGATCTCGGGGATGTGCCGGTGCGTGCCGCCGACGGCGTACGGCACGGCGGAACCCAGGCCCTCGGCAGCGAGCAGGTGCGGCTTGAGCGACTTGCCCGCGCCCGAGTAGCCGTTGGCGAGAACCGCCACGACGTCGGCCGGGCTGACCAGGCCGGCGGCGACGCCCGGCTGCAGGCCGAGGGTGACGGCGGTGACGTTGCAGCCCGGCACGGCGATCCGACGGGCGCCCGCGAGGTGGTCGCGCTGGGCCCCGGTGACGTGCCCCGCGCCGTCCGCGTGGAGCAGCTCCGGCAGGCCGTAGGGCCAGGTGCCCGCGTGGGCCGAGCCGTAGAACTGCTCCCAGTCGGCGGCGGACGCGAGGCGGTGGTCGGCACCGAGGTCGAGGACGAGCACGTCGTCGGGCAGCTGCGCGGCGATCTCCCCGGACGCCCCGTGCGGGAGTCCGAGCACGACGACGTCGTGGCCCGCGAGCGCCTCGGGCGTGGTCGGCTCGAGGACACGGTCGGCGAGCGAGCGCAGGTGGGGCTGCAGCGCGCCGAGCCGCGCGCCCGCGTTCGAGTGCGCCGTGAGCGCCCCGATCTCCAGCGCGCGGTGGCGCGCCGCGAGGCGCAGGAACTCGCCCCCGGCGTACCCGGAGGCACCGGCGACGGCGACACGGAACGTGCGCGACTCAGTGCTGACCATATGCAGCACTATACATACCTATGCAGAGCGTCGGGACCTGTTTCTCACGGCACGGGCGCCGCGGGTCACGCGACGAGCGGCAGGTACATCACGTGCAGCCCGACGTACCCGTGCGACGGGCTGCGGAACGCGCCCGGCACCGTGCCGACGACCTCGAACCCCAGCGACCGCCACAGCCGCACGGCCACCTCGTTGGACTCCACCACCGCGTTGAACTGGATGCCGCGGAAGCCCTGCTCCCGGTGCCACGCGACGACGTGCTCGCCGAGCGCCCGGCCCACCCCGAGCCCGCGCGCGGCGGGCGACACCATGAACGACGCCGTGCCCACGTGGTCGCCGTGTCCCGGCCGGTTCGGCCCCATCTTGGCCGTGCCCAGCAGCGCCCCGTCGGCGCCCACCGCCACGACCGTCGCGCCCGGGGCGCGCTCCATCCAAATCTCCCGCGCCTGCGCGCTCGTGAGGTCCAGCGGGTAGACGTAGGTCTCGCCCTCGCGCACCACCGCCTCGACGGTCGGCCAGAGGGCGGGCCAGTCGTCGTCGGTCGCGGGACGGATCATGAACGGCGCGCGGGTGTCTCGGGTCACGGGCGAAGCATAGGGTCGAGGCCGTGACCTTTCTCCCCGCCGACGTGCCCACCGCGATGTCCGACGCGGGAGCCCCACGGTGACGCCGGCCACCGCGGTCGAGCTCGCCGACTGGCGACGGCGCGTCGCCGAGCTGTATGCCGCGGTCCGCGCCGCGCCCGACCCCGCGAGCGGGCACGCGACGTGGCGGGCGGGCCGCGACGGCCTCTTCCGCGACCACCCGCAGAGCCCGCTGCCCGCCGACGACCCGCTGCGCGCCTCCGGCCTGCCGTACTGGCCGTACGACCCGGCCGTGCGCTTCGAGGTGCCGCTGCGTCCGGCGCCGCCGGCGCGGCTCGAGCTCGACACGGGCGCGGACGGCACGACGACGATGGAGCGGGTCGGCGTGCTCGAGCTGCCCGGGCTGGGCACGCTCGACGCCTGGTGGCTGGCGCAGTACGGCGGCGGGCTGTTCGTGCCGCTGCGGGACGGCACCGCAGGTGCCGAGACGTACGGCGGCGGACGGTACGTCCTCGACACCGCCAAGGGCGCCGACCTCGGCGGGCGCGACGGCCTCGTGGTGGTCGACCTCAACCTGGCGTACCACCCGTCCTGCCGGTACGACCCCGCCTGGACCTGCCCGCTCGCCCCGGCCGGCAATCGGGTCGACGCGCCCGTGCGCGCGGGCGAGCGGCTGGACCGGCCTCCGGCTGCGTAGGCTCGGGCGCATGCACGCAGTCGTGGCCCGCGCGGCGGGTGGTCCCGAGGTCCTGGAGTACGTCGAGCAGCCCGACCCCGCGCCCGGCGCGGGCGAGCTCCTCGTCCGCGTCGCGGCGGCGGGGGTCAACTTCATCGACACCTACCGCCGGGCGGGCGTGTACCCCATGCGCTACCCGCACGTCGTGGGCGTCGAGGGCGCCGGGACGGTCGAGGCGCTCGGCGACGGCGTGGAGGGCTTCGCCGTCGGCGACGAGGTGGCCTGGAACGAGGCGCCCGGCTCGTACGCCGAGCTCGCCGTCGTCCCGGCGGCGAACGCCGTGCGCGTCCCCGCGGGCCTCGACCTCGTCACGGCCGCCGCCCTGCCGCTGCAGGGGATGACGGCGCACTACCTCGTCGCGTCGACCTTCGAGGTCGGGCCCGGCCACGACGTGCTGCTCACGGCCGGCGCCGGCGGCGTCGGCCTGCTCGCGACCCAGCTCGCGGTGGCGCGCGGCGGGCGCGTCATCACCACCGTGTCCTCGCCCGAGAAGGCGGCCCTGTCGTCAGCGGCCGGCGCCGCGCACACCGTCGACTACGCGGCGATGGACGACCTCGCGACCGAGCTGCCCGCCGTCGTGCGGGACCTCACCGACGGGCGCGGCGTGCACGTCGTGTACGACGGCGTGGGCCGCGCCACGTTCGACGCCTCGCTCGCGTCCCTGCGCCCGCGCGGCACGCTCGTGCTGTTCGGCGGGGCGTCGGGTCAGGTGCCGCCCTTCGACCCGCAGCGGCTGAACTCCGGCGGGTCGCTCTACCTCACCCGGCCGACGCTGGCCCACTACCTCCTCACCCGGGGCGAGCTCGAGTGGCGGGCCGCCGAGGTGCTGGGGGCGGCCGCCGCGGGCGACCTGGACGTGCGGATCGGCGAGCGGCTCCCGCTCGCCGACGCAGCGCAGGCGCACCGCGCCCTGGAGGGGCGCGGCACGACGGGCAAGGTCCTCCTGGTCCCCTGACCGGTGGCGGTCAGCCCGCCGTCGGGCTCGAGACGTGCCAGCGGTGCCCGTACGGGTCCACGACCCAGGCGCTGCGCCAGCCCTCCTGGGGCCCGTCGTCGACCCCGCGCTCGAGACGGGCCTCCTCGATCCGGAAGCGCTCCTGCGCGCCGAAGGCCCTGCGGTAGTAGTCGATCGCCTCGGACGCCCCCCGCACGGCGAGGTACGGGACGACGGTCGCAGGGGTCGACCCGCCGCGGCCGGGCGGCGCGATCCTGTCGGGCTCCATGTCGACAGCCTGGTGCGTGCGGGGCCCGCGCGCTAGTCTCTCGACATCAAGAGACTTGATGTCGAGAGGAATTGTCGTGGCCGACTGGTCCCCCACCGCGTACCTGCGCTACACCGACGAACGGTCGCGCCCCTTCGGCGAGCTCGTCGCGCGCGTCGTGCGCGACCCGGCGAGCATCGTCGACCTGGGCTGCGGCCCGGGGCACCTCACCCCCGTGCTGCGCGAGCGGTGGCCGGCCGCCACGTTCGTGGGGCTCGACGCCTCCCCCGCGATGATCGAGAAGGCGCGCGCCGCCGACCCCGGGGGCCGCTACGAGCTCGCCGACGTGCGCGACCACGCCGCCGGACGCGGCCCCGCCCCCGAGGCCGACCTCGTGATCAGCAACGCCACCCTGCAGTGGGTGCCCGGGCACCGCGACCTGCTCCCCGCCCTCGCCGCCACGGCCCGCCAGACCTTCGCCTTCTCCGTCCCAGGCAACCACGACGCCCCGAGCCACCGCACCCTGCGGGAGGTCGCCGGGCGCGGGCCGTACGCCGCCGTCGTCGGGCCCGTCGAGCGCCGCGCCGTCGGCGACCCCGCCGAGTACCTCGCGCTCCTCGGCCGGCCGGGCTGGTCGGTCGACACCTGGGAGACCACGTACACGCACGTGCTCGACGGCGAGGACCCGGTGCTGCGCTGGATCTCGGCGACCGGCGCCCAGCCGGTGCTGCACGCGCTCGACGCGCACGACGCCGCGCACGGCACCGACCTGCGCGCCCGGTTCGACGCCGAGCTCGGCGCCGCCCTGCGCGAGGCCTACCCGAGGTACCCGTTCGGCACGCCCCTGGCCTTCCGCCGCGTCTTCGTGGTCGCCACGCGGAGCTCGTGACGGCGACGGGCACGAACGGTCGTAGGCTCGCGCCGTGACCGAGACCAGCCACCCGATCCGCATCGGGGTCCAGCTCCAGCCGCAGCACGCCGACTACGCCCAGATGCGCGACGCCGTCCGGCGCGCCGAGGACGCCGGCGTCGACGTGATCTTCAACTGGGACCACTTCTTCCCGCTCTCGGGCGACCCGGACGGCAAGCACTACGAGTGCTGGACGATGCTCGGCGCCTGGGCCGAGCAGACCGAGCGCGTCGAGATCGGCGCCCTCGTCAGCTGCAACTCCTACCGCAACCCCGACCTGCTCGCGGACATGGCACGCACGGTCGACCACATCAGCGGCGGCCGGCTGATCCTCGGCATCGGCGCCGGCTGGTTCGCCAAGGACTACGAGCAGTTCGGCTACGAGTTCGGCACGGCGGGCTCGCGCATCGCCGACCTGGGCGCGGCGCTCCCCCGCATCAAGGCGCGGCTCGCGGCCGCCAACCCCGCCCCGACGCGGGAGATCCCGATCCTGATCGGCGGGGGCGGCGAGAAGAAGACGCTGCGCCTCGTGGCCGAGCACGCCGACGTCTGGCACTCCTTCGGCGACGTCGACACCCTGACCCGCAAGTCCGCGATCCTCGACGAGCACGGCGAGGCCGTCGGGCGCGACACCGGTCGCCTCGTGGAGCGGTCGGTCGGCGTGGGCGCGCCGCCCGAGGAGGTCGGGCAGAAGCTGCTCGACGCCGGGGCCACGCTGTTCACGATCGGCACGAGCGGGCCCGACTACGACCTGTCGCTCGTCGAGCAGTGGGTGCGCTGGCGCGACGAGCGCCGCTGACCCGCCGCTCGCGCCCCGGCCGGGGTGCCCCGGTCAGCGACCGGTGAGCACCTCGGCCAGCGGGTCGTCCGCCGCCGCGGGCTGCACGCGCAGCCGGCGGGCGGCGGGGGCCGCCGCCTCCTGCGCGAGACGTGCCAGGGACTCCGGGGTGTCGTGCGAGGCGCGGACGAACCAGCCGGAGCAGGCGTCGAGGTCGCCGCGCGCGAACGCCGTCACGAGGTCGACCGTCCGCTCGACGGGCGTCCACTCGGTCCGCCCCTCGTGGGCGCGCATCGCCCCCGTCATGTCCGTGCGCACGACGCCGGGCGCGACCTCCAGCACGCGCAGGCCCCGGTCGTGGCCGGCGAGGTGGAGACCGGCGCCGAGGCGCATCAACGCGGTCTTGCTCGCGTTGTAGGCGGTCGCGTCGCCGTTGTCGTGCGAGCCGGCGCCGCTGTTGAGGTCGACGACCCGCCCGCCGCCGCGCGCCAGCATCCCCGGCACCGCGTGCCGGGCGAGCAGGAACGGGCCCCGGACGTTCGTCTCGAGCACCGACCACCACTCGTCCGGGTCGGCCTCCCACAGCGGCACCTCGGCGTCGATGCGGCCGGCGTTGTTGACCAGCAGGTCCACCGACCCGAGCCCCCCGTCGGCCGGGGACGCCTCGGCCGCCCGCACGGCGGCCGCCACCGCCGCGGCGTCGGTGACGTCGGCCGGCAGCTCGAGGGCGACCCGGCCGAGGGCGCGCACCTCGCGCGCGACCTCCGCCAGCCGGCCCGCGTCCCGCGCCACGAGCGCGACGTCCAGCCCGGCCCGGGCGAGCCCGAGCGCGACCGCGCGGCCGATGCCGCGGCTCGCCCCGGTGACGAGCGCGGTCCGGGCCGCGGGGACGTCGCCCCGCGGCCCGGACCCGGCGGCGCGCTCAGCCACGCAGCACGGCCCCGACACGCTCGGTCGCCGCGGCGACCACGCCCTCGCGGACGGCGCGCACGTCGTCGGCCGTCAGCGTGCGGTCGGCGGCGCGCAGCCGCACCGAGTAGGCGAGCGACTTCTTCCCTTCGCCGACCTGCTCTCCGGTGAAGACGTCGAAGAGGCGCGCGTCCTCGAGCAGCGGGCCCGCGCCGGCGACGACGGCCGCGTGCACGTCGGCGGCGGGCACGCCCGCGTCGACGACGAACGCGAAGTCCTCCTTCGCCGCGGGGAACGCCGACACCGGCTCGGCCGCGACCGGGGCGTCCCCGCCGGCGGCGATCAGCGCGCCCAGGTCGAGCTCGAACGCCACCGCCCGGGCGGGCAGGCCCAGGGCCTCGACCACCTTCGGGTGCAGCTCGCCCGCGTGCCCGACGACGGCGCCGTCGGGCAGCGTCACCGCCGCGCAGCGGCCGGGGTGCCACGGCATCGTGCCGGAGTCGGCCCGGACCGTGACCTCCGCGCCCGCGCGCTCGGCGACGAGGCGCGCGGCGTCGAGGGCGTCCGTCCAGTCGGCCGCGCGGCCGTCGCCCCACCAGCCGGCGGGCACCGCGCGGCCGGTGAGCACGCCCGCGACGTGCCGCGGCTGGTCGGGGACCGCGGCCACCAGTGCCGCCAGGTCGTCGTCGGACGGCCGCACGCCCACCGGGAGCTGCGGCGGGGCCGGGGTGCCCGGCGTCGGCCGCGTGACCAGGCCGACCTCGAAGACCGCCACGTCGGGCAGGCCGCGCGAGACGTTCCGGCGTGCGGTCTCGAGCAGCGTCGAGAGCAGGTCCGCGCGCAGGAACGGCCGGTCGTCGGCCAACGGGTTGGCCAGGCGCAGCGTGGTGCGGCGCACGTCGTCGTCGGGCAGCCCGAGCGCGTCCAGGTCGGCCTCGCCCACGAACGGGTAGGACAGCACCTCGACGAGGCCGGCCTCCGCGAGCGCGCGCGCCACCGACCGGCGGGCCCGCTGCTCGGGCGTGAGGCCGCGGCCTCCCGAGGCGGACGGGAGCACGGACGGGATCTGGTCGTAACCGGCGATCCGCACGACCTCCTCGACCAGCGCCGCCGGCTCGGTGAGGTCGGGGCGCCACGACGGGGGCGTCACGCGGACGGCGTCCACGCTGGCCCCGGCGACGGCGTCGGTCACGGTGCACCCGATCTGCTCGAGGATGCCGACCACGGTGGCGCGGTCGTACTCCACGCCGGACAGCCGCGTGGGCAGGCTGACGTCGAGCCGCACCGGCTTGGGCGGGATCGTGGTGTCGAGGTCGCTCACGGCGCCGTCCGCGGCGCCGCCGCCCAGCTCCACGAGCAGGTCGACCACCCGCTGCGCGGCGACGGCGGGCAGGCGCGGGTCCACGCCGCGCTCGAACCGCTTGGCGGCCTCGGACGGCAGCCGGTGCCGCCGGGCGGTGCGGGCCACGGTGATCGGGTCGAAGTGCGCGGCCTCGACGAGCACGTCGGTCGTGGTGGGGCTCACCTCGGACGACGCGCCGCCCATGACGCCGGCCAGCCCGAGCACCCGCGCGCCGCGCTCGCCCGCCGGCGAGTCGGTGATGAGCAGGTCCTCGGCGTCCAGCGCGCGGTCGACGTCGTCGAGCGTCGTCAGGCGCTCGCCGGGGACGGCACGGCGGACGACGATCGGCGCCGCGACCCGGTCCAGGTCGTAGGCGTGCAGCGGCTGGCCCAGGTCGAGCATCACGTAGTTCGTGACGTCGACGGCCAGGGAGATGGACCGCATCCCCGACCCCTCGAGGCGACGCTTCATCCACGGCGGGGTGGGCGCGGCGGGGTCGATGCCGCGCACGACGCGCGTGACGAACCGGTCGCAGCCGACCTGCCCGTGGATCGGCGCCGCGTCGTCGACCTCGACGCCGAACCCGTCGGCCGTGGGGGCGGGCGGGGTGGTGCCGAGGTTCTCGGGCAGCCCGCGGTCGGTGAACCGCGCGCCCGTGGAGTGGGCGTACTCGCGCGCCACGCCGCGGTAGCTGAACGCGTACCCGCGGTCCGGGGTCACGTTGATCTCGAGCACCTCGTCGCCGAGGCCGAGCAGGGCGATCGCGTCCTGGCCCGGCGTGAGGTCGGCGGCGTCGAAGCCTGCGCGCGTGAGCACGAGGATGCCGTCGTGGTCCTCGCCGATGCCGAGCTCGCGCACCGAGCAGATCATGCCGTCGGAGACGTGGCCGTACGTCTTGCGCGCCGCGATGGCGAAGCCGCCGGGCAGCACGGTGCCGGGCAGCGACACGACGACGTAGTCCCCCACGCCGAAGTTGTGCGCGCCGCAGATGATCCCGCGCGCGCCGCCGGCGGGGACGTCGGCGTCGTCGACGCCCTTGACGTGCGCCTCGTTGTGCTCGGGACCGACGTCGACGAGGCACCAGTTGACGGTCTTGCCGTTCTTCTGCGGCTCCGGGGTCTGCGCGAGCACGCGGCCCACGACGAGCGGGCCGGTGACGGCGGCGGGGTGGATCTCCTCCTCCTCCAGGCCGACCTTCACCAGGGCCGCCGCGAGCTGCTCCGCGGTGAGGTCCGCCGGCAGCTCGACGTGCTCGCCGAGCCAGTCAGTGACGATGCGGGGCATCAGATCTCCGTCCCGAACTGGGTGGAGAAGCGCACGTCGCCCTCCACGATGTCGTGCATGTCGGCGATCGAGTGGCGCAGCATCGCCGTGCGCTCGATGCCCATCCCGAACGCGAAGCCCTGGTACTCCTCGGGGTCGATCCCTGCCGCGCGCAGCACGTTCGGGTTGACCATGCCGCAGCCGCCCCACTCGATCCAGCCCGCGCCGCCCTTCTTCTGCGGGAACCACAGGTCCATCTCGGCGCTGGGCTCCGTGAACGGGAAGAAGCTCGGGCGCAGCCGCGTGCGCGCCTCGGGGCCGAACATGGCCCGCGCGAACGCGTCGAGCGTGCCGACGAGGTTCGCCATCGTCAGGCCCTTGTCGACCGCGAGGCCCTCGACCTGGTGGAAGACCGGGGTGTGGGTGGCGTCCAGCGCGTCGGTGCGGAACACCTTGCCGGGGCACGCGACGTACAGCGGCACGCCGCGCTCGAGCAGGGACCGCGACTGCACCGGCGACGTGTGCGTGCGCAGCACGAGGTTGGACGGCTTGTCCCCGTCGCCCGCGACGTAGAACGTGTCCTGCATCTGCCGGGCCGGGTGGTCCGGGTCGAAGTTCAGGGCGTCGAAGTTGAACCACTCCGCCTCGACCTCGGGGCCGTCGGCGATCTCCCAGCCGAGCCCGACGAAGAAGTCCGCGATGCGCTCCTGCACCAGCTCGATCGGGTGCCGCGCCCCGACGGCGCGACGGTCCGTCGGCAGCGTGACGTCGACGGTCTCCTCGACGAGGACGCGCTCGTCGCGCTCGGCCTCGAGCTCCGCCTGGCGCGCGGCGATCGCCTGGTTCACGCGGCCGCGGCGAGGCCCGACGTTCTTGCCGGCGGCGGCCTTCTCCGGCCCCGGCAGGGACCCGATGGCGCGGTTCGCGAGCGCGAGCGGGCTCTTGTCCCCGGTCTGCGCGGTGCGGACGGCCTTCAGCTCGTCCAGGTCGCGCGCGGCGGCGACCGCGGCGAGGGCCTCGTCGACGACGGCGTCGAGCGCCGCGACGTCCAACGGGTCGGGGCTCTGCCGTTCGACGCCGGGTTCTGGGGTGGGTGCGGGCGTGGACATGCGTGCCTTCCTGAGAGGGGCCCTGCGAGGGGTGTGGGCGGCGGGGTCAGTTTATGTGCCCGCCCGGGCCGGTCAGGTCGGCGTCCGCGGTGCCGCGCTCAGCGCGCGCGCGTCGCCGGGGCCGGGCCCGTGGCGGGCCCGGTAAATCGGCGGTCGCGGAGTGTCACGCCTCCCATGATGGCACGGGAGGCGTGACACGCCGGTCTCGTCACGTCTCAGGCGACCTCGTAGCCGCAGATCGCCTCGACCTTCGCCGCCGACGCGCTGGCGGGGTCGAACGCGTAGCCCAGCCACTCGCGCACGAGCCGGCGGGCGAGCTCCGGGCCGACGACCCGCTGCCCCAGGCAGAGCACCTGCGCGTCGTTGCTGAGCACGGAGCGCTCGACCGAGTACGAGTCGTGCGCCGTCACCGCGCGGACGCCGGGCACCTTGTTCGCCGCGATCGCGACGCCCAGGCCCGTGCCGCAGACCAGGAGCGCCCGGTCGGCCTCGCCGGCCGCGACGAGCCGGGCCGCCTCGACCGCGACGTGCGGGTACGCCGTGTGCCCGTCGGCACCCACGCCGACGTCCGTCACCGTCGCGACGCGGGGGTCGTCGGCGAGGTCCCCCGCGAGGAGGGACTTGAGGTCGAAGCCCGCGTCGTCGGACCCGACCACGAGGCGCAGCCCCGCGCCCGCCTCGGTCGCGCTGTCGTCCGTTGCTGTCATGCCGGTGTCTCCTTCTCCTGCCGCGCCGGTGCTGCGGGCGCCGCCAGGTGCTGATGGGTCTGTTCAGTCGCGGGCGAGGACCTCGCCCACGCGGGTGACGACGAGCGCGAACGAGGTCGCGCCGGCGTCCGGGGTGCCGAGGGACTTCTCCGCGAGCGGCCGAGCCCGCCCGACGCGCGGACGCAGGTCCGCGGTGGCGCGGGCACCCTCGGTCGCCGCGTCGGCAGCCGCCGCCCAGGCGTCCCTCGTCGGGGCGCCGGCCCCCGCCTGCTCACGGAACGACGCGGCGAACGGCAGCAGTGCGTCGAGCAGGGTCTTGTCCCCAGCCTGCGCGCGGCCGAGGTCCTGCACGGACTCGGCGAACGCGTCGATCGCGTCGGCGACCTTTGGGGGGTCGTACACGTCCCCGTCGTCCCCGAGCGACCCGCCGAACGCCTCCAGCGCGGCGCCCCAGAGCACGCCGGAGGTGCCGCCGGCCTGCTCGGCCCACGCCCGCCCCGCGCGGCCGAGCAGCCAGGCGGCACCGGCCTCGGGCGGCGCCTGCTCGGCGCTGCGCAGGGCCGCGCTGGCGCCCTTGAGCATGCCTCGGCCGTGGTCGCCGTCGCCGGCGACCGCGTCGATGCGGCCGAGCTCCTCCTCGTGCTCGGCGACGACCGCGTGCAGGGCACGGAGCCCGTCGCGGACGGCGCCCGCGAGCGCCCGGGAGGCGTCGCTCGCCGGCGGCACGGCCTCGTCCTGGGCCACGCCCTCGGCGGCACCCCCGCGCCCCGAGGCGTCGAGCCGCTCGAGGGGCGCACGCTGCTTGCGGTACGCCGGGGCGTAGGCGTCGGCCGTCCAGCACCGCTCCAGCTCGTCGTCCAGCCACTGGAGGGTGAGGGACACGCCGCCCATGTCGAGGCTCGTGACGAGCTCGCCGACCTCCGGCTCCACCAGGGTGAAGCCCCGCTCGCGCAGCAGCCGGGCCACGTGCCGCCACAGGAGGAAGAGCTCCTCGTACTTCGTGGTGCCGAGGCCGTTGAGCACCGGCGCGAGGCGCGTCGACGACGAGTCCGGCGCCGCGGCGAGGAGGCGCTCCACGAGGAGGCCGGCGAGCTTCTCCGCCGGCAGCAGGGGGACGTCCTCGATGCCCGGCTCGCCGTGGATGCCGAGGCCGAGACCCAGGTGCCCGGCGGGCACCTGGAAGAGGGGGGCTTCGGCGCCCGGCATCGTGCAGCCGGAGAACGCCACGCCGAGCGTGCGGGTCGCGGCGTTCGACGTGCGGCCGACCCGCTCCACCTCGTCGAGGTCGAGGCCCGCCGCGGCCGCGGCGCCCATCGCCTTGAAGACGGAGAAGTCGCCCGCGATGCCGCGGCGCTGCTCGGGGTCCTCGGCGGACGCGACGTCGTCGGTCACGACGACGACCCGCGCGTCGATACCCTCCTTGCGCAGCCGCTCGGCGGCGATGCCGAAGTTCATGATGTCGCCGGCGTAGTTGCCGAAGCTGAGCACCACCCCGCGCCCCTGGTCGGCCGCCTTCGCGACGGAGTACGCCTGGGCCGCGGACGGCGAGGTGAAGATGTTGCCGACCACGGCGCCGTGCGCCAGGCCGGACCCCACCGTGCCGCAGAAGGCCGGGTAGTGGCCCGAGCCGCCGCCGATCACGACGGCGACCTGCGGCTCGCCGTCCGGCAGCGTCACGACGCCGCCGGGCACGCCGCGCAAGCGGTCGGCGTAGAGGTCGAGGAATCCGGCGAGCTGGTCGTCGGCGAACTCCTCCGGGTCGTCGAAGATCCTCGTCATGGGAGCGTCCTTCGTTCGTGGGTCGTACGGGGAGGTACCAGGGGACGACGGCGCGGTCGTCAGCGGGCCGCCACGGCGGCCGCGCGGGGTGCGGGGGCGTGCCCCGGCTGGTCGACGGTGAGCCGGCCGACCATGACGAAGGCCGCGGCGTAGAGGGCCACGAACATCCAGACGATGCCCTGGCCGCCGAGGCCGACGGCGAAGCCCAGCGCGACGACGGCCGAGCCCAGGAAGGCGGCCCCGCCCGCGGCGGTCGTGTACATGGCCATCGCGGCGCCCTTCCGCTCGGGGGCGAGCGCCGGCATGATCGCGCCCATCGGGACGAACCCGGCGAGCAGGCAGCCGAAGACGCACCCGGCGGCGGTCGCGACCCAGAAGCCCCAGTCGGAGCCGTAGGGCACGAGCTGCGGCACGTACCACCAGGCGAGCAGGCCGAGCGACGACCCGAACACGCCGAACCACTTCACCGTGCGCTGCCAGCCGATGCGGTCGCCGATCCACCCGAAGAGGGCGTTGACGAGGATGTTGGTCGCGTACACGAGCACGGTCATCGTCAGCCACCGGGCCTGGCCCCAGCCGCGCTCGTCGGCGATCACGGCGGGAAGCACGATGAACATGCCGTACTGGGGCGCGGTGTTGATGAGACGCACCAGGAAGCCCATGAGCACCTTGGGGCTGCGCACCGTCAGCGACAGGCCGGACAGCATGACCGTCGAGGCCGAGTCGCCGGCGGGCGCGATCCGGCGCGACCCGCGCGGGTCGCGCACGCCGAACCACGCGACGAGGAAGCCGAGCGTCACCGGGAGCAGCGACGCCCACATCGCACCGGCCTCGCCGGCGAACCCGCCGCCGAACGTCGGGATGGCGCCGATGGCGAAGAGCGAGCCGAGGGTGGGCAGCCCGCCGGTGAACGCGACGTAGAACCAGCCGACGGCGGAGCCGTTGCGCTCGGGGCGCGTGGCGACGTTCACCCAGACCAGGAAGCCGAACGCGAACAGCGGGTAGCCGAAGCCCCGGATCGCGTAGGTCAGCGCGACCGCCCAGAAGCTGCCGCTGTCCAGGGCGACGAGGAACAGGGCCTGGAAGACGACCCAGACGCCGAACCCGAGCAGCATCACCTTGCGCGGCCCGAGGAGGTCCGCGAGCGCCCCGGACAGATAGCTGCCCACGAGCACGGTGAGGCTGTACGCCGTGATGATCGTGGCGACGGTCGCCTCGGGGCTGCCGAGCGCCTCAACGAGGTGCGGGGTGATGAAGTTGGAGTCGACGCCGACCCCGGTCATGAACAGCAGGACGCCCAGATAGCCCCACGCGACGGAGCGGGGGATGCCCATCCGCTCCAGCCGGGACTCGGTGGCCGGCGACGGCGCGTCGTCGCGCGTCGTGGTCTCAGACATGGTTCTCCTTCGAACGGTCGGATCCGTGGCGGTGGGGCGAGGTCAGGGCAGCGACGGGACGATCGACACCTTGACCGAGCCGCCCGCCGAGTCGCCGACCAGGTCGAGGGCGTCCTGGAAGCGCTCGAGCGGGAACTGGTGCGTGCACACCTCCTCGAGCGGGAGGGTGCCGGACTCGATGAGCTTGATGGCGGGGCGCCAGCAGTGCGGACCGAGGTGCGCGCCCAGCACGTCGAGCTCCTTGTCGTCCGAGAGGATCGACCAGTCCACGGTCACGTCGTCCTTGAAGACCGAGTACTCGACGAAGGTGCCGAGCTTGCGCAGCAGGTCGAGGCCCTGCGCGACGGCGGACGGGTGGCCGGTGGCCTCGATGTAGACGTCGGCCCCGTAGCCGCCGGTGAGCTCCTTGACCCGCGCGACGGCGTCCTCGGTCGTGATGTTGATCGTCACGTCGGCGCCGACCTTGCTCGCCAGCTCGAGCTTGGCGTCGCTCATGTCGAGCGCGACGACGAGGTACGGGTTCTTCTGGCGGGCGCCGGCGATGGCGCCGAGGCCGATCGGGCCCGCGCCGGCCACCACGACGACGTCGTCCAGCTGGATCCCGCCGCGCTCGACGGCGTGCATCGAGCAGGACAGCGGCTCGGCGAACGCGGCGTGCTGCGGCGCGATCGAGGGGTCGACCTGGTGCGTCAGGGCCCGCTCCGGCACCAGCACGTACTCGGCCATGGCCCCGTTGAAGCCCTTGAACCCGAACATGTCGTGCGGGCCGCACATCCAGTACGCGCCGCGCAGGCAGTACCGGCACTCCCAGCAGGGCACGATCTGCTCGCAGGCGAGCCGGTCGCCGAGCGCGGCCTCGCGCTTGTCGAGCGCGCCCTGGTCGCCGGCCGCGACGACGGTGCCGGCGAACTCGTGGCCGGGCGTCACGCCCTTCTGCGCCCAGGCCGGGCGGTGCTCGTCGCCCCAGAACTTCGCGGCGCCGTGGTAGCACTTCAGGTCGCTGGCGCAGACGCCGACGGCGTCGACGCGCAGCAGGAGCTCCCCCGGCCCGGGGACGGGCACGGGGAGGGTCTCGAGTCGGTAGTCCTCGGGACCGTGGACGACCACGGCGCGCATGGTCTCGGGAAGGGTGGTCTCGGCGTTCGTGACGAGGGGCACGGGTCTGGCCTCCGTTGGCTCTGGGTTCCGGACGCGGCCACCGTAGCCACTCCGTGAACATTTGTCACGCACACTTGTTCAGGAGCGGAGCGCCGGGCGCGCGGAAGGGGAAGAATCACCGTCGTCCGACGACGTCCCGAGACCCTGGGAGCACCGTGAGCGAGCGCGACGACGCGAGGCCTGACCGGACGGACCACCTGAGCGAGCACCGGAGCGAGCACCGGAGCGATCACGAGGTGACCGCCGCCGACCTGGCGTACCAGGCGGCGCGGATGTACTACGTCGACAACGAGACGCAGGCCGCCATCGCGGAGCGCCTGGACGTCTCGCGCCCCACCGTCAGCCGGCTCGTCACCGAGGCGCGTCGGCTCGGCCTGGTGCGCATCGAGGTCGTGGACCCCCGCTCCGACGAGCGCGGCGTGCTCGCCGCGCGCCTCCGCGAGGCCCTCGGCCTGGACGGCGCCCGCGTCGTGCCGCCCGTCCATCCCAGCCGGCTCGGCCCCGACCTCGCCCCCGCCGTCGGCGCGGAGATCGAGGACATGGGCCTGGAGCCCGGCGACGTGCTGCTGCTCTCGTCCGGGCGGACCGTCTACGAGGTCGTGCGCGAGCCGCTGCCCAAGATGACCGGCGTGCAGGTCGTCCCGACCGTCGGCGGCCTCAGCGAGCCCGTCGCCTGGTACCAGACCAACGAGATCGCCCGCCTTGCCGCCGAGAGCACGGGCGCCTTCCCGGCGTTCCTGTTCACCGAGGTGCTGCCCACGGTCCCGATGCGCCGCTCGCTCGACGAGGACCCGACCTTCCGGCACGTGATCGGCCTCTGGCGGTCCGCCCGCGCCGCCGTGGTCGGCATCGGCGCGCCGACCGCCACCCGGAACTCGATCTCCCGCTCGATCCCTGCGGACGCGTCGACGTTCCGCGACGCCATCGGGGACGTGTGCATGAACTTCTTCGACGCCGCCGGCGCCGCGATCGAGTTCCCCGGCAGCGACCGGATGGTGCGCACCCCCCGCGAGCTGCTCCAGGGGCTCGACCGGTGCGTCGGCGTCGCCGTGGGCGTCGAGAAGGTGCCCAGCATCGTCGGCGCCGTGCGGGCCGGACTCGTGCGCTCCCTCGTGACCGACGCGCCGACGGCGCGCGCCCTGCTCGAGGCGCTCGACCGGCCGGCGGCGCGCCGCCCATGACCGGGGCCGTCCTCGGCGTCGACATCGGGACCTCGAGCGCGAAGGCGGTGCTCGTCGACCTCGACGGTCGTGTGCTGGCGCGCGCCACGATCGAGCACGAGCCCGACCGCCCTCGTCCCGGGCACGTCGAGATGGACCCGGAGGTCTGGTGGGACGAGCTCGCGGAGCTCACGGCGCGGCTGCGCCGCCGGTGCGACGTCCCCGTCGTCGCGGTGGGCACCAGCGGCGTCGGCCCCTGCGCCGTCCTCACGGACGCGGCGGGCACGCCCCTGCGCCCCGCCATCCTCTACGGCGTCGACACGCGCGCGTCCGCGCAGATCGACCGGCTGGAGGCAGAGCTCGGGGCCGAGGCCGTCGAGCGGGCCACCGGCTCCCGGCTCTCCAGCCAGGCCGTGGGGCCCAAGCTCGCGTGGGTCGCCGAGCACGAGCCGGAGGTCTGGGCCCGCGCCCGCCGCCTGTTCATGCCGTCGTCCTGGCTCGTCTGGAGGCTCACGGGCGTCTACCGCCTCGACCACACGTCGGCCAGCCAGGCCGCGCCGCTCTACGACCTGCGCGCCGGCACCTGGCACGAGCGCTGGGCCGACCGGCTGCGCGGCCAGGTCACCCTGCCCGCGCTCGGGCTGCCCGGTGACGTGGCCGGGAAGGTCACGGCCGACGCCGCGCGGCGGACCGGCCTGCCCGAGGGCGCCCCCGTCGTGCTCGGGACGATCGACGCCTGGGCGGAGGCTGCCAGCGTCCCCACGGCCCCGGACGACGTCGCCCTCATGTACGGCAGCACGCTCTTCATGATCGCGTCGGGCCACCGCCTGCTGCACCACCGCGACCTCTGGTCGGCGGTCGGTGTCCGGCCCGGGACGTACGACCTCACGGCCGGCACCGCCACCAGCGGGGCGGTCACCGGCTGGCTGCGCGGGCTGTTCGGCGGCCCCGGGTTCGGCGAGCTGGTCGCGGAGGCCGAGCGCTCCCCGGCGGGCAGCCGCGGCCTCCTCATGCTCCCGTACTTCGCCGGCGAGCGGACCCCGCTGCACGACCCGGACGCCCGCGGCGTCATCGCCGGGCTCACGCTCGAGCACTCCCGGGGGGACGTGTACCGCGCGGCGCTCGAGGCGACCGCCTTCGGCGTCCGCCAGAACCTCGAGCTCCTGCGCGGCGCCGGAGCGCCGGCGCTGCGCGGGGTGGCCGTCGGAGGGGGGTCGCAGGGCGCCCTGTGGCCGCAGATCGTCTCCGACGTCACCGGGCTCCCCCAGGTCCTCGCCGACGGGTCGTCGGGCGCGTGCCTCGGCGCGGCCTACCTCGCCGCGTCCGCCGTGGCGGAGGTCGACATCGCGCGGTGGAACCCCCTGACGACCCGGATCGAGCCGGACCCTGCCCGGGCGGCGCGCTACGACATCCTCTACGACGGCTACCGGGAGCTGTACCGCACGACGCGGGACACCGTGCACCGCCTGGCGGACGTCCAGCACGCCTCGCCCGGCGCGGCCGACGCGCCCTAGGCGGCGCCGGCCAGCGGGACCTCGGCGACGGCCTCGTGCAGCGGCCCGCCCGACCGCCCCTCCCCGAGCCGGGACGCGACGACGTGCACGGCGTCCACCCGCCACGACGGCCCCCGGTACACGGCGAGCGCCCGCGCCCACGGCACCAGCGGCGACGCGTCGGCCTCCCGCCCGCGCGGCCCCCGCGTGCCTCCGCGTGCGGAGTCCACCCGCCGCCGGCCCGCCGCGGCAGGAACGGTCGCACGAGCGGTCGCCCGCGCGACCGTGAGGTGCGGCCGTCCCGACGTGCGGTCCGCGGCGGGCAGGCCCGACGCGCCGACGGCGGCGTCCTGCGCGACCTCGCCGGCGCGCCTCAGGTCGTCGACCGACCCGGCCACACCCACCCAGAGCGTGCGGCCGCCGAAGGTGCCGCCGCCGCTCAGGGCCAGCTCGAACGGCGGCACGTCGGCCAGCGCGTCGCCCAACGCGTCCACGTAGTCCGGCACGGCCCCGTCCGGCACCTCGCCGTGGAAGACCAGCGTGACGTGACGCTGCTCGGGCGGCACCCAGCGCAGCCCGCGGCCCGGGTCCGCGACGGACGCGCCGCCCACGCCGGCGAGGGCGAGCTCCAGGTGGGCGAGGGCCTCGGCGGACGGGTACACGGCCGTGAACAGGCGCATGGCGCGATGCTAGGCCCCGCGGCAGGCTGGGGGCATGCCCACGACCCGCCGCGCGCTCGCCGGCACGACCCTGGCCGTCGCCGGCGTCGGCGCCGCGCTCCTGACCCGGCGCATGACCCAGACCTGGGGCACGGCCGCCCTGGAGGCCGACCAGCCGCTGCCCGGGGACGACCTCGTGCCGTCGGCCGACGTGGTCGCGACCCGCGCCGTCGGCGTCCGTACGCCCGCCGCCGCCGTGTGGCCCTGGCTGCTGCAGCTCGGCTACGGCCGCGGCGGGTTCTACTCCTACGACCGGATCGAGCGCCTGATGGGCCTGGACATCCGCTCCGCGGACCGCGTGGTGCCCGAGTGGCAGCGCCTCGGCCCGGGCGACCGGGTGCACCTCGCCGAGGGCTTCGGGCTCCGCGTGGCCGCGCTGGAGCCGCGGCGCCACCTGGTCCTGCTGGGCGACGAGGGCGGTCCCGACGGCGCGCCGCCCTTCGACTTCTCGTGGGCGTTCGTGCTGCGCCCGTGGCCCGGACGGTCCGCCGGGACGCGGCTGCTCGTGCGGGAGCGGTACCGGTCGCACGGCGCCGCGGGGCGGCTCGTCGTCGAGGCCACGCAGGTGGCGAGCTGGGTGATGTCGGCCGCGATGCTGCGCGGCATCCGGGACCGCGCCGAGGGGCGAGCGGACCGGCGGGGCTCAGGCGCGTCGCCCGTTCGGTGACTCGCTGTCACGGCCCGCGACGCGTTCGAGACCACCTTCGACGGCCGACCGAGAAGCGGACGGACCCGCCACGGCCTTTCGGGCGCACGTCAGGGGTTCAGCAGCCGGCGCGTGTGGTCGTCGGCAGGCAGGAAGGTCTCGAGGTGCAGGCCGTCGAGGGTGACGTCGGAGGCGCTCTCGATCTGGCTGGCCACGCTGAACATCCGGAGCACCTCCCCACCCGCTTCGATCTCCAGCGGGACGACAGGGTCGGCCGATGGTCGGGTGGGGGGCTCACCGTCGCAGGGGTAGTCGACGACGTCCTCCCGGAGCGCGACCAGGTCGTGGTCGCCGCCGGTGCGGGCGATGCGCTGCTGGAGCTGGTGAAGCAGGTGCTCTCGCCAGGTGGGCAGGTTGCGGATGCGTGGTGCGAGTCCTCGCGGGTGCAGGCAGAGCCGGATCACGTTGAGCGGAGGCTCGAGCAGCCTCGGGTCGCAGCCGGCGACCAGCGCGTCGACGGGCCGGTTGGCGTCGACCACGTCCCAACGGTCGTCGAGGAGCAACGCCGGGTACGGCGCGTGGGCGTCCAACAAGGACCGCAACCCGGCCATCACCGGCGCGAGCGCCTCGTCGTCGGTGGCACGGTGCGCGTAACGGGGAGCGAAGCCCCCCGCGAGCAGGAGGCGGTTCTGCTCGCCCAGGGGTACCCGCATCACCTCGGCCAGCCGGAGGATCATCTCCGGGGTCGGCCGGGATCTTCCGGTCTCGACGAAGCTCACGTGCCGGGTGCTCACCTCCGCCTGGGTGGCGAGCGCGAGCTGGCTCAAGGACCGCAGCTCACGCCAACGGCGCAGTTCGTTGCCGACCGATGGAGCCATCACCGTCGAGGTCATGGGAGGAGCGTAGGCGGCGCCTGTCGAAGGCGACCATGACCTCAGAGGTCATCGACCGGACGGTCGACGAGCGGCGAGTCTTCGGGTGCAACGTCATTCGAGAAGGGAAGACGCCATGGACGAGATCGTGACCCGCTACCTCGACACCTGGAACGCCACCGACACGTCGGCCCGCGCCGAGCTCCTCACCAGCCACTGGGCCGAGGACTGCGCCTACGTCGACCCGCTCGCCGAGGCGCAGGGCCGCGAAGCGGTCGAGACGACCATTCGGGCTGTCCAGGCTCAGTTCCCCGGCTTCATCTTCACCCCCGTGGGCGACATCGACGCCCACCATCAGCAGGTCCGCTTCCAGTGGGGCCTCGGACCGGCCGGCGAGGAGCCGGTCGTGATCGGCTTCGACGTCCTCGTGGTCGACGCGGACCAGCGCATCCGCGACGTTCGCGGCTTCCTCGACAGGGTTCCTGCCTGACGCCTCGCTCGACCGACGCCCACGACGTCCGACGAACCCTGTGACCGGAGGCCGCCGCGTCAAGAACCGCGTCAAGAACCTGGCGCGGCGGCCTCCGGCAGCGTCCGCAGCACGAGGTCGAGGACCGGACACACGGTACCGGGAAGACGTCACCTGGTCGGTCTGCCGCGCGCCTCGACGCCCGTCCAGGAGACGCGCCCTAGCGCTGGGCGCGCCCGCTGGCGTACAGGCAGACGGTCGCGGCGGTCGCGAGGTTGAGCGACTCGGCCTGGCCGCGGATCGGCACGCGCACGACCGCGTCGGCGAGGGCACGGTCGGCCTCGGGCAGACCCCAGGCCTCGTTGCCGAAGACCCATGCCGTCGAGCCGGAGAGGTCGGGCTGGTCGGGCTCTCGCGAGGCCGCGCCCGCGACGTCGAGCAGGTCGTCCAGGTCGTGGGTCCCCGCGCCGTCGGCGGCGAGGACGACACAGCCGGCGGACCGGAGGACGGCGACGGCCTCGGCCAGCGACGCCCCGGTGACGACCGGGAGGTGGAACAGCGAGCCGGCCGTGGACCGCACCACCTTCGGGTTGTGCGGGTCGACGCTGTGGCCCGCGAGGACCACCAGGTCCGCGCCGGCGGCGTCGGACGCGCGGATCACCGTGCCTGCGTTCCCCGGGTCGCGCACGGCGGCCAGCACGGAGACGAGCAGCGAGCGCCCCTCGGCGGCCCGCGCCGTGGCCAACGACGCCACCGCCTCGTCGAGTCCGTACGACCGTGCCCGCACGACCGCCAGGACGCCCTGGGCGTCGGGGCTCATCGCCTCCAGCACCTCGGGCGTCCCGACGTGCAGGTGCAGCCCGGCGTCGAGGGCGTCGCGCAGGATCTCGTCGTAGCGCTCGGCCGCGGCGGGCGTCAGATAGACGTCCCGGACGTCGTGGGCCGCGTGGCGGACCGCCTCGCGCACGCCCTGAGGGCCCTCGACGAGGTACTGCGCGTGCCGGGAACGCGCAGGACGCCCGGACAGCGCCCTGACCTGCTTGACCCGGTCCGCCCGCGGGTTCGCGAGCGTCACGTCGGGGATGCCTGAGATCATGCGCGGCATCGACAGGTCGGGGGTGTCCGGGCGTCCGGGTGCTGAGCGGTGGCTCAGGCGGCCTTCGGCGCGTTGACGTCGGCCGGCAGCGCGTCCTTGGCGACCTGGACGAGCGCGTTGAACGCCGCCACGTCGTTGACCGCGAGCTCGGCGAGCATGCGACGGTCGACCTCGACCTCAGCGGCCTTGAGGCCCTGGATGAGGCGGTTGTAGGTCAGCCCCTGCGCGCGGGACGCAGCGTTGATGCGCTGGATCCACAGCTTGCGGAAGTCGCCCTTCTTCGCCTTGCGGTCGCGGTACGAGTAGACGAGGGAGTGGGTGACCTGCTCCTTCGCCTTCCGGTACAGGCGCGAACGCTGGCCGCGGTAGCCGCTGGCGCGCTCGAGGGTCGTACGGCGCTTCTTGTGGGCGTTGACCGCCCGCTTCACGCGTGCCACGTGATGCTCCTTGCAGTGTCGGGTCGGAAGTGGACCCGGCGGCCGTGCTCCTCGGTGTCACCGGGAGCGGGTGGCCGCCGAGGGCTCACTTGCCGAGCAGCTTCTTGATGGTCTTGACGTCGGCGGCCGAGACCACCTGGTCCTGGGCCAGACGACGCGTGCGGCGGCTGGACTTGTGCTCGAGGTAGTGGCGAGCGTTCGTCTGCTCACGCATGATCTTGCCGCTGCCGGTGACCCGGAAACGCTTCTTGGCGCCGGAGTGCGTCTTGTTCTTCGGCATGACTGCCGTCTCTCCTCGTGTCGGTCACCCGCCGGCCGGCGGGGACGTGGTGCGGACCGGGGCCGGCGAGCGGCCCGGTGCCAGATGGTCGTGTGTGTTCGGCCTCAGCGCCCTGCGCGGGGGCTCGGCTTCGGCGGCCGCGGCGCGGCCGGCCGAGGGGTGCTCGGCTTCGGCGTCGCGGGCTTCGGCGTCGCGGCGGCCGGCTTCGGCGCGGCGGCCGGCCTGGCCGGAGCAGCGGCCGGCTTGGCCGGAGCGGCGGCCGGCTTGGCCGGAGCGGCAGCCTTCGCCGGAGCAGCGGCGGGCTTCTCCTCGGCGACCGGTGCAGGGGTCGGCTGCACGGCCTCGGGGGCCGGCGCCTCCTGCACCTCGACCTCGGGCTGCGTCGGCTCGGGCTCCGTCGGCTCGGGCTCCGGCGTCGGCTGCGAGGGCGCAGCCTGGGCGCGGGCCTCGGCCTTGACCTCGGACTTGGTCTTGCGCTGCGCGTTGATCTCGCTGGACCGCTTGCGCTGCTCGACCTTGGCGTCGGCCTTCTTCTTCACCGGGCCGAGCACCATGGTCATGTTGCGGCCGTCCTGCTTCGGCATCGACTCGACGAAGCCGAGGTCCGACACCTCCTCCGCGAGGCGCTGCAGCAGGCGCACGCCCATCTCGGGGCGGGACTGCTCACGACCACGGAACATGATCATGACCTTGACCTTGTCGCCGGCCTCCAGGAAGCGCACGACGTGGCCCTTCTTGGTGCCGTAGTCGTGCGGGTCGATCTTCAGGCGGAACCGGATCTCCTTGAGGACCGTGTTCGCCTGGTTGCGCCGCGCCTCGCGCGCCTTCATGTCCGACTCGTACTTGAACTTGCCGTAGTCCATGAGCTTGGCGACGGGCGGACGGGCGTCCGGGGCCACCTCGACGAGGTCGAGGTCGGCGTCCTGGGCAAGCTTCAGGGCGACTCCCGTGGCGACCACGCCGACCTGCTCCCCGCCCGGGCCGATGAGTCGGACCTCGGGGACGCGGATCCGATCGTTGATGCGAGGCTCGCTGATGGTGATGCTCCTAGGAACTCGTCGGTAGACCGCCAGGGACGGGAAAGGCCCCCGACCTGAGCACAGGTGGAGGCCATCTACCGACGCCGGGGCGCGAACGCTCCGACGACCGAGGCGGACGTCCACGAGGGACGTCCGACCGGGACCCGGCTCCTGTCGGCGCCGGGGGCGCTCGGTCGGTGCTCGGGTGGGATGAGATCCACTTGATGCACCTGAGCCCTGCAGACGCTCCGCGGAGCGGCGTACGGACGGACCCAGGTCGGTCAGCTGTCAAGGCTAGCACGGGATCGCCGCCCGTCCGGCCGGTGTGGCGAGCGTCTCGGCCGACCCTGCCACGACCTTTACTGGAATCGTTCCAGAAAGTGTGGCAGGGTCGCGGCCATGACCACGGCGAGGACGGACGAGACGTTGCTGAGGGAGCGGGGCCTGCGCGTCACCGGTTCCCGGCTCGCCGTCCTGCGCGCGCTCTCCGAGCACCCGCACGCCACCGCGGACGACGTCGTGCGCGCGGTGCGGGCCGACCTCGGCTCGGTGTCCGTGCAGGCCGTCTACGACTGCCTGCACGCGCTCACCTCGTCCGGCCTCCTGCGCCGGATGGAGCCGGCCGGGCACCCCGCGCGCTACGAGCGCCGCACCGGCGACAACCACCACCACGTGGTGTGCCGCTCGTGCGGCGCCGTCGCCGACGTCGACTGCACCGTGGGTCACGCACCCTGCCTGACGCCCAGCGCGTCCCACGGGTTCGCCGTCGACCTCGCCGAGGTCACCTTCTGGGGCCTGTGCCCCGACTGTGCCGGACGCTCGGCCGCCGACCCCGTCCCGGCGGCCGGCCACGGCACGACCTTCTGAACCGGAACCCCCCTGAGAAAGGACGTCATCTCATGACGACGCCGTTCACGACGACGCAGACCGGCACCCCGGTCGCGAGCGACGCGCACTCGCTGACCGTGGGCGCGGACGGGCCCACCGTCCTGCACGACCGCTACCTGGTCGAGAAGCTCGCCTCCTTCAACCGGGAGCGCGTGCCCGAGCGCAACCCGCACGCCAAGGGCGGTGGCGCCTTCGGCGAGCTCGTGATCACCGAGGACGTGTCGCAGTACACCCGCGCCGCGGTCTTCCAGAAGGGCGCGACGAGCGAGACGCTGCTGCGCTTCTCCTCCGTCGCGGGCGAGCAGGGCTCCCCCGACACCTGGCGCGACGTGCGTGGCTTCTCCCTGCGCTTCTACACCACCGAGGGCAACCTCGACATCGTCGGGAACAACACCCCCACGTTCTTCCTGCGCGACGCGATGAAGTTCCCGGACTTCATCCACTCGCAGAAGCGCCTCGGCGCCTCGGGCCTGCGCGACGCCGACATGCAGTGGGACTTCTGGACCCTCTCCCCCGAGTCGGCCCACCAGGTCACCTACGTCATGGGCGACCGCGGCCTGTCGAAGTCGTGGCGGCACCTCAACGGCTACGGCTCGCACACCTACCAGTGGGTCAACGCCGAGGGCGAGCGCTTCTGGGTGCAGTACCACTTCCTGTCGAACCAGGGCGTGGAGCACATGTCGGCGGAGGACGCCGAGCGCATCGCCGGCGAGGACGCCGACTACTACCGCCGCGACCTGTACGAGGCCATCGACCGCGGCGACTTCCCCTCGTGGGACGTCTACGTGCAGGTCATGCCGTACGAGGACGCGAAGACGTACCGCTTCAACCCGTTCGACATGACGAAGACCTGGTCGAAGAAGGACTACCCGCGCATCAAGGTCGGGACGTTCACGCTGAACCGGAACCCGCAGAACTTCTTCGCCGAGATCGAGCAGGCCGCGTTCTCGCCGGGCAACCAGGTGCCGGGCACCGGCATCTCGCCGGACAAGATGCTCATGGCCCGCGTGTTCTCCTACCCGGACGCCCAGCGCCACCGCATCGGCACGAACTTCAACCAGCTGCCGGTCAACCAGCCGCACGCCGCCCCGGTCGCGAACTACATGCACCAGGGCAACATGCAGTACCACTTCAACGGCGCCGAGCACCGCGTGTACACGCCGAACTCGTTCGGCGAGGCCGGCGGCCCCGTGGCCGACCCGCTGCTCGGCGTCGAGGCGGCGTGGGAGTCGGACGGCGCGCTGCTGCGCTCCGCGCAGACCCTGCACGCCGAGGACGACGACTTCGGCCAGGCCGGCACCCTGTACCGCGAGGTCTTCGACGACGGCGCCAAGGCGCGGTTCCTCGAGACCCTCACCGGCCAGGGCCTCGCCATCACGATCGACGAGATCCGCGAGCGGTTCTTCCAGTACTGGACGAACGTCGACGCCGAGCTCGGCGCCAAGCTCCGCGCCGAGGTGTCGGCCGGGCACGTGCCGTCGCCGGCCGCCGCCGGCTCGGGCCCGGACGTCGAGCCCGTCGGCATCTGACGCGACAGGCACGGCGACGCGCGTCCGCCGTCGCCGCTCACCGAGGCCGGGTCCCCGCGGGGGCCCGGCCTCGGCCGTCCCCCCGGGCCGTCACGGTCCCGCCCGATGCGAAGATGGACCCCATGAGCACCTCGCCCGACGCCATCTCCACCGACTCCGCGACCGCGACCCCCGCGACCCCCTCCACCGCCGACGCCGCGGCCGACGACGCCACCCGTGACATCGCCGACGTCGCCGCGGTCGAGGTCATCACCGCCGCGGCCGTGCACCTCATGAGCGCCGCCGCCGTGAAGTGCGGCCTCGCGGAGGACGCCGACGCCCAGGGGCACCTGGACCTCGACGAGGCGCGGAAGCTGATCACGGCGCTCGCCGCGCTCGTCGTGACGAGCGCCCCCGACATCGGCAACCAGCACGCCCGCTCGCTGCGCGACGGCCTGCGGTCCCTGCAGCTCGCGTTCCGCGAGGCGTCGGTCGTGCCGGACGCGCCCGGCGAGGGCCCCGGCGAGAAGTTCACGGGCTCCGTCGTCTGAGATGTCCGCCCCGTCCGCCTGGCCGCCGCCCCCGGACCGTTCGCCACCCCCTGCGGGGAGCGGCGCACCCGTCCGTCGCCGCGACCGCCGCCCGGTCGTGGCGGTCCTGGCCGTGCTGCTCGCCGGGGCGCTCGGCATCGGCGCGTACCTGTGGGTGACCACCACGCGCTGGCAGGCGCACAGCGCGGCCTGGGAGGACGAGGCGCGGGGGTACGCCGACCGGGTGGCGTCCCTCGACGCCGAGCTCGACGCCACCGACGCCGAGCTGGTCGCGGCCCGCGAGCAGCTCGCGACCGCCACGGCCCGCATCACCGACCTCGCCAACGAGAAGGCCCAGCTCGGGGACGAGAACGTCGCCTCGCAGCAGTACCTCGACTACCAGCGGCGCGTGAGCGAGGCGGCGGGCGTCGTGACCACGGCGCTCGGCGACTGCGTCGACGCCCAGTCGCAGCTCATCACGTACCTCGAGGACCGCGGCTCCTACGACGCGAAGGACCTCGACCGGTTCGCCTCCGACGTCGAGACGCTGTGCCGGCAGGCCTCCGAGGCGAACGACCAGCTCGAGCAGGAGCTCGAGCAGTGACCCGACCAGGTACCCGGCCAGGTACCCGGCCAGGCCGCGCGCGCGGCCTGCGCCCGGCGCCGGCCCTCCTCCTCGCCGCGACGCTCGCCGGCTGCGGGGTGCTCCCCGCGCTCCCGCCCGCGGTCCCGGACGACGTCGTCCCGACGCGCGTCGCGCCGTCCGCCCCGGCGTCGCTCTCCCCCGACGACGCGGAGGGCCTGTCCCCCGACGGCTTCGACGCCGTGCAGCGCATGGCCGTGCGGATCCGGAACGTCGGCTGCGACGGCCTGTCGACCGGGTCCGGCTTCGCCGTCGACGCGCACACCCTCGTCACCAACCGCCACGTCGTGGCGGACTCGGAGTCCCTGGAGGTCAGCACCTACGACGGGCGCGACCTGGAGGTCTCCGCCGCGGGCAGCGCATCCCTGGCCGACCTCGCCCTCGTGCGCACCGCGGACCCGCTGCCCAGCTACCCGACGCTCGCGGAGGCCGACCCGCGGCCCGGCGACGCCGTCACCGTGGTCGGCTATCCCGAGGGCGGGGAGCTGACGATCACCGCCGGCGAGGTCATCGGGCCGACGACCGACCCGCTGCACGAGAACCTGGGCGAGGTGCTGCTCACCGACGCCCCCGTCGAACCGGGCTCGTCGGGGTCGGCCGCCCTCGACACGCGGGGGCGGGTGATCGGCGTCGTGTACGCGAAGACCTCCGACGGCCGCTCGCTGCTGGTGCCGCTCTCCACCCTGGAACGGCTGCTCGACGACGCCGACGGCTTCCGGGCGCTGCCGCCGTGCGCACAGCCGTCCGGCAGCCCGTCCGCGACGCCCACCGGCTAGGAGGCCCGGCGACGCCGGGTCAGCACGCCGGGTCAGCGCGCCGCGCCCACCCGCAGCTCGAGCGAGTCCACGCGGCCGGAGATCACCGTCGAGGCGCCGAGACGGGCGTTCACCTGCGCGAGCACGCGGTCCAGCCCCGGCCGGTCCAGCCCCGGGTCCAGGGCCAGGACGACGGCGACCTCCGCGCGGCGTCCGCGCTCGGCGTGCGCGCGCACCACGTGCTGCACCGGCGCCGCGGCGTCCGCGACCGCGGCCGCGACCTCCGGGTCCACGTCGAGGGCGCCGTCCGGGCCCGCGGGGACCAGCGCCGGGCGCCACTCCTCGCCCTGGGCGAGCGCCCAGACCGCAGGCCGGGGCACGAGGGCGGTGGCCGGCCCGGCCGGGTCCACGACCAGCAGCGACCAGTCCTCGCTCACCGCCGAGAGGGCCGCGCGGGCCGCCTCGACCGGGACGGGACGGGCGTCGGGCCGCCAGGCCGTCATCGCGCCGACCGACGTGAAGACGGGGAGCGCGCGGCGACCGTCGGGCGCCTCGATCGCCACCACGCCGGCCGCGGCCTCCTTGTCGACGTGCAGCTCCTGCGTGCCCGCGGGCCCCTCGTGCTCGACGACGTCGGCGACGGCCAGCTCGGCGAGCACGGGGACCAGCACACGGGTCACGGCGAGGCGCCGCACGACGTCCTCCAGCGACCCCGTGCCCGCGGCGTGCGCGACCAGCAGCGCGGCGAGCTCCGGGTCGGCCGAGCCGTCGTCGCCCGCGAACTGCGACGTCGGCTGGATGGACTTCAGGTGGCCCGGCAGGGCCCGGCCGTCCCCGGCCGTCACGGCCGGCCCGCCACGTCGAGCGCCTCGGGCAGCGTGAACGCCCCGGCGTACAGGGCCTTGCCCACCACGGCGCCCTCGACGCCGTCCGGCACCAGGGCGCGCAGCGCCTCGAGGTCCGCGAGCGAGGAGATGCCGCCGGACGCGACCACCTTGGCCGGCGTGCGCGAGGCGACCTCTCGCAGCAGGTCGACGTTCGGGCCGCGCAGCGTGCCGTCCTTGGTCACGTCGGTGACGACGTACCGGGAGCAGCCGGCGTCGTCCAGGCGGGCGAGCACCTCCCACAGGTCGCCGCCCTCCTGGGTCCAGCCGCGGGCGGCGAGCGTCGTGCCGCGCACGTCGAGGCCCACGGCGACGGCGTCCCCGTGCTCGGCGATGACGCGGGCGGTCCACTCCGGGTCCTCCAGGGCGGCGGTGCCGATGTTGACGCGCCGGGCTCCCGTGGCGAGCGCGCGCTCGAGCGAGGCGTCGTCGCGGATGCCGCCGGACAGCTCGACCTGGACGTCGAGCTCCGCGACGACCTGCGCGAGGAGGTCGGCGTTCGAGCCGCGACCGAACGCCGCGTCGAGGTCCACGAGGTGGATCCACTCGGCGCCGCCCGCCTGCCAGTCGCGGGCGGCGGCCAGCGGGTCGCCGTAGGACGTCTCCGAGCCGGCCTCCCCCTGCACGAGGCGGACGGCCTGGCCGTCGGCGACGTCGACGGCGGGCAGCAGCACGAGGCGGTCGGTCATCAGGGTGTCTCCAGCTTCTGGAACGGCAGGTTCGGGTGCGGGGGTGATCGGGTCGACGGCGCTCAGAGCGAGCGGACCCAGTTCTCGAGCAGGGTCGCGCCGGCGTCGCCGGACTTCTCGGGGTGGAACTGCGTGGCGGCCAGCGGACCGCTCTCGACGGCGGCGACGAACCGGGACTCCGCGCCCGGCGCCCCGTGCCGCGCCCAGGTGACCAGCGGCGGCGTGTAGCGCGGGTCCGCGTCGCCGTCGTGCCCCTGCGTGAACTGCTGCGCCGCGTACGAGTGCACGAAGTAGAACCGCTCGTGCTCGACCCCCGCGAAGAGGCGGGAGCCCTCGGGAGCCTCCACGGGCGACCAGCCCATGTGGGGCACGACCGGGGCGTCGAGCCGCTCGACGACGCCGGGCCACTCGCCCAGGCCCTCGGCGCGCTCGCCGTGCTCCACGCCGGCGTCGAACATGACCTGCATGCCGACGCAGATGCCCAGCACCGGGCGACCCCCCGCGAGGCGCCGGTCGATCACCTGGTCGCCCCGCACGGCACGGAGGCCGGCCATGCAGGCGGCGAACGCGCCGACGCCCGGCACGACGAGGCCGTCGGCCTCGGCGGCCCGCGCCAGGTCGGCGGTGAGCTCCACGTCGGCACCGACCCGCTCGAGCGCGCGCACGGCCGAGCGGACGTTGCCGAAGCCGTAGTCGAGCACCACGACGTGGGAGCGTCCGTCCGGGCGCGCGGGCGCCGGCGCGGGGTTGAGGTCGGCCGCGGCGCCGCCGTGCGGCAGCAACGGCGTGATCCCCGCCGCCTCCTGCGCCGCGGTGATCCTGTCCCGGTCGACCGTGCCTGTCGAGTTGCTGGTCGAGTCGCTGGGCGTGTCCGGCATGCGTCTCCCCTATTGCTTCTTGCGGGCCTTGCGCGCGGCGCCCGTGAGCATCCGCATCGCCTTGAAGCGGCCGATGCTCGTCGACGGCACGACGCCCGGCAGGTCGGCCACCGTGAGCTGGCCGGTGACGAGGTCCTCGAGCGCCTCCGGCGCGCCTCCCAGCACCAGGCCCGGGGGCAGCTCGCCCTGCGCCTCGCCGTCGGCGTAGCGCACGCAGGTGAGCTGCTCGCCCCAGCGGGTCACGAGCACCAGCGGGACGCCCGCCACGAGCTTCGAGATCGCCGCGGCGGCGTGGTCGGGGGCATCGTCGCTCGTGTCGCGCAGCACGGCGACGGCGCCCACGGGCGTGGGCACGGCGTCGACGTCGAGCTCCGCGAGCGAGCAGGCGGCCGCCAAGGGCTCCGCGCCGGCGATCTGTGTGATGAGGACCGCCAGGTCGGGGTCCTTGCGGGTGCCGTCGAGACCCGACAGGTCGTCGGGGACCTCGAAGCCCTCGGGCAGGTCGTCGGGCAGGTCCGGCTGCGGGTCGGGCTGCCGGTCGGGATCGGTGGTCATGCGGCTACAGCGCACCCTTCGTGGACGGGACGCCCTCGACGCGCGGGTCGGGGGCGACGGCGGCGCGCAGCGCGCGGGCGAGCGCCTTGAACTGGGCCTCGACGATGTGGTGGGGGTCGCGGCCCGCGAGGACCCGCACGTGCAGGCAGATGCCCGCGTGGTGGGCGATCGACTCGAGCACGTGCCGCGTGAGGGACCCGGTGAAGTGCCCGCCGATGAGGTGGTACTCCTGCCCCTCCGGCTCGCCGGAGTGCACCAGGTACGGCCGGCCGGAGACGTCGACGACCGCGAGCGCGAGCGCCTCGTCGAGCGGCACGGTCGCGTCGCCGTAGCGGGAGATGCCGCGCTTGTCGCCCAGCGCCTCGCGCAGCGCCTCGCCGAGCACGATGGCGACGTCCTCGACCGTGTGGTGCGCGTCGATGTGGGTGTCGCCGGTCGCGCGCACCGTGAGGTCGATCAGCGAGTGCTTGCCGAGCGCGGTGAGCATGTGGTCGTAGAACGGCACGGTCGTCGAGATCTCCGTGCGCCCCGTGCCGTCGAGGTCCAGCTCGACGACGACGCTCGACTCGCTCGTCGTGCGCTCCACGCGGGCCGTGCGGTGCTGCATCAGTCCTCCTCCTCGGGCGCCGTGGCGCCGGTGACCGTCTCGCTGACGACCTCGATGAACGCGGCCCGGAACGCGGCGTTCTCGCCGGGCGTGCCGACGGAAACGCGCAGCCAGCCGTCGGGCCCCGTCTCGCGGATGAGGACCCCGCGGTCGAGCAGGCCCTGCCAGACGGCGTGCCGGTCCTCGAACGTGCCGAACAGCACGAAGTTCGCGTCGGAGTCCGCCACCTGCAGCGGGCGGCCGTCCACGCGCTGCGCGCGCAGCCACGCCACGAGGGCGTCGCGCTCGTCGCGCAGGTCGCGCACCTGGGCCCGCAGCTCGTCGTGGTGCGCCAGCGCTCCCCGTGCGGCCGCCTGCGTGACGGCCGACAGGTGGTAGGGCAGCCGGACGACACGCAGGGCGTCGACGAGCGCGGTGGAGGCGGCCAGGTAGCCGAGCCGCAGCCCGGCCGCGGCGAAGGCCTTCGACATCGTGCGCGAGACCGCGAGGTGGGGGTGCGTGCCGAGCAGCTCGAGGGCCGACGGCGTGCCGGGGCGGCGGAACTCCGCGTACGCCTCGTCGACCACGACGATGGCGCCGGCGCGGCGACCGTCGCGCTCGGGGGCGTCGGGCACCTCGGTCCTCGCCGCGGCGTCCAGGATCGCCTCCACCGTCGCGAGCGGCAGCGCCGTGCCGGTCGGGTTGTTCGGGCTGGCGAGGAGGACCACGGACGGGCGGACCTCCTCGATCGTCGCGACCGCGTGGTCGACGTCGAGCGTGAAGTCGGTCTCGCGGCGGCCGGTGACCCAGCGCGTGTGCGTGTCGCGCGCGTACTCGGGGTACATCGAGTAGGTCGGCGCGAAGGACAGCGCGGTGCGGCCGGGGCCCCCGAACGCCTGCAGCAGGTGCAGCATGACCTCGTTGGAGCCGTTGGCGGCCCAGACCTGCTCGGGCGCGACCCGCACCCCCGACTCGAGCGCCAGGTAGTCGGCCAGGTCGCCACGCAGGGCGGCGAAGTCGCGGTCCGGGTACCGGTTGAGCCCGCGCGCCGCCTCGGCGACGTGGTGGGCGATCGTCGCGACCACGGCCTCCGACGGGGCGTACGGGTTCTCGTTGACGTTCAGCCGCACAGGCACGTCGAGCTGCGGGGCGCCGTAGGGCACCTCGGCGGCGAGCTCGGGACGCAGCGGCAGCCGCGCGCCGTCGACGCCGCCCGCGGGTGCGGCGGACAGGGGGGTGGTCACCGCGCCAGTCTACGGAACGGCCGGAGCGCCCGAGGGCGGCGTCCGCCCCTCGGCCGGGCACGCGAGCCCGGGTCGGGCCGACCGCTGCCGACCGTGCCGGATCGACCGACCATCCACTTTGTGAAGGATTACACATGCAGCGAACGGCCTGATCGTGCGGCTTGTGACAGCCTTCACAAGGCCCTGGGGCTGCGTCGCGGAGGCATCGCGCCTACCGTCGAGGTATCAGCAGTTCGACATGTGGGCCGCCCGCGAGCGGCCCGTGAGAGGGAGAAGCAGATGAGCACCATGCAGGCCGCGGTCGTCCACTCGTTCACCGAGCCCCTGACCGTCGAGGACCGAGAGATCCCGACGCCCGGCCCGCACGAGGCCCTGGTCAAGGTCGACTACACCGGGGTGTGCCACACCGACCTGCATGCCGCGCACGGCGACTGGCCGGTCAAGCCGAGCCCGCCGTTCGTCCCCGGCCACGAGGGCGTCGGGCACGTCGTCGCCGTCGGCGACCAGGTGACCCGCGTCAAGGTCGGCGACACCGTCGGCAACGCCTGGCTGTGGAGCGCCTGCGGCGAGTGCGAGTACTGCGAGACCGGTTGGGAGACCCTCTGCCCGAACCAGAAGAACGGCGGCTACTCGGTCGACGGCTCCTTCGGCCAGTACATGCTCGTCGACTCCCGGTACGCCCCGATCGTCCCCGAGGGCGTCGACCTGTCGGCCGTGGGCCCGATCCTGTGCGCCGGCGTCACCGTCTACAAGGGCCTCAAGGTCACCGACACCAAGCCGGGCGAGTGGGTGCTGATCTCCGGCATCGGCGGCCTCGGCCACATCGCCGTGCAGTACGCGGTCGCGATGGGCCGCCGCGTCGCCGCGGTCGACGTCGACGACGCCAAGCTCGAGCTTGCGCGCAAGCACGGGGCCGAGGTGACCGTGAACGCGGCCACCTCCGCCGACGCCGCGGCCGAGCTGCAGGAGAAGACCGGCGGCGGCGTCCACGGCGCACTGGTGACCGCGGTCAACGCCCACGCGTTCCCGCAGGCCGTCGGCGCGCTGCGCCGCGGCGGCACGGTGTCCCTCGTGGGCCTGCCCCCGGAGAAGTTCCCGCTGGACATCTTCACCACGGTCCTGTTCGGGCTCACCGTGCGCGGCTCGATCGTCGGCACCCGCAAGGACATGGCGGAGGCCCTCGACTTCTTCGCCCGCGGCAAGGTCGACCCGACCTACACGGTGCGCCCCCTCGGCGACATCAACGCGATCTTCGACGAGATGATCGCGGGCAGCATCGACGGCCGCGTCGTCATGGACATGCGGAGCTGACGCTCCCCGCGCACGACGTCGTCCCCCGAGACCTCGACCTGGATCGACGGGAGCGGCTCGGGCGCCGGCCCGCCGAGCACCGCGGCGTCCGTCAGCGCGTAGCGCGACTGGTGGCACGGGCACAGCAGCTCGCCCTCGCCGGGCGCGACCGTGCAGCCCGCGTGCGTGCAGATCGCGCTGAACGCGTGCACCTCGCCCTGGGTCGGCTGGGTCACGAGCACGTCCTGACCACCGACCTTCGCGGCGACGGCGCCGCCCACCGGCACGTCGGCGAGCGCGACGACGACCGTGCCCGCGCCCGCCGCGCTCGCGGAGGCCGCGGCCTCCTGCGGCGTCGGCTTCTGCTCGGCACAGGCGGCGAGCACCCCGGCGCCCGCGATCGCGCCCGCCGCCGCGCCCGTGCCGCGCAGCAGCTGTCGGCGGGTCGGACCGCAGGAGCAGGCGGCCGCGTCGGGCACGGTCGGGCTGGCCTGAGGGCTGGCCTGAGGGCTGGTCGCTGGGCTGGTCGGCATGGCGCCTCCGGTGGGTCGGGCCCCGGCCCGCCGGACGCTTCCGCTGACGGCACCACCGAGGAGTGGGAGCATCATCATCATGGACTCGTCGCACGGCGCGGTGCCACCCCGGCCGCGGCCCACCCCCTCGGCCCGGCCGCCCGTCGCGCGCGGCTGGCGACTCGCGGCCGCGCTCGCGGTCCTCGTCTCCGCCGTCGTCCACGTCGTGCTGTACGTCGACGGCTACGACACGATCGCCGTCGTCGGCCCCCTCTTCCTCCTCAACGCCGTGGCGGGCGTCGTGCTGGCCGGGCTGCTCGTGGCCTGGCGGCACTGGCTGCCGCTCGTCGGCGGCATCGGCTTCGGCGGCCTGACGCTGCTCGCGTTCGTCCTGTCGACGACGGTCGGCTTCTACGGCGTCAACGAGACGTTCGCGGGGGCCACCGAGATCGTCGCCGCCGCGGCCGAGGTGGTCGCGGTGGTGGCGTCGTCCGTGGCGCTCCTGCGGGAGTACGTGCGCTGACGGCCTGTGGAGGACGGGCCGGAGCCGTCGGCGGCGCCCCCTACGATCGAAGACGTGAGCCACCCCGACGACCCGTACGCCGACCTCGTGTTCGACCCGACGGACGAGGACGTCCCGCCGCCTGACGACCAGGCGCCCGAGAACGAGAACGAGCACGGCGCCCCGCCCGGGCCGCGGACCGCCCCGCCGCCCGTCCCGTCCCCCGAAACTGCGTCGGCGCCCGACGCCGCCAAGCGCGCGAAGCTCGCGATGCTCCGCGGGCTGCTCGACAGCGCGGGCGAGGGCGGCGGCACGCTGCGCGAGCAGGCCGAGGAGTCGCTGCGCGCGCTGGTCGGCCGCGAGGACGCGACGCTGCGGGAGGACCAGTGGCGCGCGATCGAGGCGCTCGTCGCGTTCCGCCGCCGCGCGCTCGTCGTGCAGCGCACCGGGTGGGGCAAGTCCGCCGTGTACTTCGTCGCGACGTCCCTGCTGCGGTCCCGGGGCGCGGGTCCCACCGTCATCGTGTCCCCGCTCCTGGCGCTCATGCGCGACCAGATCGCGGCGGCGTCGCGCGCCGGGATCCGCGCCGTGACGATCAACTCCTCGAACGTCACCGAGTGGGACCAGGTGCACGCGGACATCGCGGCGGGCGAGGTCGACGTGCTCCTGTGCTCGCCCGAGCGGCTCAACAACCCGGCGTTCCGCGACGAGGTGCTCCCCCGCCTGGCGGCCGACGCCGGCCTCGTGGTGATCGACGAGGCGCACTGCATCTCCGACTGGGGCCACGACTTCCGGCCCGACTACCGCCGCATCCGCACGCTGCTCGCCGACCTGCCGCCCGGCATCCCCGTCCTCGCCACGACGGCCACGGCCAACGCCCGCGTCACCGCCGACGTCGCCGAGCAGCTCGGCGTGCACGGAACGGCCGCCGGCGGCGACCCCGTCCCCGACGAGGACGTGCTCGTGCTGCGGGGCGGGCTGGACCGCGAGTCGCTGCACCTCGCCGTGCTCGAGCTCCCCGACCAGCCCACGCGGGTGGCGTGGCTCGTGGAGGCGCTGCAGGACGTCGAGGGGTCGGGCATCGTCTACTGCCTCACCGTGTCCGCCGCCGAGCAGGTGGCCGAGCAGCTCCGGGGCGCGGGGCTGGCGGTCGCGGCCTACACCGGCCGGACCGACCCCACCCAGCGGGAGCAGCTGGAGGAGGACCTCAAGGAGAACCGGGTCAAGGCCCTGGTGGCGACGTCCGCGCTCGGCATGGGCTTCGACAAGCCCGACCTCGCGTTCGTCGTGCACCTCGGCGCCCCCTCCTCCCCCATCGCCTACTACCAGCAGGTGGGCCGCGCGGGCCGTGGCGTGGACGACGCCGTCGTCGTGCTTCTGCCCGGGCACGAGGACCGGGCGATCTGGGACTGGTTCGGGTCGCAGGCGTTCCCCGCCGAGCCGCAGGTCCGCGCCACGCTCGGCGCCCTCGGGGCGTCCGAGGGCGCGCAGTCGACCGCCGCGCTCGAGACGCAGGTCGACCTCAAGCGGTCCCGGCTCGAGACGATGCTCAAGGTGCTCGACGTCGACGGCGCGGTGCGCCGCGTGCAGGGCGGCTGGGTCGCCACCGGCACCCCCTGGGCGTACGACGCCGAGCGCTACGCACGGGTGGAGGCCACCCGCCAGGCGGAGCAGCAGGCCATGGTCGACTACGTGGCCACCTCCGGGTGCCGGATGGCGTACCTGCGCGCCCAGCTCGACGACCCGGAGCTGCCCGACGGCTGGGCCTGCGGCCGCTGCGACCGGTGCGACGGTGTCACGCTGCCCGCCGTCCCCGACGCGGAGGCCGTGGCCGCCGCGCGCGCCGACATGGACCGGCCCGGCGTGGAGGTCGGACCGCGCGCGATGTGGCCGTCCGGGCTGGCCGCCCTCGGCCTCGACCTCAAGGGCAAGATCGCGCCCGGCGAGCGCGCCGAGCCGGGACGCGCGGTCGCCCGCCTCGACGGCCTGGGCTGGTCGGGCCCGCTGCGCGACCTCTTCGCGGCGGGTGCACCCGACGGCGAGGTGCCCGTGCCGCTGCGGCACGCCGCCGCGCGGGTCCTCGACGACTGGGACGCCATCCACCCCGGCCGCAGCGACGGCGGCGACGGGGCGGACGACGCGGGCGCGTCCCACGCGATCGAGGGCGTGGTCGCGGTGCGGTCGGCCACCCGTCCGCAGCTCACCTACCACCTGGCCTCGGGGCTGGCCGCCTACCTGGGCGTGCCGCTCATCGGCGCGGTCGGGCCGGCCGCCGGCTCCGAGCAGCCCGACCGGCACGACGTGAACTCGGCGATGCGCCTCGCGGGTGTGGCGCGGCGCCTGCGACCGGAGCTGGGCGACGCCGCCCTGCGCGGCCTGCCGGGCCGCACCGTGCTGCTGGTGGACGACTGGACCGAGTCCGGCTGGACGCTCACGGTGGCCGCCCGGCTGCTGCGCCAGGCCGGCGCCGCGGCGGTGCACCCGTTCGTGCTCGGCGTGCGCTGACGGGTCCGCGCGCGCCGCGGCGGGGCACCGGGGTCAGCCGTCGAGCAGCCCCCGGACGTCGTCGGCCGCGAGCGCCCGGGCGAACGTGCCCGCCACGTCGTCGAGCACGGCGTCGAACAGCGCGGCCTTGCGCCGCGCGAGCGCCATGACCTTCTCCTCGATCGTGTCCTGCGCGACCAGGCGCGTCACGACGACGTTGCGGGTCTGCCCGATGCGGTGGGTGCGGTCGACGGCCTGCGCCTCGGTGGCGGGGTTCCACCACGGGTCCAGCAGGTAGACGTAGTCGGCCTCGGTGAGGTTGAGCCCGACGCCGCCCGCCTTGAGCGAGACGAGGAACACCGGGGCGTCGCCCTCCTTGAAGGCCCGCACGACGTCCGCGCGCCGGCGGGTGGCGCCGTCGAGGTAGACGACGGGCAGCCCAGCGGCGGTGACGCGCTGCTCGACGCGCCGCAGGAACGACGTGAACTGCGAGAAGACGAGCGCCCGGTGGCCCTCCGCGGCGATCTCGGTCAGCTCGTCGGTCACCACGTCGAGCTTGGCGGAGCCCACGCCCGCGTACGCGTCGTCGAGGAGCGACGCGTCGAGCGCGAGGCGGCGCAGCGTCGTCAACGACCGGAAGATCGCCACGCGGTTCGCGTCGAAGTCCTCCAGCAGCCCGAGCAGCCGCTGTCGCTCGCGCTGCAGGTGGGTGTCGTAGACCTTGCGGTGGTCGGGGGTGAGCGGCACGCGCAGCACGCGCTCGGTGCGCTCGGGGAGCTCGGGGGCGACCTGCTCCTTGGTGCGGCGCAGCACGAGCGGGCGGATGCGCCGCTTGAGGCGTGCGAGCGCGCGGTTGCCGGCCGCGACCACCTGGGGGTCGTCGTCGGCGGCCGCGGCGTCGACCAGCCGCGCGGTCTCCGCCTTGAAGCGGTGCATCGACGGGTACAGCCCCGGCGCGACGATCGCGAGGGCCGCCCACAGCTCCATGAGGTTGTTCTCGAGCGGCGTGCCCGTGACCGCCAGCTTGAACGGGGCGCGCAGCAGCCGGGCGGTCTCGTGCGCCCGCGTGCGCGGGTTCTTCGCCACCTGCGCCTCGTCGAGGATCAGCCCGCCCCACTCGAGCGCGTCGAACGCGTCGAACTCGAGACGGAAGACGGCGTACGACGTGACGACCACGTCGGCCCCGGCTGCGAGCTCGGCCAGGTCGGTGCCGAGCGTGCGCGAGGTCGCGGGCATCGCGACCACCCGCAGCCCGGGGGTGAAGCGCGCCGCCTCGTCCACCCAGTTCCCGACCACGGAGGCCGGGGCGACGACGACGAAGGGCGGGGCGTCCGCCGCCGTCGTCCGCGCGTGCGCCAGGAACGTGAGCGTCTCGACCGTCTTGCCGAGCCCCATGTCGTCGGCCAGGATCCCCCCGAGCCCGTGCTGCCACAGGAAGGTCAGCCATTCGAACGCCTGCCGCTGGTACGGCCGCAGCTCGGCGCGCACGCCGTCGGGCACGTCCAACGCCTCCGCGACACGCTCCCCCGCGGCGAGCGCGCGCAGGCCGGCCAGCGACCGCCGCCAGGCCTCCGCGGCCTCGACGACGTCCGCCACGTCCTCGAGCTCGCCCCACAGGTGCGCGTCGTAGCGGCTGACCCGCGTTTTGCCCGGCCGGTCGCTCAGCGCAGTGGCCTCCGTGATGAGGTCACGCAGGCGGCCCAGCACCGGCTGGTCGAGGCGCAGCCACGACCCGTCGACGAGGAGCAGCCGCTTGTCGCCGCGCGCGAGGGCGGTGAACAGGCGGGCGAACGGGAGCTCCTTGCCGCCGACGGTCACCGAGACGCCGAGATCGAGCCAGTCGGAGTCCCCCGAGGGCGCGCCCGAGACGACCACGCGGGGCGCGGCGTCCAAGTGCAGGTAGTGCGGCACGTCGCCGGCCTCGACGCGCACGTCGCCCGTGGCGGCCAGCGCGGGGAGCACGCCGTGGGCGAGGTCGAGTGCGTCCAGGCCCTTGACGTCCGTCCGGGCGGCGAGGTCGAAGCGCTCGAAGCCGGGCACGCCGCGGACGGTCGCCTGCGCCTTGGCCCGGATCTCGGCCTCGGCCTCCGGGTCCCGCACCGGGTCCGACGTCGCCCCGTCCAGCGCGACGCGACGCACCCTGCCCGCGCCCGGGGTCGTGTGCTCGAGCGTCGGGTACTCGAACGCCCACGTCAGGAGAGCGTGCTCCGGCGACGGGAAGGCGACCTCGGCCACGAGCACCGGGCGCGGCGGGTCGGGCAGCGCGACGGAGCCGTCGGTGACGACGCGCACGGCGCGACGGAGCGCGGGGAGGTGCTCGGCGTAGAGCTCCGCCACGTCGTCGCCCGGCACCTCCACCCGGCCCACGGCCACGAGCTCCCGCGCGGCGTCGGACAGCCGCCGCGGCGTGGGCCCCAGCCGGAGCACGGTCCGCCGGCCGGAGGCCTCGACCGCGTACAGGCCGGTGTCCCCCACCGTGCCGAGCGGTGCACCCGGGGCCACGTCGACGCGGTCGAAGGCCACGACCGGGTCCAGGTGCACCCCGCCGTCCGCCGCGCCGACCGCGGTCCCCACCCTCAGGCGGAGCTCCGCCGCGTCCGCCAGGAGCACCTCGTCACGCGCCCCGTGCGCGACGAGCGGGATCTCCAGGTCCGCGGCCTCGGCGAGCAGCGCCCACAGCCCGCGGCCGCCGGCGGCCAGGGGGCGCCAGGCGCGCCGGCCGCGGCCGAACCCGCCCCCGTCGCCGAGGGCGGACCCGAGGTCGGCGAACCAGCGCCGCACCTCGGGCGCGGGCGTGGCCCGCACGTCGGCGAACGCGTACAGGCCGGTGGCCAGCGCCTCCCAGCTCGCCTCGGGCGCGACCTTCCAGCCGGTGCGCCCCGGCACGACCGGCCGCACCGAGAGCTCCGGGGGCAGGCCGCCGAACTCCTCGTCGAGCCGGAACCGCAGCGCGACCGGCAGGGTGCCGCCGTCGCGGGTGCCGTGCGCGGCCGGCCGGCGGGACCCGGCGTCCGGGGCTCCGGTCACCGCGGCGAGGCGCCCCCTCCAGCCCACGGGTTCGTCGCCGTCCTCGTCACCGCTGACGGCGGCCACGGCGGTCCCGACCGCCTCGGGCTGGGCACCGACGTGCAGCAGGACGGCTGCGACGTGCTTGCAGTCCGCTCGCACCGGACAGCTGCAGGTCGACCCGTCGTAGGCGTACCGCCCGTCGGCCCCGACGGTGAACGTCACGCGACAGGCGTAGGGCTGCGCCCCGCTGCCCGCGACGCGGGCCGTGAGCGCCCGCGCGTCGGGGTCCCAGTGCCAGGTGCGCACCATGCCCGCACGCTGGTAGCCCTGGGCGCGGCGGAACGCGGCGCTCCCGACGACGTCGCCCACCACGACCGGGTCGAGGCGGGGTGGCGGCGCGGGCATGCGTCCATGCTCGCACGGCCCTCCGACGTGGCCGACGCCGTGGGCCGTGCCGCTTGGCACACTATTCCGCGCGCCGGCGAGGACCGGTCGTGGGCGTGGTGCGGCTGCTCAGAGGAAGCGCCCGCGGACGGCCTCGCCGTGCGCGGGCAGGTCCTCGTCGTTCGCGACGGCGACGATGCGGTCGGCGAGCTCCTCGAGCGCGTCGCGGGTGTACTCCACCACCTGGACGGACTTGAGGTAGGCGTGGACGCCGAGGCCGCTGGAGAAGTGCGCGGAGCCGCCGGTGGGGAGCACGTGGTTGCTGCCCGCCATGTAGTCGCCGAGGGAGACGGGCGACCACGGACCGACGAAGATCGCCCCCGCCGATCGCACGCGCTCCGCGAGCGCCGCTGCCCCCTCGGTCTGGATCTCCAGGTGCTCCGCGCCGTAGGCGTCCACCACCGCGAGACCCTGCTCCAGGTCGTCGACGAGCACGACGGCGGACTGCGGTCCGCCGAGCGCCTGCAGGACGCGGGCCGAGTGCTTGGTGGAGCCCACCAGGTCGCTCAGCCGGGCCTCCACGGCGCCGGCCAGCTCCACGGACGGCGTGACCAGGACGGAGGCGGCCATCGGGTCGTGCTCGGCCTGGCTGATGAGGTCGAGGGCGACGTGCCCCGGGTCGGCCGTCTCGTCGGCGAGCACGGCGATCTCCGTGGGCCCGGCCTCGGCGTCGATGCCGACGACGCCGCGCACCAGGCGCTTGGCCGCCGTCACGTACACGTTGCCGGGGCCCGTCACGACGTCCACCGGGTCGCACAGCACGTCGCCGTCCTGCGGCTCGGTGCCGGCGGCGCCGTACGCGAACATCGCCACCGCCTGGGCCCCGCCGACCGCGTAGACCTCGTCGACGCCGAGCAGCGCGCACGCCGCGAGGATCGTCGGGTGCGGCAGCCCACCGGCGTCCTTCTGCGGCGGCGACGCGACGGCGAGCCCGGGCACCCCGGCCTCCTGCGCGGCGACCACGTTCATGATCACGGACGACGGGTACACGGCGCGGCCACCGGGCACGTACAGGCCCACGCGCTGCACGGGGACCCACCGCTGTCGCACCACCGCACCCGGCGCGAGCTGCGTGGCGTGCTCCGTCGGCACCTGCGCGGCGTGCACCGCCCGGACCCGCCGGATGGCCTCCTCGAGCCCCGCCCGCACCTGCGGGTCGAGCCCCGAGAGGGCGGCGGCCAGCGCCTCCACCGGGACGCGCAGATGCTCCGGACGCACGCCGTCGAGGCGCTCCGACAGGTCGCGGAGCGCGGCGGCACCGCGGGCCCGGACGTCGGCGATGATCGGGGTGACGGCCTGGACGGCCTCGTCCACCCCGATCTCGGGGCGCGGCAGCACCCCGAGCAGCTCGGTGCGGGTCAGGTCCTGCCCGCGGAGGTCGATGCGTCGGATCACCGGACCAGTCTAGGCCGGGCCCCGGTCCGGCCACCGGCCCCGCCCGCTCCTTAGGATCGGTGCGTGACCACGCCCCCCGCGCCCCGCGGCGACAGCCGCTCGCTGCGCGAGACCGCCTACGAGACCATCAAGGCACGCATCATCGGCCTCGACCTCCATCCGGGTCAGCGGCTGGTCGAGAGGGACATCGCCGCCGAGCTCGGCGTCTCGCGCGTCCCGCTCCGCGAGGCGCTCCAGCAGCTCGAGGGCGAGGGCCTGGTCATCCTGGTGCCCCGGCAGGGGGCGCTGGTCGCGCCCTTCACGCGCGAGGACGTCGAGCAGCTCTTCGAGGTCCGCGAGAGCGTCGAGGTGCTGGCGTTCCGGCTCGCGGCGCTGCGTCGCACGGCCGCCGACCTCGAGACGATGGCGGCCGCCGTGCAGGCCGCGCGCGAGGCCCTCGACGCCCACGACGACGCCGCGACGGCCGCGGCGAACGCCGGCTTCCACGCGGCGGTGGTGCAGGCGTGCGGCAACACGCTGCTGCGGTCGATGCTCGCGCCGCTGGACGCCCGGGTGCGCTGGCTCTTCCACCTCACGAAGCGTCGGGACACCCGCGAGCAGTGCGAGGAGCACGCGGCGATGCTCGCGGCGATCGAGGCCCGCGACGCGGAGACCGTCGGCGCGCTCGCCCAGCGGCACGTGGCCTCGGGACGCGGGCCGAGCCTCGCGCTCGCCGAGACCTGGGCCTCCTCCCCCGTCGACCCCGTCGAGGCGACCCGGTCGCGCAACCGGGGCCGGCGCGCCGGCTGACCGATGCACGGTCACGCAGCATTTACGGCCGGTTGACCCCCTGGAAACACGACGTCCCGAGACTCCTCCATTAGTGGTATACCGCTAACTCACTGGAGGACGACATGCGCAGCCCCCGCCCCGGAACCCGCACCCACCGCACCGGACCGTCTGCCGCCGCACCGACCCGCCGGCGCCTGGCCACCGCGCTCGCCGCCGCGGGGACCCTCGCTCTCGCGGCCTGCGGCTCCCCTGCCGCCTCCGGCACCGACCCGACGGCCGACGGGCCTCTGGCCGTGGGCGTGTTCCTCCCCGGCTCGACCTCGGACACGGGGTTCATGCAGTCGGCCTACCTCGGGTACCAGCGGGTCGAGGAGGAGCTCGGCGACGAGGTCGACATGTCGTTCGTCGAGGAGGTCGCCGCGGCCGACTACGAGCAGACCCTGGTGCGGCTCGCGGGCAGCTCCGACCTGGTGATCTCCGTGGGCGGGCAGACCGACGCCGACCTCCGCAAGGTGGCTCCGCAGTTCCCCGACGTCACGTTCGTCGAGATCGGCGGGCCGGCCGACGCCGAGCCGCTGGACAACCTCGCCTACTACGACCCTCAGCAGGCAGAGGCCGAGTACCTCTCGGGCGCCGTCGCGGCCCTGTCGTCGTCCACCGGGAAGATCGGCTTCATCGGCGGGGTCGAGCTGCCGGCCATCGTCAACGCCTCGGCCGCCTTCGCGAACGGCGCCGAGGCCGCCGTCCCGGGCACCACCGTGGTGACGCCGCAGTTCCTCGGCGACTTCAACGACCCGGCCAAGGCGAAGCAGGCCGCCGCCGCGAACTTCGGTGTCGGGGTCGACGTCGTCGGGCAGATCGTGAACCTCGGCAAGCAGGGCATCGAGCAGGCCGCGGCCGACGCGGACGCCGCGATGATCGGCGGGCCGATCCCCGGCGAGTGCACCGGACCGTACGCCGGGTACGTGCGCACGGACATCGGCACCGAGGTCGAGTACGCCGTGCAGGCGGTGCTGGACGGCACGTGGGAGGCGGCGCAGGTGCCCTTCGGCCTGACGTCCGAGCGTGGCGGTACCGAGTTCGTCCTGTGCGGCGACGACCCCGAGACCGCGGACGCGCTCTCGACCCTCACCGAGTCCGTCGCCAGCGGCGACGTCGCCCCGTACTGACCCGGCCCGTACCGACCCGGCCCCGTACCGACCCGGCTCCGTCCTGCCGGACCGACCACCGACCGAGGAGGTCCCGTGCCCCCACCGCGACCGGGCGACACGCCCGCGCTCGAGCTCCGCGGCGTCACCCGCCGCTTCGGCGCGCACACCGCGCTCGACGACGTCGACCTCACGGTCGCCGCCGGCGAGGTGCACTGCGTGCTCGGCGAGAACGGCGCCGGCAAGTCGACGTTGTGCCACCTCGTCTTCGGCACCCTGCCCCCCACCCGCGGCGAGCTGCTGCTGGACGGAGCGCCGTACGCCCCCGCGTCCCCCGCCGAGGCGATCCGCCTGGGCATCGGCATGGTCCACCAGCACTTCTCGCTGGTCCCCACGCTCACCGTGCGGGAGAACCTCCTGCTCGGGCGCGGGCGGCGGCTGCGCCCCGACCTGGCGGGGCTCACGACGCGGCTCGCGGAGATCGAGGACGACCTGGGCCTGCGTGTCGACCCGGCGGCCGTGACCGGGGAGCTCAGCATCGGCGCGCGCCAGCAGGTCGAGATCGTGCGCGCCCTGCTCGACCGGCCGCGCCTGCTGCTGCTCGACGAGCCCACGGGCGTCCTCGGCCCCGAGGACGTCGAGCGGCTGCTGGGGACCTGTCGCCGCGTTGCGGCCGCCGGGACGGCCGTCGTCCTCGTCACCCACAAGCTGGCGGAGGTGCGGCGCGTCGGCGACCGCGCCACGGTGCTGCGGGGCGGGCGCGTCGTCGGGGGCGGCCGGATCGCCCGCCCCGGCGACGGCGGCCCCAAGGCCGAGGACGGCGGCGGTCCCGACGCGCTCGGCACGGCGGACCTGGTCACCCTGATGATCGGTCGCGACGTCGGGGGGCTCGACCCGGTGCTCGCCGCGAGCGTCGACGTGGAGGGGAAGGCGGCGGCCCGCCGTCCGGCGCCGCCGCGACCCGACGCGTCCCTGCCCGTCGCGCTGGACGTCCGCGGCCTCGTCGTGGAGGGCGCGGACGGCGAGCGGCTGGTGGACGACGTCGACCTGGCCGTCCGACCCGGCGAGGTCGTCGGGATCGCGGGCGTGGAGGGCAACGGCCAGAGCGAGCTCGTCGCGGCGCTCTCCGGGGCGCGCGCCCCGGCGGCGGGACAGGTCCTGCTCGACGGGCACGACATCACCCGCGCGACGCCGGGACGGCGCACCGCGCTCGGCCTCGGCGTCGTCCCCGAGGACCGCCACCACGAGGCCGTCGTCCCGGCGCTCAGCGTCACGACGAACCTCCTGCTCGGGCGTCTCGGCGCCTACCGGAGGTTCGGGCTCCTCGACCGGCGTGCGCTGCGCGCCGACGCGCGCGACCTCGCGGCCCGGTTCGACGTGCGGGCCGCCGACCTCGACGCGCCCCTCTCCTCGCTCTCGGGCGGCAACCAGCAGAAGGCCGTGCTGGCCCGCGAGCTCAGCCTCGACCCGCTGCGCTGCGTCGTCGCCGCCCAGCCGACGCGCGGCCTCGACCTCGGCGCCGTCGACGACGTCGTCACCCGCCTGCGCGACGCCGCCGCGTCCGGCGTCGCCGTGCTGGTGGTCTCCAGCGAGCTCTCGGAGCTCCTCGCGACGTGCGACCGCGTGCACGTCGCCTACCGGGGCCGGCTGAGCGACGCCGTGCCCACCGACGCGCCGGACGCGCGCGACCAGGTCGCGCGCCTCATGACGGGAGCAGCCGTATGACCCTCGCCGCACGCGCCCTCGCCGCCGCACGTTCCCCGCGGAGCACCGCGCCGGGCTCGCCGCCGGCGCCCCCGCCCACGCCGTCGAGCGGGACACCGACCGGGACACCGACAGGGACACCGACCGGGACACCGAAACAGCCCGGCCCCACGAACTCCCCCGCCGACGGTGGTCGGGAGGCGCCGCCGCGCGGACCGACGGCCCGGCTCCGCGACCTGGCGCCCGTCCTCGTCCCGGCCGCGGCGGTCGCCGGCGCCCTGGCGGTCAGCGCCGCCCTCGCCGCGCTCGCCGGAGCGCCGCCCGCCGAGGCGGCGGCGGCCCTCTGGGACGGCATGGTCGGCACCCCGTACGCGATCGGCTCGGCCGTCAACACGGCGGCGGTCCTGCTCCTGGTGGCCGCCGGGTTCCTGCTCGCGCACCGCGCGGGCCTGGTCAACGTCGGCGGGGAGGGCCAGATCTGCGTGGGGGCGGTCGCCGGGACCGCGGTCGGCACCGCCCTGCCCCCGGGCGCGCCCCCGGCCGTCGCGCTGCCCCTCGTCCTGCTCGCCGCCGCCGCGGGCGGCGCGGGATGGGCCGCGATCGCGGCCTGGCTCGCCGTCCGGCGCGGAGTGAGCGAGGTCATCACCACGCTGCTGCTCAACTTCGTCGGCGCCGCGGTCCTCGTCCTCGCCGTGCACGAGGAGGCGCTCCTGCGCCAGCCCGTCACCAGCTCCGAGACGCTCCCGCAGTCCGCCCCCCTCGTGGAGGCGGCCCACCTGCCGCTGCTCGGGGTCCCGGGCTCGCCGGCGACCGTCGCCGCGGTGCTCGCCCTCGTCGCCGCGGGCGTCGTGGCGCTCGTCCTGCACCGCACCGGCACCGGCGTCCGGCTCGCCGCCGTCGGCCTGTCCCGGCCCGCGGCGCACCGCCTCGGCCTCGGCGTGGACCGGCTCCGGTTCTCCGCGCTGACCGCCGCCGGGGCGGCCGCGGGCGTCGCGGGCGGCGTCCTCGTCGTGTCCGCGCCGTACGTGCTCGACGACGGCATCTCGTCGGGATACGGGTTCTCCGGCCTCGTCGTCGGCCTGCTGGCGCGCGGGTCGTGCGCCGTCGCCGTGGTCGTCGCGGCCGCGCTCGGCTTCCTGGTGTCGGGCGGGATCAACCTGCAGCTCGCCGCCGGCGTCCCCGCGTCGCTGACGCAGGTCGCGGAGAGCCTCGTCATCCTCGGCGTCGCCGGGACCGCGGTCTGGGCCGTGCGCCCGGCCCGGCACCGGCGCACGCACCGCACCGTCCCGACGACCCCCCGACCGGAGGCGACCCCGTGATCGACACCCTCACCGACCTGCTCGCCGCAGGCGTCGCCCTGGCCGTCCCCGTCCTCGTCGCCGCGAGCGGCGAGCTCGTGGGCGAGCGCTCGGGAGTCCTGACCATGAGCGTCGAGGGCATGATGCTCACCGGCGCGTTCGCGTCCGTCGTCGGGGCCACGGCCTCCGGGTCGGCCCTCGTCGGCGTCGCCTGCGGCGCCGCCGCGGGGCTCCTGGCCGGGCTCCTGCAGGCGCTGCTCAGCGTCGTCCTGCGCGCCGACCAGATCGTCACCGGCATCGCCGCGAACGCGCTCGCGCTCGCCGGCACCACCTTCGGCGCCCGCCTGCTCCTCGAGCGCGGCACCGTCGTCCCGGGCTTCGACCGGGTCGCGGTGCCCTGGCTGTCCGACCTCCCCGTCCTCGGCCCCGCGCTGTTCCAGCAGACCGGCCTCGCGTACGTCCTGCTGGCCGTGGTCGTGGGACTCGGCCTCCTCACGTCACGCCGCACGGCGTGGGGCATCGCCCTGAGCGCCGTCGGCGAGGACGCCGCGAGCGCCGACCGTGCGGGCGTGCCCGTGCTGCGCGTCCGGTTCCTGGCGGTGCTCGTGGTCGGGGTGCTGTCCGGCCTCGCGGGCACCCAGCTCGCCCTCGCGGAGGTGCACACCTTCACGGACAACATGACGGCGGGCGTCGGCTACCTCGCGGTCGTGGCCGTGATCGCCGGGAGCTGGCGCCCGGTCGGCGTCGCCGTGGCGGCGCTGGTCTTCGGCCTGGCGCAGGCGCTGCAGTTCACGCTGCCCGCACTGGGGGTGGACGTGCCGTTCGCGCTGCTCGTCATGCTGCCGTACGTCCTCGCGCTGCTGGCCGTCGCCGGGCTCGTCACCCACAGCCGCCCGCCGTCGGGGCTCACCACGCCCTTCGCCCGGCTCGGACGCACCGCATGAGCACCGCCGCGGTCCGCCCCACCGCCCGTCCCACCGCCCGTCCCGCCGACCATGCTGGAGCGCCCGTGCCCCTCGTCCTCACCCGATCCGAGCTCACCGGGCTGGTGTCGCCCCGGGAGGTGGTCGACCTCGTCGAGCAGACCTTCGCCGACCTCGCGGACGGCGTCGCCGCGCAGGCGCCGCTCACGGCCGCGGCGCTCGACCCCGCCGCGCACTTCCTGCCCATGACCGCCGTGTCGGGCCGGGCCGGGCTCGCCGGCTCGAAGCTGCTGGCCGACGTCCCCGGCAACCGCGACCGCGGCCTGCCGGCCCAGCGGTCCGTCCTGGTGCTCGTCGACGCGAGCACGGGCGCGCCCGCCGCGGTGCTCGACGGCGCGGTCCCCACCCGGCTGCGCACGGCCGCCGCGAGCGCCGTGGCGACGCGGTGGCTGGCACGCGAGGACGCGCGCGTGCTCGGCCTCGTCGGCGCGGGCGCGCTCGCGATCGAGCACGTGCGTGCGCTGGCCGAGGTCAGGCCGCTCGAGCACGTCCTCGTCTGGTCCCGCACCACGGAGCGCGTCGCGACCTTCGCCGCGCAGGTCGCCGAGCACCTCCCGGACCTCGCCGTGGAGGCGGTCGGATCTCCCCAGGCCGCGGTCCGGACGGCCGACGTGGTGTGCACGCTCACCCCCGCCCGCGACCCCCTCGTCCAGGGGTCGTGGTTCGCCCCCGGCCTGCACGTGAACGTCGTCGGCGCGCCGCCCCGGCCGGACCACCGCGAGGTGGACGGGGCCGCGATGGCGCGCTCCCGCGTCGTGGTCGACTCCGTGGGGACCGCCCTGCACGAGTCCGGCGACGCGCTCCTCGCCATCGCCGAAGGGGCCATCGACGCCGACGCGTGCCGCCTCGAGCTCGGCGACGTCGTCACGGGCCGTGCGACGGGGCGCCGCGCCCCGGACGAGATCACCCTCTTCGACTCGGTCGGGCTCGGAGTCCTCGACGTCGCACTGGGCGCGGTCCTGCTCGAGCGGGCGCGAGCGGCCGGCCGTGGCGTCGCGGTCGACCTGGCGGCGTGACACCCCGCCGCCACGCGCACGCGGCGAGGTGCCCGGACCGCGACCGCGAGGACGGACAATGGGTCCCATGAGCGCCCCGATCGAGGTCCCCATCCGCGACGACATGATCCGGCTGGGGCAGTTCCTCAAGCTGGCCGGCCTCGCGGAGTCCGGAACCCACGCGCGTGACCTGGTCGCCGACGGCGAGGTCCGGGTCAACGAGGAACCCGAGACCCGCCGCGGGCGCCAGCTGGTCCGGGGCGACCGGGTGACGGTGGCCCTGCCCGAGGGCGACGAGACCGCCGTCGTCGCCTGAGCACCGCCGGGGAGCCGGGGCGCTCAGGCCATGTAGGTCGAGGCCATCGCCCGGTCCGGGGTGAGGCGCAGCACGACGCGCTCGGGGTCGTGCTCCAGCGGCCGGTAGCGCTTCGAGTACCGCACGACGGCGTCCGCGATCTCGTCGGCGTCCTCGCTCACCTCGATCGTCCCCTCGAGCGTCAGCCACCGCCCGCCGTCCACCTGGCACAGCGCCGCGCGGGGGCGGCCTCCCGCGGAGGTCTCCCGGCGTGCGTTGGCCACCTTGGTCGACGACCGGCGCGCCGTGGTGCGCGCGACGCCCGCCTCGGCGTCCCAGGTGAAGGCGACGGGCACGACGTGCGGGCTCCCGTCGGCGCGCAGGGTGGTCAGGGTGGCGAGGTGGCGCTCGGTGACGAACACGAGCTGCTCGGGGTTGAGGCGGAACACGCCCCGAGCCTACGGCCGCGGGGCACCGATGAGTCCGGGGGCGCGCGCCGGTCGAACCACCGACCGGAGCAGCCGGACCGCCCTGCCCCGGACCCGACCTGCCGAGGAGCCCGCCGTGACCGAGACCGCCGCCTCCCCCTCCCCCGTCGACCGCGACACGTGGCTGCGTGACCGCGAGGCGCTGCGTGCCCGCGAGAAGGCGCACACCCGCGAGGGTGACGCGATCTCCGCCGCGCGGCGGCGCCTGCCGATGACCGAGGTCGACGCGGGCGCGCTGCTCGTCGGCCCCGACGGGCCCGTCCCGCTCCTGGACGTCTTCGACGGGCGTGACCAGCTGATCGCGTACAAGCACATGTGGCACGCCGGGCAGCCGGTCGAGGGGCAGTGCGAGGGCTGCACGGCCAGCATCTGGAGCGTGCAGGACGCCGCCTACCTGCACCACCGCGGCGTGACGTTCGCCGTCTTCTGCGAGGGCCCGTGGGACGAGGTCGCGCCCTTCGTGGAGTTCATGGGTTACCGGGTGCCCTGGTACTCGATGCAGGGCGTCACCGACGAGGCGGTGGGTGGCGGCCTCAGCGACGACCGCGGCCTGATCTCCTGCTACCTGCGCGTCGACGACCGGGTGTTCCTCACCAACGAGACCACGCACCGCGGCGTCGAGGCGATCATGGCGCAGGCCCAGCTGCTCGACCTGACCGCGTACGGGCGGCAGGAGGAGTGGGAGGACTCCCCCGCCGGCTGGCCGCAGCACCCGACCGCGACGTGGTGGAAGGACCGCGGGCGCCCCGTGCCGCAGTGGTCCCGGCCCGAGGCCGCGCCGTACGACCCGCACGCGGCGCACGGCCACCACCACTGACCGGCCGCGAGAGCCTCCCGGCGGGTCGCGCCCTCAGAAGCCGTCGGTGAGGATCGGCGGCACGCGGGTGCCGTGCCGTCCCTCGTCGTGCAGGGCGCGCAGCACCACGAGCTCGTGCGGCACGACCGGGTCGGGCAGCGCGACGAACGGGAACCACCGCAGGTCGCCGACCTTCGCGGGTTCGCGGATCTCGGGGCTGCCGGACCACCGGGTCGCGGTGAAGAAGAAGTCGGCGCGCTGCTCGAGCGCCGGGCCGCCGGGCTGTCCGCGGTGCATCGTCGTCACGGGCACCAGGTCGGCAGGGTCGACGACGACGCCGAGCTCCTCGCGGGCCTCACGCACCGCCGCCTCGAGCACCGACTCCCCCGCCTCGACGTGCCCCGCCGCGGCGGCGGCCCAGTGCCCGTCCCGGTACCCGGTCCCTTGCCGCAGCTGCAGCAGCACCTGCCCCTCGCGGCGCAGGTACACGTACGCCGCCGGCACCACCCGGAAGCGGTGGTCCGCCGAGCCGTCGTCCGGGCCCGCCTCGACCCTCGTCACGTCCGCGCTCACGACAGGCAGCTCGGGCCGAGGAGGGCCTTGAGGTCGCCGAACAGCGCGGGCGACTTCTCCACCCGCAGCGTGTCCGCCGCGCGCACCACCGTCCGCTTGCCCGGCTCCGCGACGCTCACGTGCACCTCCGCCGAGCCGGGGTGCGTGGCCAGCACCTCGCGCAGCCGCACCATGACCGGCTCGACGCAGCGGGTGTGCGGCACGGTGACCAGGACGGGCGCGTCGGCGACGGCGGACGTGTCCGGAAGCGACACCTCCATCGCCTGCAGCTGCATCTGGTCGTCGCGGCGCCGCACGCGGCCGCGCAGCGTGACGACCTGGTCCTCCGCGAGGATCGTCGAGTACGCGAGATACGTCTCGCCGAAGAACATCACCTCGACGGCGCCCTCGAGGTCCTCGACCGTGACGGCCGCCCAGGGGTTGCCGTTCTTGCTCATCTTGCGCTGCACGCTGGTGAGCAGCCCCGCGACCGTGACCTGGGAGCCGTCCTGGCGCCCTTCGTCGGCCATCAGCGCCGCGATCGACGTGTCCGCCGCGCGCGCCAGCACGTGCTCGAGCCCCGACAGCGGGTGGTCCGAGACGTACAGGCCGAGCATCTCGCGCTCGAAGGCGAGCCGCTGCTTCTTGTCCCAGTCGGGCAGGTCGGGCACGTCGACGGCGAACGTCATCGCCGCGTCCTCCTCCGCGCCGCCGAAGCCGGCGAAGAGGTCGAACTGGCCCTCGGCCTCCTTGCGCTTCACGGAGATGACCGAGTCCACCGCCTGCTCGTGCACCACGAGCAGGGCACGGCGCGGGTGGCCGAGCGAGTCGAACGCCCCGGCCTTGATGAGCGACTCGATCGTGCGCTTGTTGCAGACCACCGCCGGCACCTTGTCGAGGAAGTCCGTGAACGAGGTGAACGCGCCCTTCTCCTCGCGGGCGGCGATGATCGCGTCCACGACGTTGGCGCCGACGTTGCGGATGGCCGTCAGGCCGAAGCGGATGTCGGCGCCCACGGCGGTGAACTTGGCGGCGGAGTCGTTGACGTCGGGCGGCAGCACCGTGATGTGCATGCGACGGCACTCGCCCAGGTAGAGCGCCATCTTGTCCTTGTCGTCCCGCACGCTCTGCAGCAGGCCGGCCATGTACTCGGTCGGGTAGTTCGCCTTGAGGTACGCCGTCCAGTACGAGACGACGCCGTACCCGGCGGAGTGCGCCTTGTTGAACGCGTACCCCGCGAACGGCACCAGGGTGTCCCAGACCGCCTGGATCGCGGGCTTGGAGTAGCCGCGCTCCTTCATGCCCGCCTCGAAGGGGACGAACTCCTTGTCGAGGATCTCCTTCTTCTTCTTGCCCATCGCGCGCCGCAGCAGGTCGGCCTGGCCGAGCGAGTACCCGGCGAGGATCTGCGCGGCGCGCTGCACCTGCTCCTGGTACACGATCAGGCCGTACGTCTCGCCCAGGACCTCGCTGAGCGGCTCCTCGAGCTCCGGGTGGATCGGCTCGATCTTCTGCAGGCCGTTCTTGCGCAGGGCGTAGTTGATGTGCGAGTTCATGCCCATCGGCCCGGGGCGGTACAGCGCGATGACGGCGGAGACGTCCTCGAAGTTGTCCGGCCGCATCTGGCGCAGCAGCGAGCGCATCGCGCCGCCGTCGAGCTGGAACACGCCGAGCGTGTCGCCGCGGGCGAGCAGGTCGTAGGTGGCCTTGTCGTCGAGCTCGACGGTCTCGATCGCCACCGGCTCCTTGCCGTTCATGACGATGTTCTCGAGCGCGTCGTCGAGGATCGTGAGGTTGCGCAGCCCGAGGAAGTCCATCTTGATGAGGCCGAGGCCCTCGGACGTCGGGTAGTCGAACTGCGTGATGACCGCGCCGTCCTGCGGGCGCCGCATGATCGGGATGATGTCGATCAACGGGTGGCTCGACATGATGACGCCGGCGGCGTGCACGCCCCACTGCCGCTTCAGGCCCTCGATGCCGCGCGCCGTCTCGACGACGCGCTGCGCCTCGGGGTCGGCGTCGTGCACCGCGCGGAACTCCGCGGCCTCGGCGTAGCGCTCGTGCTTCGGGTCGAAGATCCCGGACAGCGGGATGTCCTTGCCCATGACCGCGGGGGGCATCGCCTTGGTGAGCTTCTCCCCCATCGCGAAGGGGAAGCCGAGCACGCGCGAGCCGTCCTTGAGCGCCTGCTTCGCCTTGATGGAGCCGTAGGTGACGATCATCGCGACGCGGTCGTCACCGTACTTCTCGGTGACGTACCGGATCACCTCGGCGCGACGGCGCTCGTCGAAGTCGACGTCGACGTCGGGCATGGACACGCGCTCCGGGTTGAGGAAGCGCTCGAAGATCAGGCCGTGCTTGAGGGGGTCGAGCTCCGTGATGCCCATGACGTAGGACACCATCGAGCCGGCCGCCGAACCACGGCCCGGGCCCACCCGGATGCCCTGCTCCTTGGCCCAGTTGATGAAGTCGGCCACCACGAGGAAGTACCCCGGGAAGCCCATCTGGATGATGACCTCGACCTCGTAGTTCGCCTGCTTGCGCACGTCGTCGCCGATGCCCTCGGGGTAGCGGCGGCGCAGGCCCGCCTCGACCTCCTTGACGAACCAGCTGACCTCGTCCTCGCCGTCGGGCACGGGGAACCGCGGCATGTAGTTCGCCTTGGTGTCGAACGAGACGTCGCAGCGCTCGGCGATGAGCAGCGTGCTCTCGATCGCCTGCGGCAGCTCGGAGAACAGGCGGCGCATCTCGGCGCCCGAGCGCACGTAGAAGCTGTCGCCGCTGAAGGCGAACCGGCTGCCGCCCTGGTCGTAGGTCGGCTCGTCGAGCGTCGACCCGGAGTTCACCGCGAGCAGCACCTCGTGGGAGTGGGAGTCCTCCTGCTTCGTGTAGTGCAGGTCGTTGGTGGCCACCAGCGGCGCGTCGATGTGCTCGGCGAGCCGCAGCAGGTCCTTGTACGTACGGGACTCGATCTCGATCCCGTGGTCCATGAGCTCGACGAAGAAGTTCTCCTTGCCGAGGATGTCCTGCAGCTCGCCCGCCGCGCGCACGGCCTCGTCCCACTGGCCCAGCCGCAGGCGGGTCTGCACCTCGCCGGACGGGCAGCCCGAGGTGCCCATGAGGCCCTTGCCGTACGTCTCGAGGAGCTCGCGGTCCATACGCGGCCACTTGCCCATCTGGCCGTCCAGGGACGCCAGCGACGACGCGCGGAAGAGGTTGTGCATCCCCTCGTTGTCGCGCGCCCAGAGCGTCATGTGCGTGTAGGCGCCACCCGCGGAGACGTCGTCGCGCCGCTGGTGCTGCTCGCCCCAGAGCACCTTGGTGCGGTCGTGGCGGCTGGTGCCCGGGGTCACGTACGCCTCGACGCCGATGATCGGCTTCACCCCGTGCTTCTGCGCCGTGCTCCAGAAGTCGAACGCCCCGAACAGGTACCCGTGGTCGGTGATCGCGATGGCCTTCTGGCCGAGCCGCGACACCTCGCTGAACAGGTCGTTCATGCGCGCCGCGCCGTCGAGCATCGAGTACTCGGTGTGCACGTGCAGGTGGACGAAGTCGTCCTCGGCGGTACCGGTCGGCTGGGCGATGGGGGAACCTGCGTCGGGCATGGACCGAGTCTAGGCAGTCGCCTCCGACACTCCCGACCGCCCCGCCGAGGGGAACCTCACAGGGCCGCGACCGCCGTCACCACCGCACCAGCAGGCGGAGCACGGCCAGCCCGTCGTCCGTGCCCGGCCAGTGCCGGCGCACGACGTCGGGCCCCGCGCTGCGCACCACGGCCCGCAGGACGAGCACGACCACGACCACGTCGTCGGCCCAGCCGAGCACGGGGATGACGTCGGGGACGACGTCGAACGGCATCGCCAGGTAGCCCAGCAGCACGACGAGCAGGGCACGCACGCGCCGCGACAGGGCACGGTCCGCGGCGAGCCGTCTGACCAGGCGCAGCACGTCGGGCAGCAGGCGCACGGCGCCCCGCAGCGAGCCGCGACCGGTACGCCGCCGCACGACGAGCAGGCCGACGGCCAGCAGCGCCCAGAGGGCGAGCACGGCCAGCACCAGACCGGCGATGGCGTCCGCCCACCAGGGCAGGCCGGTCACCGGGCTCCCTACCGGTAGGCCCCGCGCACGACCTCGAGCGCATGGGCCAGGTCGTCGGGGTACTCGCTGGTGACCTCCACCCAGCGGCCGGTCAGCGGGTGCTCGAAGCCGAGCCGCACGGCGTGCAGCCACTGGCGCGTCAGCCCCACCTTCGACGCGAGCACCGGGTCGGCGCCGTAGGTGAGGTCACCCACGAGCGGGTGTCGCACCGCCTGGAAGTGCACCCGGATCTGGTGGGTGCGGCCGGTCTCCAGGTGCACCTCGACGAGCGACGCGGCCGGCAGCATCTCGAGCACCTCGTAGTGCGTCACGGAGTGCTTGCCGTCCGCGACGACCGCGAACCGGTAGTCGGCGCTCGGGTGCCGCCCGATCGGGGCGTCGATGGTGCCCGTCGTCGGCTCGGGGTGGCCCTGCGCGAGCGCGTGGTACACCTTCTCGACCGTGCGCTCCTTGAACGCCCGCTTGAGGCCGCTGTACGCCGCCTCGCTCTTCGCCACGGCCATGAGGCCCGACGTGCCGACGTCGAGCCGGTGCACGATGCCCTGCCGCTCCGCCGCGCCGGAGGTCGCGATCCGGTAGCCGGCCGCGGCCAGCGCACCGACCACGGTGGGGCCGGTCCAGCCCGGCGACGGGTGGGCGGCGACCCCGACCGGCTTGTCGACGACGACGACGTCGTCGTCCTCGTAGGCGATGCCCATGCCGGGCACCGGCTCGGCGACCACCGGCGCCGCCGGACGCGCGTCGGGGAAGGTGACCTCGAGCCAGCCGCCGGCGACCACGCGGTCGGACTTGCCGACCGGGCGCCCGTCCAGGAGCACCGCGCCGGAGGCCGCGAGCTCCGCCGCCTGGGTGCGGGAGAAGCCGAGCATCCGCGCGAGCGCGGCGTCGACCCGCTCGCCCGCGAGGCCGTCGGGCACGGGCAGGGTGCGGGTGGACCCGGCCGACATCGTCAGCGCTCCCCCGTCGGCCCGGCCGGCTCGCCGGGCTCCGCCGGGTCGTCCCCGCCCTCGACGTGCCGTCGGCCGTCCAGGCCGATCCCCCGGAAGGACAGGACGACGATGAGCACCGCGGCGGCGACGATGGCGATGTCCGCGACGTTGCCGACGAAGACGCCGTAGTCGATGAAGTCGACCACGTGGCCCCGGGCGAACCCGGGCTCGCGGAAGAAGCGGTCGCCGAGGTTGCCGAGCGCGCCGCCGAGCAGGAGGCCCAGGGCCACCGCCCAGCCGGTGGAGCCGATCCGGCGGATGGCCCGCACGATGACGACCACCACGATCACCACCACGATCGTGAGGATCCACGTCATGCCGGTGGCGATCGACAGCGCCGCGCCCGGGTTGTAGATCAGTCGGAGCTGCAGCAGCTCACCGATCAGGGGCTTCGGGTCGTCCCCCCAGACGAGGGCGGACTCCGCCCACCACTTCGTGAGCTGGTCGACCAGCAGCACGACGGCGGCGAGCACGAAGGTCCCCACGATCAGCCGGCGACGACGCGCCTCGGGCACCGCGGCCTCCTCGGCGACAGCACGTGCGTCCCCGGTGGGGACGGCGTCGTCGGGCGCGTCCGAGACGGGCGACTCGGGTGCGCCGTCGCGCGGCGCGGGCTCAGGGGCCGGGGCGGAGCCGGCGGGCGTGGTCGACATCGTCCGCAAGTGTAGGCGGACCGGGCCGGTCGCCGGGGCAGGGCCGCCCGGTCAGCGACGCTCCTCGCGCGCCTTCGCCTCGACCGAGAGCGTCGCGCGCGGGAACGCCTGCAGGCGCGCCTTGCCGATCGGCAGCCCGGTGATCTCGCAGGTGGCGTAGGTGCCCTTGCGGATGCGGTCGACGGCGTGCGCGGTCTGGGCGAGCAGGTCGCGCATGTTGTTGACCAGGGTGAGCTCCTGCTCACGCTCGAGGGCGCTCGACCCGTAGTCGGCCTGGTCGTCGCCCGCGCCGTCGCCCGAGTTGCGCAGCAGGTCCGACAGCTCCTGGTCGGCGGCCGCGAGCTCGTGCTCGAGGCGCTCCTTCTCCTCGAGCAGGAAGGCCGCCAGCTCCTCCACCTCGTGCAGGGTCCAGGGCTCCTCGCCGTCGCGGACCGGGAACGTCTTCACGTCGCGCGCGAGGTGCGGGAAGTTCTCGCGCAGTGCCGCGCGCGTGGTGGTCGAGAGCTTGGCCATCGGTGCCCTTTCGTTGGTGCGTCGACGACGAGTCACCGCAGCGTAAGTGCGCCGAGCGGCCCGCACAACAGCACGCGCGGTGAACGCGTGCGTGTCGTGCGGGCCGCTCGGCGTGAGGCGTGACGAGGGAGCGGGGTGCGCGGGGTGACGGCCCCCCGCTCAGAGCTCCGAGCCGCGACCGGCAGCGGCGTTCTGCCGCTGCGGCGGCAGGGCCGAGCCGCGGGCGTCGAGGTCGCCCAGCAGGTTCTGCAGGAAGCTCTTGAGGCGCGTGCGGTAGTCGCGCTCGAAGAGGCGGAGCTCGTCGATCTTGCGCTCGAGGAGCGACCGCTCCTGCTCGAGCTGCGACAGCGTCCGGTGGCTGGTCTCCTCGGCCTCGCGGACGATGCGCGAGCCCTCGGACTTGGCCTCGGAGATGAGGCGGTCGCCCTCCTCCTGGCCGGACCGCACGTAGTCGTCGTGCAGCTTCTGGGCCAGCTGGAGCATCCCGGTGGCGGACTCCGGCTCCGCGGGCTGCTGCTTCGCGGCGGCCGGGGCGGGCGCCGGCGCCGGGGCGGGCGCCGGCGCCGGGGCGGGCGCCGGGGTCGGCGTGGGCTGCGCCTGCTGCGCAGCGTCCGAGCGGCTCAGCTCGGCGACCCGGTGCTCGGCCGCGGTGAGCTTGGAGCGCAGGTCGTCGTTCTCCTCCTGGACCGCCGTGAGGGTCCGCACGACCTCGTCGAGGAAGTCGTCGACCTCCTCGACGTCGTAGCCCTCGCGGAACTTGGTCGCGGCGAACTTCTTGTTCAGGATGTCCTCTGCCGTCAGCAGCGCCATCGTCTCACCTCATCGTTCTTGCAGGGTCGGTGGGACCCGGTTCCCGGGCCGTCTGGATGACCACGGTAGCGGACGTGTCGGCGGGCGACCCGCCCGGCGAGGTCGGGTCGTCCCGCCCACACGACGTCTTCACAGGTCAGCACCAGGGCGCTCGTCCCCAGCCGGCGCGAACCCGGCCGAGGTCACAGCAGAGCCGCCGCGGCGGCGGTCACATCGTGGCCAGGAACGACGCCACCCGCATGAGGATGCCCGTGCCGATGAAGAGCACGAGGAACGCGATGTCCAGCCGGATCTGACCGAGGGTCAGCGGCGGGATCAGCCCGCGCAGGAAGCGCAGGGGCGGGTCGGTCACCGTGTAGACCGCCTCCGCCAGCACCAGCAGCACGCCCTTCGGCCGCCAGTCGCGCGCGAAGAACTGCACCCAGTCGAAGACGAGCCGGATGATGAGGCACAGCAGGAACAGCCACAGGACGAGGTAGACCAGGTTGAAGACGAGGCTCACGGGACGAACCTACCCGAGCACGACGCAGGGGCCGGGGCAGGACTGCCCCGGCCCCTGCCGGACGGTGCGATCGGCGCTCTCGGGCGCGCGCTCAGCTCTGGTTGTAGAACGCCCCGCGTCCGGGGGCGGCCTTCTCCGCCGGCGGCTCCTCGCCCGCGATCTCCACGTGCTCCGGCGAGAGCAGGAAGACCTTGTTCGTCACGCGCTCGATCGACCCGCGCAACCCGAAGATGAGGCCCGCCGAGAAGTCCACGAGGCGCTTCGCGTCGGCGTCGTCCATGTCGGACAGGTTCATGATCACCGGCGTGCCGCCCCGGAAGGCCTCGCCGATGGTGCGGGCGTCGTTGTACGAGCGCGGGTGGATGGTCGTGATGCGTCGCAGGTCGGAGGCGATCACCGACTCGCTCCCTCCGCCACGGTGCAGCGGGGTGACCTGCGCCTGGTAGTCGTCACGGTCGCGCACCGGTGCCTCCAGCTCCTCGTATTCGTCGAGGTACTCCTCCGACTCACCCTGGTCGTCGGCGAGCCCCAGGTACAGCATCGTCTTGCGAAGCGCTCCGCCCATCGCCTTGCTCCGTTCGTCGCCACGTCCCGCCCTCCGTCCCGGACGGTGTCACGACGTTAACCACGCCCGCGGCGGCATCGGCGCACGACACGCCGGTGTGTCGCGCGTCGCGGGCGTGTCAGGTCACGACCGCGTCAGTTCGGCACGCCGGGCCGGCGGGTCAGGTCAGGACGACGACCCCCGCCTGCCGCCCGGTCGTCGTGCCCTGGGCGGTGGCGCGACGGTGGGAGTAGAGGTCGGTGTCCGTGAGCGTGCACCGGTCCACCCGGCTGGCGGTCACGCCGTGCGCCGCCAGCTGCGCGAGCACGCCGGCCGGGAGGTCGAGCGCCGGCGTGCCCGCCGTGGTCGTCGCCCACGTCTCGGGGACGACGGCGGCGACCTCGTCGCGCATCGCGGCCGGCACCTCGTAGCAGGCGCCGCAGACCGCCGGGCCGACGGCTGCCCGGAGGTGCTCGGCCCGGGCCCCGCGCGCGAGCAGCCGCTCGACCACCCGGTGCACGACCCCCAGGGCGACCCCGCCCCGGCCCGCGTGCGCGACCGCCACCAGGCGGGCCACCGGGTCCGCGAGGACGACGGGCACGCAGTCCGCGACCAGGACGCCGAGCGCCAGACCGGCCTCCGCGGTGACCATGGCGTCGGCCTCGCCCGCCGCGACCGGCGGCTCCGTCGACGACCACTCGGCGAGCTCGGCGGAGCCCAGGTCCAGGACCCGGTCGCCGTGCACCTGGGCCGAGAAGGCCACGGGCGCACCGAGCCACGCCCCGACGCGGGCCCGGTTCTCCCGTACCCGCACGGGGTCGTCGCCCGTCGAGGTGCCCAGGTCGAGCGACGACCAGGGGGCGGGCGACACCCCGCCGTGACGCGTGGTGAAGCCCGCCACGACGCCCTCCCCGAGGTCCACCCGCAGCAGCCCCGCACCGAACTGGTCCGGCAACAACGCCTCCTGGGCCCAGCCGACCGCTCCGTGAGTCCCGCTCACCCGGCGCTCACTTGAGGAAGTCGGGCACGTCGAGCTCCTCGGCCGGGCGGCGCGGCTCGTCGAACAGGCGCGGCACCTCGACCGGCCGCTCCACGGTGACGCCCTCGCCCTCGGCGTCCTCGACCACCGTGAACGGGCGGCGCTGCTCCGCAGGCCGCGCCCCGACCGGCGGGGCCGGCGGCGCGTCGAGGCTCACGGGGACGTCGTCCGGCTCCGCCGGGATCGGTCGCGGCTGCACGGGGGCCGCCGGCACCGACGCGGTGGCCGGCTGCGGCGGGCGCGGCGGGGCGGTCTGGACGCCGGGCTGCGGCACGGACGTCGCCGTCGTGCCCCCCTCACCGACGGTGACCGTCGGCTTGGCCGGCGCGCCGGCGATCTGGCCGAGACCGCGGCCGTCCTTGCGGGCCTGCGGCACGCCGCCGTCGAACCCGGCCGCGATGACGGTGACCCGCACCTCGTCGCCGAGCGCGTCGTCGATGACCGTGCCGAAGATGATGTTCGCCTCGGAGTGGGCCGCCTCCTGGACGAGGCGAGCGGCCTCGTGCACCTCGAAGAGACCGATGTCGCTGCCGCCCTGGATCGACAGCAGGACGCCGTGCGCGCCGTCGATGGAGGCCTCGAGCAGCGGGGACGAGATCGCGAGCTCGGCCGCCTGCACCGCGCGGTCCTCGCCCCGGGCCGAGCCGATGCCCATCAGCGCCGAGCCCGCGCCCTGCATCACGGACTTCACGTCCGCGAAGTCGAGGTTGATGAGGCCCGGCGTCGTGATGAGGTCGGTGATGCCCTGGACGCCGGAGTGCAGCACCTGGTCGGCCGAGTGGAACGCCGCGATCGCCGAGACGCTCTTGTCCGACATGGACAGGAGCCGGTCGTTGGGGATCACGATGAGGGTGTCGACCTCCTCGCGGAGGGCGTCGATCCCCTGCTCGGCCTGCACGGAGCGGCGGCGGCCCTCGAACGTGAAGGGCCGCGTCACGACCCCCACCGTCAGGGCACCCAGCGACCGGGCGATCCGGGCGACCACGGGGGCGCCGCCCGTGCCGGTGCCACCGCCCTCGCCCGCCGTCACGAAGACCATGTCGGCGCCGCGCAGGACGTCCTCGATCTCCTCCGCGTGGTCCTCGGCCGCCTTCTTGCCGACCTCCGGGTCGGCGCCGGCGCCCAGGCCACGGGTGAGCTCGCGACCGACGTCGAGCTTGACGTCGGCGTCCGACATCAGCAGCGCCTGCGCGTCGGTGTTGATGGCGATGAACTCGACACCCTTGAGCCCGACCTCGATCATGCGGTTCACGGCGTTCACGCCGCCACCGCCGATACCGACCACCTTGATCACTGCCAGGTAGTTCTGCGGAGTTGCCACGTCGTTGCCTCTCGGGTCGTTCCTTGTCCCGACGTCCGGTCCTCGCGCCCCCGTCGCCCCGACCGGCCGACCCGCGGGTCTAACCTTAAGGTTCGAGTTGAGGGTTAGAGTTATGTCAGGTTGCTGCTGCGATCGACGGTAGGCGGCGCGGTGGGCGCGGCGCCGGACGTCTCTCGGCGTGTCGCGCGCGCCCGGTGCTTGCCTCACCCGCCCGCGCCTGCTGCGCCCTCCCCGCCCCCCTCATCGGGTCACCGGCAGCTCGGGCGACGAGACGTCGATGGTCCGCGCGCCGTCGTCGAGCTTGCGCAGCGTGCGCACCGCCTCGACCTTGAGCGGAAGGTCCGAGCTGCCGCCCCAGCGGACCGTGGTGCCGTCCTCCAGCACCGTCTCGACGGCGTCCTGCGTGTCGGCGCTGACGTGGTCCACCTGGCCGGCGAGCTTGGCGGGCAGGGCGGCCAGCACGTGGAGCGCCGCCTGCAGGGCCAGCGCGTCGTCCAGCGGCACGTCCACCTGCGGCAGCCCCTTCGGCGCCGCGTCGCGCGTCGCCACGCGCACCCCGGCCGAGTCGAGGAGCGCCAGGCGGTCGCCGTCGGGCACGGCCGCGACCGGGACGCGCGGCGTGAGCTCCACCGCGAGCCCGTGGGGCCAGGCCCGCGCGATGCGCACGTCCTTCACCCCGCGCAGCCCGAGCACCTGCTCCCGCATCGCCACGGTGTCCAGGCGGGGCAGCGGGGTGCCGTCCGGGGCCTCGGCGATCTCGCGCACCCTGGCCTCGTCGACGTACCGCCCCGCGCCGGTCACGCTCACCTCCGCCTTCTCCAGAGCGAGCACCGGCGACCAGAGCGCCACCCACGCGAGGCCCACGACGAGCGCCAGCGAGAGGACCCACGCGAGCACGCGCCGCCAGGCGCGGTGCCGGCGCATCGCGGTGCGCTCGGCGAGGCGGTCCGCCATCGCCGTCGACACGCGGGGAGGGACCACCTGCCCGGCCGGGACCACCGCCGTCGCCGCGGTGCGGGCGCCGGGACGCCGGGGCTCGGCGGGCGCAGCCGGGGCCGTCTTCGGGGCCGCCTTCGAGGCCGACTTGGAGGCTCCGGTCGCCGGCCCCCGCGGGCTTCCCCTCGTCCCGCGCGTCCCCGGCGGCGTCCCGGCGCCCACCGAGGGCGTGCCGGTCGGCGCGGTCGCCGCTGATCGTCCCGACGTCGTGCGGCCCGACGTCGTGCTGGTCGGGCGCGGGCGGGCTGGCGGTCGCATCACCCCATGGTCGCGTCGGGGGCGCCGCCGCCCGGCGACGCCACGCCGGAGGTACGCGCGGCGAGGTCCGCCAGGATCACGGGACCCAGCTCGGTGACGTCTCCCGCGCCGACGGTGAGCACCAGGTCGCCGGGGCGCGCGAGCGCGGAGGCCACGTGCGCGGCCTCCAGCCGGTCCTCGACGGCACGCACTCCCCCGCCGGACGACGTCCGGCCGAGCAGGTCGGTGATCGTGCGCGGCCCCACCGTCGGGTCGACGTCCTCGCGGGCCCGGTAGACACCGGTGACGACGACCTCGTCCGCGAGCGCCAGCGCCGCGGCGAACCGGTCGGCGAAGATCCGCGTGCGCGAGTACAGGTGCGGCTGGAAGAGCACGACGATGCGACCATCCCCGGCCGCCGGCCGGGCCGCCCGCAGCAGCGCCTCCACCTCGGTGGGGTGGTGGTCGTAGCTGTCGAACACGCGGACCCCGTCGACCTCCCCCTTGGGCTCGAACCGCCGGCCCGTGCCGACGAACGTGCCCGCGGCCCGCACGGCGTCGCCCGGCTCGACGCCGAGCAGCACCGCGGTCACGACGGCGGCCGTCGCGTTGAGCGCGTTGTGCGCCCCCGGCACGGCGAGGCGCAGCGCGCGCGGCTCGTCGCCGAGCGGGCCGCCGGAGACGACCGCCTCGACGGTCCCCGCCCCGACGACGACGTCGCGCACCCGCACGTCGGCACCCGCGGCCTCGCCGTACGTCACCACGGCCCTTCCCGCGGCCCGGTGCGCGCCCGCGAGGGCCGCCGACCCGGCGTCGTCGGCGCACGCGACGAGCGTGCCGCCGTCCACGATCCGTCCGGCGAACTCCTCGAAGGCCCGCTCGAAGGCCGCCTGCGAGCCGTAGTGGTCCAGGTGGTCCGGCTCGACGTTCGTCACGACGGCCACCGTCGGGGCGTAGTTGAGGAACGAGCCGTCCGACTCGTCCGCCTCGGCCACGAGCACGTCGGAGGCGCCGAGGTGGCCCCCGGGCACCGCGCTCTCGTGGCCTTCGGCGTCCCGCACCCGCACCGTGCCCCCGATCGCGAACGACGCGTCGACGCCGCACGCGCGCAGCACGGTCGCCACCATCGCCGACGTCGTCGTCTTGCCGTGCGCGCCGGCGACGGCCACCGCCCGGCGCCCGAGCATCAGCGACGCGAGCGCCTGGGAGCGGTGCAGCACCCGGACCCCGGCCGCGCGGGCCGCGGCCAGCTCCGGGTTGGTCTCCCGCACGGCGGAGGACACGACGAGCGTGTCGACCAGGGGTGCGCCGTCCGGTCCGACGACGTGCGCCGCGTCGTGCCCGACCCAGACCCGCACCCCGTCGGCGCGCAGCGCCTCGAGGGCGGGGCCGGCCGCGGCGTCGGAGCCCTGGACGTCGACGCCGCGGGCCGCCAGCAGCCGCGCGACGACGGAGACGCCCGCGCCGCCCACACCCACCAGGTGCACGCGGCCGAGCTCCTCGACGGGCAGCGCCGGCGGCCGCGCCGACCCGGTGGCGCTCATGCCTGCCGCCCGGCGCCCGAGCCGGCGCCCGCCTGCGCGACCGCCGCGGCGACGAGGTCGGCCACGCGGGCGGCGCCGTCGCGCACCCCGGTCGCCCGGGCGGCGGACGCCATCGCGTCGAGCCGCGGCCGGTCGGCCAGCAGCGCCGGCACGTGCTCGGCCACCCAGGCGGGCGTGAGGTCGGCGTCGTCGACGAGGAGGCCACCGCCCGCCTCCACCAAGGGCGCCGCGTTGAGCCGCTGCTCGCCGTTGCCGATGGGCAGCGGCACGTAGACGGCGGGCACGCCGAGGGCGGCGAGCTCGCACACCGTGCCGGCACCCGAGCGGGCCACGACCAGGTCTGCGACGGCGAGGGCGAGCTGCATCTCGGACAGGTACTCGCGCACCTGGTAGCGCCCGGCCTCGTGCCCGCCCGCGGCCGTGGCGGCGTCGACCGCGGCCCGGACGGGTCCGTCCTTGCCCTTGCCCGTCAGGTGCAGCACCTGGACGCCGGCGCGCAGCAGCGCCTCCACCGACCCGGCCAGGGCGGCGTTCACCGACGCCGCCCCCGAGGAACCCCCCGTGACGACGAGCGTCGGGAGGCCGGCGTCGAGGCCCAGCGCGTCGGCGGCCTGCACCCGCGCGGCCAGGGCGTCCGCCTCACGGGCCGAGACGAGGTCCGCGATCTCGGCCCGCAGCGGAAGGCCCACGACCTGGGCCCCCGGCAGCGGGGTGCCCGGGAACGTCGCCCCGACGGCCGCCGCCCAGCGGGCGCCGAGCTTGTTGGCCAGGCCCGCACGGGCGTTCTGCTCGTGGATCACCACGGGGACGCCCTTGCGCCGGGCGGCGAGGTACGCGGGGGTCGAGACGTACCCGCCGAACCCGACGACCGCCTGGGCGCCGATCTCGTCGATGGCGGCCTCGGCCGCCTTCACGGCGGCGCTGAGGCGGCCCGGCAGCTTCAGCAGGTCGACGCTCGGGCGCCGCGGCAGCGGGACGCGAGGGATCGGCCAGAGCCGATAGCCGCGCTCCGGGACGAGGTCGGCCTCCAGCCCCGACGTGGTGCCGAGGGCGAGGATCCTGGCCTCCGGCTCCCGCGCGCGGAGCTCGTCCGCGACGGCGAGGAGGGGGTTGACGTGGCCGGCGGTGCCGCCCCCGGCGAGGACGACGGACGTGACTGCAGAGCTCTTCACAGGCAGGACCCTATCGGCCGCCGTCGCCCCCGCGGCGCCGCGCGCCCCCACCGGCGCCGCCGGCCCGGCCGCGCCGCGACAGGACCGCGACCGAGCGCTTGACGACGCTCCGGCGCGCGGCCAGGGCCTCGGCGGCGCCCGGCTCGCTGCGCGCGAAGCTGATCACCACGCCGAGCGCCACCATCGTCGTGACCAGGGCGGACCCGCCCGCCGACACCAGCGGCAGCGGGACGCCGATCACCGGCAGGACGCCGATCACCACGCCGATGTTCACGAAGGCCTGGCCCACGACCCAGCAGCCGATCGCGGCCGTGGTGATCTTCACGAACGGGTCCGGGTGCCGGCGCACCACCCGCGCCATCGCGATCCCGAGGACGGCGAACAGCGCGAGCACCAGCAGGGTGCCGAGCAGCCCCAGCTCCTCGCCGATCACGGAGTAGATGAAGTCGTTGTGCGCCTCGGGCAGGTACTTCCACTTCTCGCGGCTGGCGCCCAGGCCGACGCCGAACAGACCCCCGGTGCCGAGCCCGTACATGCCGTGGATCGACTGGTAGCACTGCCCCTGCGTGTCGGTGCAGGTGCCGTACGCGGCGAGGATGCGGGTGAGGCGGTCGGAGCTGCCCTGGTTGAGGATGAACGCCCAGCCGACGATCAGCGCCGCTCCGACGCCGCCCACGGCGAGCAGCGACGCGGGCGCGCCCGAGACCCAGTAGGCGCCGAGGCCGAGCAGCGCGAGGATGAGCGCCGTGCCGAGGTCGTGCCCCGCCATGACGAGCCCGAGGACGGCGGCGAGACCGACCACGCCGGGCATGATGGCCTGGCCCCAGCGACCGAGCAGGTGCTGCTTGCGGCCCAGCACGGCACCGAGCCACACGGCGACGGCCAGCTTGGCGAGCTCTGACGGCTGGATCTGCACCGGCCCGAGCGGCAGCCAGTTCTGGTTGCCGTTCACCGACCTGCCGAAGAAGACCACCGCGACCAGCAGCGCCAGCGCCACCAGGAACGCGGGCCAGGCCAGACGCTTGTACCAGCGCACGGGGAGCCGCGCGGCGACCAGCATGAGCGGCAGCCCGATGAGAGCGTACCGGCCCTGCACGAGGAAGGCGGCGAACGGCGAGTCCCCCTCGGCGATGGACGTCACCGTCGAGCTGGAGAGCACCATGACGAGACCGATGACCAGCAGCAGCCCGGTGGCCCCGACGAGCAGGTAGTAGCTCGTGACGGTGCTGTTCCACTGGCCGAGCCAGGGCCGCTCGGCCCGCTTCGGCGACGGTCGCGGCGACGTCCTGTCCCGCGAACCCTTGTCGCGGGTCGTCCTGTCCCTCGACGGACGGCCGGTCGACCCTCCCGGGCCGCGTCGGGTGCCCGTCGTGACCGCCATCCGACACCCCTCGCTCGTCCTCGTGGCGCCACGCGGGCGCCTACAGCTCCGCCACGGCCGTGGCGAACGCCTCCCCCCGCTGGGCGTAGGAGGCGAACTGGTCCATGGAGGCGCCTGCAGGAGCCAGCAGCACGGTGTCGCCCGGACGGGCGAGGTCCCGTGCCGCCGCGACCGCGCGACGCATCACCGACCCAGTGTCGCCGGGATCGACCACGACGACGGGGATCTCGGGCGCGTGTCGGGCCAGTGCCCCGCGGACCGGCTCCGGGTCGACGCCGATGACGACCGCCGCGTGCAGGCGGTCGGCCCGGTCGGCGACGAGGTCGTCGAACGACGCCCCCTTCGCGAGGCCGCCCGCCACCCACACGACGCTGCCGGGCGGGTAGGCCGCGAGCGAGGCCGCCGCCGCGTGCGCGTTGGTGGCCTTCGAGTCGTCCACCCAGGCGACGCCGTCGAGCTCGCGGACGCGGGCGATGCGGTGCGCGCCGGGCCGGAACGCCCGCAGGCCGTCGCGCACGGCGGCGGCGGGCACGCCGTGGGCGCGCGCGAGCGCCGCCGCCGCCAGGGCGTTCGCGACGACGTGCGGCGGCGGGGCGCCGTGCCCGGGAGCGAGGTGCGCGAGGTCCGCGAGGGTGCCGAGCTCGGCGGCCGTGCGCTGCCGGTCGCGGGCCCCCGGCGCGGCGTGGAAGGCGCGGTCGACCAGCACGTCCTCGACCACGCCCAGCTGTCCGGGGCCCGGGGCACCGAGCGTGAACCCGACGGCCAGTGCGCCCTCGGTCACGTCGGCGTCGCGCACGAGCTGCTCGGTGCGCGGGTCGGCCACGTTGTACACGCACGCCACCTGCGCGCGGGCGTAGACGCGCCCCTTGTCCGCGGCGTACGCCTCGAGGGACCCGTGCCAGTCGAGGTGGTCGGCGGCGACGTTGAGCACGGCCGCCGCCTCGAAGGACGTCGTGAGCGTGTGGTGCAGCTGGAAGCTGGAGAGCTCCACCGCGAGGACGTCCAGCGACGGGTCCTGCGCGGCCTCGACGACGGGCGTCCCGACGTTCCCCACCGCGGCGGCGCGCAGGCCCGCCGCGGTGAGGATCGACGCGAGCATCTCGACCGTCGTCGTCTTGCCGTTGGTCCCCGTGACGGCGAGCCACGGGGCGGGGCCCCGCGCGCCGTCGGGCCCGGGGGTGCGCTCGACCCGCAGCCGCCAGGCGAGCTCGACCTCGCTCCAGACGGGGACGCCGGCGCCGCGGGCCGCGGCCAGCAGCGGCGTGCTCGGCGCCCACCCCGGGGAGGCGACGACGAGGTCCGCGCCGGCGACGACGCGCTCCGCCACGGCGGGATCGTCGGCGTCGCGCACGTCGGCGTCGGGGGCACGGCCGTCGACCGTCACCACCGAGGACGCCCGGCCGGCCGCACGACCCGACAGGGCCGCGACGACGGCGCGCCCGGTCACGCCGAGGCCCGCCACGACGACGCGCGCGCCGTCGGGCAGGGAGGCGACGGTCACGTGGCCACCCACTCGGCGTAGAACACGCCCATGCCGAGGGCGGCGAACAGGCCGGCGATGAGCCAGAACCGGATGACGATCGTGACCTCGCCCCACCCCGACAGCTCGAAGTGGTGATGCAGCGGCGCCATCTTGAACACCCGCTTGCCGGTCATCTTGAAGAAACCGATCTGGATGACGTCGGACATGACGATGACGACGAAGAGACCGCCGATGATCGCGGCGAGGATCTCGGTGCGCGACAGGATCGAGATGCCGGCCAGGGCGCCACCGAGGGCGAGCGAGCCCGTGTCGCCCATGAAGATCTTCGCGGGGCTGGCGTTCCACCACAGGAAGCCGATGCAGGCGCCCGCGATGGCGGCGGCGACGATCGCGAGGTCCTGCGGGTCGCGCACCTCGTAGCAGCGCGGACCGGCCGCGGCGAGCCGCTGGCACGACTGGTTGAGCTGCCAGATGCACACGAGGACGTACGCGCCGAAGACGATGATCGACACGCCGGTCGCCAGGCCGTCCAGGCCGTCCGTGAGGTTCACCGCGTTGGACCAGGCGGTGATGAGGAAGTTCGCCCAGATCACGAAGAGGATGAGGCCCACCGTGACCCCGGCGAACGCCAGGTCGAGGTTGGTGTCGCGCAGGAAGGAGATCCGCGTGGAGGCGGGCGTCCGGGCGTTGGCGTTGGGGAACTGCAGGGCGAGCACCGCGAAGCTGATCCCGACGAAGCCCTGGCCGATGATCTTCGCCTTCGGCGTGAGGCCGAGGGACCGCTGCTTGCGGATCTTCGTGAAGTCGTCGAGGAAGCCGACCAGCCCGAGCCCGGTCATGAGATAGAGGCACAGCAGCGCCGACGCGCTCGGCGGCCTCCCTGCGACCAGCATGGACACCGCGACGCCGACCAGGGCGGCCGCGATGATCACGACGCCGCCCATCGTCGGCGTGCCGCGCTTGGTGAAGTGCGCCGTCGGCCCGTCCTGGCGCACGAACTGGCCGTAGTTCCGGTGGATGAGGAACCGGATGAACAGGGGCGTCCCGAAGAGGGCGACCAGCCCGGAGACGCCGGCCGACACGAGGATCGCGATCACGGGGCGACCTCCGTGGCGGGTTCGCCCGACGCGTCGGGGCCGGTCGTGGGTCCGGTCGAGGGGCCGCCCGCCGCGAGCTCGTCGCCGAGCCGCCACAGGCCGGACCCGAGGGAGGACTTCACGAGGACGACGTCGCCCGGCTCGAGCGCCTCGGCGAGCACCGCGCGTGCGGCGTCGAGGTCAGGCACGAAGACCGACTCCTCTCCCCAGGACCCCTCCTGCAGGGCCCCCTCGTGGATGTGGTACGCCCCGTCGCCGACGACGACGAGGAGCTTGACGTTCAATCGGACCACGAGGCGGCCGATCTCGTCGTGCGCGGCGCGCGAGCCGTCCCCGAGCTCGAGCATCTCGCCCAGCACCGCGACGGAACGGCGCGTGCGGCCCGCCATGACGGCGAGCGCCCGCAGCGCGGCGCGCATGGAGTCCGGGTTGGCGTTGTACGCGTCGTCGACCACGGTGACGCCGTCCGGGCGCTCGGTGACCGCCATCCGGTGCGGGCTGACCGGGGTCGCGCGGGACAGGCCCTCGGCCAGTCGCGCTGCCACGTCGGCGGTGGTGCCGCCGAGCGCGAGGACCGCCGCGGCGGCGGCGAGAGCGTTGCTCACGTGGTGCGCGCCCACGAGGCGCAGCCCCACGGGCACGGGTCCGCCCAGGTCCGGGGCGCCGGCGACGGCGAGCCGGAACGTCGCCCGGCCGGAGGCGTCCACCTCGACGTCGGCGGCGCGCACGTCGGCCGAGGAGATGGTGCCGAACGTGACGACGGTGTGCTCGGGGGCAGCCAGCGACGCCATCGCCGCCACGCGCTGGTCGTCGGCGTTCAGCACGACGGTGCCGCCCGGCACGACCCCGGTGACCATCTCGGCCTTGGTGCGGGCGATCGCCTCGACCGAGCCGAACTTGCCCACGTGGGCCACGCCGACGGCGAGCACGATGCCGACGTCGGGCGGCGCGATCCGCGTGAGGTAGGCGATGTTGCCGGGGCCGTCCGCGCCCATCTCCAGCACCAGGAACCTCGTGGCCTCGGTGACGCGCAGCACGGTCAGCGGCAGGCCGACCTCGTTGTTGAACGACCCGGTGGGTACGACCATGCCGTCCTCGGGCGAGACGTCGTCCGGCAGCAGGTCGCCGAGGAGCTGGCCGAGCAGGTCCTTGGTCGTCGTCTTGCCCACCGAGCCCGTCACCGCGAGGACCCGCAGGTCGCCGCGCGTCCGCACGCGCGCCAGGACGGCGCGGGCGAGCTCCCCCAACGCGGCCTGGACGTCGTCCACGACGACGGTCGGCACGCCCTCGAGCTCGCGGGCGGCCAGGACCAGCGCCGCGCCGGCCTCGACGGCGCCGCGGGCGAAGTCGTGCCCGTCGACCCGCTCGCCGGGCAGCGCGACGAACAGCCCCCCGGGCTCCACACGGCGGGAGTCGACGACGACGGACCCGGTCACGGGCGTGGCGGCGTCGGCGTGCAGCCGTCCCCCGGTCGCCTCGGCGACGTCGGCGGCGGTCAGCGCGATCATGCGGTGGTCCTCTCGTGCCGCCGCTGCAGCGCGCGGCGGGCCTCGTCCCGGTCGTCGAGCTCGAGGTCGACGCCCGCGACCTCCTGGATGGTCTCGTGGCCGCGGCCCGCCACGAGGACGGTGTCGTCCGCCCCCGCGTCGAGCACGGCCCGCTCGATGGCGGCCGCCCGCGGCGCCACCTGCGTCACGGCGACGTCGCGGCCCGCCTCGCGGGCCGAGTCGCGGGCCGCGGCGGCCCCCTCGAGCACGGCGGCGCGCACCACGGCGGCGTCCTCGCCGTGGGGGTCGTCGTCCGTGACGACGACGACGTCTGCGCCCGCCACGGCGGCCGCGCCCATGGCCGGACGCTTGCCCTTGTCCCGGTCGCCCGTGGCCCCGAAGACGACGACGAGCCGGCCGGCCGTCGTCGGGCGCAGGGCGGCGAGCGCGAGCTCGAGCGCCTCGGTGTTGTGCGCGAAGTCCACGACGACGCGCGGATGGCCGTCCCCGCCCGCGCCGACGACCTCCATGCGGCCGGGCACGACGGCCGAGAGGCCGTCGGCCGCGGCGAGCGCCTCTGCCACGTCCTCGACGTGCGCGCCGCCCTCGAGGACCATCGCGACGGCGAGCGCGGCGTTGGCCACGTTGAACCCGCCCGGCAGGGACGTCGACGTGCGCAGGGAGCGGCCGTCGACGTGCGTCAGCGTGAACGCGGAGCCGGTGCCGTGCGGTGCGACGTCGGTGACGGTCCAGTCGGACGCCGCCTCGCCGTCCCGCGGGGCGCGGGTGCGCAGCGTCGCGACGGGCACCTGCGCGGCCGCCGCCATGCGCTCGCCCCACACGTCGTCCACCACGACGACGCCGCGGCGCGCGTGCTCGGGCGTGAACAGCGACGCCTTCGCGTCGAAGTACGACTGCAGGTCGCCGTGGAAGTCGAGGTGGTCCTGGCTGAGGTTCGTGAACCCGACCACGCCGAACTCGATGCCGTCCACGCGGTGCATCGACAGCGAGTGGGAGGACACCTCCATCGCCAGCGTGCGCACCTCCGCCTCGCACATCGCGGCGAGCAGCGCCTGCAGGTCCGCGGCCTCCGGGGTCGTGAGCCGGCTCGGCAGCACCGTGTCGCCCGCGCGCATCTCGACGGTGCCGATCAGTCCACCGGTCCAGCCGAGGGCGCGCAGCAGGTGGTCCACCTGGTAGGTGGTCGTCGTCTTGCCGTTGGTCCCGGTGACGCCGAAGGTCATGAGGTGCTCGGCGGGCTCGCCGTACACCCAGGCCGCGACCGGACCGAGCACGGCCCTCGGGTCACCGGCGACCAGCACGGGCACGGCCGGGTCGAGGGCGTCCGGTCCCGTCGCGAGGGTGGCCGCCCCGGCCTCGTCGGTGAGCACCGCACGGGCCCCGCGGGCCACGGCGTCCGCCGCGAACCGGGCGCCGTGGGCGTGCGCGCCGGGAAGGGCGACGAACAGGTCGCCACCTGCGACGACGCGGTTGTCGGACGCGACCGAGGTGACGACGACGTCGGCGGGGACCTGCGGCCGGGGGCCGCCCTCGTCCGGTGCCACCGGTGTCGTCACCTCGAGCCCGAAGGTCAGGGCGAGGTCCCGCACCCGCCGGGGCGTCGTGCCCGCGGGCCGGATACGGGGAAGCGGGGATGTCACGGAGAAGAACCTACCGTCTGCGTGCTGCGGGCCCGGCACCCAGGGCGCCCGGCATGAGAACCGTCACGGACCTCGGGCGGTCCTCACCGGGCGCGCGCCCCGTGGTCACCACGTGAGGTCGTAGGGCTTGAACGGCGTCGAGCTGGGCGGCACGTCCATCTTCTGCAGCGTGTACCCCATGAGGTCGCTGAAGACGGGCGCGGCCACCACGCCGCCGTAGATCGACGACTGCGGGCTGCGCAGGAAGACGGACACCGTGTAGCGCGGGTCGTCGGCGGGCGCGACGCCGATGAAGGACGCCATGTAGGTGGTCCCGGCCCCCGTCCACATCTGGGCGGTGCCGGTCTTGCCGGCCACGCGGTAGCCGGGCACCCGCGCGTTGGCGGCGGTGCCCTCCTCCCCCACGACCGACTCCATCATCCGCATCACCGAGTCGGCGGTCTTCTCCGAGACCACGCGCTCCGTCTCGGGAGCCTCGGCGGGCGTGAAGGTGCCGTCGGGCGCGCGGGTGCCGGCCACCAGGCTGGGCTCCACCCGGACGCCGCCGTTCGCGACCGTCGAGAAGACCTGCGTCGCCTGCATCGCGTTCACGGCCACGCCCTGCCCGAACAGGATCGTGTACGGGGTGCGGGCGTCGTGCGCCAGCGTCTGCTGCGAGGGCAGGATGCCCGCGGACTCGCCCGGCAGGCCGAGGCCGGTGGGCTGGCCGAACCCGAACTTGCCGAGGTAGTCGTAGCGGACGTCCAGCGGGATCTTCTCGCCGATCTGCACCGTGCCCGTGTTCGATGAGTGGGCCAGCACGCCGGCGAGCGTCAGCTGCTGGTCGGGGTGCTCGTGCGAGTCCTTGAACGACTCGCCGTTGGGCGTGGTGTACCGGTACGGCACGCGGAACTGGCTGTCGGGCGTCCAGTAGCCCTCCTCGAGGGCCGCCGCCATCGTGATCACCTTGCCCGTGGAGCCGGGCTCGAAGACGTCCTTCACGGCACGCGAGCCGTTGGCCACGGCGGACGTCGACCGGTCGTTGGGGTCGACGTCGCCCGAGTCCGCCACCGCGAGCACCTGGCCCGTGCGCACGTCCTCCACGACCGCCATGGCGTACTTCGCCCCGGTCTTCGAGACCGCGTCGTCGAGCAGCTCCTCCGCCTTCCACTGGACGTCGAGGTCGATCGTGAGCTGCACGTTGCTGCCGGGGACCGCCTCGGTGGCGTCCCGCTCCGAGTTGGGGATCGGGACGCCGTCGCGCCCGCGCTCGTACGTGACCTTGCCGTCGGCGCCCGCGAGCACGTCCTCGTAGGCGCGCTCGAGCCCGCCCTGGCCCACCTGGTCGCGGTCGACGAAGCCGACGAGGGTGCCCGCGACGACGCCGGCCGGATAGGTGCGGCGGGAGGTGAGCTCGGTGCGGACGTAGGCCTGGAGGTCGAGCTTGGCGATCGCCCGCTGCACCTCGGGCACGGCGTTGCGCTTGAGGATCACGTACCGGTCGTCGCCGTTGAGCTTCGCGGCGAGCTCCGCGGGCTGCGCGTCGAGGATCGGCGCGAGGAGCTGAGCGATGCCGAGCGCGCCGTCCTGCACGGCCCTGCCGGTGGCGGTGTCCACCCGCTGGCCGCCCTGGAACCCCTGGATGGCGAGGGTGTCGGCGGAGATCGTGTACCGGTCGACGGACGTCGCGAGCACGCGTCCGTTGGTGTCGACGATGTCGCCGCGGTGCGCGAGCTCGACCGCGTGCGTGGTGCGTGCCTCCTGCGCCTTCGCCGCGAGCGCCGGCCCCTGGAAGATCTGCACCTGGACCAGCCGGCCGACGAAGACGGTGAGCACGAGCGCCGCGACGACCATGATCCACCGCTGCCGTCGCCCGGGGTCGCCCGGACGTCCCCGGCTCGCGGCCCCGCCCCGCGGGCGCGGCGGAGCGCCCCCGCCGCGCACCGGCGTCCGGCCCGTGGAGCGGACCGCCGTGGCTCCACGCCCCGAGCCGGACCGGGGCGTGGTGCCACGGCCCGACGAGCTCGGCGTCGACCGTGGGTTCGACCGCGGCGTCGACCGTGGGTTCGACCGCGGGGTGGACCGCGGCGTCGAGCCGTTCGTGGTGCGGGAGGTGCTCACCCCTCGAGTCTGCGGGGCGGGGGTCCGGGTCGTGCGGGCCGGACCCGGGCGTGTCGCGCGCCCGCCGGCCGAGCGGCCTCCCGAGCCCGCACCCGAGCCGCCGCTCCGTGCACCGCCGCGCGCCGGCGGCGTCCGCCCGGTCACGGCGTCTCCGTGTCGCCGATCCCGACCTTCGCGCGCTTCTCGACGCTGATCATCGTCGGGTCCTCGGCCGGGACCATGCCGAGCTTCGTGGCGCGCTCCGCCAGCGACGCCTCCGCGGCCCGCAGCTTCTCCTGCTGGGTCTGGACGTCCTGCGCCACCTGACCGACCTGGGCCTGGAGCCGCGACGCCTCGTACGAGCCGCGCGCCATCGACGTGTTGAGCAGCAGCGCCGCGAGGAGCGCGCCGACGAGGATCACCGCACACAGCACGAGGAACGGGACGCCCGACGTCGCCTGGAGCGGCGCACGGACCGCGTCGAGGCGGCGCCCGCGGTCCGCGGCACCGCCCGGCAGCGAGGTGAGCGGGGCACGACGCGGCGCCGCGGCGGGACGGGTCCCGGGGGTGGCGGGGGCACGCAGGGCGCTCATCGGCGGTCCTCCTTGGTGTGCTTGCGGGCAGGCTGCTGGGTGGCGTGGCGGGTGGACTGGCGGGCGGGCGCCGCCGAGCGCATGTGGTCGGGGGTGGGACGGACGCGCCGGGCGGCCCGCAGGCGGACCGACGCCGCCCGCGGGTTGCGCTCGAGCTCGGCCTCGTCCGCCTCCTCCGCGCCCCGCGTCAGGGCCTCGAGGTAGGGCTTGTGCGTCTCCGGCTCGACGGGCAGGCCGGCCGGGGCGCTCGACGTCGTCCCGCGGGAGATGGCCCGCTTGACGATCCGGTCCTCCAGCGACTGGTAGGACTCGACGACGATCCGCCCGCCCGTGGCCAGCGCCTCGATCGCGGCGGGCACGGCGCGCTCGAGCACCTCGAGCTCGCCGTTCACCTCGATCCGCAGCGCCTGGAACGTCCGCTTCGACGGGTTGCCTCCCGTGCGCCGCGCGGCGGCGGGGATGGACGCGCGCACCAGGTCGGCGAGCTCGCCCGTCCGCTCCCACGGCCGCTCCTCGCGGCGCCGCACGATCGCCCTGGCGATGCGCGGCGCGAACCGCTCCTCGCCGTACTCGCGCAGCACCCGGGCGAGGGCACGCTCGTCGTAGGTGTTGAGGACGTCGGCCGCGGTCGCACCCCGGGTCTGGTCCATCCGCATGTCGAGCGGCGCGTCCTGGGCGTACGCGAAGCCCCGGCCCGCCTCGTCGAGCTGCAGCGACGAGACCCCCAGGTCCATGAGGACGCCCTGCACGCCGTCCAGCCCGAGCTCCGCGACGACCTCACCGATCTCGTCGTAGACCGCGTGCACCGGGGTGAACCGCTCGCCGAAGCGGGCCAGCCGCTCGCCGGCGAGGCGCAGCGCCTGGGTGTCGCGGTCGATCCCCACCACGCGGGCGGTCGGAACCTGCTCGAGCACCGCCTCGGTGTGCCCGCCCATGCCCAGCGTGCAGTCGACCAGCACGCTCCCGGGCTCGGTGAGCGCCGGAGCGAGGAGGTCGACGCACCGCTGCAGCAGCACGGGCAGGTGGCGGTCGCCCGCGGATCGCGCGTCGTCCGGTGTGCTCATCGGTGCCTCTCCTCTCGTGCTCGTCTCGTGCTCGTCCTGCTCGTGTCGTGCTCGGTCCACGTGCTCGGTCCACGTGCTCGGTCCACGTGGTCGGCGGGGCCCCGCCCGGCCAGGTCTCCCTCCGCGCCGTTCTGGCGCCGGGGAAGTGCGCCAGACCCTCGCGGGAGGAGGCCTCGTCGTGCGGGGCCCTGCTGCTGCTCGTCTGCTGTGCGGTTGTGGGTGGTGCCGGTCGTCCATCGGTGCTGGTCGTCCATCGGTGCCGCTGGTTCAGAACTGCAGGTCCGGGAAGATCTGCTCGGACGTCTCGGAGTACGACGACTCCTGCTCGGCCAGGTAGGCCTCCCAGGTGGTGCGGTCCCAGACCTCCACGCGGGTGCCGGCGCCGATCACGGCGACGTCCCGGTCGAGGCCGGCGTACGCGCGCAGGGCGGCCGGGATGACGACCCGCCCCTGCTTGTCCGGCAGCTCGTCGCTGGCACCCGACAGGAACACGCGCAGGTAGTCGCGCGCCTGTCGGCTGGTCACGGGGGCCTGCCGCACCTGCTCGTACATGCGGCCGAACTCGTCCATCGGGAGGAGGAAGAGGCAGCGCTCCTGTCCCCTCGTCATGACGAGGCCGGGAGCGAGTCGGGCGCGGAACTTCGCGGGGAGGATGAGCCGGCCCTTCTCGTCGAGCTTGGGGGTGTAGGTGCCGAGCAGCAGCCCGGCTCCCGGAAACGTGTCCTCCAGACCTGCCACGGCTCGCACCTCCCCTCGCGCTCCCGCAGCCTCCACGCTACTCCACTTTCCTCCACCGGGCGCGGCCAACGATGGGCAGTTCTCCCCATCTCACCCCCTCCCCCCACAGTCCCCACACATCGCCGCAGGTCAGGGCGTCGGGCGGGAACGGGGCGCCGGTGGAGGGCGGTGGAGCAGGAGCCCTCCGACGCGTGTCGCACGAGGCGCACCTCCGGGTCAGGCAGGCGCCGCGGGCACGCGCCCACCGCCCGCGGGGGGCGTCGTGGAGGGAGGTGGAGCGGGTGATCGTCGTCACGTCCGGCCCTGATTCCACTAGGCTGCGAGAACCGTCACGAGCACGTGAACCGGAGGTCACCCGTGCACCCAGAACCCGTCTCCCCCACGCTCGCCGGCGCACGCACGGAGACGGAGGACCGCAGGGACGGCGCCACCCCCTCGACGGGGGCCGACCTCGACGCCCTGGCCAGGGATCTCGACGAGCTCGTCGCCGCCACCACGCGGGTGCGGGAGGCGGTCGACTCCGTGGTCTCGGGCCGGCCCGGCCTCGCCGAGGTGACCGTCGCCGTCCTGCTCGCCGAGGGTCACCTCCTGATCGAGGACGTCCCCGGCGTCGGCAAGACGACGCTCGCGAAGGCCCTCGCCCGCAGCATCGACTGCCGCGTGGGCCGCATCCAGTTCACCCCCGACCTGCTCCCGAGCGACCTCACCGGCGTGAACATCTTCCGCACGGCCACGCACGACTTCGAGTTCCGGCCCGGACCGGTGTTCAACAACGTGGTGATCGGCGACGAGATCAACCGCGCCTCGCCCAAGACGCAGTCCGCGCTCCTCGAGTGCATGGAGGAGGGCCAGACGACGATCGACGGCACCACGCACACGCTGCCGCGGCCGTTCCTCGTCGTCGCGACGCAGAACCCGGTGGAGATGGAGGGCACGTACCCGCTGCCCGAGGCGCAGCGCGACCGGTTCATGGCCCGGCTCACCGTCGGCTACCCGGACACGGACGCCGAGCTGCAGATGCTCGACCGCCAGGAGTCCGCCGATCCCCTGGACCACCTGTCCCCCGTCACCACCGGCGCCGACATGGTGCGGTACGCCCGTGCGGTACGCGCCGTCTACGCCGCGGGACCCGTCAAGCAGTACGTGCTCGACCTCGTGGGCGCGACGCGGCAGCACGAGGGTGTCCGGCTCGGCGCGTCGCCGCGGGCCTCGCTCCAGCTGCTGCGCGCCGCCAAGGCCGCGGCCGCCATGGCGGGCCGCGAGCACGTGCTGCCCGACGACGTGCAGTCCCTCGCCGTCGCGGTCCTGGCCCACCGCCTCATCCTCAGCACGGAGGCGCGGCTCGGCGGCGTGACGCCCGAGGACGTCATCGAGGAGATCGTGCAGCGCACCGCCGTGCCCGGCGTCCGCGTCGCGGTCGCCCCGCCCGCGGGGTCGTTCGCGCGGCCCTCCCGCGAACGCGGCCGGTAGGACCGACCATGTCCGGCGACGACGAGTCCGGCGCGGTCCCGGCCACCACCGAGCGCAGGGCCGGAAAGGGCGGCCCGCACGACACCCGGCACCCGGCGCTGCGACGGGTCGTCCGCGTCCGGCCCACCCGCCGCGGTCTGGCCCTGCTCGTCGCGGGCCTGGTGCTCGCGACCGTCGGCACCCTGCTCGACCTGCCCGACGTCGTGGGCCTCGGCGCCGCGGCCGTGCTGGCCGTCCTCCTCTCCTGGGTGCTGATGGGGGTGCAACGCCTCGACGCCGGTCGCGGGGCGCTCGTGGTCACGCGCGAGCTCACGCCGAACCCCGTCGTGCGGGACCAGACCGCAGCGGTGCGCCTGGTCGTCGGAGCCCGCGCGCGCACGGGCGCGGCCTACGAGCGGCTGGCCCGGCTGCGGCTGTCGGAGCAGGCCGCGCACGAGCTGGCGGGGCCGCACGGCATCCGCGCCCGGGTGACGGCGCACGCGGACCGCATCGCGGTCTCCTACGCGCTCACCCCGTCCCGCCGGGGCCGTTGGGCCCTCGGCCCCCTGCTCACCACGCGCACCGACGTCTTCGGGCTGGTCCGCACGACGCAGCCGCTCGGCGCCCCGACCCGGGTCGCCGTGTGGCCCCGCACCGTCGGGCTGCCCACGCGCACGCGGGTGCTCGGCGACGTCGAGCGGGCGGCCACCGGCGCACGGCTGGCATCCACGGACGACTCCGTCCTGCGCGAGTACGTCTCCGGCGACGACCCTCGCCGGGTGCACTGGGCGGGCTCGGCGCGCCAGGGCCGGCTCATGGTCCGGGCGGACGAGAGCGCCGGCGTGCGGCCCGTGACCGTGCTGTTCGACCGGTCGCTGCTGCCGCCGCCCGTCGACCCGCGCACCGGCGTCTGGCCGTCCGCCCGCGGCTCCCGCACGCACGCGGAGGGCGAGCTCGCCGTCGAGCTGGCCGCCTCGGTCGCCACCTCGTTCCTCGACGCGGGCCACCCCGCGCGGCTGGTGCCCACCGGTTCCGGCCCCGCGCCCGTGCCCTTCGCGGCGGGCGCACGCACCGGACGCGCCACGATCCTGGACGGGACCGTCGACCTGCGCGGGCACCGCGCGTCCGCCGACGCCGAGCGCGCCGTCCTGCAGACGGTCCGCGCCCTGCGCGCCTCGCGCTCGCAGGAGGAGATCGTCGTCGCCGTGCTGGCCCCCCAGGCGGAGACCGCGCTGCGCGAGATGGCCGAGCTCGGCGTCGAAGGCATCTGCTGGGCGCTCGTCGTGGCGCCGGCCGACGCCCCGGGCGCGGGTCCGACGCCGGCGGGAGGCACGGCGGGAGGCACGGCGGGAGGCACGGCGGGAGTCACGGTCGGCGCGCTGCGCGCCGCCGGCTGGCGCGTGGCCACCTGCCCCCCGGGCACGGCGCCCGACCGCGCCTGGGCGCTCCTCGCCGAGGGGGCGGCATGATCCCCGCCCACGCGGGCCCGACGGCCCGCACCGTCGCCTCCGGGGTCCTGGTCGCCGTGGCGGTCGCCGCGTCGATGCTCTCGCTCGCGAGCATCGTGCTCCCGGGCGGCTGGACGCGCGCGGCCCTCCTCGGCATCGTCCTCGTCAGCGCGACGACGGTCACCTCCCGGGTGGTGATCGAGCGACGGGCCCGCGCCCGGGGGCTGCGCACCAAGGAGTCGGGCTCCGCATGGCCCAGCGTGCTGGGCGGCGTCGTGGCCGCCTGGTTCGTCCTCGCGCGGTACGGCGGCCCCACCGCCGATCCCACCTTCCTGGTCACCCCGGAGCACGTGTCACGCGTCGTGGCCCGGCTCGGCGAGGCCGGTGAGATCGCCCGGTCGGAGGTCGCCCCCGTGACGGGGAGCGTCCCCATGGGGCTGCTCACCGTCGGCGGCACGCTGCTCGTGCTCCTGCTCGCCGACGCGCTGGCGGGCGCGCTGCGCCGCCCCGCGGCGGTCGGCCTGCCGCTCCTCGCCCTCTGGGCCCCGCCGCTCGTGCTCACGGGACGAGTGCCGTGGGGCGTGTTCGTCGTGACCGTCACGGCCCTGCTGCTACTCCTCACCCTCGACGGTCCCCTGGTCGCGCGGACGAGACGGGCCGAGCGCACGCCCGCGCCGGTGCGGCGCGCCGAGCGGTCCCGCGCCGTCGCGACGACCGCCGGCGCCGTCGTCCTCGCCGTCGTCGCCGGCCTCGTCGGAACCGCGTCCGCCGCGCTCCCCGGCGGTCCCGCGGGCTGGTACCGCACCTTCACGACCACGGGCGACACCATCCGCCTCGCCGAGGACCTCGACATCCTGCGGAGCCTGACCGAACGGTCCCGCTCCGTCGTGCTGTCCTATGACACCGGCTCCGAGGCGGACGTCGGTCCGCTGCGCAGCTACACCGCCACGGCCTTCGACGGGCGCCGGTGGCAGCGCGGCGACGAGCGCGGCGGCCGGGAGTTCGCCGACCGCGACGTCCTGTGGCCCGACGACCCGCCGTCGGGCGGCGACGTCCGCAGCGTCGCCCTCGACGTCGGCGAGCTCCGCGACGACAAGCTGCCCATCAGCATCGACCCTCGCCAGGTGGCCACGGACGGCGGCGGGTGGGGCTACGACCCCGCCCGGGACGAGGTGGTCGGTGGGCTGACGGCGGCGGGCGACTCCTACACCCTCACCGTGCACGAGCGGGACCTCGACCCCGCCGCCCTCCGGGAGGCACCCGCGGCCGACCTCGACGAGGTCTACACCCAGGTCCCCGACACGGCGCACGCGGGAGACGTCGAGGCCGCCGCGCGCGAAGCCGTGGGCGAGGCCGACACCGCCTACGACCAGGCGGTCGCCCTCCAGCGCTGGTTGCGCGACCCCACCCGCTTCACCTACTCGACGACCATCCCCCGCGGCGGCACGGGAGACCCCGTCTGGGACTTCCTGCAGCACCGCACGGGCTACTGCATCCAGTTCGCGACGACCATGGTGGTCATGGCGCGGTCGCTCGGCATCCCCGCGCGCCTGGCGGTCGGGTACCTGCCCGGCGACCGCACCGGCGAGACCACCTGGCAGATCACGGGCCAGGACTCGCACGCCTGGCCGGAGATCTACTTCCCCGGCACGGGGTGGGTGCGTTTCGAGCCGACGCCCGCCCAGCAGACCGGGAGCCCGCCCGCGTACACGATGCCGCGCGTCCAGGGCGACCCGGCCGCGGTGCCCACGTCGAACGACCTCCGCGAGCGGGAGCCCTCGGCGGGGAGCACCTCGACCGACGACGAGGCGACGCCCTCGGCCTCGACCGCCGCCGCGGTCACGCCCGTCGTCGACACCGGTCTCCCCGGATGGGTGTGGATCACGGCAGGCAGCCTCGTCGTCGTCCTGGTGGGCGGCCTCGTGCTGCTCCTGGCCAGGCGGCGGCGCGCCTCGCTGGAGCTCGACCCCGAGCTCGCCTGGCAGCAGGTGCTCGCCGCGCTCGCCGCCGAGGGCGTCCGGCTTCCGCCCGCCACGACGCTGCGCCGTGCCCCGGACGCCATCGCGTCCGCCGTGACCACCCGGACCGGCCGCGAGCTCAGCCCCGAGGTGCGCGAGGACCTCGGCGCGCTCGCGCGGGCGGCCGAGGCGAGCCGGTACGCGAGAGAGTCCGTGCCACCCGAGCCCGACGAGCTCGAACGGCTCGCGACGGCGGTGACCTCCGGGCTCGGCGAGACCCTGTCGACGCGCTGACCGCTGCGGCCGCGCCGGGGGCGCGTAGGGGTCGCGGGCGGGGCGTGTCGCGCGGGTGGCCCACGGTGTGAACGCACGAGCCCGCCCCGCTCGGGAAGAGCGGGGCGGGCTCGGTCGAGCGTGACGCTCCGGACCTCAGCGGCCCTGGTCCCGTCGGCGCTCCCAGCGCTCCTCCAGCCGCGCGAGGAACCCCTCCTTCTTGGCGGCCGTGCTGGGACGGGTCGCCGTCTGCCCGGGGCGCGAGCGATCGGGGTTGGTCTGGGGGTCGATCGTCCCGTCCGGCCGGACGACTCCCGTCGGGCCCTTCTTGCGGGGAGCGGCGAACGCGTACGCCACCCCGGCGAACATCAGCACGAAGCCGGCGACTCCGACCCAGGCCTGCGACGTCGCGGCACCGACCACGAGCAGCAGCAACCCTGCGACGACTCCTACGCCGGCCAGGACATAGCGCAGGGGCGACCGGCGGCGCGCCTGCTGCAGGGTGTTGGCCAGACGGGGATCGTCGCTGCTCAGCGCGCGCTCCATCTGCTCCAGCACTCGCTGCTCGTACTCGGACAGTGGCATCGAGTCCCCCCGGGTCTCGCGGTGGAACGGTAACGCCCTCAGGATATGCCTGAGCCGCCCGGCATGGTAGTCGGCGGGGGTGAACCTCGGCGACGGCCCGGCGCCGCACCGAGGCTGATCGCGGATCGCCCGAACCGCTCGCGTACGGCGTCCAGCGCCAGCTCGGCCTCCCGACGCGCCTCCTGACGCGGATCCACGGCCTCGTCGAGGGTCACCTGCTCGGCGAGACCGGACCTGACCTGCAGGTTCTCACCGCGGACGCCGACCAGGCGCACGGGCAGACCGCGGAGGTCCGCCGCACCCAGCAGCTCGCGCGCGACCAGGAAGATCGCGCGCGCCACGTCCGTGGGGCCGTCGAGGGTGCGGGACCGGGTCAGGGTCCGGAAGTCGCTGGTGCGGACCTTGATCGACACCGTCCGCGCGACCACGCCCTGGTGCCGCAGCCGGGCCGCGACCCGGTCCGCGAGCTCGAGGACACGCTGCTCCACCGCGCGGAGGTCCCACAGGTCACGCTCGAACGTCGTCTCGGCCCCGACGCTGCGCTCCTCGTGCCCCGGGACGACCGGCCTCGGGTCGCGCCCCCACGCGAGGTCGTGCAGGTGCGCCCCGGAGACCGACCCGACCGCCGCCTGCAGCGTCGGCACGTCGGTGTCCGCGAGCTGGGCGACGGTCGTGATGCCCCAGCGCGCCAGGGCGGCCTCCGTCTTCTCACCCACCCCCCAGAGCGCACCGACCGGCAGAGTCCGCAGGAAGGGCACGGTCGCGTCCGCCGGCACGAGCATCATCCCGTCCGGCTTCGCGTGGGTGGACGCCAGCTTGGCCACGAACTTGTTGCGCGCGACCCCGACGGAGCAGGTGATCCCGTGCTCGGCCCGGACCTGCTCGCGCAGCCGCGCCCCGATCGCCGTGGGCGCGCCCAGCCGGCGCCGGGCCCCGCTCACGTCCAGGAAGGCCTCGTCGACCGAGACACGCTCGACCAACGGGGTGATCGTGGCAAGGATCGCCATCACCGACTCGGACACCTCGTGGTACAGCGTGTGGTCGGGCGGCACCACGACGGCCTGCGGGCACAGGCGCAGCCCCGCGGCCATCGACATCGCGGAGCGCACCCCGAAGGCCCGGGCCTCGTAGGTCGCCGCGAGCACCACGCCCCGTTCCCGCCCCCCGACGATGACGGGACGACCGCGCAGCTCGGGGCGGCGGGCGAGCTCGCAGGACGCGAAGAAGGCATCCATGTCGACGTGCAGCACGGAGGTGCCGGACTCGTCGCTGCCCCAGTCCCGGAACGCCCCCGCTGCCCGTGGGCCGCGGCTCACGACGCCGCCGGCGTGAGGGCGAGCGGCCGCGCGAACCCGGCGCGCGGGTCGACCAGGAGGCCGACCTCGTCCCGGAAGTCCTCCGCGCACGCCACGAGCTCGGCCGCCCGCCGGGCGTCGACGTCGGGCTCGAGCCCCGCCTCGACCGCCGCCCGGACACGGGCCCCGGAGGCGAAGTAGCCCGACCACGCGGCGAGGTCGGGCTCCACGAGCGCCAGCATGTCCCAGACCGAACGCGCCCGGCTCCGGGCCGACGGGCGGCCGCGCAGCGCGACGACGGCGGCGGCCGCACGCAGCGCCGCGAGGTGGGCGTGCACGAAGCGCTCGGCCGGGTCCGTCGCCGTCGCGGCCGCCGCGAGCTCCGCGTCGGAGCGGTCGAGCAGCCGGGTCACCTCGGGGCTCGGGGGCAGCGCCGCGCCCGCACCGCCATGACCTGCTCGGCCGGCCTGACCACGACCGCCCGTCGCACCGGCAGATCTCGTGCGAGCCGACATCCTGCACCTCCCGTGCTCCGCGGTTCCCCGCGCCCGTCCAGTGTCGAACACCTGTTCGAACCTGTCAACTGCCGGCCCGGGCCCTCCCCACCCTCCGGAGCGGGGAGACTGGTCGCATGTCCCGCTCCTCCCGAGGTGGATCGCGCCCCGAGCGCCGGTCCGGTCGACGCCACCCAGCATCCTCCGACGCACCGACACTCCCCGACGAGGAGGTGCCGATCGACACCGGCACGGCACGCGTCGAGCGCGACCCGGACCACCCCGACCGCGTGACGCTGCACGTCAACGGCGTGCCGAGCTCCGCCCTCGACCTGGCCGACCCCGGCTTCCTCGCCTTCGAGTACATGCAGCAGATGGCCGCCGTGCTGGCGGGGCTGCCCGACGGCCCGCTGCGGGTGCTGCACCTCGGGGCGGCGGGGTGCGCCCTCGCGCGGCACGTCGAGCACGAGCGACCGGACTCGCGCCAGCTGGGCGTCGACGTCGACGCCCGCCTCCTCGAGCTCGTGCGGTCCTGGTTCGCGCTGCCGCGCTCGCCCCGGCTCCGGCTGCGGGCCGACGACGCCGGCCACGCCCTCGCGTCGCTGGCACCGGGCTCGTTCGACGTCGTCGTGCGCGACGTCTTCGCGGGCGACCGCACGCCCGACCACCTGGCCGACGACGCGTTCGCCGCGGCCGCGCACCGGGTGCTGCGCCCCGGCGGCGTCCTGCTCGCGAACTGCGCGGACCGCCCGCCGTTGTCGCTCGCGCGCCGGGAGACCGCCACGCTCGCCGCCGCGTTCGGACCGGGCGCGGCTGCCGACGGCCGGCTCGGGGTCGTCGCGGAGCACGCCGTCCTCAAGGGCCGGCGGTACGGCAACGTGGTGCTCGTCGCGGTGCGGGCCGCGCCCGACGACACCGACGAGGTGGTGGACCTGCACGACGCCGGCCTCGCGCGACGGCTGCGCAGCCTGCCCGTCCCGACCCGCCTCCTCGTCGGTGACGAGCTCACGAGGTTCGCCGGGGCCTGACGTCCGCCGGTCGAGCACTGTTCGGGCGACAGGGCGAGCACCTGGCGAGCACCGGTCGCGCCCGGCACGACGACGGCCGCGCCCCTCCCGGGGACGCGGCCGTCGTCAGGCGAGCCGGGTGCTCAGAGCGGCACGACCTGCTCCGCCTGCGGCCCCTTGGGGCCCTGGGTGATCTCGAACTCGACCCGCTGGGCCTCGTCGAGGGTGCGGTATCCCTGCGTCTGGATCGCGGAGTAGTGCACGAAGACGTCGGCGCCGCCGTCGTCCTGCGCGATGAAGCCGAAGCCCTTCTCCGAGTTGAACCACTTCACAGAACCTTGCGCCATGCTGATCCTTCGACCTTCCGTCACAACGGGCACGAGCGGGCCGGGCGGCCACCCGTCGCTGCAGGCCGCACCGCCGGTTCGTGCGAAGGAGCGCCTCTGCAACGCGGTCAGTGTGGCACGGACCACACCGACGTGCCACGGATAAGCCGCGGAAGCCGCGCATCGGCCATTCGGGACGGGCGGAGTGCGCACCGCGGACGAGCGGCACCCGGGGGCGTCCGGGTCAGTCGTCGTCCTGCTGGGCCAGGAAGCGCTCGAACTCGGCGCCGAGCTCGTCGGCCGTGGGCAGGGGGGCCTGCTCGGCGAGGAGGCTCGGCCGCCCCACCGACCTCGTGAAGGCGTCGTACTGCTCCTCGAGCGCCTTGACGACGGCCTTGACCTCGCCCGACTCCCCCACCTGCTTCTCGACCTCGATCGTCGCGTCCGCCGCGGCCTCCGCGAGCAGGCCCGTCGCGAGGTCCAGGCCCGTGGCGCGCTCCACGTGCCGCAGCGCGACGACCGCCGCCGGCGCGTAGCGCGACTGCGCGAGGTAGTGCGGCACGTGCACGGTGAAGCCGATCGCGTCGTGCCCCGCCTCGCCGAGGCGGTACTCTAGGAGCGCGGCGAGCGAGCCGGGCACCCGCACGGTGCCGAAGAACGACGTGTAGTCCTCGACCAGGCCCGGACGCGTGCCGTGCGCCGTGAGCGACAGCGGCCGCGTGTGCGGCACCCCCATGGGGATCCCGTGGAAGCCGACCGTCAGGGAGACCTCGAAGCGCTCGGCCAGTCCCTTCACGGCCGCCACGACCCGCTCCCACTGCAGGTCGGGCTCCGAGCCGTGCAGCAGCAGGAAGCCGGTGCCCTCGCGGTCGGCGACGTGGTCGATCGCGAGGTAGGGCTCGTCGTAGGCGGACCACCGGTCGGCGTCGAACGTCATCCCGACCCGCTTCGAGCGGTAGTCGAGGAGCTGGTCGACGTCGAAGGTCACCAGGCGCGTGGTCGTCAGCTCCTCGGTGACGTGCTCCACGGCGATCTCCCCCGCGGAGCCCGCGTCGACGAAACCGTCGAGCGCGTGCAGCAGCACGGGTCCGGTACCGGTCGGCGCCGCGTCGGGCCCCTGGTGGGGCAGGACGCGCGCAACGGCGGCCTCGTCGACCTCGTAGATGCTCTGCGGGTCCAGCAAGGGTCTCCTCCTCGGTTCTCCGGCTCGTGCCGGCGGGCTCGCGCCCGCAGGAGTGACAACCGTGCCGCGCCCCGGATCCTTCCCGCGCCCCGCCGGCCCCGATCAGTGGTGCGGCAGCCGCACCACGGTGACGAAGAAGTCGTCGATCTGTCGGACCACCTGGATGAACCGGTCGAAGTCCACGGGCTTCGTCACGTAGGCGTTCGCGTGCAGCGAGTAGGACCGCAGCACGTCCTCCTCCGCCTCGGACGTCGTGAGCACGACGACGGGGATGTGCTTCAGCCTCTCGTCGGCCTTGACCGCCGCGAGCACCTCGCGGCCGTCCATGCGCGGCAGGTTGAGGTCCAGCAGGATGAGGTCCGGCGTCGGCGCCTGGGCGTGCTCGCCCTCCTTGCGCAGGAAGGCCATCGCGCTCACGCCGTCCGCCACCACGGACAACCGGTTGGCGACCTTGTGCTCCTCGAACGCCTCGCGGGTCATGAGCACGTCGCCCGGGTCGTCCTCGACGAGCAGGACCTCGATCCCCGTCTGCTGGTCCGTCATGCCCGCTCCCTCGTCGTCGAACGCCCGGTCGGGGCGCGCCCCTACCGTTCCGTCTGCAGCATCGTCGCAGGTCAGCGACGTCTACCGAGCCTAACCGACGATGCCGTCCGACGCCTCGTCGCGGTCCGGCAGGGTCCATCGCACCGACGTCCCGCCGCTCGGCGCGGGCTCCAGCCAGACGCGCCCGCCGTGGTGCTCGACCACGCGCTTGACCAGCGAGAGCCCGATGCCGGTGCCCGAGTAGACGTCCTTGGGGTGCAGCCGCTGGAAGATGACGAAGACGCGCTCGGCGTACTGGGGGTCGATGCCGATCCCGTTGTCGGTGCAGGACAGCTCCCAGCCGGGCTCCGGCCCCGTGACCCGCCGCGCCGACAGGTGCACGCGCGGCGGGCGCTCGGGGTCCCGGAACTTCACGGCGTTCCCCACGACGTTCGCCAGCAGCATCGTCAGCAGCGCCTTCTCCCCGCGCACGACCGGCAGCGGGTCGTGCGTGATCTCCGCACCCGCCTCGAGGATCCGGCCCTCCTGGTCGTGCCGCACCTGTTCGAGCGCCCGCTCGAGGTCGACGTCCTCGGGCTCGCTGCCCGAGCGCCCGACCCGCGAGAAGCTCAGCAGGTCCTGGATGAGCCGCTGCATGCGGCGCGCGCCGTCGACGGCGAAGGCGATGTACTGGTCGGCCCGCTCGTCCAGCTGCTCGCCGTAGCGCTTCTGGAGCAGCTGGGTGAAGCTCGCCACCTTGCGCAGCGGCTCCTGCAGGTCGTGCGAGGCCACGTAGGCGAACTGCTCGAGGTCGCGGTTCGAGCGCTCCAGCTCCTGGTTGGAGCGGGCCAGCTCGCGCGCCTGCTCCGCGAGCTGGGCGTGGGCGCGCTCGGTCTCGGCGTGCGACGCGCGCACCTCCGCCACCTGCTGCACCAGCTCGCGGCGCATGTGCTCGACGTCGGCCGCGAGCGCCGCGACCTCGCCGGTGCCCTCCACCTGGATCTCGTGCTCGTGCTCGCCCGTGCTGGCGGCGCGCACCGAGTCGGCGAGCCGTGCCAGGGGACGGGTCACGCCGCGCTGCAGGGCGCGCCACATGAACAGACCCATGACGACCACGAGCAGCACGAGCACGATCACCACGACCAGCAGGGTGAGGTTCCACGCGTGGGCCGCGTCCATGGCCTCGTCGCCCGCGCCCACCCGCAGCAGCACCAGCGAGCGCTGGATCGCGACGAGCGCGACGGCGAGCGCGAGCAGCAGCACCGCGCCGACGATGAGCAGCAGCCGCAGGACGACGTCGTGCAGCGGGCGTTCGCGCCTCACGGGCGCGCCCACTCGGCCGAGTCCGCGAGGGTCGAGGACCGCTCCCCCAGGTACGGCGTGTCGTGCCCGGTCCACCCGACGACGAGCAGCGCCGCGTCGTCGGTGAGCGGGCCGCCGTGCAGCGCGCGCACGTTGCGCAGCACCCGCTCGACCACGCCGACGATGCCGTGCCGCTCGAGGTCCTCGCGCACCAGGTCGTGCAGCCCGGACTGCCCGAGCCGGGGCACCCGCGCCCGCAGCGGGCCCACGCGCGCGGGCCGTTCCCCGTGCAGCTCGGCGAGACCGAGGGCGTCCCGGCCGAGCCCGTCCAGCTCCGGGTCGATCACCGTGCCGGCCGGCCGGCCGCTCGTCGGGTCGGGGCCGGGTGCACCGAGGCGCACCTCCGCCTCCACGAGCCCGTCGGTGTAGAGCATGAGGGCGAACGGCCCGTCGAGGCCGATCCGCCGCGGTTCCCACCCGCCGTCGACGGGGACGCCGAGCGCCCGGCCCCTGCCGGTGGGCGGCAGCAGCTCGCAGCGCAGGTCTCCCACCGGCCCGGTGATGAGCAGCGGCGGCAGGTGGCCCGCCAGGTAGAGGTCGATCCCGGAACGGTCCGGGGCGACCACCACCTGGCACAGCGTGACGAAGACCTCCGGCCGGGCCCGCTCGGTCAGCAGCACGCGCTCCAGGTGCTCGAGGACGTGCTCGGGCGGCGTCCCGGTGAGGACGAGGGTGCGCCAGGCGGTGCGCAGGGTCGCCCCGAGCGCCGCCTCGTCGGGGCCGTGGCCGGCGACGTCGCCCACGACGGACAGCACGGAGCCGTCGGGCCGTTCCACGGTGTCGAAGAAGTCGCCTCCGAGCAGGCCCCCGCCGCCCGGCAGGTAGCCGACCATCACGGAGATGCGCTCGTCGCCCACGAGAGGCTTGGGCAGCAGGGCGCGCTCGAGCCGCGCGGTCTCCTCCGCCCGCACCGCGCTGCGGTACAGCGCGCGCTGCTGGGCCGCGGACCGGCGCCGCTGGAGCGCGTAGCGCAGCGACCGGCCGAGCAGCCCGGAGTCCGTCTCGCCCTTGACGAGGTAGTCGTCGGCCCCCGCGGCCACCGCCTGCAGCCCCTGGTCGCCGCCGGTCAGGCCCGTGAGCACCACGAGCGCGGGGACGTCGTGCACGCGCTCGGCGACCTCGCGCAGCCGCGACACCGCCGTCAGCCCGACGGCGTCCGGCAGCCCGAGGTCGAGCAGGACGCAGTCGACCCCCGGGGTCCCGCCGGGCCGTGAGAGGGCGTCCACCGCCTCCGCCACGGACCGGGCCCGACGCAGCACGACCGTGACCTCGGCGTCCTCGAGCAGCTCCGTGACGAGCAGCGCGTCCCCGTCGTCGTCCTCCACGAGAAGAACGGTGGCGGCCGCGTCCTCGGCGGGTCCGTCGGACCCGGCTCGCAGGACGTCGCCGCTGCTCATGGGCCTGATCCTAGCCCCGGCCCCCCGCTCCGGGCAGGTGCCGGGAGCCCGGCGCGTCGCCGCCCGGCGCCGGACGGCGCCCCCGGGTGCTCCCGGCATCTGCAATGATGGTCCGCCGCCGGGACCGCGCCGACGTGAGAGCGCGGCCCGAAGGACGCTGGGAGGATGCGTGGCAGGCAGGCAGGACGAGCTGGCACGCGAGCAGGGGGTCGTCGACGGCCTCTACGCCCGACTGGACGAGCTGCGACGCGCGACGCGCGACCGGCTCGCGGAGGTCCGGCGCTCAGGACCGTCGGGGTCGCCGCAGAACCGGAGCGAGCGGGACGCCTTCGCCACCCTCTACGAGGACCGGGTGGCGCAACTGGACTCCGTCGAGGACCGGCTCGCGTTCGGTCGCCTCGACCTCGACGACGGCGACACCCGGTACGTGGGCCGCCTCGGTCTCGCGGACGCCGAGCACCGGTCGCTGCTCACGGACTGGAGGGCGCCCGCCGCGACGCCGTTCTACCGGGCCACGGCCCTCCACCCGGCCGGCGTCCGCCGTCGTCGGCACCTCGTGACGACGGGACGCACGGTCACCGGGCTCGAGGACGAGGTGCTCGACCTCGACGCCCTGGCGGACGGGGCCGAGGGTGCCGACGGCTCCCTCGCCGCGTCGACCCTCTCCGGCGAGGGAGCCCTCCTCGCCTCGCTGGCCGCGCGCCGCACGGGCCGCATGACCGACATCGTCGCGACGATCCAGTCCGAGCAGGACCGGATCATCCGCGCCGACCTCGCCGGCGCGCTCGTCGTGCAGGGGGGACCCGGCACCGGCAAGACCGCCGTCGCCCTGCACCGCGCCGCCTACCTCCTGTACGCGCACCGGCGCGTGCTCGAGCGCAGCGGCGTCCTGCTCGTGGGGCCGAGCCGCGCCTTTCTGCGGTACATCGACCAGGTGCTGCCCTCGCTGGGCGAGACGGGGGTCGTCGCGACCACGGTGGGCGAGCTGCTTCCCGGGATCCGGGCGGACGTGGCGGACACCCCCGCGGCCACCGCGATCAAGGGCCGCCTGCTGTGGCGGGACGTCGTGCGCCGCGCCGTGCGCGCCCGCGAGCGCGTCCCGGAGCGGGACGTCCGCTTCCGTCTCGAGGGGTACGACCTCGTCGTGCGCCGCCGGGACGTGCGCGACGCGATCGGCCGCGCCCGTCGCACGCACAAGCCCCACAACGAGGCCCGCGCCGCCTTCGTCCGCGACATGCTCGCGCGCCTCGTGGACCAGTACCGCGCCGCGGCCGACACCGAGCTCGCTCCCGAGGACGTCGCGATGGTCACCGAGGACCTGCGCTCCCACCGGGACGTGCGGGTCGCGCTCAACCTGGCCTGGTTCCCGATCAGCCCGGAGAAGCTGCTCGCCGACCTCTTCGCCAAGCCGCACCGGCTGGCGGAGGCGGCCCCCGAGCTGTCCGCGAGCGAGCGAGCGGCGCTGCGTCGCGACCCGGACGCGCCCTGGACCGAGGCCGACGTGCCCCTGCTCGACGAGGCCGCCGAGCTGCTCGGCGAGGACGGCTCGATCGCCCGCGCGGAGGCCCGGGCACGCGCCGCCGAGCGCGCCGCGGAGCTGGAGTACGCCCGGTCCGTGCTCGAGTCCACCGGCGCGGGCGGCGGGCTGGTGGACGCCGAGACGCTGGCCTCCCGGTTCGAGTCCACGGGGCCGCGGCTGACGACGGCGGAGCGCGCCGCGGAGGACCGCACCTGGACGTACGGCCACGTGGTCGTCGACGAGGCGCAGGAGCTGTCGCCCATGGCGTGGCGGATGCTGGTGCGCCGCGTGCCCACGCGCTCGATGACGATCGTCGGCGACGTCGCGCAGACGTCGTCGCCCGCCGGCGCCCGGTCGTGGGCCCGCGCGCTCGACCCGGTGCTCGGCGACTCCTGGCGGCTCGAGGAGCTGACCGTCTCCTACCGCACCCCGGCCGCGGTCGCGGACGCCGCGCAGCGGATGGCCGCCGAGGCCGCGCTCCCCGTCTCGCCGCTCACCGCCGCCCGCCAGGTCGACGACGCGCTGGAGCTCACCCCCGTCACCCCGTCGGGACCGGCGCGCCCGGTGCTGGTGCAGGAGGTCGTGGACCAGGTCGCCTCCCTCGCGGCCAGCTTCGTCGGGGCCGACGGCGCGGGCCGCGTGGCCGTGGTGGCCGCCGCCGACCAGGTCGAGGCGCTCCGGGTCGCCGTCGAGTCCGTCCTGCCGGACGCGCTCGGGGCGGACGAGGGGGCACGACTGCTCGCCCAGCGACCGGAGGACGCCCAGGTGAGCGTGCTCGACCCGCGCGCGGCCAAGGGGCTGGAGTTCGACGCCGTCGTGCTCGTCGAGCCGGCGGCCGTGACCGAGGGGCCCGGCGGGGCGTCGGACCTGTACGTCGCGATGACCCGCCCCACCCAGCGCCTCGTCGTCGTGCACGAGCGGGCCCTGCCCACCGGCATCGTGGAGCTCGCCGCCGCGTGACACCGGACGTGACGCCGCAACGGTGAGACGCGTTTGTGGGCGCGGGCCCGCACGGCGCACCATGGCCTCGTGCTGCGAGCCCTCCTTCTCGAGAACGTCCACCCCGTCGCTGCCCAGAATCTTCGTGATGCGGGTATCGAGGTCGTCACGCGCCCCGGCGCGCTCGACGAGTCCGAGCTGATCGAGTCCCTCCAGGACTTCCAGATCCTCGGCATCCGGTCCAAGACCACCGTGACCCGCAAGGTCCTCCAGAGCGTCCCCGGCCTGCAGGCCGTCGGCACCTTCTCCATCGGCACCAACCAGATCGACCTCGACGCCGCCGCGGCCCACGGCGTCGCCGTGTTCAACGCGCCGTACTCGAACACGCGCTCCGTCGTCGAGCTCGCGATCTCGGAGATCATCGCCCTGACGCGCCGCCTCACGGTGCGCGACAAGGCGCTGCACGACGGCGTCTGGGACAAGACGGCGGAGGGCTCGCACGAGGTGCGGGGCCGGACGCTGGGCATCATCGGCTACGGGAACATCGGCTCCCAGCTGTCGGTGCTCGCCGAGAACCTCGGCATGCGGGTCGTCTTCTACGACACCGCCGAGAAGCTCGCCCTCGGCAACGCGCACCGCGTCGAGACGATCGAGGAGCTGCTCGCCGAGGCCGACGCGGTGACGATCCACGTGGACGGTCGGCCGGGGAACGCCGGCCTCTTCGGGGCGGACCTGTTCGCCGGCATGAAGCCCGGCGCGGTCTTCCTCAACCTGTCGCGCGGCTTCGTCGTGGACGTCGAGGCGCTGCGGGAGCACGTCCTCTCCGGCCACCTCGGCGGCGCGGCCGTCGACGTCTTCCCGACCGAGCCGAAGAAGCGCGGCGACGGCTTCACGTCGCCGCTGCGCGGGCTGCCGAACGTCATCCTCACCCCGCACGTCGGAGGCTCGACGGAGGAGGCCCAGGAGGCGATCGGCGAGTTCGTGTCCAAGAAGCTGCGGGACTTCATGTCGACCGGGTCCACGACCCTGTCGGTGAACCTCCCGAACCTCCAGCTCGCGCACACGGGAGTCGGCCGCATCATGCTGCTGCACCGCAACGTGCCCGGTGTCCTCGCCCGCGTGAACCAGGTCTTCGCCGACCACGGCGCCAACATCGAGGCGCAGATGCTCGCCACCCGCGGTGAGATCGGCTACGTGGTGACCGACATCTCGGACGTCACGCAGCGTGGCGCGTCGGCCAAGCTGCAGGCCATGGACTCGACCATCCGCCTGCGCATCCGCGACGCGTTCGAGCGGCCCGAGTTCCCGCCCGGTCCCGCGGCAGGCTGACGCGGCACGGCGACCGCGCCGACGAAGCGCGAAGGGCGGCCCCGGGGATCCGGGGCCATCGACGACCTGTGCGAGGCGATGGCCTGGATG
>NZ_JBHTUY010000015.1:0-93034 GCF_042793335.1 Isoptericola sp. NPDC056573
TATCAAACACACTGTTGAGTTCTCAAACAACCGACGCACACCGCAGAACCAGAACCAACCGTTCCGACCCCGCCGGGGCAACCCCTCAAACTTACCAGACCGTTTTCCCTCTTCCAAATCCCTGATCCGAAGATCGAAGGGAGGTCGAAAAGACGATCCGATCCCACCGGGAAGAATGCGCGAAGCATCCCGACCGTTGAAGGTGTGGGTTTTCAGTCCCGGCCCGGCCACCGGTACCCAGCCTCTCGGCTGTCTCCTCGGTGTCCGTCGGCCCGTCGGGCTGACGTCGTAGAACATTACCCGGGCGGGCCGCTCCGTGCAACGTGGCCGGACGTGGCGCGCGCCACGTCCGGCCACGGGCGTCCGGCCGGTGCCGCGTGGGCCCCCGATCAGGCGGTCACGGTCTCCGGCTCAGGCCGGTCACCGCGCGCCAGCCGGCGCGCCGAGTCGAACTCGTCGAGCACCGTGCCGTCCGGCCGCGGCGTCAGGAGGCTGACCACCACGGCCACGAGCAGGCCTAGCGCGAAGCCCGGGATGATCTCGTAGAGGGAGTCCGCGAGGGACGACCTTCCCCAGGCGAAGGCCACGACCGCGCCCGCGAGCATCCCGGACAGGGCGCCCCATCGCGTGAGGCGGCGCCAGTACAGGCTGAGGATCACGACGGGTCCGAACGCGGAGCCGAAGCCCGCCCAGGCGAACCCGACGAGATCGAGGATCGACGACGTGCGGTCCAGGGCGATGAGGCCGGCGACCACGGCGACGACGAGCACGCCCGCCCGTCCCAGCATCACCTCGGTGCGGGTGCTCAGGCGGAGCCCGGTCATCTTGACGAGGTCCTCGACGAGCGCCGACGAGGAGACGATGAGCTGCGACGAGATCGTCGACATGATCGCCGCCAGCACGGCCGCGAGCACCAGCCCCGCGATCAGCGGGTGGAAGAGGAGCTGCGCCAGCACCAGGAAGATCGTCTCGGGGTTGTCCACCGCGAGACCGTTGACGGTCGCGTAGGCGACGCCGACCAGTCCGGTCAGCACGGCCCCGAGCGCGGTGAGGAACATCCACCCGATCCCGATCCGGCGACCGGCCTTCGCATCCTGCGGGCTGCGGATCGCCATGAAGCGCACGATGATGTGCGGCTGCCCGAAGTACCCCAGGCCCCACGCGAGCGCGGAGATCACCCCGGTGGCCGAGGCGCCGGCGAAGAAGGACAGGTGGTGGGTACCGGTGGCGGCGTCGGCAGCACGGATGCCCTCGGTCACCGCGCCCCAGCCGCCGAGGTCCACGATCGCGATGACCGGCACGGCCACGAGGGCCGCGAGCATCAGCAGCCCCTGCGCGACGTCGGTCCACGTGGCACCGAGGAACCCGCCGAACAGCGTGTAGGCCAGCGTCACCCCTCCCACGACCAGGAGCCCGGTGAGGTAGTCGAGGCCGAACGAGCTCTCGAAGAAGGTGCCACCGGCCACCATGCCGGACGACACGTAGAACGTGAAGAACACCAGCACGATGAGGCCGGCCGCGATGCGCAGCAGGTGCGCGGGGTCATGGAGGCGGTTGTCGAAGAAGCTGGGGATCGTGATCGAGTTGCTCGCGACCTCCGTGTAGGCCCGCAGGCGGGGCGCCACGAACTTCCAGTTGAGCCAGGCGCCGACGGTGAGGCCGATCGCGATCCACGCCTCGACGAGACCGGTGGCGTAGATCGCCCCCGGCAGTCCCATCAGCAGCCAGCCCGACATGTCGGAGGCGCCGGCGCTCAGTGCCGCCACGCCCGGCCGGAGCTTGCGCCCCCCGAGCATGTAGTCGTCCAGGTCGTCCGTGCGGCGGTACGCGGCGTAGCCGATGCCCAGCATCGCCACCAGGTACGCGACGATCGCGATCGTCTGCCAGGTCTGATCGCTCATGCGATCGATCACCCTCTCGGTCGTGTGGTGCAGCGTCTGGCGCTGGACGCGCCGACCGCCGCATGCACGACGGACCGGGGCCAGGTCGGGACGCGGTCGGCGCTGACCTCGCTGCGGTGCCACCCCGTTGCCACCTCGATGGCTCCGAAACGACCAACGGCCCGATCCCTGGTGAGGATCGAGCCGTTGTGCCTTTCGGTGCGCCCGGAGGGATTCGAACCCCCAACCTTCTGATCCGTAGTCAGATGCTCTATCCGTTGAGCTACGGGCGCAGTCCTTGGCCGGCGCTCTCGCACCGACCGACGAGAACATTACAGCCCTCGAGCCGGTTCCCCAAACCGAGGTGCCGCATCGTGATGCACGACACCGGCAGGGCTCCTGCCGGGGCAACAGAAAAGGCCCCGGGCGTTCAGCAGCCGGAGCCTTCCTGGCGGAGACGGCGGGATTTGAACCCGCGAACGGGTTGCCCCGTTACCACCTTAGCAGGGTGGCGCACTAGACCAGACTATGCGACGTCTCCTCGCGGCAACACAGCAACACCGCGGCGCCCAGACTAACCGGCGACGCTGCCCGGGGGCAAAGCCGCGCGGCGTCGTCCCCACCACACCCCCGACCGCGCTACGGTCTGCCGCATGCTGGACGACGACGACCAGGACCACCCGCAGCGCGCCCACCAGGGCACGGACGACGGCCCGCACCACCCCACCACCCCCTCCCCGCCGCCCGGCGACGCACCGGACGACTACGACGTGCTGGTGATCGGTTCCGGGTTCGGCGGCAGCGTCGCCGCCCTGCGCCTGACCGAGAAGGGCTATCGCGTGGGCGTGCTCGAGGCCGGGCGCCGGTTCGCCGACGACGAGCTGCCGCGCACCTCCTGGGACCTGCGGCGCTTCCTGTGGGCGCCGGCGCTCGGCTGCTTCGGTATCCAGCGGATCCACCGCCTGCGGGACGTGCTGGTCCTCGCCGGCGCCGGCGTCGGCGGCGGCTCGCTCGTCTACGCGAACACCCTGTACCGGCCGCTGGACGCCTTCTGGACCGACCCCGCCTGGGCGCACGTCACCGACTGGAAGGCCGAGCTCGAGCCGTACTACGACCAGGCGGAGCGGATGCTCGGCGTCGTCGACTACCGCCGCACCACCCCCGCCGACGAGCTGATGCGCGACGTCGCCGACGACCTCGGGGTGGGGCACACCTTCCGCAAGGTGCGGGTGGGCGTGTACCTCGGCCCGGACGGCGACGACCGGCCGCGCGGCGCCCGCGGCCCCGCGGTCCCCGACCCCTTCTTCGGGGGCGCCGGGCCCGACCGCAACCCGTGCCTGCACTGCGGCGAGTGCATGACCGGCTGCCGGCACAACGCGAAGAACACGCTCGTGAAGAACTACCTGCACCTCGCCGAGAGCGCCGGCGCGCGGGTGCACCCGCTGACCACGGCCACCGCGGTCGTGCCGCGGCCCGGCGGCGGGTACGAGATCCGCACCCACCGGACGGGTCGCCGCTGGGCGGGCCGCCGCACCTACCGTGCCCGGCAGGTCGTGCTCGCCGCCGGCACGCTCGGCACGCAGCGCCTCCTGCACGCGATGCGGGACAGCGGGGACCTGCCGCGCCTGTCCGACCGGCTCGGTCACCTCACCCGGACCAACTCCGAGGCGCTGCTCGGCGCCATGCGGCCCGCCCGCCGCGGGCAGGTCGGCGAGCCCGACTACTCCGAGGGCGTCGCCATCACGTCGTCCTTCTACCCGGACCCGCAGACCCACGTCGAGCCCGTCCGGTACGGCCGCGGGTCCAACGCGATGGGACTGCTGCAGACGGTGCTCGTCGACGGCGTCGGGCCCGGCGAGGGGCCGCGCTGGCGACGCTGGCTCGGCGAGCTGTGGCGGCAGCGCCGGCACCTGCCCGCGCTGTACGACCTGCGCGGCTGGTCGCAGCGCACGGTCATCGCCCTCGTCATGCAGAGCCGCGACAACTCGCTCACCACGTTCACGCGCCGCGGGCCGCTGGGGCGGCGCCTCACCTCCCGGCAGGGCACCGGCGCCCCGAACCCGACGTGGATCCCCGTGGCGCACCACGCCGTGCGCGCGATGGCCGACCGGATGGGCGGTCTCGCCGGCGGCAGCGCGGGCGACCCGTTCGACGTGCCGATGACCGCGCACATCCTCGGCGGGTGCACCATCGGCGAGACGCCGGAGGCGGGCGTGATCGATCCCTACCACCGCGTCCACGGCCACCCGGGCCTCCACGTGCTCGACGGGTCCGCCGTCACCGCGAACCTGGGCGTCAACCCGTCGCTGACCATCACCGCGCAGGCCGAACGGGCCTGCGCGCTGTGGCCCAACCGCGACGAGGCCGATGCCCGGCCCGCTCCCAGCGCGAGGTACGCCGTCGTGCCGCCGACGGCGCCCCTGCGGCCTGTCGTCCCCGGGGCCGCGCCCGGGGCGCTGCGGCTGCCGCTCGTCGAGATCCGGCACGCCTGACGCGGCACCCCTGATCCGGCACCGACAGCACGACGCCCCGACGGTGTGACCGTCGGGGCGTCGTCGGGCGGAGGGCGAGGGATTCGAACCCCCGGTGCATTGCTGCACAACGGTTTTCAAGACCGTCACATTAGGCCGCTCTGTCAGCCCTCCCGGGACGGCCGCACGGGCGCTCGTCCGGCACAGCAGTGTACCGGCCGGCATACGCCCGCGGCCCCGGTCGCCGAGGCGTTCCGGGGCCGCGGGAGCGACGGGCGAGCAGCTCTCAGGCCGCGCCGCCGCCCGAGCGCAGCTGACGCATCGCGAGCTGCACGAGGGCGATGAGCGTCTGCTTGGTCGCCGCGCGCGACCGCGCGTCCGTGTAGAGCATCGGCACGTGCGCCGGGATCTGCAGCGCCTCGCGGACGTCCTCGAGCCGGTGCTTGGCCACACCGTCGAAGCAGTTGACGCCCACGACGAACGGCACGCCCCGCGACTCGAAGTAGTCGATCGCCGGGAAGCACTGCTCCAGGCGGTCCGTGTCGACCAGCACGACGGCACCGATCGCGCCGCGGATGAGGTCGTCCCACATGAACAGGAAGCGGTCCTGCCCCGGGGTGCCGAACAGGTAGAGCCACAGGTTGCCCGGCAGGTTCACCCGGCCGAAGTCCATGGCCACGGTGGTGCTCGTCTTGCGGTCGGAGACCCCGCCCGCGTCGTCGACACCCACCGAGTGCTCGGTCATCGCGGCCTCGGTGTTGAGCGGCTCGACGTCCGAGATGGAGCCGATGAACGTCGTCTTGCCGACGGCGAAGCCACCGGCCACGACGATCTTCGTCACCGTCGGGGCGCCGGCGGGCGGCGCGGGTGCCGCGGCCGCCTGCGTGGCAGCCCCGTCGGCCGGACGTGCGGCAGGGGGCTGCGGCGCCGTGGCCGGCTGGGCGGCCGGCGCCTGGGGCGCGGCGGCCTGCGGCGGGCTCGCGGGCACCTGCTGCGCCACGGGCCGCGCCGCCGCGCCGGACGGAGCCGCCGAGGCGGACGGCACCGACGTGATCGGGCCCTGGGGCGCCGCCGCGGGGCGCGCGTCCTGGGCCGCGGCCGGGGCGCTGCCCAGCACGCTCTGCCGCTGCGGGACGCCGACCGCCGCCGGCGCGCCACCGGCCACCGGCGCGCTCACGGCACCGAAGGCCGGGGACACCGGAGCCCACGCCGGGGACATGCCCCCGGAGGCTCCGGGCGCCGGGCTGTCAGAGGGCGGAAATGCCATTGAGAACACTCTCCAAGACGCTCAGAGACAGGCCCGAGTGGGAACTGCCGTGACCCGTGTGGACGTTCACCGGGGTCGAGGTGTGCACGGTGATGTGCCCCTCCTCCTGCATGTCCGCGACCAGGATGCGGACGACGCCGAGGGGCAGTCGCAGCAGCGCGGAGAGCTCCGCGATCGAGACGTAGGTGTGCGCGGCGTGCTGCAGGATCGCCCGCTTCTCCGGGGTGAGCCCGACGCTCGTGACGGCACCGGGCATCACCTCGACCAGCGCCTCGAGCGGCAGGTCGGACAGGGCGGATCGGACGCGGCCACCGGTCACCGCATAAGGACGCACCGTCGAGGCCTCGTAGCCGTCTGCCGAGTGCGCACCCAGAGAACCGAACGATGCGTGCGTCATGGTCGCGACCTCATCCCACCCGCGCGGAGCGCGTCGAGCCGTCCACCGGAAGGTTCCCGCGCATCTCCGAGATCAGCTGCGGGGTGAGCGTGGCCTCGGTACGGGAGACGAGCAGCGCCATCTCGTAGCCGATGAGCCCGATGTCGCAGGACGACTCGGCCACCACGGCGAGGACCGACCCGTTCGAGACGTTCATCAGGAAGAGGAACCCGTTGTCCATCTCGATGACGGCCTGCCGCACGTTGCCGCCGTCGAGCTGACGCGCCGCCCCGCGCGTCAGGCTCGACATGCCGGAGACGATCGCCGCGAGCTGGTCACCGCTGGTGCGGTCGAGCTGGTCGGACATCGCCATGAGCAGACCGTCCGCCGAGACCACCAGGGTGTGGCGGCTGCCCGGGACGGTGCGCACGAAGTTGTCGAGAAGCCACCCGAAGTTGGTCGCTTCAGTACTGAGGGTCACGCTTCCTCCTCGTCGATACGCCGAAGGCGCAGGTCACCGCTGGTGCGGCGCGGATCCAGGGACATCATTCACGGTAGGGGCGGCCTGCGTCGAGGCCCTGACGGCCCCGGCGTCGTTCCGGCCGCGGCTCGTGGCGGACTGGAACGCCGACAGTCGCGACCTCAGCTGCTCCGGGTCCCGCTCGATGCGGGCCGTGAACCGCTCGGTCGACGCTGTCGACTCCCCCGCCCGCTGGCGTCGCGCGAGGCCGCCGGCCTCGTTCGCGACCGTCGTCGGGCGGTACGTCTGCTCGTTCGTCGAAGTCACGTTCCCTTCCTGGAAGACGCCGCGCTGCAGCATCGTGGACATCTCCTCGTACAGGACGGCCGAGGCCATCCACTCCGACCGCGCCTCGACGGTGTCGGGGACGAAGTGCGGGTCCAGCGGGTCGTACCCCGCCGGCTCCGTCGGGCGCAGCGGCAGCACCGAGCCCCCGTACGACGTCGCCGCCGAGGGCGCCGGGTCGTCGACCGGCGCGTGCCGCGGTGCGTCGTCCTGCGGCGTCTCGTACGCGTGGGCCGCCCCGAAGGCCGGTGCCTCGGGCCGGGTCGGCTCCGGCGCGGCCTGCGGGGCCGGCGGGAACGGCGACGCGGTCGGGGCCGCCGGGGCCGCGGGCTCCTCTGCCGAGGGCTTGCGTCCGAACAGGCCGCGCTTGCGACCACCCTGCGTCGGCGCCTCGCGGCCGGCACGACGTCCGGGCAGGTCGGCGATGAGGTCCTCGAACGGCGGCAGCTCCTGGAACGCGTCCCGCCCCTGCGCCTCCGTCGGCGCGAGCGAGTCCGTCGGCGCGAACGGGCCCGAGGACGGGGGCGTCACCGGGTCGAACGACGGCCCGGGGACGGGAGCCGAGACCGGCCCCGCCGCAGGCTCCGTGACCTCGCGCACGACCGGGTCGAACGACGACGCCACGGGCTCCGCGTAGGGGACGGGCGCGGGCTCGTGCCGGACCGGCTCCACGACCGGAGGTGCGGGCTCGACCGGGGCGGCGGGCGCGACGTCCCGCGTCGGCAGCGCCACGGCGGGCGCCGCCTCGGTGGCCGGTCGGTACGGCTCCGGCTGCACGGGCGCGAACGGCTCCGCCGCAGCCGATTCGACGGGCGCGTCGACGGGCGGATCGACGGGCACCGGCGCGGGCGCGGCCGCGAACGGGACGTCCTGCACGGAGACCGGCGCGACGGGCTCGACGAGGGCCGGCGGCAAGGGCGCCGGCGCGGCCGGCGTCAGGGGGGCGAGCTCGTCCGGGAGGGCCGCAGGGTCCTCCGTCACCGCGTCGAGCTGGAGCGTGCTCTCGGTCTCGGAGACGTCGAGGGACCCCATCGAGCGGAAGCTCGAGAACAGGCCCGCCCGCTGGTCGACGCCGAGGACCGGTGCCGACACGGGCTCCGGCTCGGCGACGGGCTCGGGCTGCGCGCGGTGCCGGCTCGGCAGCGAGCCCGCCGAGGCCTCGACCTCCGCCGGCGGCCGCCAGGAGTCGGTGGTCGTCTCGTCCACGAGGTCCGGCAGGTCCGGCGTCGCGAGCGGCGGCAGCACGATCGGGCCCGTGTCCGGCCGCGTCACGGCGTCACCGGAACCGACGCCGGAGCGCCGCCGGCGGGGCATGCCGATCGACGTCGTGCCGTCGGTGAGCGCGTCCAGGTCGACGGGCACCGCGGCCGGCGGCTCGGGCTCGACCGGGAGGGCCGCCTGCGCCACGGGGGCGACCGGGGCGACCGCCGGGGTCGGCATCGTGGGGGGCTCCACCGCGTCCGGGACCCCGAACGACGGGGCGGGCTCCGCAGCCTCGAAGGGCACCGCGGCGACCGGCCCGGAGGTGTGCTCCTCGAACGCCTCCGCGATCTGGCCGCCGAGGTCGGCCGCGGCGTTCTGCGTGGCCGCCTCCAGCGGGTCGGTCGGCTGCGGGAGCGGCAGCGCGTCGTCGGGCAGGAACAGCTCCGTCGGGAAGACGACGGTGACCTCCGTGCCCGACCCCGACGCCCCGGTCTGGAACCGGACCTGCGCGTTGAGGCGGTCGGCCAGGCGGCCGACCACGAAGAGGCCGAGGCGCTGGGCGCCGACGGCGTCCGACGCGGAGCGGCTGGAGACCTTGGTGTTCGCGTCCGCGAGCTCCTCGGGGCTCATGCCGAGCCCGTGGTCGCGGACCATGACGACGACCCCGCGCTCGTCGCGCGACGTCGACACCTCGACGGGCGTGTGCGGCTCGGAGAACATCGTCGCGTTCTCCAGCAGCTCCGCCAGCAGGTGCGCGGAGCTCAGCGCGTTGTGGCCGAGCATGTGCGGGTCCACGCCCAGGTCGAGGCGGACGCGGTCGTAGAGCTCGATCTCGGACGACGCGGTACGCACGACGTCGGAGATCGGCATCGGGTTGCGCACGCGACGGCCCGAGTCGATACCCGCGAGCACCAGGAGCGACTCGGCGTTACGGCGCATTCGCGTGGCCAGGTGGTCCAGGCGGAAGAGGTTCGACAGCGTGCTCGGGTCCTCCTCGGACCGCTCGAGCTCGTCGAGGAAGGAGAGCTGGCGGTTGAGCAGCACCTGGTCGCGGCGGGCCACGTTGACGAACATCTCCGCGATGGAGCCGCGGAGCGCCGCCTGCTCGCGCGCGACGACCATCGTGGTCTCGTTCACCTCGTTGAACGCGGCCGCGAGACGCCCGATCTCGTCGCTCGACTCGACCGGCACCTGCACGAGGTCGATCGACGGCGCCTGCCCGGGCACGGCCATCTGCTCCACCATGCGGGGCAGACGGTCGCGCACCTCCGCCGTCGCGGAGGTCAGGCGGGCCAGCGGCTGCACGATGCGGCGCGCGATGAGCAGCGCCAGCAGGAACGACACGAGCACGACACCGAACGCCGCGGCTCCGGTCAGCAGCGCGGCCGTCTGGGCGCTGCCCGCGAGGTCCTTCGAGTACTCGACCACACCGTCGCGGGACTCGTCGCGCACCGGCTGCGTCGATTCGACCCAGCCCTGCGAGAGCTCGTTCCACTGGCTCGCGACCTCGGGGTCGATGCCGGAGAAGTTCAGGTACCGCAGCTGGAGGCGGGCCCGGTCGAGGTCCGCCTCGTAGCCGGGCACCTCGAGCCCGCCCGGGATCAGGTCGAGCTGCTCCTGCGCGGTCGCGATCAGGGCGTCGGTGGTCTGCAGCAGGCTCACCATGCGGCCGTTGAGGTCCGACGGCGGGGCATCGCCCTGCGCGAGGAAGTTCAGGGCCGCGCCGGCGACCGGTCGCTCCATGGTGTTGGCGAGCATCGCCTCGTCGAGGGAGACGTAGGCGTTGATGCGGCGCGTGAGGCCGGCGTCGTCGCTGCTCTGCGCCACGGCGCGCGGGACGTCGAGCGCGTTCTCGCTCAGCGCAGTGTACCGCTCGGTCGCGCGCGACTCCGAGAGCTGGCCGGAGATGACGTTGCGCTGCAGGTCGTCGAGGACCGTGCGGTCGCGGAGCGTCCGGTTCACCGCGTCCTGCACGTTGGTGGGCAGCGCGCTGATGTCGAGCACCTCGAGCGCCTCGTCGCGCTCGTCGAGCGCGCGGTCGGTCGCCTCCTGCGCCTCGACGAGCGCCTTCTTGGCGCCCGGGATCCCCTTGTCGGCAGCGATGTTCGTGGCGCGCTCCGCGGCCACGGCGGAGCCGGCGTCGTCCTGCAGCTGCAGCGACTCCATGAGGGCCGCGGTCTGCTCGGCGCTGCGGTTCTCCTGCAGCGACTGCCAGGTGATCCAGCCCGCCGTCAACGCCAGGACGAAGATCGGCACGGCGAGTGTCGCAAGAATCTTCCCGCGAACGCCCAACCTGCGGAGCATCTGAACCTCTCTCCAACACTGTTCGTCGAGGCGGCCGGCCGTCGCCGTCCGATCCTCGGGTGGGTGCCATCACGTCCGGCACCACCCCCCGCGCCCGGCTGGGCTTCCAGGCACGCGAGTAGGCTCCATCGGTGTGCGAGCGGTCACGATATCGGCACCTGGCGGTCCAGGGAAACTCACCCTATCCCTCGTCAACCTGGGCAAACCGGGCCACGGCGAGGTTCTGATCGATGTGGCTGCTGCGGGGGTCAACCGCGCTGACCTGCTGCAACGTGCCGGAAACTACCCTCCGCCGGCCGGCGCTCCCGAGTGGCCGGGCCTGGAGATCTCGGGTACGGTCCGCGCGCTCGGGCCGGGGGTGACCACCTGGGCGCCCGGTGACCGCGTGGTCGCGCTGCTCGAGGGCGGGGGCTACGCCGAGCAGGTCGTGGCGCGCGCCACCCAGCTGCTGCCGCTGCCCGACGGCGTCGACCTCGTCGACGGCGCCGCGCTGCCGGAGGCCGTCTGCACCGCCTGGACCAACCTCGTCGACACCGGCCGGCTGCACGCCGGCGAGACGCTCCTGGTGCAGGGCGGCTCGGGCGGGGTCGGCAGCGTCGCGATCCAGCTCGCCGCAGCGCTCGGGGCGCGCGTGGTCGCCACCGCGGGCGGCCCGGACCGCGCGGCCCGCTGCGTCGAGCTCGGCGCGGACGTCGCCGTCGACCACCGCACGCAGGACGTCGTGGCCGCGGTGCGCGACGCGACCGACGGGCGCGGGGCCGACGTCGTGCTGGACGTGCTCGGGGGCGGCGGGCTCGCCGACAACGTGCGCGCGCTCGCCCCCGGCGGCCGGCTCGTCGTCATCGGGCTCCAGCAGGGACGCCGGGGCGAGCTCGACCTCAACGCCCTCATGGCCAAGCACGCGTGGGTCACCGGGACCCTGCTGCGCCCGCGCAGCGCCGAGGAGAAGGCGGCGCTGGTCGCGACCGTGTGCGAGCGGGTGTGGCCCCTGGTCGCCGACGGCCGGGTCCGGCCCGTGGTGCACGCCCGGGTGCCCTTCGCCGAGGCACCGGCCGCGCACGAGCTGCTCGAGTCCGGCGCCGTGTTCGGCAAGGTGCTGCTGGTGCCCTGACACCCTCGACCGCCGTCCGGCCGGCCCGACCGGCCCCTGTCCGTCCCGTGGGCCACACTGGGGAGCATGACCGAGAGCGACGACGGCACTCGCGACACCGACGACACGGCTCCGCGCGTGGTCACCCCGGACGGGGAGGCCACCGGGCCCGAAGGGGTCGCCGCCCCCGCCGAGGAGGTCGCGCCGGCGGAGGAGTCGTCCCGCATCGAGGAACCCGCCAAGGTGATGCGCATCGGCGGCATGATCAAGCGGCTGCTCGACGAGGTGCGCGACGCCCCGCTCGACGACGCCGCCCGCACCCGGCTCGCCGAGATCCACGAGCGCTCCCTCACCGAGCTGGAGGAGGGCCTCTCGCCCGACCTCGTCGAGGAGCTGCACCGCATCACGCTGCCGTTCTCGGACGAGGGCGTGCCGTCGGACGCCGAGCTGCGGGTGGCGCAGGCCCAGCTGGTCGGCTGGCTCGAGGGCCTGTTCCACGGCATCCAGACGGCGCTGGTCGCCCAGCAGATGGCCGCGCAGGCGCAGCTCTCGCAGATGCGGCGCGCGCTGCCGCCCGGGGCGCACCCTGCACCGTTCGGCCCCGGTGGGCCGGCGGGCCCGGGGCAGCCGGGCCAGCCGGGGCAGGACGACCGGCGGCCCTCCCCCGGTCAGTACCTGTAGGGCCGCCGAGGGACCGCCGTCAGGACCGCGCCGTCATGGCGATCGCGCCGGAGACGAGCGCGAGGCCGGCCAGCTCCGGCCAGGTGGGCACCTGTCGCAGCACGACCGCGCCGACGAGGACGGCGGTCGCGGGCAGGAGGGCGAGCAGCACCGAGAACGTGGCCATGCCGACCCGGCGCAGCACCACCTGGTCCAGCACGTACGGGACGACGGACGAGCAGATCGCCACCACCAGCAGGAACAGCAGCAGGGGCGGGTCGGTCACGACCTCGGGCGTCGACCACGCGAAGAACGGCGCGACGGCGACGGCGCCCGCCGCCATGCCGACCGCGAGCCCGTCGACACCGGACCCGGCGTGGGCGACGCGCTTGCCCAGGACGATGTAGCCGGCCCAGCACGCGGCGGCCACGAGGACGGCGGTCAGCCCGATCACGGCGTCCTCGCGCGGGATCCCGGAGCCCAGGGTGACGCCCGCGAGCAGCACCACGCCGGCCGCCGCCACCACGATGGCCGCCCGCTCCTGCCAGCCGCGCCCCGTGACGGCGGCGACCGCCACCGGGCCGAGGAACTCGATCGCGACGGCGACCCCGAGGGGCAGGTGGTCGACGGCCACGTAGAACACGACGTTCATCGCCGCGAGGACGACGCCGAACAGCGCCGCCGCGACGAGGTCCCGGCGGGTCCAGCGTCGTCGCCACGGGCGCCGCCACGCGAGGAGGACGACGGCGGCGAGGGCGATGCGCCACCAGCCGACGGTCGGCGCCCCCAGGCGGTCGAAGAGGCCGACCGCGACGGCCGCACCCGCGTACAGGGTGAGCCCCGAGACCAGGAACAGCGCGGGGGCCGGCACGCGGTCCAGCGCTCCGCGCGGGGAGGGGGCGGCGGTCGACACTCCCGGAGCATACGGGCGCAGCACATCCGGCCCGAACCCGCGACGGGGAGGACTCCCCACCCACGATGTGGACAGGACGTGGACGACCCCTGGACGTCACGTGCGCACGCGCCCTACGCTCGCGGGGCTGTCAGGCCGGCGCGCGACAGCGCGCGCTCGCGGAGCCATCGGCCCGTCGCCCTCCCCATCGACCCTGTGAGGCCGTCATGTCCTTCCCGGACGCCATCAAGTCCGTCTTCTCGCAGTACGCCACGTTCTCCGGCCGCGCGCGTCGCTCCGAGTTCTGGTTCTGGTACCTGTTCGTGGTGCTCGTGTTCCTGGTGGAGGGCGTCCTGCTCGGCATCGCCGGCAACGCCACGCTCGACCCGGCGACCCGCACCTACGGCGCGGCCTTCTACGTCGTCTCGGGCCTGATGAGCCTCACCGGGCTGGCCTTCGTCCTGCCGACGCTCGCCGTGATGGTGCGCCGCCTCCACGACCAGGACAAGTCGGGCTTCTTCTGGTTCATGACCTTCATCCCGCTGGCCGGCCCGATCATCATGCTGGTCTTCTACGTGACGGCCGGCACCGTGGGGCCGAACCGCTTCGGCGCGGACCCGAGGGGGCTGCAGGCCACCCCGGCCGCGCCGTACGGCGCGCCGGTCCCCCCGCCCGCGGTCTGACCGCGGCGGGCGGACGACGCACGACGACGGCGGTCCGGGCGGGTGCCCGGGCCGCCGTCGTCGTCCGTGCGTGCGGTGCGCCCCTCGCGGGCCGTCAGCCCTTGACCGCGCCCGCGAGCATCCCGCGGACGAAGAACCGCTGGAGCGCGATGAACACGATCAGCGGCACGACCATCGCGATGAACGCTCCGGCGGTGAGCAGATACCAGTCCCCTCCTCGCGTGCCGGCCAGCTCCGCGATCTTCACCGTCAGCGGCTGATACTCGGGGGCGGCGAACGTCAGGCCGACGAGCAGGTCGTTCCACACCCACAGGAACTGGAAGATGCCGAACGACGCGATCGCCGGGACCAGCAGCGGGAACAGCACGCGGAAGAAGATCTTGACGTGCCCCGCCCCGTCGACGCGGGCCGCCTCGACGAGGGACGCCGGGATGTCCTTCATGAAGTTGTGCAGCAGGAAGATCGCCAGCGGCAGCGCGAAGATCGAGTGCGAGAGCCACACCGTCCAGAAGCTGCCGTTGACGTTCCAGTCGACGTAGTCCGCCAGCAGCGGCACCAGGGCGATCTGCAAGGGGACGACCTGCAGCGAGAAGACGGCCACGAACAGGAAGTTCCGGCCCGGGAACTTGATCCACGCGAACGCGTACGCCGCGAGCAGCGAGAGCGTGATCGGGATGAGCACCGCGGGGATCGTGATGACGAACGAGTTCACGAAGAACGTGGACAGGTCGTTGCTGTTCCCGTACAGCGCCTCGTTGTAGTTGTCCATCGTGAACTGGGCGTCCCCGGTGAACAGGTCGCCGAACACCGTCCACCAGCCCGTGCGGCGGATGTCCTCCTGCGGGCGGAACGACGTGATGAGCAGCCCGAGCGACGGGATCGTCCACAGGATGGCGATGATGATCGCGATCCCGGACGCCCACGGGGAGCTGAGCTTGCCCTTGGTGGCGATCGCCCGGCGCTCCAAGCGCGAGAGCTTGCGGACGCCCGCCTGAGGGACGTCGTCGTCGAGAGCGGAGCCGGCGACGGCCTGGCCGGGGGTGGGGGTCGAGGTCATCGGATCTCCTCCGACTTGCGCATCTGCCGCACGTTGTACGCGATGATCGGGATCACCAGGATGAACAGGACCACGGCGAGCGCCGCCGCCAGTCCCTGGTTCCCCTGCCGGAACGCCTGCGTGTAGAACTCGTTGGCCACCACCTGGGTGCCGAACTGGCCGCCCGTCATCGTGCGGACGATGTCGAAGGCCTTCAGCGTGCCCATGGCGATCGTGGTGAGCACCACCACGAGGGCGGGCCGGATGCTCGGCACCGTGATGTAGCGGAACATCCCGAAGCCGTGCAGCCCGTCGAGGCGGGCGGCCTCGACGATGTCGTCCGGGATGGCCTTGATCGCCGCGGACAGCACCGTCATCGCGAACCCGGTCTGGATCCAGATCATCACCACGATGAGGAACCAGGTGTTCCACGGCTGGCCGATGAGGAACTGCTGGGGCGGCAGGCCGACCCACACCAGCAGCTGGTTGAGCAGCCCGATCTGGTTGATGTTCGCCTGGTCGGGACGGAACTCGTAGACGAACTTCCAGATGATCGAGGCGCCGACCATCGAGATCGCCATCGGCACGAACACGAGCGCCTTGGCGAGCTTCTCGAACCGGGTGCGGTCGACCAGCACCGCGTACCCGAGGCCGATGACCGCGCTCAGCAGGGGCGCGAGGATCACCCAGGCGGCGGTGACCAGCAGCACCTGCTGGAACTGGCTCTGCGTGAACGCCGTGACGTAGTTGTCGAGCCCGATGAACTCGGTGCCGTTGCGGTTGAAGAAGGACTGCCAGAGGGTGATCAGGCCGGGGCGGAGCAGCCCGTACGCGAGGAAGAGCAGCGGCACGCCGACGAAGCCGGCCGCCACCACCCACGACGGGATGCGCTTCGGCCGGTCCACCAGGAACAGGATGAGGCCCATCACCGCGGCGAAGAGCACCACGGCGACCACCATGAGCAAGAACTTCTGCCCCGTGGTGTCAGGCTCGAGCAACCAGGTCATCGATGACCTCCTCGAGGAGTCGGGACGGAGACGCGAGCGGCGCGCGGTCCGGGGACGTCCGACGACGCCCCCGGACCGCGCGGTCGAGCGGGATCACGCGGCGAGCCGGCTCACTTCGGCCAGGACGCCTCGATCTTGTCGGTGACCTCCTGGGTGCTCGACCCGGTCAGCCAGTTCACGATGCCGGTCCAGAACGTGCCGGCACCCACCTCGCCCGGCATGAGGTCGGACGCGTCGAACGCGACGACCGTGTTCGGGTCGGCCAGCACCCCGGCGACGTACTGGTCGAACTCCGTGGAGAGGTTGTTCGGGTCGAGCCCGTTGTTGGCGCTGACCCAGCCGCCGTCCGGGGTGGACAGGGCCTTCTGGTTGGCCCAGTCCGCGCTGGAGAGGTAGGTCTGGAAGGCCTGCACCTCGGGCCGGTCGTTGAACGCCGCCACGAACTCGCCGCCGCCGAGCATCGGCTTGACGTCGGTCTGGTCGGTGGGCAGGTAGAAGGCGAAGACGTCGCCGTCCTCGGACACCTCGGTGCCCTCCGGCCACTGCGTCTGGTAGAAGTTCGCCGCCCGGTGCATCCAGCACTGCTGGTCGAGGATGCCGTTGCCCGCGTCGGTCCACGACTGCGTCGCGATGGAGTCGACCCCGCCGAGGCCCGCGTTGACGTAGTCCGGGTTCTTGAGGATCTCACCCGCCGTGTCCCACGCCTTGACGACCTTGGGGTCGTTGAACGGGATCTCGTGGGTGTACCACTTCTCGTAGTCCTCGACGCCCGCGGTGCGGAGCATCATGTCCTCGATGAAGTCGGTGCCCGGCCAGCCGGTCGCGTCACCGGACTCGACGCCCGCGCACCAGACCTGGCCGCCGGTGTCGTCGTGGATCTTCTGGGTGAGGTCCATCAGCTCGGTCCACGTCTGCGGCACCTCGTAGCCGGCGTCGGAGAACATCGACGGCGAGTACCAGACGAACGACTTCGCGTTGGCGCCCAGCGGCGCGGAGTAGAAGGTGCCGTCGACCGTGCCGTAGCCCTTCCAGGTCTCGTTCCAGAACTCGTCCACGTTCTTGGCGGTGGCGTCCGGGGCCGGCTGGATGGCGTCCGGGTAGTCCTTGACGATCGTGTTGAGCAGGCCCGGCTGCGGCAGGTACGCGATGTCGGGCGCGTTGCCCGCCTTGATGCGGACCAGCAGCTGCGCCTCGAACTCGCGCGACGCCTCGTAGTCGATCTTGACGCCCGTGCACTCGGTGAACGCCTTGTACGAGTCCTGCTGGGTGGCGCCCTCCGGGTCCACGATCGACGTGTAGACGCTCACCGTCTTGCCGTCCAGGTCGCCGAACTCGTCGTAGGCGGAGCAGTCGATCTCCGCGCTGGAGGCGCTGGTCTCCTCCTCGCCGACACCACCCTCGCCGTCGGGGTCGCTGCACGCCGCCAGCACGAGCGCGAGGCCCGCACCGCCTGCCGCCAGCGCCAGTACGCGTCGCCGCGCCGTCGTCGTTCGTCTGGTCATTGCCGAGCTCCTCCACTGCGTCGTGGTCCACGGAGGTGTTCCCGCCGATCGGCGGCCCGTGATCCCCTGGTCCCCCTGACCGGGATACTGCCTCCCTCCAGAGTTCACCGCACCCCCACCTGCAGGTGCAAGTTCCTGCAAGTCGTTTCACGGTCACGACTCGGTGACGATTCGTGACACCCTGGGACCCGGACCCCCGTCACGTACCTTCCGAGAGGACCGCCATGATCGAGCTGAGGAGCCCGCGAGAGATCGACCAGATGCGCCCCGCGGGGAGCTTCGTGGCCGAGGTGCTCACGGCTGTCCGCGACGCCGCCGACGTCGGGGTGAACCTCCTCGAGCTCGACGCGGTCGCGCACCGGATGATCCGCGACCGCGGCGCCGAGTCCTGCTACATCGACTATCACCCGTCCTTCGGCGCGATGCCCTTCGGCAAGGTGATCTGCACGTCCGTGAACGACGCCGTCCTGCACGGGCTGCCCCACGACTACGCCCTGCGCGACGGGGACCTGCTGACGCTCGACTTCGCCGCGTCGGTCGACGGCTGGGTGGCCGACTCGGCCGTCTCGTTCGTGGTCGGCACCTCTGCCTCGCCGCAGCGCGCGGCCGCGGACGCCAAGCTCATCGAGACCAGCGAGGCGGCGCTCGAGGCCGGGATCGCCGCCGCCACCGTCGGCAACAAGGTCGGCGACATCTCCGCCGCGATCGCCAAGGTGGCGCGGGGCGCGGGCTACGAGATCAACACCGACTTCGGCGGCCACGGCGTCGGGCGCACCATGCACGGCGACCCGCACATCCCGAACGACGGCCGCGCCGGCCGCGGCTTCCCGCTCAAGCCGGGCCTCGTCATCGCCATCGAGCCGTGGTTCCTCGAGACCACCGACGAGATCTTCACCGACCCCGACGGGTGGACCCTCCGCTCCGCCGACGGCTCCCGCGGCGCCCACAGCGAGCACACCATCGCCGTCACGAACGACGGCCCGGTCGTCCTCACCGCGCGGGGCTGACCCCCCGGGGCAGTGAGAGGAGCACCGGCACGACGCCGTCCTCGGCGACCGTCCCGGTGACCTCGTCCGCGGCCGCACGCACGACGGCGTCGGCGTGCCCCATGGCGACGCCGCGACCGGCCCAGCGCAGCATGTCGACGTCGTTGCGCCCGTCGCCGACGGCCACGGTGTCCGCGGGGTCGACGCCGAGCCGCTCGCGCAGCCGCTCCAGGCCGGACGCCTTCGTGACGCCCTTCGGGGCCACGTCCATCCAGGCCGTCCAGCCGACGGCATAGGTGACGTCGCCCAGCCCGATCCGGGCGGCCATCGCGCTGAACTCCTCGGGCGTCCGTTCGGGGCTGCGGATGACGACGCGCGTCACCTCGCGCGCCCACAGCTGCTCGAAGTCGACGACCTGGTGGACACCGTCCAGCTCGCCCTCGGGGAACAGGGCGTTCATGCGGAAGCCGACGCCGATGTCCTCGACGGCGTACCGGGCGTCGGGAAGCTCCTCCCGCAGCAGGCGCAGCGCCGGGCCCGGGTCGAACGTCCGCACCTCGTCGAGCTCCCAGCCGTGCGGGAGGCCCGCGTCGAGGCGCACGGTCACCGCGCCGTTGGAGCACACCATCCAGCCGGTCGTGATGCCGAGCAGCTCCGCCACCGGCGTCATCGCGATGAGCGACCGGCCCGACGACAGCACCACGTGGTGCCCCGCCGCCTGGACCGCCGCGACGGCGTCGCGCACCGCGGGCGACAGGCCGCCGTCGTACCCGAGCAGGGTGCCGTCGATGTCGAGGGCGACGAGCCGCCGGGTGGCCTGCTGAGCCGGCTGCCCGCTCACGCGACCGGCTCGAGCACCTCGAGGCCGCCCAGGTAGGGCCGCAGGCCCTCGGGCACGCGGACCGAGCCGTCGGCCTGCTGGTGGTTCTCGAGGATGGCGACGATCCAGCGGGTGGTGCCCAGCGTGCCGTTCAGCGTGGCGACCGGTCGCGTGGTGCCGTCGACGGTCCGCTCGCGCACGCCCAGGCGGCGGGCCTGGAACGTGGTGCAGTTCGACGTCGAGGTGAGCTCGAGGAAACGCTCCTGGGTGGGCAGCCACGCCTCGCAGTCGAACTTGCGCGCGGCGGAGGTGCCGAGGTCCCCCGCGGCGGTGTCGATGACGCGGTAGGGCAGCTCGACCTTGGCGAGCATCGCCTCCTCCCAGGCCAGCAGGCGCTGGTGCTCGGCGGCCGCGTCCTCCGGGTCGCAGTAGCTGAACATCTCGACCTTGTGGAACTGGTGCACGCGGATGATCCCGCGGGTGTCGCGGCCCGCGGCGCCGGCCTCCCGGCGGTAGCAGGCGCTCCAGCCCGCGTACCGCTTCGGGCCCGCCGAGAGGTCGATGATCTCGTCCGCGTGGTAGCCCGCGAGCGCCACCTCGCTGGTGCCGACCAGGTACAGGTCGTCCTTCTCCAGGTGGTACACCTCGTCCGCGTGGCTGCCGAGGAAGCCGGTGCCGCGCATGGTGTCCGGCTTGACCAGCGTCGGGGTGATCATCGGCGTGAAGCCCGCACCCACCGCCTGGTCGACCGCCGCGTTCAGCAGGGCCAGCTCGAGGCGCGCCCCGATGCCGGTGAGGAAGTAGAACCGCGAGCCCGACACCTTGGCGCCGCGCGCGGTGTCGATCGCCGCGAGGCCCTCGCCCAGCTCCAGGTGGTCGCGCGGGGCGAAGCCCTCGGCCGCGAAGTCGCGCGGCGTGCCGACCTCCTTGACGACGACGTAGTCGTCCTCGCCCCCGGGCGGGGCGCCCTCGACGACGTTCGCGATGCCGTAGAGGAGCTCGTCCAGCTGCTTCTCGGCGCCCGACGCCTCCGCCTGGCGCGCCTTGACCTGCTCCGCGAGGTGCTTGGTGCGGGTCAGCAGCTCGGCCTTCTCCTCGCCCTGCGCCTGGGCGACCTTCTTGCCGAGCGCCTTCTGCTCGGCGCGCAGCGACTCGAACTCCGTGAGGGAGGAGCGACGGCGCGCGTCGGCGTCGAGCGCCGCGTCCACGAGGGCGGGGTCGTCGCCGCGGGCCAGCTGGCTCGCACGGACGACGTCGGGGTTGTCGCGCAGCAGTCGGAGGTCGATCACGCCCGCAAGCCTAACGGCCGGGCCGCGCACGGCCCCACGGATATCCGCGGTGGTCCGCGGTGGTCCGCGGTGGTCCGCGGTGCCGGACTACCTCGGCGGGTCCGGCGCTACCTCGGCGGGTCCGGTGCTACCTCGGCGGGTTCGGTGCCACCTCGGCGTGAGATGGGCGACTTCGCCGGGTCCGGCAGCCCGATCCGTCGTAGGTTGCCGTCATGCCGGACGAGTACGCGGAGATCGTCGCGCTGGTCGTCGCGCTGGCCCTCGTGCTGAGCGCGCTCGCCGCGACGTTGGTGCTGTGGCGCAGGGCCCGCACCCGAGAGCACGTCCTCGCGGCGCGGGACGCCGGGCGCGCGCAGGAGGGCGAGGCCCGCGGGATGCGGCTCGCCGTCGTCATCAACCCCTCCAAGGAGGGCGCGGCGGACGTGCGCGCCGTCGTGGAGCGGGTGTGCGGCGACGCCGCCCTGCCCGACCCCCTGTTCTACGAGACCACGGTGGACGACCCCGGCACCGGCCAGGCCCGGCGGGCGTTGTCCGACGGGGCGGACGTCGTGGTCGCCGCGGGCGGGGACGGCACCGTGCGGGCCGTGGCGGAGGTCCTGGCCGGCACCGGCCGACCGATGGGCCTCATCCCGGTCGGCACCGGGAACCTGCTCGCCCGCAACCTCGACCTGCCGCTCACGTCGGTGACCGATGCGGTCGCCATCGTCCTGGGCGGCACCGACCGCGCCATCGACGTCGGCCGCGCCCGGGTCAGCGAGTTCGCCCCCGACGCCGAGCCCCTCGTCGACGGCGACCCCCACCAGGCGCACCTCTTCCTCGTCATCGCGGGTCTGGGCTTCGACGCCGCGATGGTGGCCGACGCGGACGACCAGCTCAAGGCCAAGGTCGGCTGGGTGGCCTACTTCCTCGCCGGGGCGCGGCACCTGCACGGCCGGCGGATGCGCGCGACCATCCGCCTCGACGACGGCGAGCCCGTCGAGGCGCGGCTGCGCAGCATCATGGTCGGCAACTGCGGCCGGCTGCCGGGCGGCATCACGCTGCTGCCCGACGCGGTCATCGACGACGGCGAGCTGGACGTCGCCGCCATCGACACCCGCGGCGGCCTGGCCGGGTGGGCGCAGCTGTTCGGCGAGGTCGTGGCGCAGGGCCTCGGCGTGCGCAACGACCTGCCCGGCAAGATCGGCCGGATCGACCACACCCGTGCCCGCCGCGCGGTGATCCGGGTGGACGACGGCGAGCAGGCGCAGGTGGACGGCGACCCCCTGGGCAACGCGGTCGAGCTGGAGACCTGGGTCGAGCCCGGCGCGCTCGTGGTCCGGACGGGATGATCGCGTGAACGTCCGGCGTCCCGCGGCGACCACGCGGCCCCCGCGACCGGGCGGTGCATAGGCTGGCCCGCGTGATCCGCCCCGCCCGCGCGCTCGTCGCGTCGACGTTCGCCCTGCTCGCCGCCCTCCTGCTCGGAGCGCCGGCGGCGTCCGCGGCCCCGGCGCCGGCGGACGCCGAGCCGCCGGAGACCCCCCTGGTGCTCGCCGGCGTGTCGGGCCTGCAGTGGTCGGACGTCGACGCGGTGCGCACCCCGCACCTGTGGCGCCTCATCGGGGGCGGTTCGGTCGCGTCGATCGCGGTGCGCACCCTCACCCCCACCTGCCCGGTCGAGGGGTGGCTGACCCTGTCCGCGGGCAGCAAGGCCGTCGCGCAGCCCACCCTCGTCGAGGGTGCGGACGCCGACGAGGAGGAGCCGGGGCGGGCCCCCGACGACGGCGCCCCCGCGCTCGGCTGCACCACCGTGCCCGTGCCCCGCACGACGGCGGGCGGCACCGCGGACGGCACCGCGGACGGCACGGAGCGCACGCACGTGCCGGGGTGGACGGAGCTCGCCGCGAGCGACCCCCTGACGCCGAACGCCGCCGAACCGGGCGCGCTCGGCGAGGTCACCGACGTCGCGCGGGCCTGCGCGACCGCCGTCGGCCCGGGCGCCGCCGTCGCGCTCGCCGACGCCTCCGGCGACGTGGCGCGCTACCTCCCCGACGCGGGGCGGCTCACGGCCGCGCAGGTGGCCGAGTGCCCGGCCACCGTCGTCGACCTGGGCGTGCTGCCCGACGCCGCGAACGAGCGCACGGCCGCCGTCGAGGAGCTCGACGCCCAGGTGGGCCGGCTCGCCGGCCTGCTGCCCGCCGGGGGGCGTCTCGTGGTGGCGGGGATCTCCGACACGCCGCTCGGCCCCGCCGACCTCCAGGTGGTCGTGGACTGGACGTCGCCCGGCGGCAGCGCGACGTGGCTCACCTCGACGTCGTCCCGCTGGGCCGGGGTGGTCGTGCTGGCGGACCTGTCCGCGACCCTCGCCGACACCGTGACCGGGGGCGCCCTGTCCGGGACCGCGCCCGAGGACGACGCCGCGACGGACGACGAGACCTCGACCGGCGAGGGGACCGACGAGGCCGACGACACGCTCGCCCCGGCCCTCGCGCCGTTCACCGGGTCCCCGCTGGAGCGGGGCGACGACCGCCGCATCTCCGTCTCCCGCACGGTGGAGAACCGGCAGTACCTCAGCGTGCTCACGGACACCGTGCCGCGCCTGTCCCCGCTGGTGCTGGGGCTCGTCGGCCTGGCCGACGTCGTGGTGGTGGGCGCCCTGCTGCTCGCCGGCCGCCGCGGCGCCCGCCTCGACGGGCCCGACGCCGCCCGGCCGACCCGGCCGCGGTACGGCCGACGCGTGGGCCTCGCCGTGCTCGTCGTGGCGTCGAGCCTGCCCGTCGCGGCGTCGCTGGCGACCCTGTCACGCTGGTGGGCGGCGCCGTCACCGGTGACGACGCTGGTGCTGGCGCTCACCGTCGCGGCCCTGGTCGCCGCGCTGGTCGCGTGGTTCGCGCGCCGCCTGCTGCCGCCGTCGCCGTGGCGCCTCGCGACCAGCCTCGCCGGCGTGACCTGGCTGGTCGTCACGGTGGACGGGCTCACCGGCACGACGCTGCAGCAGGGCTCGCTGCTGGGCCCCGCGCCGTCGCTCGGGGCGCGGTTCTACGGCTTCTCCAACACCGTCTTCGCGGTCTACGCGGTGGTCGGCCTGGTCCTCGCCGCGGGGCTCGCGGCGGCCGTGCGCGCCCGCGGCGGCAGCCCCGCGCGGGCCGGGTGGACGGTGGCCGCCGTGGGCGTGGTGACCGTGCTGGTCGACGGCCTGCCGCCGTTCGGCGCGGACTTCGGCGGCATCCTGGCCCTCGTCCCGGGCTTCGCCGTGCTGGCGCTCGGCGTCGCCGGGGTGCGGATCACGTGGCGGCGCGTGCTCCTCGTCGCCGCGGGGACCGTGCTCCTGGTCGCCGTCGTGTCCGTCGTGGACTGGTTGCTGCCCGGACCGGGCAGCCACCTCGGCGGCTTCGTCGAGTCCGTCGTCGAGGGCAAGGCCCTCGGCGTCGTGGCCGGCAAGGCCGCCGGCGCCTGGGCCACGGTCGCCAACCCCGCCGGCGCGGCCGCGCTGCTCGTGTGCGTCGCCGCCGCGTGGGCCGTGCTCGCCCCGGGACGCGCGCGCCTGGACGGCCTCGCCCGCGCGTACCGGCAGGACCCGGTGCTGTGGCGGCTCGTCGTCGCGCTGGTCGTGACGGCCGCCGTCGGCACCCTGCTCAACGACTCCGGCGTCGCGGTGGCCGCCATCGTGCTCGCCCTCGCGGTGCCGGTGCTGCTCGCCGGGCGGCTCGCCCACGCCGACGACGCGAGCAGGGCAGCCGCGGCACCCCGGGACGACGCCGCGCGCGCCGCCGGGCCGGTGCTCTCCCGCGTGCCGGCCGTGCTCGTCGGGGCGTCGGCGGGGCTGCTCGTCGCGCTGCTCGTCGGCACCACGGCGCTGCCCGGCTCGGGGTCCGCGCGGGCCGGCGACGTCTCCGGCACGGGGACCCCCGTGGTCGACGACGCGCACCCCGTGGTCATCGTCGGGACGCAGGGCGTGCGCTGGGAGGACGTCAGCCCGTCCGCCACGCCGACGTTGTGGGAGCTGCTGCGCGACGGCGCCAGCGGTGCCGGCGTGACGCCCGCCGTCGGCGGCGCCTCGGCGACGTGCCCGGCCGCCGGGTGGCTCGGCCTGTCCTCCGGGCGCAGCCCCGTGACCGGCCAGACCACGGACGGCGCCTGGTCGTGCGCGCCGTGGGACGTCACGCCCGACGACGCCGGCGGCGGCACGGGAGACGACGGCGCCGCGACCGTCGACGGGTGGGACGACCTCGCCGCGCTCCAGTCGTCGTCCGAGTTCCGCCCGACCCTCGGCGTGCTCGGCGACGCCCTCGACGACGGCGGCGTCTGCGCGACCGCCGTCGCCCCCGGCGCGGCCCTCGCCCTCGCCGGCCGCGACGGGACGGTGGCCCGCTACCGCGACCTCGACGCGGCGCTCGCCGACCCGGCCGGGACCTTCTCCTGCCCCGTCACCCTGGTCGACGCCGGCAGCGCGCCGTACCACCCGGACCCCGACGTCTACACGGGCCTCGTCCCGCTGACCGACGACGCCACGGCCGACGGCCCCGCCCGCGATGCTGCCCTGCGCACCGTCGACGCGACCGTCGGCCGGGTGCTGGCGGCGGTGCCCGCGGACGCGACCGTGCTGGTGATGGACGTCGGCAACCCGGCCCCCGGTCGCCCGTCCCTCGGCATCGGCGTGGCCGACGCGGACGCGGACGACGCGCCCGCCTACCTCACGTCGGGCGCCACGCACTGGCTGGGCGTCGTGCGGCTGCTCGACGTGCCGACCACGCTCGTCACGGCGTTCGGCCTGCCCGTGCCCGCCGACCTCAGCGGCTCGCCGATCGAGCTCGCCGCCGAGCGCCCCGGTGGCACCGGGGCCACCGTGCGCGAGCTCGCCGGCCTCACCGAGCGCGACCACATGCTGCGGGTCACGACCGGCACGGTCACGACCACCCCGGCCTACGTGGGGCTCGCGGCGTTCGCCCTGGTCGTCCTGCTGCTGCCGCGCCTGCGCCGCACGTGGCCGCGGGCCGCGGGGAGGTCGGCGCGCGTGCTCGACGCCGTCCTGCTGGTGTGCGCCGCGGTGCCCGCCGCCGCGTTCCTCATGACCGCGTGGGGCTGGTGGCGCCTCGCCGAGCCCGCCACGTCCCTCTGGGTGACGCTCGGCCTGAGCACCGTCGTCGTGGCGCTCGTCGGCGCCCTCGCGCCCCGCCGGCCCGCGTGGGCGGGCGCGACGGTGATCGCCACGCTCACCTTCCTCGTCCTCACGATCGACGCGGTGCTCGGCACGCCCCTGCACCGCGGCAGCCCGCTGGGCTCCGCCCCGACCCTGGGCGGCCGCTACTACGGCTTCGGCAACCCCACGTACTCGATCTACGCGACGGCCGCCGTGGTCGCGGCCGCCGGGCTCGCCACGGCCGTGCGGCGCCGCTGGGGCAGGATCCCCGCCGGGGTGGTCGCCTCGGCGGTCGGCCTCGTGACCCTGGTCGTGAGCGTCTGGCCCACCCTCGGCGCCGACGTCGGCGGCGGACTCGTGCTGGTGCCCGTGTTCGTCGTCCTCGTGCTCGGCGTCGTCGAGGCCCGCGTCACGTGGAAGCGGCTGATCCTCGCCGGGCTCGCGGGCGTGGCGCTCGTCGCCGCGATCGGCGTCGTCGACTGGCTGCGGCCCCCGGCCGAACGCACGCACCTCGGCGCGTTCGTGCAGTCCGTGGTCGACGGCACCGCCCTCGAGACCATCGCCCGCAAGGCCGGCTACGCCCTGCGCTCGTTGGGCGGCGGCGTGCCCGCGTGGCTGGCGCTCGCCGTCCTCGTCGGCCTCGCCGCGGTGCTGTGGGGCGGGCCCCGCCTGCGGGCACGGTGGCTGCAGCGCACCGAGGACGGTTGGCCGCTGCTGCGGCCCGTGCTCGTCAGCCTGATCATCGCGGGCGTCGGCGGCGCCGTCGTCAACGACTACGGCATCCGCATGGTCTCGATCATGCTCGCCGCCGCCGTGCCGCTCGTCGGGTCGATCGTGCTGCGGTCGTGGATGACCGGCGACCCCGACGAGCCGCGTCAGCCGGCGTCGCCCGAGCGGGTGCCGGCGTCGTCCGAGGGACCCGCGCCGGCGGAGGTGTCGGCGTCGTCAGGGGCCTCTGCCGTGTCCGACGAGGGGGAGCGACCCGGCACGTAGACGGACGTCTCGGGCTCCGGGTGCTGCCGGCCCCGGACGACGAACAGCGCCACGCCCAGCGCGACGGCGACGAACGACGTCCAGATGTTCGCCGGGACGCCGAGCCACTCGTTGCTCGTGGGGTCGATGCGGAGCGCCTCGAGCCAGCTGCGACCGAGCCCGTACCAGACCAGGTACAGGGCGAACAGCCGGCCCCAGCGCAGCCCGTACCCGGGCTCGCCGACGGCGTCCGCCCGGACCTCGGCGCGCCGCCGCACCGCCCGCTCGACGAGGAGCAGGACGGCGACGCCCAGCAGGTTCCAGAGCATCTCGTAGAGGAACAGCGGGTGGAACAGGGTGTCGTCCGGGAACCCGGCCACCGGGTGGTCGATCTCGAGGCCCCAGGGCAGCGTCGTGGGCGCCCCGAACAGCTCCTGGTTCATGTAGTTGCCGAGCCGGCCGACCGCCTGGGCCGCGAGCATGCCGGGCGCGAGCGCGTCCGCGAACGACCAGAAGCGCAGGCCCGCCCGCCGGCACCCGATCCACACGCCGAGCGCGCCGCCGAGGAGGGCGCCGTAGATGGCGATCCCGCCGTCCCAGATGCGCACCCACTCCCAGTAGCCCCACGGCCCGGTGCCGTCCGAGTAGTCGCCCAGGTGGGTGAGCACGTGGTAGATCCGCGCGACGACGATGCCCAGCGGCACCGCCCACATCACGATGTCGAGGGTCACCTCCGGGCTCGCGCCGCGCGCGACCAGGCGCCGGTGCGTGATCCACGTGGCCAGCGCGATGCCGGCGAGCAGGCACAGCGCGTAGACGTGGACCGAGAACGGCCCGAGCTCGAGCACCGCCCACGCGGGGTCGGGGCTGGGGATCGAGGTGGGGAGTCCTCCGACAGCGGGCATCGCGGTCATCGAGGGCATGGGGGGCATGGCCCGAACCTACCGTGCGGGTGTCGTCCTCCGGGCCACCGCCGAGGTCAGTGGCCGGCGCCGAGCCGGCCCGCGAGGCGCTCGAGCCGCCGCGCGCTGTCGGCGTTCAGGCCGCGGAACTCCACCGTCGTGCCGTGCTCGGCGTACTTGTGCTGGACGGCGTCCAGCGCGGCGACGGTGGAGGCGTCCCACACGTGCGCGTCGGTCAGGTCGATCACGACGCGTCCCGGGTCGCGGGCGTAGTCGAACTGGTAGACGAGGTCGTTCGAGGAGGCGAAGAACAGCTCGCCGACGACGGCGTAGACGCGCTCGCCGGGGTCTCCGGCGGCCTCGCCGGCGGCCTCGCCGGCGGCCTCGTCGGCGTCGAGGCGCGTGACCGTGGTCAGGTGCGCGACGCGGCGCACGAAGAGGACGGCCGCGACGACGACCCCGACGACGACGCCGTACGCCAGGTTGTGGGTGGCGACGGTGACGGCGACGGTGGCCAGCATGACCGCCGTCTCCGAGAGGGGCATGCGCCGCAGCGTCGAGGGCCGGACCGAGTGCCAGTCGAACGTGCCGACCGAGACCATGATCATCACGGCGACCAGCGCCGCCATCGGGATGATCGCGACGACGTCCCCCAGCCCGACCACGAGGACCAGGAGGAAGGCGCCGGCGAGGAACGTCGACAGGCGGGTGCGGGCGCCCGAGACCCTCACGTTGATCATGGTCTGGCCGATCATGGCGCAGCCGCCCATGCCGCCGAAGAGGCCGGTGACGACGTTCGCGACGCCCTGCCCCCACGACTCGCGGGTCTTGTTCGAGCGGGAGTCCGTGATGTCGTCGACGAGCTTGGCGGTCAGCATCGACTCGATGAGCCCGACCAGCGCCATGGCGAGCGCGTAGGGGGCGATGATCCGCAGCGTGTCGAGGGTGGGCGGGACGTCGGGCAGGAACAGGGTGGGCAACGAGTCGGGCAGCGCGCCCTCGTCGCCCACGGTGGGGACGGCGAGGGAGGCGCCCACGGTGACGAGCGTGAGGAGCACGATCGCCACGAGCGGGGCGGGGACGACGCGGGTGAGGCGCGGGAACAGCACGATGAGCGCGATGCCCGCCGCGACGAGCGGGTAGACGGCCCACGGGACGCCGACCAGGTGCGGCACCTGCGAGGTGAGGATGAGGATCGCCAGCGCGTTGACGAAGCCGACCATCACGGAGCGCGGGATGAACCGCATGAGCCTCGCGACGCCCAGCAGGCCGAGCACCACCTGGAGGATCCCGCCCAGGATGACGGTCGCGACGAGGTGGTCGAGGCCGTGGTCGCGCACGACGGGCGCGACCACCAGCGCGACCGCTCCCGTGGCGGCCGAGATCATCGCCGGGCGGCCGCCGACGAACGAGATCGTCACCGCCATCGTGAACGCGGCGAACAGGCCGATCCGCGGGTCGACGCCGGCGATGATCGAGAACGCGATCGCCTCGGGGATCAGCGCGACGGCCACCACCAGGCCGGCCAGGACCTCCGTGCGCAGGCGGCGGGCCGAGGAGAACGCCGCGCGGAAGGAGCCCTCGGACCCCGCCTCCGGCGGCCCGGCGACCGAGCGCGCCGAGCGTTCCGTCAGGGCGGCGGGGTGGTCGGCGGGGTGGTCGGCGCGCTGGTCGCGGGGCACGCGGTCTCCGTTCGATCGGGTGGGGACGCGCGTCGTCGCGACGTGGGGCGGGGGCGCCACGACGTGCGGGCTCGACGGCCGGGCGCGCGCAGACTCTACCCGGCCGCCCCCTCGGGCGAACGGCTCGGTGCCCGCCGGTGGGACGGCGGGAGCGGCGGACGGCGGGGCACGCCGCCCGCCGGGCTGCGACGATGGTCGTCGCCCGTCCCCAGCCGACAGCCCGTGAAAGGCGACCGCCCCGCCGTGTACTCGCTCCTCCTGGCGATCATCTACGTCGCCTTCGTCAGCCTCGGGCTCCCGGACTCCCTCGTCGGGGCCGGCTGGCCCGTCATGCACCAGGACCTCGGCGTCCCCGTCGCGTTCGCGGGCATCATCACCATGATCATCGCCGGCGGGACGATCCTCTCCAGCCTGGCGTCCGAGCGGACGACGCGGCGGTTCGGCGCCGGCGTCGTCACCGCCGTCAGCGTCGGGCTGACCGCCGCCGCGCTCGTGGGCTTCTCCGTCTCGGGCTCGTTCTGGCTGCTGTGCCTGTGGGCCGTCCCGTACGGGCTCGGAGCGGGCGCGGTGGACGCCGCGCTCAACAACTTCGTGGCCCTGCACTACGCCGCGAGGCACATGAACTGGCTGCACAGCTTCTGGGGCCTCGGCGCGTCGATCAGCCCGTTCATCATGAGCTACGCCCTCACCTCGGGCCTGGGCTGGTCCAGCGCCTACCGCATCGTGGGTGTCACGCAGGCCGTGCTGACGGCCGTGCTGATCCTCAGCATCCCGCTCTGGAAGAAGGCCCGGCCCGCCCCGCAGGCCGACCACGCCGCCGACGCCGGGCCGTCGGGGAGCGGCGGCTCTCACGTCCCGCTCGCGCAGGCGCTACGGATCCCCGGGGTCGCCCTGGTCCTGGCCGCGTTCTTCGCCTACTGCGCGCTCGAGAGCACCGCGATCCTGTGGGCCTCGACGTACCTGGTCACCGACCGCGGCGTCGAGGACGCCACCGCGGCCGCGTTCGCCTCCCTCTTCCTCCTCGGCATCACCGCCGGGCGGTTCCTCGCCGGCTTCTTCGCCGACCGCGTCGGCGACAAGCAGCTGATCCGCGGCGGCTTCGCGGCGGTCGGCCTCGGGGTCCTGCTGATCGGCCTGCCCGTCGGCACGCCGGTCCCCGCCCTGGCCGGGCTCGTGGTGGCGGGCCTCGGGTGCGCACCGATCTACCCCGCGATCATCCACTCCACGCCGGCCAACTTCGGCGCCCGCAGCTCCCAGGCGATCATCGGGATCCAGATGGCCGCGGCCTACACCGGCTCGACCCTCGCGCCGCCCGTCTTCGGCGTGCTCTCGACCTGGGCGGGAGCCTGGGTGTTCCCCCTGTTCCTCGCCGTGCTCGTGGCCCTCGGCCTGCTCATGTCCGAACGGCTCAACCGGCTCGTCGCCCGCCGGGACGCCGGCCCGGATCAGGGCGTGACGGCGGGAGCCGGCGCGCTCGGCGCCGCCGAGCGCAAGGGGTAGAGCCAGAAGCAGACGAAGGCGAGGGCCGCGAGGACCACGGGCACGCCGCCGATGAGCAGGCGGATGCCGGTGGCCACCTCGGGCACCTGCACGGCCACGCCCTCGACGTACCCGCTCGCGGCCAGCACGCCGGCCACGACGACCGCCTGCACCACGACGGACCCGCGCACCACGAAACCGTTGGCACCGAAGTACATGCCCTCGCGGCGCAGCCCGGTGCGGCGCTCGTCGTCGTCGATCACCTGGCCGAGGGCCACCTCCAGCACCTGCATCAGGCCGGCGACGCCGAGACCCACGGCGAGCCCCGCCGCCGCCGCGCCGAGCACGGTCGTGGGCAGCAGGTACAGGCAGGTCGCGAGCCCGTAGACGGCGACGACGGCGAGCATCGTGGTGCGCGGCCCGAGCCGCCGCACCACCCACGACCAGCCCCAGATCGCGGGGATGGCGGCCACGAAGATCGGAGCCAGCAGCAGCGTCGCGTCGGCGTCCGTGCCGCCCACGGTGTACTTCACGTAGAACGGGATCCCGGCCAGCAGCACCGCCGTGGTGCTCTGCAGCAGCAGCGACCCGAGCACGTACGTGACGAACGCGCGGTTGGCGAACGTGTACCGCAGCTGGTCGCGCAGCCCGACGGCGGACTCCCGGGCCCGGACTGCGTCGTCGGCGTCGCGCTCCACCATCCCCAGCAGCGACCAGGCGAAGAACCCGGCGCACACCACGGCGAGCGCCACGCCCATCCCGGCCCAGCCGATCGCGTCGTACAGCAGCGGCGCGCCCGCCGTGCCGAGGATCATCCCGACCAGCGCGAAGAGCTGCCGCGGGCTGTTGCCCCGCGCCCGCTCCGCCGTCGTGCGGAAGATCTCCGGGAACAGCGCGGACACGTTGAGCACGACCGCCACGTACGCGACGTCGAACACCGCGACGACGAGCAGGAACCACACGACCAGCCCCGCCGGCGGCAGGGACGGCGGGGCCCACACCAGCGCGAACGACACGACGAGCGGCACGATGCCCAGCACGATCCACGGCACCCGCCGGCCCCAGCGCGTGCGGCGACGGTCGGAGGCCGCGCCCACCACCGGGTTGAGGACGGCGTTGAGGACGCCGTGCGCCACCATCGCGCCCGCGACCCAGCCGGCGGGCACGCCCAGGTGGTCGACGTAGAAAAAGACGACGAACGCGGAGAACGTCTGCAGCATGAGGTTCGCCGGGAAGGCCGACGCCCCGTAGGCCACGGCCTGCGCCCGGGTCGGCGCCCCCTCGAGGCGCCGGTCGCGCAGCCGGGCGAGCCCGCCCGTCCTGGCCTCGGTGCCGCTCACCGCTCGCCCCGCTGCACGGCACGCAGGTCGCGCCAGCCGATGCGGACCACGCCCTCCGCGGCGATCACGGCGGCCACGTCCGGGTCGCGCAGCAGCCGCTCCTCGTAGCCGCGCTTGGGTGCCGCGTAGTCGACGGCGTCGCGCAGCTCGTCGTCGTGCAGCATCGGGTGCAGGAAGATCTCCGTGACGCCCGGGTGCACGCCGCGCAGCAGGTCGAGGAAGCCCGCCTTCACGGCCTCGTACCCCTCCGCGTCGGAGGTGCCCTCCCCCGCCAGCTCGAACGGGTGCGTCCACAGCCGGTCGAGGATGACGACGCCCGCCGCGTCGGCAGCCGCGGTCGCGGTGTCGAGGATCGCCTGCGACCCCGGCGCGTCGGGGTCGGCGCCCATCGCCCCGAGGCCGTCCAGCGAGCGCGGCAGCCGGAACGGCAGGCCGCGCGTCGCCGCGAGCCCGAGGACCTGCGGCAGGAACGAGCGCCCGGTGGCCAGCCCGTAGACCGAGCCCATGTGGTTGTCCAGGTGGCTGACGTCGACCCCCGCGTCGAGGGCCGCGTCGAGCTGCGCCGCGAGCTCGGCCGCGACGTCCTCGTCGCGCGCCTGCCGCTCGACGACGTCGACCGCCGACGGGAAGTAGCCCGCGTCGTCCACCAGCGACGTGCCCGTGCCGGTGAGCGGGCGCCACCGGTAGCGGGTCCACTCGCTGGTGAGGACCAGGTGCACGCCCACGTCCAGCCCGGGGTCGGCCGCGGCCGCCGCGAGGGCGTCCGGCGCCCACGGGCACGGCACCATCACCGTCGCCGAGTCCAGGAACCCGTCGCCGAGCAGCGGCAGGATCGCGCGGTTGGCGGCGCGGCACATGCCCAGGTCGTCCGCGTTGAGGATGATCGCGCGGGCATCGGGGGCGAGCCCGAGCCGGGCGACGAGGTCGGACGGCGGCGCGTCGGCCGCGCTCACCGGGCGACCCCGTCGACGGCCGACGCCGCGGCCTCGGCCACGCGGGCGCGCAGCGCCTCGCCGGCCGCCCACGCGGCGCCCAGCACGGCGCCGTCCGCCCCGAGCGGCGAGGCGTCGACGTGCACGGGCAGGACGCTGATGCGGTCGCGGAGGTAGGTGGCGACCCGCTCGTGGATCGCGGGGCGCGCGGCCTGGTCGGCCAGGACGAAGGCCTCCGGGTCGAGCACGATCGCCAGCGACGCGACGATGACCGCGACCCGGCGCGCCAGCTCCGCGACGACCTCGTCGGCCACGCCGTCGCCGTGCTCCGCACGGTCGAGCAGCTCACGGACGGTGATGTCCTCCGGCAGGTCGTGGTCCTTCGCCAGCGCGGCGATCGCGGCGTCGCCCAGCACCTGCTCGCCGAGGGCGTGCCCCGGCTGCGGCAGGAAGGCCACCTCGCCCGCGATGCCCGCGGCGCCCCGGTGCACCCGGCCGTCGAGCACGATGCCCGCCCCGAAGCCCTCGCCGAACGAGACCGTCACGAACGACGAGCGCCCGCGCCCGGCCCCCCGGTGCTGCTCCGCCACGGCGGCCAGGTTCACGTCGTTGTCCAGCGTCACGGGGCAGCCCAGGGCGTCCACCAGGGCGTCGTGCAGGGCCGTGCCGCCCTTCTCGTACCCGGGCACGTGCAGCACCGTGGTCCAGTCGGCGCCCACGACGGCGGGGAACGCCACGACCGCGCGGCTCACCTCGACGCGGCGGCCCGGCTCGAGCCGCGCCTCGACGTCCTCCCGGCAGGAGTTCGCCAGCACCGCCGCAGCCCGCGCCCGTGCCACGGGGGTGCGCTGCACGTCCCGCCGCTCCGCCCGCGCCCGGACGGCGCCGGTCGCGTCCACCAGGGCCACCCGCACCCGGTCGCGGGCGACGTCCACCCCCAGCCCGAACGCGGCGTCCGGGTCCACCCGGAACCCGCCCTCGGTGTCGTCGGCGGCAGCCGCGCCGCTCGCCCGGAGCGCTGCGAGCGCGGCCGCGACGGTCGGGCGCGGCAGGCCCGTCGCCTCGGCCGCGGAGGCCTCGTCGGCGGGGCCGTGCGTCACCAGCGCGTCGAGCACCTCCAGGACGTCGGACCCGCGCAGCGGGCCGGGAGTTCCGGTGTCAGGGGTGGTGGGCATCTGGCCTCCGTCGGGGCGGGACGGGACGCATTCGTCCCGGCGCTGCGAGCCTAGCCACGCCCCGGCGACATTGTCGACGCGAGGTGTCGGCGCTGCTCAGGCACCAGATCGGCACCCGAGAGCCCCGGTCAGGACTGCGCGCTCTCGTGCGAGCGCCCGATGCCGCGCACCGCGTCCACCGCCCCGCGCACGCGGCGCGCGTTGACCGCGAGCACCACGTCCCGGTACTGCCCGGCCCGGTGCAGCTGGCCCTTGAGGTCGTTCGACGACGCGCGGTGCTTGAGGTCGCACGGCACCTCGACGGCCACGTACCCCTGCCGCAGGAGGTCGATCGTCATGCCCGTCTCGACGCCCCACCCGTGCGCCAGCGGCGTCGCCGCCTCGAACGCCTCGCGGGTGAGGCAGCGCATGCCGGACAGCGGCTGGCTGGGGCTCCACCCGGTGAGGTGCTGGATGGCGCGCCGCGCCGTGCCGACGACGATGCCGCGGCCGCCCGCCCCGGTCTGCTTCGGCAGCAGCGCGATCGCGAGGTCGGCCACGCCCTCGCGCACCGGGGCGACGAGGGGCGCCGTGTTGACGGCGGTGTCGCCGAGGTCCCCGTCCACGAACAGCAGGAGCCGCGGGGCGCGGCCGTCGGCGTCGCGCATCGCGACCACCGCCGCGCCGGTCTCCATCGCGGCCGCCTTGCCACGGTTGTGCGAGTGCCGGACGACGACGGCGCCCGCGTCGCGCGCGACGTGCTGCGTGTCGTCGGTCGAGCCGTCGTCGACCACGAGCACGAGGTCGACGTGCGGGATCGCGCGGGCCGAGCGCACCGTCGCCGCGATGCGCGCCGCCTCGTCCTTCGCGGGGATGATCACCGCGACGCGCTGCGGGTTGCGCCGCCCCTGCGCGGCCGGCGGCCGCGGGGTCTTGGCGACCGGCAGCGCGCCCACGCGCGTCGTCGCGACGCTGCCGTCTCCGCCGGCGACGGAGTTCCGCTCGCCGGCCTCGTCCTGGCTGGTGGACACCTCAGCGCCCGTGCGGGTCGCCCCGTGGTCCGTGTTCACGACTCCCTGCCTGTTGGGTTCTCGCCCGTGTCGGCCGGCGGTCCGCCGGCGTGCTGTGCGGTGCCCCCTTGGGGGAATCACCGGGGATCAGAAGAGCAATCTTTTCCTGAGAAACTGTACTCCCCCGGAACGCCCGACCTAGGGTCAAGAAACGGTGTCGACCGGGACGGTCCGTGAAGATCGTGCGGAGCCCGCGACGTCGCGGGGTACCGCCGGCGACCGAGGCCGCCGGGCGGCGCCGCGTCAGCGCAACGTCACCTGTCGGGAGACGATACCGGCCCGGGCCCGTCGCTCGTTCGCGTCCAGCGGCTCGGTGACCGCGAGCGCCTCCTCGAGCCTGCCCGCGAGCTCCGCCACCGGCTCCTCCAGCTCCGCCGCCTCGGTGCCGCGCGGCAGCTCCCAGACCGGCACCACGAGCCCGCAGGCGCGGAACATCCCGAGGAACTTGCCGCCCACGAGACCCGACTCGCGGCGCGCGTGCAGCCGCGCGATCGCGTCGACGACGGCATCCTCGTCCTCCGTGCGCGCCCAGCGCAGGAACTCGCGCGACATCCGGCACCAGTACGCCGCGGGGACCGAGGCCAGCTTCACGGTGGGGATGGACGACTCCGCCGCCTCGTCGAGGGACTCGCGGATCTCGTCCGTCATCTGCGTGCCGGCGTCGATCCAGTAGTCGTAGCCGTCGTGCACGGTCACCTCGAACGGGACCTCGAGGTCGAGCACGTCCTGGAGGCGCGGGTCGTCGTCCGCCGGGGCCGGCAGGTCCTCGGGCAGCACGCCCGAGCCGGGCTCGGCGGCGAGCGCCGCGAGGAGCGCGGCGGCCAGGTCGCGGCTGAGGTCGTCGGACGCGCCCAGGCCCTGCAGCGCGAGCAGCACCGTGCCGTCCTCGCGGTGCAGCGCGCACCAGCCGCCGGGCAGGACGGTCGTGACGGTGACGTCGCTCCCGCCGTGGTCGGCGGTCGTGCGCGCCGTGGCCGTGGCGGACGGCACGACCTCGCGCAGCGCGACCCAGTCGGCCTCCCCGGGAAGACCCTCGAACGGACGCAGGACAGGGGCGGTCGCAGAGCTCTTGGCCATGCCCGCGATCCTATCGGCCCGGCCACCCCCTCCGCCCTCGCCGGGCGTGGGTACGGTGACGGGATGGAGCCGTGGCGCCGCCTCGTGGCGGACTACCGGGCAGGCCTCGGCGACGGCGCCCCGCCCGACGACGACGTCCCGCCGCTCGACGGCGCGCGGGACGCCTGGCTCGCCGCCACGCTGCCCGCCCTGGACCTGGCGCTGGGGTCGGTCGCGGCCCTCGCCTCGGCCGCCCGACGCGCGGGCGCGACGGGCCCGCTGGTGGAGCGGGGGCCGGCGCCGGCCCGGGTCGCGGCGTCGTTCGGTTCCGACCGGCTGCTGCGGCTCGACGGGCGACCCGTCCCGGGGTTCGCGCCGCTGTCCGGCTTCTTCCGCACCCGCGACGGCTGGGTGCGCACGCACGCCAACTACCCGCACCACCGGGCCCGGCTGCTACACCTGCTCGGCATGCCCGACGGCACAGGCCGCGACGCCCTCGCGGCCCGGCTCGCGGACGCCTCCGCCGCGGCGCTGGAGGACGATGCCGCCGCCGCGGGTGCGATCGCCGTCCGCGTGCGCGCCGAGCCGGAGTGGCGCGCGTCCGCGCCCGGCCGGGCCGCGGGGCGAGGGCCCCTGGTGCGGACGGAGGCGCGCGACGACGTCGTCGCACGACCCGCCGTCCTCCCGGGCGGGGCCACGCCGCTCGCGGGCGTGCGCGTGCTCGACCTCACCCGGGTCATCGCCGGCCCCGTCGCCACCCGGGCGCTGGCCGCGCTCGGTGCCGACGTGCTGCGCGTCGACCCGCCCGTGCCCGCCGAGATCCGCCACCAGCACCTCGACGTCGGGCAGGGCAAGCGCACCACCCTGCTCGACCTGCGCGACCCCGGCGACCGCGAGCGCGCGCAGGCGCTGCTCGACGACGCCGACGTGCTCGTCACCGGCTACCGTCCCGGCGCGCTCGACCGGTTCGGGCTCGTGCCACCGCCCGGGGCCGTCGTCGCGCACGTGTCCGCCTGGGGCGACGCCGGGCCGTGGGCGCACCGGCGCGGCTTCGACTCGATCGTGCAGGCGGCGTCGGGCGTCGCGCTGCTCGAGTCCGCGGACGGCGTCGCTCCCGGCGCGCTGCCCGCGCAGGCGCTGGACCACGCGACGGGCTACCTGCTCGCCGCCGGCGTCGTGGACGCGCTCGTCGCCCGCGGCGCCGACGGGCGCGGCCGCGACGTCGCGGCGGCGCTCGCACGCACCGCCGCGTGGCTGCTCGACGCCGACCCCCGGGCCCCCGGGTCCCCGCCGGCCGCCGAGCCCGGCCCGGAGTCGGTCGTGAGCCACGGCCGCCGACCGCGCGTCACGACCGCCCGCCCCGCGCTGCCCGGCCACGACGACCACCCGGCGCCGGCGCGCCCGTGGGGCGCCGACCACGCCGCGTGGTCGACAGGACCCGCGCGCGGATGATCCTCACCCGCGGCACGTGCGAGACGGCCGCGCCTCTGGTCTGATCGGACCAGCACCGGCCGACCGACACCGCAGGGCCGGGCACCCGCGAGAGGGGACGTCGATGGGCATCGTCACGCGGGGCTTCGGGGGCCGGCGCCCCGAGCCCGAGCACCAGGTCCCGCCGGGGCAGTTCGTCACGGACGACTTCCCCGTGCTGTCGGCGGGGCCGACCCCGAACGTGGACGAGTCCCGCTGGGAGCTCACCGTCCGCACCGAGACGGGCGAGGGCGTCTCGTGGACGTGGGAGCAGCTGATGGCGCTGCCGGCCGAGGACGTCGTGACCGACATCCACTGCGTCACGCACTGGACCAAGCTCGGCACCACCTGGCGCGGCGTCTCCCTGGACACCCTGCTGGCCGACGTCGAGACCAGCGCGGAGTTCGTCATGGCGCGCTCGTACGGCGGGTACACGACGAACGTGCCGCTCCAGGACCTGCTCGACGGGCAGGCATGGGTGGCGTTCGAGTTCGAGGGCGAGCCGCTGGAGCCGGTGCACGGCGGGCCGGCCCGGCTCCTGGTGCCGCACCTGTACTTCTGGAAGAGCGCCAAGTGGCTGCGCGGCCTCGACCTCATGGACGACGACGACCTGGGCTTCTGGGAGCAGAACGGCTACCACGCCTACGGCGACCCCTGGCTCGAGCAGCGGTACGCGTGAGCTGGCACGTCGCGACGGTCGTCGGCGCACGACCGCTGACGCGCACGGCCCGCGCCCTGACCCTGTCGGCGCCGGGGTTCGTCGGCGCGCTGCCCGGCCAGCACGTCGACCTGCGGCTCACCGCCCCCGACGGCTACCAGGCCACCCGCGCCTACTCCCTCGCCGAGACGGGGCACGACGAGCGGGTCGACCTCGTGGTGGACGAGGTGCCCGACGGCGAGGTGTCGCCCTACCTCGTCCGCGACGCCCGGCCGGGAGACCAGCTCGAGGTGCGCGGCCCGCTCGGCGGGTACTTCGTGTGGCACGACGCCGACACCGCCCCGGTGCTGCTCGTGGCCGGCGGGTCCGGCGTCGTGCCGTTCCTCGCGATGCTGCGCGCCCGGCGCAGCACCGGGCGCCGGGCGCCGTTCCGCCTCGTGTGCTCGGTGCGCACGCCCGCCGACGCGATCGAGCGCGGGGAGGTCGACACCCCCGACCGGGGGTTCGACGTGCGCTGGGTCTTCACCCGCGAGGCCCCGCCGGGCTGGCCGGCGCCGCCGCGCCGGATCACGACCGACGACCTCGTCGCCCCGGGCTTCGGGCCCGCCGACGGCACCTCCGTGTTCGTCTGCGGCCCCACCGGCTTCGTGGAGGCGGCGGCCGGGCTGCTCACCGGCCTCGGGCACCCGCCCGACCGGGTCCGCACCGAGCGTTTCGGAGGTGCCTGATGTCGTCCCCCGAGCCGACCCTCCCCGACGGGCCCGCCCTCGACGGGTCGGCCCTGGCCGGCGCGCTGAGCGAGGTCTACGCCTTCGAGACCACGCGCGCCGTCGTGCGCTGCGCGAGCTGCGGGCACACCGACGTCCTCGCCCGCACCACCGTGCACCTGTCCGCGATGGGCGGCGTCGTGCGCTGCGCGACCTGCGCCGCCGTCCTGCTCGTCGTCGTCGAACGCCCCGACGGGGTCCGCGTGTCGGCGTCCGGCGCGGCATGGGTGCAGGGCCCCTCCCGCTGATCCCGGCCCTGCCGACGGGCGCCCGCAGGTCGGGCGCCTACAGGTGGTCGAGCCACTGCAGCACGGCGCCCTCGCGCAGCGCCCACGGGCAGATCTCGACCTCGTCGACGCCGAGCGCGCGCATGGTCTCCTCCGCCACGACCGCGCCGCCGACGATCTGGTACGTGCGCTCGGGCGTCACGCCCGGCAGCGCGGTGCGTCCCTCGGCGGTGAGGCGAGCCAGGCGCGGCACCCAGTCCGCGAGCTGGACGAGGCGCATCCGCCACCGGTCGTCCGGGCCGACGGCCTCCACCTGCATGCCGGCCAGCCGCGCGAGCGAGCGGAACGTCTTCGACGTCGCGACCACGTGGTCGGGCGCCGGCACGGTGGCGAGCCGGTCGACGACGGGCGCCAGCAGCGCGCGGGCGTGCACGCGCAGGGCCTGCACCTGCTCGGGCGGGGGCGGGTCGTCGGGCAGGTACTCGCGCGTGGTCCGTCCGGCGCCGAGCGGCACGGACGCGGCGAGGTCCGGCTCTTCGTCGACGCCGGACGCGATCTCCAGCGAGCCGCCGCCGACGTCGAGCACCAGCAGCCGCCCGGCCGCCCACCCGTGCCAGCGGCGGGCGGCGAGGAACGTGAGCCGGGCCTCGTCCTCGCCGGAGAGCACCACCACCTCGCGGCCCACCCGCCCGGCGATCTCGGCGAGCACCGCGGCACCGTTGGCCGCGTCCCGGAGTGCGGAGGTCGCCATCGGCAGCAGCTCGTCGACCGCCGACTCGCGCGCGAGCTCCATGACGTCGTCGACGGCCGCCAGCATCGCCCGCCGCCCCTCGTCGGACAGCGCGCCGTCGGCGTCGAGATAGCGCATCAGGCGCACGGTGATCTTGCGCTCCGCGTGCGGCACGGGCCGCACGCCGTACCGGGCGTCCAGCACGAGCAGGTGCACCGTGTTGGAGCCGATGTCGATCACGCCGAGGCGGGGCGCCGGGGCCGGGGCTGCGCTGCTCATGGCAGCCGAGCGTAGCGGCGCGGTCGGACACCGGGACCCGCGCACGACGACGCCCGGTCCCGCGGGGCGGGGCCGGGCGTCGTGAGCCGGTCAGCGGTGGGCGGTCAGGAGAGGGCCTTCGCCTTGAGGCGCTCGTACTCCTCGGGCGTGATCGTGCCCTCGTCGAGCAGCTTCTTCGCCGACGAGATGTGCTCGGCCGGGGAGCCCGCCACCTCCCGGATGTACGCGTCGGTGCCGGCCTTGGCCTCCTTCACCGCCGCGAGCTGACGCTCCGACATCCCCCGGCCGCGGGCGATGAGGTAGATCAGCGCGGTGATCATCGGCACGAAGATCAGGAAGACGACCCACACCGCCTTCCACCAGCCCGACAGGTCCCGGTCGCGGAACAGGTCGGTGAGGATCTGGAAGAGGACGATCAGGTAGGCCACGAACAGGAAGATCCAGACGAGGTACCAGAAGAAGTCCCAGAAGGTGTCCATGTTCAGCGCGTCCTTTCGAAGGCGGTTCCCACACCGTCGACGGCCGACAGGGGCGGCCAGGTGCCCGCTTTCGGCACGCTAGTGCTGACATGCCGGACGCGCGCGCTGAAACAGGGTGATCTGGGCCCCCACCCGGCGAACCGGGCTCTGTGGGAGGTTCGCGACAGTGCTGCGTCGGAACGGGACCGTCAGCGGCGACCGGTGCGCTCGGCGCCCTCGACGAGCTCCTCGGCGCCCGCCACGACGGCGGCCTCCTCGGCCCGCGCCCGGGCCAGCGCGTCCGCGCGCACGGCCACGATCTCGCCGTGCAGGGCGGCGTGCACCCGCCTGCGGACGTCGCGCGCGATGGCGTCGACGTCGGCCTCGTCGGGGGTCCCGCCGCGTGCCGCGAGCTCGGTCGTGAGGCGGTCGACCGCCGCGTCGACCTCGCGCCGGACCTCGACCTCCGCCGCGTCGAACAGGGCCACGACGGCGGCGTCCGCCGCGCGGCCCAGGCGGGTCTCCTCGAAGCCCGCGGCCGCGTCGTCCACGATCCGGCGGGCCCGGTCGACGACGTCCGCGGCGGTGGCCGGGGCGTGCGCCTTGAGCGTGCCGAGGTCGTACAGCAGCACGCCCTCGACGTCCGCGACGCGCGGGTCCACGTCGCGGTGCAGCGCCAGGTCGAGCACCACCAGGGGGCGCGGCTCCGGCTCGTCGCCCGCGGCGGCCGCGGCCCGCTCCCGCGAGCGCACCACGGCGGCCGCGTCGAGCACGTACTCCAGGGACGCCTCGGCCTGCCCGTCCGCGACGCCGCCCGAGGGCCGGCGGCCGCGCGCGCCCGAGCACGAGACCACGAGGTCGGCGTCGGCGAGCGCCTCGACCAGGTCCGGCGCCGCCACGACGTCGTGGCCCGCCGCGAAGGCCTCGGCGCGGCCGGAGCGCGAGTACACCCGCACGTCGTCGCAGCCGCGGGCGCGCAGGGCCGCCACCGACGCCCCCGCGTACGAGCCCGTGCCGATGAGCACCGTCCGCACGCCCCGCCACGACCCGTCCTGGTCGGCACGGCCGCCCGGGACGTCCCGGCCAGCGGAGCCCGGGACGACGTCCCGCCCGGCGAGGTCGAGGCCGAGCGACACGACGGACCGCCCTGCGGCGCCGAGCTCCGTCCGCGTGCCGACGCGCTTCGAGGTGCGCGACGCCGTCTGGAACAGCAGCTCGAGGGTCTTGGACGTGGTGCCGTCCGTCCGGGCCTCGGAGAGGGCGCGCTTCACCTGCCCGGCGATCTCCCGCTCCCCCACGACCATCGAGTCCAGCCCCGCGGCCACGGTGAACAGGTGCGAGGTGACCTCCGGCCCGGTCCGGACCGTGAAGGAGTCCGCCGCGACCTCCTCGGACACCCCGGAGCCGGCGGCGACGAGCGCCGCGACGTGCCGCGTGGTGTGCCGCACGGCGTCGCCCTGCAGCGGCGCGTCGACGTCCAGGTAGAGCTCGAAACGGTTGCACGTGGAGATCACCACGGCGCCCTGCACCGGCCCGCACGACCCCACGGCGACGCGCCCGACGGAGCCGGACCCGGTGGACAGCCGCTCGAGCGCGTCCAGGTCCAGCTCGCGGTGCGAGGCGGTGAGAGAGAGGAGTACCACAGTGGCTCCACTTTAAGAGGGCCGAACAAGCGGGGCAGAATCATGAACCGTGACATCCCCCACGATCGCCCCCGAGCCCAGCCGCGAGACCCACCCGCTGCCCGCCGGCCACCCGCTGGTCGACGGCCGGACGACGCGCTCCCCGCTGGTGCGTGCCCTGCGGGGCGAGCGTCCGGACGTGACCCCCGTGTGGTTCATGCGGCAGGCGGGCCGCTCCCTGCCCGAGTACCGCGAGGTCCGTCAGGGGGTAGGGATGCTCGACTCCTGCCTCCGGCCACCGCTCGCCGCGGAAATCACCCTCCAGCCCGTGCGCCGCCACCACGTGGACGCCGCCGTCTTCTTCAGCGACATCGTCGTGCCGCTGCGGCTCGCGGGCGTGGACGTGGACATCAAGCCCGGGGTGGGGCCCGTGATGGACCAGCCGTACCGCACGGCCGAGGACGTCGCCCGGCTCACGTCGCGCACGCTCGACGACGGCGCGCTCGCCCCCATCGCGGAGGCCGTGCGCCTCACCGTGGCCGAGCTGGGGGACGTGCCGCTGCTCGGGTTCGGCGGCGCGCCGTTCACGCTCGCCGCCTACCTGGTCGAGGGCCGGCCGTCGCGCGACCACCTCGCCGCCCGCACCCTCATGCACGCCGACCCGGAGACGTGGGCCCGCCTCACCGCCTGGACCGCCGAGCTCACCGGCCGGTTCCTGCGCACGCAGGTGCTCGCCGGCGCCTCGGCCGTGCAGCTCTTCGACTCCTGGGCGGGCTCCCTGTCCCTGGCCGACTACACCGCGCACGTGGCGCCGTCGTCGACCGCCGCGCTGGCGCACGTCGCCGACCTGCGTCTCCCCGGCGACGACGGCGGCCTCCCGGCCATCCACTTCGGCACCGGCACCGGGCACCTGCTGCCGGCGCTGCGCGACGTGCTCGACGCCGCCGGCGTCACGCACCCCGCGGTCGGCGTGGACTACCGCACCCCGCTGGACGAGGCCGCCGCCCTGCTCGCCGACCACCCGCGCGGCGCCGTCCCCGTGCAGGGCAACATCGACCCCGCGCTGCTGGGCGCCCCGTGGCCGGTGCTCGAGGCGCACGTGCGCGACGTCGTCGCGCGCGGCGCCGGGGCCCCCGGGCACGTGGTCAACCTCGGCCACGGCGTGCCGCCGGACACCGACCCCACCGTGCTCACGCGCGTCGTCGAGCTGGTGCACGCGCTGTGACGCCCCTCCCGCCGCTCGGCGCCCCCGACGACGTGCCCTCCGGCCGGCCCGCCCGGCCGCCCGAGCACGTCGACGCGGTGGTGGTCGGCGGCGGGATCGGCGGGCTCGTCGCGGCCCGCACCCTCGTCCACCGCGGCCTGCAGGTGGTGCTGCTCGAGGCGTCCGACCGCGTGGGCGGGCCCGTGCGCGGCGGCGCGTTCGGCTCGCTGCCCGTGCGCCTCGACCTCGGCGCCGAGTCGTTCGCGGCGCGCGGCACCGCCGTCACGGACCTGGCCGAGGAGCTCGGGCTGGACGTCGTGAGCCCGGCCCCGCTGTCCGCGTGGGGGTACGCCGCGGGTCACGCCTTCCCGCTGCCGAAGGCCGGCGTGCTCGGCATCCCCTCCGTGCCGTGGGCGCCCGACGTCCGCCGCGCGATCGGCAGGCCCGGCGTCGCACGAGCGGCCTTGGACCGCGTGCTGCCGCGGTTCGTCGCCGACACCACGGACCTCGGGACGCTGGTGCGGTCCAGGCTCGGACGGCGCGTGGCCGACCGGCTCGTCGCGCCCGTCGCCACCGGGGTGCACTCGGCGCCGCTCGACCGCCTCGACGTGGCCGCCGTCGCACCCGGGCTGCTCGACGCGTTCGCGCGCACCGCGTCGCTGTCGCGCGCCGTCGGGGAGCTGCGGGCGGCCGCGCCCGCCGGGTCCGCCGTGCGCGGCATCGACGGCGGCATCCACGCGATCGTCGAGGCCCTCACCGGTGAGATCGCCGCGAGCGCCGAGGAGTTCGCCGACTCCCCGCGCACCGACGCGACCGGCCCGATCCACGCGGCCGTGCGCGTGGGGCAGCAGGTCGACGGCGTGGAGCGGGTCGGCGCGGACTGGCAGGTCACCACGACCGTCGGCGACACCGTGCGCGCGCCGCGGCTGGTCGTGACGACGCCGCAGGTCGCACCTCTGCTGGCCCCGTGGGTGACGGCTCCGGGCGCGGTCGGGCCGGGGTCCGTGCCCGCGCCGACGCCGGAGGCCGGCGCCGACATCTGGCTCGCGACGCTCCTGCTCGACGCGCCCGAGCTCGACGACGCCCCGCGCGGCTCCGGGCTCCTCGTCGCACCCGACGGCGCCGGGGCGGACGAGGTGCGCGCCAAGGCGCTGACGCACGCGACCGCGAAGTGGCCGTGGCTGGCCGACCGCGTGCGCGCCGTGGCCGGGCCGGGGGTGCACGTGGTGCGGCTGTCGTACGGCCGGATCGGCACCGCGACCGAGCCGCCGTCGGCCGACGAGGCCGCCCGCGACGCGTCCGCGCTGCTCGGCGTCGACCTCACCGACCGGGTCCGCGACCACCTGCTGCAGCGCTGGGCCGGCTCCCTCCCCCCGCCCACCCCCGACTACCGCGCGCAGGTCGGCGCCTTCACCGCCGCCGTCGGGCACACGCCGGGGCTGGCCGTGACCGGCGGCTGGGTGGCCGGTACCGGCCTCGCGGCGATCGTCGCGCACGCGCAGGCCGCCGTCGCCGCCCTCTGACCCGCGACCTGTCAGGACGGGCCCGGGGTATCCCGGGCGCGGGTCCTGACGGGTCGCCCGCACCTCAAGCTGTCAGGATGAGCGCGCGGTGTGCCCGGCGCACATCCTGACAACGCGGGGGCGGTGGTGACGCATCGTCATGACCCGGCGTCATGACGACGGGAGAAGCGTGTGAGATCGGCCTCCGGGCCGCCCGGGAGTTGTCCACAGGCCGTGCCGCTGCGCGACACTGGACCGGTGAGCACCCCCGAGACCGCCCCCGCCCCGCTGCGCCTCGGCACCCGCGGCAGCGCCCTCGCGACGACGCAGTCCGGCCTGGTCGCGCGCCGGCTGGAGGAGCTGCTGGGCCGGCCGGTCGAGCTGGTGCGCATCCGCACGGAGGGCGACGTGAAGACGGGCTCGCTCGCCTCGCTGGGCGGCACGGGCGTGTTCGTCACCGCGCTGCGGGAGGCGCTGCTCGACGGGCGCTGCGACGTGGCCGTGCACTCGCTCAAGGACCTGCCGACGGCGCAGCCCGCCGAGCTCACGATCGTCACCCCGGAGCGGGAGGACCCGCGCGACGCGCTGTGCGCCCGCGACGGCCTCACGCTCGACACCCTGCCCCGAGGCGCCCGCGTCGGCACCGGATCCCCGCGCCGGGCGGCGCAGGTGCAGGCCGCGCGGCCCGACGTCGAGCTGGTGGACATCCGCGGCAACGTCGAGACCCGCCTGGCCCGCGCGCTCGGCCCGGACGCCGACCTCGACGCCGTCGTGCTCGCGCTCGCCGGCCTGTCCCGGCTGGGCCGCACCGAGGTGGTCTCGCAGGCGCTCGACCCGGTCGTCGTGGCCCCCGCCCCCGGGCAGGGCGCCCTCGCCGTCGAGGCCCGCACCGCCGACCTGGCGCCCGGCACCCCCCTGGCCGACGCGTTCGCCGCCCTCGACCACCGCCCGACGCGGCTCGCGGTGCTGGCCGAGCGCGCGGTGCTCGCGCGGCTCGAGGCCGGGTGCGCGGCGCCGGTCGGCGCGCACGCCCGCGTCGAGGCGGGCGAGCTGCAGCTCACCGCCGTCGTCGCGCGCGTCGACGGGACCGAGCAGCTCACGCACAGCGCGTCGGCGGCCCTCGCCGCGGACGCCGGCCCCCGCGACCGGGCCACGCAGGACGACGCCGCGACCGCCCTGGGCGTCCGCGTGGCCGAGTCGCTGCTCGCCGACGGCGCGGCCCGCCTCGCGCCGCTGGTGGGCGGCACGGGCGAGCCCCGCACCGCGGAGGACGACGACGTCGCGCCGCGGTCCGACGTCGAGCCCCTGCACACCCCCACCGGCACCGACGACCCGGAGGGCGCGTGACCGCCGAGGACGCCACCCCCGCCACCTCGCCCCCGGCGAGGTCCGTCCTCGTGGCGCGCGCGCCGGAGCGCGGCGCCGGCCTCGTGGCACGGCTGCGCGACCTGGGGCTGGAGGTCGTCGCGGCCCCCGTGATCGAGCGCGCGCCGGCGGACGACCTCGCCCCGCTCGACGACGCCGTCCGCGGCCTGGCCCGGGGCGCCTACGTCTGGGCGGTCGTGACCAGCGTCAACGCCGTCGACGCGCTCGCCGACGCCGCCGCCCGGACCGGCACGAGCCTCGCGGAGACCCCCGCGCGATGGGCCGCCGTCGGGCCCGCGACGACCCGTGCCCTCGCCGCGGTCGGCGTCACGACCGACCTCGTGCCCGAGGACGACGCCACCGCCGCCGGCCTGGTCGCGGCGTTCCCCGACCCGGCAGTCACGGACCCGGAGACACCGGCCGTGCTGCTGCCGCTCGGCGACCTCGCCCGCCCGACCCTCGACGACGGGCTCGCCGACCGCGGCTGGGCGCCGCACGTCGTGACGGCGTACCGCACCGTGCGCCACGCGCTGCCCACGGACCTCGCGGAGCGCGCCCGCGCCGGCGGCTTCGACGTCGTCGTCGTCTCGTCCGGCTCCGTGGCGCGCGAGATCGCCGCGCAGGCGGGCACCGGCACGCCCGTCGTCGCCATCGGCACGCCCTCGGCCGACGCCGCCCGCGACGCCGGGCTGCACGTCGCCGCGGTCGCGGCGCACCCCACCGACGAGGCGCTCGCCGCCGCCGTCGAGCGGGCGCTGTCAGGGCTCGCACCGTCAGACCCGGCACTGTCAGACACTCGGCCCACGGGAACGAACCGTGCGCCCGACACCTCAGCGAAGGAGCACCCGTGAGCACCTCGGGCACCGGCATCGTGTACCGACCGCGCCGCCTGCGCACCACCCCCCGGATGCGGCGCCTGGCCGCCGAGACCCGCCTGCACGCGGCGGACCTCGTGCTGCCGCTGTTCGTCAAGGAGGGCCTGGCCGAGCCCGCGCCGATCACGTCGATGCCCGGCCAGGTGCAGCACACCGAGGCCACGCTGCGCGACGCCGTCGCCGACGCGGCACGCGCGGGCCTGGGCGGCGTCATGCTGTTCGGCATCCCCGCCGAGCGCGACGCGACGGGCACTGCCGGCGACGACCCCGACGGGATCCTCCAGCGCGGCATCCGCGTCGCGCGCGAGGCCGTCGCCGCCGTCGAGGCGGAGGCTCCAGCGGGCTCGTCCGGGCGCCCGGGCCCCGTCGTCATGGCGGACACGTGCCTGGACGAGTTCACCGACCACGGCCACTGCGGCGTGCTCGCCGCCGACGGCTCCGTGGACAACGACGCGACCCTCGACCGGTACGCGGCGATGGCCGTCGCCCAGGCGCGGGCGGGCGCGGAGGTCGTGGCGCCCTCCGGGATGATGGACGGCCAGGTCGCCGTCATCCGGGACGCGCTCGACGACGCGGGCTTCGACCAGGTGAGCATCCTCGCCTACAGCGCCAAGTACGCGAGCGCGTTCTACGGCCCGTTCCGCGAGGCCGTCGACAGCTCCCTCCAGGGCGACCGCCGCACGTACCAGATGGACGCCGCCAACGCCCGCGAGGGCCTGCGCGAGGCGGACCTCGACCTCGCCGAGGGCGCGGACATGGTCATGGTGAAGCCGGCCGGGACGTCGCTCGACGTGCTGCGCTCCGTCGCGGACCGGTCGGACGTGCCGGTCGCGGCGTACCAGGTCTCGGGCGAGTACGCGATGATCGAGGCGGCCGCCGCGAACGGCTGGATCGACCGGAAGGCCGCCGTGCTCGAGTCCGTGACCGCCATCAAGCGCGCCGGCGCCGACGTCGTCCTCACCTACTGGGCCAACGAGATCGCGGAGTGGATCAAGTGACCGCCAGCACGCACACCACCGACAACCGCGCCGCGTTCCTGCGCGCCCAGGCCGCCATCCCCGGGGGCGTGAACTCCCCCGTCCGGGCGTACGGCTCGGTGGGCGGCGACCCGCGGTTCCTCGCGAGCGCGCGCGGCCCGTACGTCACGGACGTCGCGGGGCGCGAGTACGTGGACCTCGTCTGCTCGTGGGGGCCGGCGCTGCTGGGCCACGCGCACCCCGAGGTCGTCGCGGCCGTGCAGGACGCCGCGGCGCGCGGCCTGTCGTTCGGCGCGCCCACGGTGGCCGAGGTGGAGCTCGCGGAGGAGATCCGCCGCCGGGTGCCCGTCGCGGAGCGCGTGCGCCTCGTCTCCACGGGCACCGAGGCGACGATGACGGCCGTCCGCCTGGCGCGCGGCGTCACCGGTCGCCCGCTCGTCGTGAAGTTCGCCGGCTGCTACCACGGCCACGTCGACGCGCTGCTGGCGGAGGCCGGGTCGGGCGTCGCGACGCTCGCCATGCCGGGCACCGCCGGGGTCACCGAGGCGTCGGCGGCCGAGACCCTCGTGCTGCCGTACAACGACCTCGCCGCCGTCGAGGCCGCGTTCGCGCAGCACGGCTCGCGCATCGCCGCCGTCATCACCGAGGCCAGCCCCGCCAACATGGGCGTGGTGCCCCCGGCCGAGGGGTTCAACGAGGGGCTGCGGCGCGTCACGCGCGCGCACGGCGCCCTGTTCGTCATGGACGAGGTGCTCACCGGCTTCCGCGTCGGCCCGTCCGGCTGGTGGGGGCTGGAGAACGCCCGGATCCGTCGCGAGGGCGGCGAGGGGTACACGCCCGACCTGATCACCTTCGGCAAGGTCGTGGGCGGCGGCATGCCCGTGGCGGGGCTGGGCGGCCCGGCGTCGATCATGGACCAGCTCGCCCCCACCGGACCCGTCTACCAGGCGGGCACGCTCTCCGGGAACCCGGTGGCCGTCGCCGCCGGCCTCACGACGCTGCGCCTGGCCGACGACGGCGTCTACGCGCGGGTCGACGCCGTCGCGGACACGATCGCCACCGCGCTCGGCGACGCCCTGTCCGCCGAGGGCGTGGAGCACCGGGTGCAGCGCGCCGGCTCCCTCTTCTCGACGTTCTTCGGGCCGTTCGCCGCCGCCGAGGGCGTCCGCGACTACGCGCAGGCCCAGGCGCAGGAGGCGTACCGCTACCGCGCGCTGTTCCACGCCCTGCTCGACGCGGGCGTCAACCTGCCGCCGTCGGTCTTCGAGGCGTGGTTCGTCTCCGCCGCGCACGACGACGCCGCCGTGAACCGCATCCTCGACGCCCTGCCGGCCGGCGCCCGCGCCGCCGCGGCGGCGACCGCCTGACCGACGGTGGACACGACTCCGGCGCCCCGGTCGACCGCGACCGGGCGGACCGTGCTGCTGGTGATCGACCTGCAGGTCGGGGTGCTCGACGGGTGCCTCGACGCCGACGGCGTCGTGCGCCGCACGGCCGCGCTGGTGGACCGCGCACGCCGTGCGGGCACCCCGGTGGTGTGGGTGCAGGACCACGGCGACCTGCCCGAGGGCACCCCGGGCTGGCAGCTCGCCGCGCCCCTCGAGCGAGCCCCCGGCGAGCCCCTGGTGCGCAAGGCGTACCGCGACGCGTTCGCGGGCACGGATCTCGACGTCGTGCTGCACGACCTCGCCGCGACGCGCCTCGTCGTCGCCGGGGCGCAGTCCGACTACTGCATCCGGACCACCACGCAGGCCGCCGCCGCCCGCGGTCTCGACGTCACCCTGGTGAGCGACGCCCACACGACGACCGACGCCGTGTGGGAGGGCGTCGCCGTCCCCGCCGAGCACATCGTCGCCCACACGACCCTGTACTTCTCCGGGCTGCGGTACCCGGGCCGCTCGCACGGCGTCGCCCCGCACGACCAGGTCGCGCTGCACGGCTGACCGCGCGGGGGCCCGTCAGGGGGCGAGCGCCTTGTCCACCGTGCGCATCAGCTGCTGCACGACGTCGTGGCGCGACTCGTGGCCCTCGCGCAGCGTCTCCCAGGCCAGGTAGAGCTGCGCCCAGATCGTGCCGATCACCCACGCCGGGCTGAGCTCGGGGTCGAGGCTGCCGTCGGCGCGCCCGCGCTCGACCAGCGCGACCATCGGGTCGTCGTCCGCGCACCCGTCGGCGGGGCCGTCGGGCACCACCTCGGTGAACAGCAGCGTGAGGTGGTCGCCGAGCAGCAGGTACTCGGGGCAGAGCCGGCGCAGCGCCTCGCGGGCGGTGCCCTGGTCGAGCCGGGCGCGGTCGTGGGCCTCCTCCAGCCGCGCCGCGGTCTCGGCGCCGACGGCCTCGAGCAGGTCGGAGCGCTCGGGGAAGTAGCGGTGCAGCGTGGTGCGGCCGACCCCTGCGGCGTCGGCGACCTGCCCGAGGGCCACCCCGGGGTCGCGCGCGAGCTGGGTCACCGCGGCCTCGACGATCGCTCGGCGCGTGCGCGCGCGGGCTCCCGTCTCGACGTCCTGCACCTCCGTCATGCGGCGAACGCTACACCCGCGGAATGGAATAGTGCTTGACCGGGTTGGAACACTCGTGTTCCACTTTGGAATCCGGCCGACCGCAGCGAACCGCCGCCAGTAGCGTCAACCAGGGTTGACGAGACCGAGGAGCGTCAACGATGGTTGACAGCATGACCGCCACCGCACCGCCGACCCCCGAGACGTCCGGCCGCGAGCGCCTGCGCATCCTGCTCGGCTTCGTGCGCCCGCACCGCCGCACCCTCGCGCTCGGGCTGGTGCTCGGCCTGCTGGCCACCGCGATGAGCCTCGCCACCCCGATGGTCACCAAGTGGGTGCTCGACACCCTGTCGACCGGCGCGTCGCTGGGCGGGCCGGTCGCCTGGCTGCTCGCGCTCATGGTCGTCGGTTCCGTCGTGGGGCTGTTCCAGTGGATCCTGCTGGGCCGCCTCGCGGAGGACGTCGTCTACGAGGCCCGGTCGTCAATCGTCACGCGCTACCTGCGGGCCAAGGTCGGCGCCATCACGTCCAAGCCGGCCGGCGAGCTCGTCACCCGGGTCACCTCCGACACCCTGCTGCTGCGCGAGGCGACGTCGAACAGCCTGGTCAGCCTCGTCAACGGGTTCATCTCGCTGGTCGGCACGCTCGTGCTCATGGCGGTCCTCGACCTCACGCTGCTCGGCTCCACCGTCGTGGCGATCGTCGTCGTGGCCGTCGCGATGGGCCTGCTCCTGCCCGGCATCGGCAAGGCGCAGCACCGCACGCAGGAGGCGGTGGGCCGCCTGGGCGGCGCCGTCGAGGGCGCGGTGCGCGCCGTGCGCACGGTCAAGGCCAGCGGGGCCGAGGAGCGCCAGGGGACGAAGATCCTCGGCGACGCGCGGGAGGCGCGGAAGCACGCGGTGACGGCGGTCAAGACCGAGGCGGTCGCGTGGACCGTCTCGTGGGGCGGCATCCAGCTCGCCATCATCGTGATCCTCGGTCTGGGCGCCTGGCGCGTCTCGCAGGACCTGCTCGCCGTCTCCAGCCTCGTGGCGTTCCTGCTCTACGCGTTCAACATCGTGGGGCCGATCTCGGAGCTCACCCAGGCGTTCACCACCCTCCAGTCCGGCCTCGCCGCGGCGGAGCGGATCCGGGAGGTCGGGACGATGGAGCTCGAGGAGGACGACGCCGCGCGCCCGGCCGTCGCGCCGCGCGCCGCGGGGGCCGCGCACCACGACGGCGACGACGACCGGGACCGACCGGCCAGGCCGGTCCTCGTGCTCGACGGCGTCACGGCGGGCTACGCCGAGGACACGCCGGTGGTGCACGACGTCACGCTCGAGGTGCCGCGCCGCGGGCACGTGGCGCTCGTCGGCCCCTCCGGGGCGGGCAAGACGACGCTGCTCTCGCTGCTGCTGCGCTTCCTCGAGCCGACCGGCGGCCAGGTGCGGCTCGACGGCGTGCCGTACCGCGACCTGACCCACGCGCAGGTGCGCGCCCGGTTCGCCTACGTGGAGCAGGAGACGCCGGTGGTGCCGGGCACCATCCGGGAGAACCTGCTGTTCAGCCGCCCCGACGCCACCGACGACGAGGTGCGCGCGGTGCTCGAGGCGGTGCGCCTGGCCGCCGACCTCGACGCCCTGCCCGACGGCCTGGACACCTCCCTGGTGTCGTCGGCCGTCTCGGGCGGGCAGCGGCAGCGGATCGCCCTGGCGCGCGCGCTGCTCAAGGAGCCGGACGTGCTGCTGCTCGACGAGGCGACGTCGCAGGTGGACGGCCTCACCGAGGCGGCGATCCACGACGCGATCCGCGCGCACACCCGGCACGGCGCCGTCGTGACCGTCGCGCACCGGCTGTCCACGGTGCTCGACGCCGACCGGATCCTCGTCATGGAGGGCGGCCGCGTGCGCGCGAGCGGCACCCACGAGGAGCTGCACGCCACGGACGAGCTGTACCGCGACCTGGTGGCGGCGCTGCGCATCGCCGTCGACGCCGAGCCCGCCCCCGCCGCCTGACAGCACCCGCGGCGGGGCGCTGACCGGCCGCGATGCCGGGATGTATGCGCAGTCACTATCGTGGGACCGCTCGCACGGCCGTGCGGGCGACGCATGCGGTCAAGGAGTTCCGGTGGCGAAGGCCCCCACGGTGTACGACGTCGCGCAGCGCGCGGGGGTCTCGATCGCGACGGTCTCACGGGTGCTGCGGCGCCCCGACGACGTGCGCGAGCGCACCCGCACGGTGGTGCACGAGGCGATCCGCGAGCTGGGTTACGTGCCGTCCGGAGCGGCACGCGGGCTGGCCGCGCGCTCGACGGGCGTGCTGGGCCTGTGCTTCCCCGACGTCGACGGCATCGACGAGGTCGCCGACCTGCCCGACCCGGTGCGGGTGGGCGAGGCGGTGGAGGTGGTGCGCGACGTCGGCGGCCCGGTGACCGCGCGGTGGAGCAACCTGTACCTGGGCGAGGTGATGCGCGGCGCGGAGCTGGAGGCGTGGCGCACCGGCCACGCGGTGATGATCGGCGTGGCGCGCGGGCTGCGCCGCGCGCAGGCGGTCAACGAGCTCGCCGGCCGCGTGGACGGCCTGGCGGTGCTGTCGAAGTCGGTGCCCGACGACCTGCTGGCGCACATCGCGCGCCGGGTCCCCGTCGTCGTGATGGCCGGTCCGCCGCAGGACGACGCCTACGACCACATCTCGGTGGACAACCGCGCGGGCACCCGCGCCCTGGTGGACCACCTGATCGCCGACCACGGCCTGCGCGACCTCGCGTTCGTGGGCGGGCCGTTCGACTCCCCCGACGCGCACGAGCGCTTCCAGGGCTTCCGCGACGCGCTCGCCGCGGCGGGGCTCGAGGTGCCCGACGAGCCGGCCGCCCGCAGCGACTTCACGCGGGCCGGGGCGCGCGACCTCGCCCGCACGATGCTCGCGGCCCACGTGACCGGCCGCGGCACGGGGACCACCGGGCACGCGCTCCCCCGCGCGCTGGTGTGCTCCAACGACCAGACGGCGCTCGGTTTCCTCGACGTGCTCACCGAGGCGGGCGTCGACGTCCCGGGCGACGTCGTCCTCACCGGGTTCGACGGCATCGACGCCACGCAGGCCTCGATCCCCCGGCTCACCACGGTGAGCCAGCCGATGGTCGAGCTCGGGCGCGCGGCGGTGGAGCTGCTCCGTACCCGGCTGGCCGACCCGTCGTCGCCGGCGGCCACGGTGAACCTGCCCGTGCGCGTGCTGCTGCGCGAGAGCTGCGGCTGCTCGTGACCCCTGCCGCCCGGGAGGGCCACGGAGCACGTCCGGGCCACTGGCCACACGGTTTGCCGCTCCGAAATGTATGCGCATACACTCGCCGGGACGTCGCACGCCGACCCCGGCGTGCGCGGGCCCTCACAGGAGAGGCCTCGACGAAGAGGAGTGGATGTCCATGACGCGCACAGCGCGCTCGGGGCGGCGCCTGGCCGCCATCGCGGCCACCGTCGCGGTGCTGGCCACGGCGGCCTGCTCGGCACCGGTGCAGAACAAGGGGGACGACGGCGCCGCTGGTGGCGCGACGTCGATGCTCATCGCGGCCGACAACGGCTCGCCGACGTTCGACCGGAACTTCAACCCGTACTCGTCCGGCAAGCGCAACACGACGACGTACATGTACGAGCCGCTGGTCATCATCAACGAGATGAGCGGCGAGGAGACCCCCTGGCTCGCCACGGGGTACGAGCAGCCCGACGCGAAGACCGTCGTCTTCACCATCCGTGACGGCGTGACGTGGTCCGACGGCGAGCCCCTCACCGCCGAGGACGTCAAGTACTCCTTCGACCTCGTCAAGAAGCACCCCGAGATGGACCTCAAGGGCGCGTGGTCGCACCTGAAGTCGGTCGAGGTGGACGGCACGACCGTCGTCGCGCACCTGCAGACCGAGGACGTCCCCGCCGCGAAGATCCTCGCCCAGCAGCTCATCGTGCCGGAGCACATCTGGTCCGAGGTCGACGACCCGGTCACCTGGACCAACGAGGAGCCCGTCGGGTCCGGCCCCTACACGCTCGGCGAGTTCACGCCGAACCAGTACACGCTGAAGAAGAACGCGTCGTACTGGCAGGCGGACAAGGTGGCCGTCGAGGAGCTCGTGCAGCCCGCCGCCAACTCCGAGCTGGACATCGTCAACAACGGCTACGACTGGGCCTACGCGTTCATGAGCGACGTCGAGGACACCTGGGTCAAGGCCGACCCCGAGAACAACACCTACTGGTTCCCGGCGGGCGCGGCGATCTCCCTCATCCCGAACATGACGAAGGCCCCGTACGACGACGTCGACTTCCGCAAGGGCATCGCGCTGGCCCTGGACAAGCAGGTCATCGCCGACAAGGCCGAGCAGGGCTACGTCGACCGGGCCAGCCAGACCGGCCTCATGCTGCCCAACCAGGAGGCGATCCTCGACACGTCGATCCCGAACCAGGGGTACATCGACCAGGACACGGACGCCGCCCTCGCGTCGTTCGAGAAGGCCGGGTACACGAAGAAGGGCGACAAGCTCGTCGACTCGTCCGGCAAGCCGCTGAAGATCACGATCACGACCCCGAACGGCTGGTCGGACTGGCTGCAGGGCGTCGAGCAGGTCAAGGGCCAGCTCACCGCGATCGGCATCGACGTCAGCGTCGTGCAGCCGCAGGCCGCCGCGTACCAGAAGGAGCTCCGCACGGGCGACTTCGACATGATCATGGGCACCGTCGGCGGCACCGGGCAGCCGTTCCAGGACTACAACGGCCTCATGGGCTCGGAGTTCCTGCTGCCCGTCGGCAAGACCTCCGCCGGCAACTTCGGCCGCTTCGAGTCGAAGGAGGCCGACGAGCTCCTCGCCGAGCTCAAGGTGACCACCGACGAGGCGAAGCAGCTCGAGATCACGCACCAGCTCGAGCAGATCACGTACGAGCAGCTGCCGATGATCGCCCTGTTCTACGGCGGCTCGTGGGGCCTGTTCTCGAACAAGAACTTCACCGGCTGGCCCAGCGCGGACGACCCCTACGCCTCCCCCAAGACGTGGGACTCCACCCCGCTGCTGATCCTCACGCACCTCCAGCCCGCCCAGGGCTGACCCCCGCGCGCCGGCCGGGCCCGACGACCGTCGTCAGGCCCGGCCGGCACCCCCTGCCCCACCGAACCGACCGACCCGGAGGCTCCGTTGCGCTACGCGCTCCGCAAGCTCGGCCTGCTGGTCCTCACGCTGTGGGCGGCGGTGACGCTGAACTTCGTCATCCCGCGCCTCATGCCCGGCTCCCCCGCTGACGCGGCCATCGCCAAGCTCGCCCAGAACGGCCCCGTGACGCCGTCGGTGCAGGCGGCGATCGAGGCCCAGCTCGGCGTGCCCGGCGGCAGCATCTGGGACCAGTACGTCACGTACCTGAACAACGTCATCCACCTCGACTTCGGGGTGTCGTACACCTTCTTCCCGCAGCAGGTCTCCGAGCTCGTGGCCGGCGCCCTGCCCTGGACGCTGATCATGGTCGGCGCCGTCACCGTCGTGGCGTTCGTGCTCGGCACCCTGATCGGCATCGGGGCGGCCTGGAAGCGCGGCACCTGGATGGACTCCCTGCCCACGGTGGCCGGCAGCTTCCTCTCCGCGTTCCCCTACTTCTGGACCGCGCTCCTCATCGTCTTCTTCCTCGGCTACGTGCTCGGCTGGTTCCCCACCTCGGGCGCCTACTCCGCCACCGCGGTGCCGAACCTGTCGTGGGAGTTCCTCGGCGACGTGCTGTACCACGCGGCCCTGCCCGCGGTGACGATCCTCATCACCTCGCTCGGCGGCTGGATCCTCGGCATGCGCAACACGATGATCAACACGCTCGGCGACGACTACGTGACGTTCGCCGAGGCCAACGGCCTGCGCGGCCGCACCGTCGCGATCCGCTACGCCGCCCGCAACGCGATCCTGCCGAACCTCACCGGCTTCGGCATGGCCCTCGGCGGCGTCGTCGGCGGGTCCCTGCTCGTGGAGCAGGTGTTCGCCTACCCCGGCGTCGGCTACCTGCTGTTCAACGCCGTCACCAACCAGGACTTCCCGCTGATGCAGGCGCTCTTCCTCATGATCACCGTGAGCGTGCTGCTCGCGAACTTCCTGGTGGAGATCCTCTACGGCGTCCTCGACCCCCGAACGAGGCGGTGACCCCGATGGCTGACCCGACCACCACGACCACCGCGACGATCCCGGACCCCGAGGGCCCCGCCCCCGAGTCCGTGCAGGGCCCCTCCCGGCCCGCCCGCACCCGCCTCGGCCGCACCGGCCAGGTGCTCGGCCGCGCGTTCGCGACCGTCTGGGCCAACCCCAAGGCCCGCGTGGGGCTCGTCATCCTGGGGATGTTCGTCCTCATGGCGATCTTCGCGCCCTTGCTCGCCCCGTACTCCCCGCACGACGACTCGTTCGCCCGCAACGAGCCCGGCAGCGCCGCGCACTGGCTCGGCACCACCGGCGCCGGCGAGGACGTGCTGTCCCAGGTGATCTACGGCGCCCGCGTCTCGCTGCTGGTCGGCTTCGTCGCCGGCGGCCTGTCGACGCTCGTCGCCGTCGTCATCGGCCTGTCGTGGGGCTACCTGCGCGGCTGGGGCAACGACGTCGTCAACTTCCTCGTCAACCTGTTCCTCGTGATGCCGGGCCTGCCGCTGATGATCATCATCGCGGCGTACCTGCAGAACGGCGGGCTGCCGATGATCATCCTGGTCGTCGTCATCACCGGCTGGGCCTGGGGCGCCCGCGTGCTGCGCTCGCAGACGCAGTCGCTGCGCTCGCGCGACTTCGTCACGGCGGCGATCTTCTCCGGCGAGAGCTCGGCCCGCGTCATCTTCCGCGAGATCCTGCCGAACATGACCTCGATGATCGCGGGGTCGTTCTTCGGCGCCGCGACGTCGGCGGTGCTCGCCGAGTCCGGCCTGTCGTTCCTCGGCCTGGGCGACATGGCCACCGTGAGCTGGGGCTCGATGATCTTCTGGGCCCAGAACTCGATGGCGATCCTCACCGGCCAGTGGATCCTCCTGTTCGCCCCGGGCCTGTGCATCGCGCTGCTGGCGACCTCCATGACCCTCGTGAACTTCGGCGTCGACGGGTTGTCCAACCCGCGCCTGCGGGAAGGGACCGGCCGATGAGCCTGCTCGAGATCCAGGACCTGTCCGTCGTCTACGAGCCCCGCGGGGCCACCCCGACGCACGCCGTCAAGAACGCGAACCTCACCCTGGAGCAGGGCGAGTTCGTGGGCCTGGTCGGCGAGTCCGGCTCCGGCAAGTCGACGCTCGGCTTCGCGATCACGCGGCTCGCCAAGGCCCCCGCGCGCATCTCCGGCGGGCGCATCGTGTTCGACGGCACCGACATCGCGCACCTGGACGCCGAGGAGCTGCGCGCGCAGCGCCGCGGCGGGTTCGCGATGGTGCTCCAGTCGGGCATGAACGCGCTCAACCCGGTGCGCAGCATCGCGAACCACTTCGGCGACATCTTCGCCGCGCACGGTCACGTGCCGAAGGGGAAGCGCCGCCAGCGCGCCGTCGAGCTGCTCGACAAGGTGCAGCTGCCCTCCACGGTGCTCGACCGCTACCCCGGCGAGCTCTCCGGTGGCATGCGCCAGCGCGTCTCGATCGCGCTCGCCCTGTCGCTCGAGCCGCGGCTGATGGTGTTCGACGAGCCCACCACGGCCCTCGACGTGCTGGTGCAGCACGCGGTCATGGACACCATCCGCGAGCTGCAGGCCGCGGAGGGCTTCACCGCCGTGCTCATCTCGCACGACCTCGGCGTGGTGCTGGAGTCGGCGGAGCGCGTCGTCGTCATGCACGACGGCGAGATCGTCGAGGACGGCGCGTCGCGGCAGATCTTCTCCGCGCCCGCCCACCCGTACACGCAGATGCTGCTGAGCCACTACGCCGACCCGCGGGCCGAGGTCGTGGAGCTGCCCGGCTTCGAGCGCAAGGCGCCGGCCGCCGGGCGCGCGAGCGGGGACGGCGAGGCCCGCCCCGGCGATCACGAGGGGCGGGCCGCCGCCCACGACGCGATCGTCGTGGACCACGTGTCGAAGGTGTACCCGCCGCCGCGCCGCGGCGAGCAGGCCGTCACCGCCGTCGACGACGTCTCGTTCCGGCTGGAGCCGGGGGCGGCGATGGCTCTGGTGGGCCAGTCGGGCTCCGGCAAGTCGACCATCGCGAAGATGGTCACCGGCGTGGAGCGGCCGACGTCGGGCACCGTGACCTTCGGCGACCTGCGGGTCGACCGGCTGCGCCGGCGCCGGCTCAAGACGCTGCACGCCGACGTCCAGATGGTCTTCCAGGACCCGTACTCGGCGCTCAACCCGCTGCACACCGTGGAGTACACGCTCACCCGGCCGGTGGAGAACTTCACCGCGCTCAAGGGCGAGGCCGCGCGCGAGCGCGTGCTGGAGCTGCTGGAGACCGTAGGCCTCACGCCCGTCGAGCAGTACGCGGCCAAGCTGCCGCATCAGCTGTCGGGAGGGCAGCGCCAGCGCGTCGTCGTCGCGCGCGCCCTGGCCTCGAACCCGCAGGTGCTCATCGCCGACGAGCCGGTCTCCATGCTCGACGTGTCGCTGCGCGCCGGCGTGCTCAGCCTGCTGGAGGACCTGCGCGCCGACCTCGGCGTCTCGCTGCTGTACATCACGCACGACCTGCTGTCGGCGCGCGTCGTGACCGACCAGATCATGGTGCTCCACCACGGCAGGGTCGTGGAGTCCGGCGGCACCACCCAGGTGCTGCGGTTCCCCGAGGACGCGTACACGACGCGGCTGCTGGACGCGATCCCGCAGCCCGCGCGCCGCTTCTCCGACGGGGCTGCGTCGTGACGGCGCCCGCCTCGACGGCCGTCCGGCCGGGCACGCCGTTCTCGGTGCTGCCGCTGCCGGACGGCGTCGAGCCGCTGGTGCTCGACGTGCCGGTGGGGCCGCTCACCGCGCTCCGGTCGGTCGTGCCGGCCGGCGTGGAGCGCCGCGCGGTGGCCCTGCTCGTGCCCGGGTTCACCGGGTCGCGGGAGGACCACCGGCTGCTGCTGCCGCTGCTGGCCGAGCGCGGCGTCGAGGCGTGGACGTACTCCCAGCGCGGGCAGGCCGACTCGGCCGCCCCGCGCGGGGTGGGCGCGTACCGCCGCGACGACTTCACGGGCGACGCGCTCGACGTCGCGGCCGTCGTGACCGCGGCGGCCGGGATCGAGCCCGGCGCCCTGCACCTGCTGGGGCACAGCTTCGGCGGCACGGTCGCGGCGGCCACCGTCGTGCGCGACGCCGCGCCGTTCGCCAGCCTGACGATGCTCTGCTCGGGCCCGCACGGCTGGCCCGGGCGCAAGGACGCCGAGCGCGACCGGCTGCTCGCCGCCGCCGGGCTGGTCGACCTGTGGACGCTCGACAACCCCGGGCTCGCCCGGCGGCTGGCCGAGGACCCGCAGGAGCTGGCCGACCTCGACGTCGACGCCCGCTTCCACCGGGACCGCTCGGTCGCGACCAGCGTGGACAACCTCCTGGGCGCCATCGACGTCCTCGCCGACGTCCGCGACGTCACGCCCGACCTGGCCGCCACCGGCCTGCCGGTGCTGGTCGCGCACGGCGTGGACGACGCCGCGTGGCCGCAGCCGTGGCAGCGCGCCATGGCCGAGCGGCTCACCGCCCGCTACGCCGTCGTCGACGGCGCCGGGCACCTGCCCAACGTCGAGAACCCCGCCGCGACGGCGGACCTCCTGGCCGGCTTCTGGACCACCACCCGCTGAACCACCACTCCGCGCCGGGCCGCCGCGCCCGCGCCTCTTTGCACCGCACCACAACGTAAGGACCATCCCGTGCTGCACTTCCCCGAGGGCTTCCGCTGGGGCGCCGCCACCGCGGCCCACCAGATCGAGGGCAACAACGTCTCCAGCGACTGGTGGGTGCGCGAGCACGCCGCCGGCACGTCGATCGTCGAGCCCAGCGGCGACGCCGCGGACAGCTACCACCGCTACCGCGAGGACATGACGCTCCTGCGCGACGCCGGCCTGGACACCTACCGCTTCTCCATCGAGTGGGCGCGGATCGAGCCCGAGGAGGGCTTCGTCTCCCGCGCCGAGATCGCGCACTACCGCCGCATGGTGGAGACGTGCCTCGAGCTCGGCATCACGCCGATGGTCACGCTCATGCACTTCACCGTGCCGCGCTGGTTCTACGAGGAGGGCATGTGGCGCTCGCCGAAGGCGGCCGACCGCTTCGCCCGCTTCACCGAGCTCGCCCTGCCGATCCTCGGGAACGACGTCGACTACGTCTGCACCATCAACGAGCCGAACATCGCCGCGATGATCGCGGGCGGCGAGGACCCGGCCAACCTGGTCGCGTACGGACTGCCCGACCCCGACCTCCAGGTCGCGGACACGCTGCTCGAGTGCCACACCCGCTCGCGCGAGATCCTCGCCGGCGTCGGCGGCATCAACTCGGGCTGGACCGTCGCGACGCAGGACTTCCAGCCGGAGCCCGGCTGCGAGGACGTGGCGCACGAGTACGGCCACCAGCGAGACGACTGGTACCTCGAGGCCGCCCGCGGCGACGACTGGGTGGGCGTCCAGGCCTACACCCGCACGATCATCGGCCCCGACGGCCCGCGCCAGGTGCCCGACGGCGTCGAGACCACGCTGACCGGCTGGGAGTTCTACCCCCTCGCCCTGGAGCACGGCGTCCGCGCCGCGTGGGAGAAGACCGAGGGCGTCCCCGTGTTCGTCACCGAGAACGGCATGGCGACCCAGGACGACGCGCGTCGCATCGACTACACCGAGGGCGCGCTGGCCGGCCTGCACTCCGCCATCTCCGACGGCGTCGACGTGCGCGGCTACCTGCACTGGAGCCTGCTGGACAACTACGAGTGGGCCTCCGGGTTCCGCCCGACCTTCGGCCTCGTCGAGTTCGACAAGGAGACGTTCGAGCGCCGCGCGAAGCCGTCGCTGGGCTGGCTCGGCTCCGTCGCACAGGCGAACGGCCTCACCGTCCGCTGACCTCCGCCGAGGTAGTTCCGTATCCCGCGGGGTAGTTCGCATCCTGGCGAGGTAGTCGACTACCTCGCGGGATCTCGAACTACCTCGGCAAGTCTCGAACTACCTCGCGGAATTCTGGACTACCTCGCGGCCGGCTGAACTACCTCGGCACGCCCGCCCCCGACGGAAGACTCTGCGCCATGACCGACCTGCCGTACCGCGACCCGTCCCTGTCCCCCGCCGAGCGCGTGGACGACCTGCTGCGCCGCATGACGCTGCCCGAGAAGGTGGGGCAGATGCTGCAGCTCAACGCGATGGACGACCTCGAGGACATCGTCGTCGGGCGGCTGGCGGGGTCGATCCTGCACGCGTCGCCGTCGCGCGTCGTCGAGGCGATCGAGCTGGCGCGCGGCACGCGGCTGGCGATCCCGCTGCTGGTGGCCGACGACGCCATCCACGGGCACGGGTTCTTCCCCGGCGCGACGGTCTTCCCCAGCCAGCTGGGGATGGCGGCGACCTGGGACCTCGACCTGGTGGAGCGGGCGGCGCGGGCGACGGCGGTCGAGGCCGCCGCGACCGGCCTGCACTGGACGTTCTCCCCCGTGCTGTGCGCGACGCGCGACCTGCGCTGGGGCCGCGTCAACGAGACGTTCGGCGAGGACTTGTACCTCATCGGGGAGCTGGGCGCCGCGATGGTGCGCGGCTACCAGGGCGACGGGCTGACCGACCCCACCGCCGTCCTGGCGACGGCGAAGCACTTCGCCGGCTACTCCGAGACGCAGGGCGGCCGCGACGCCACGGAGGCCGACCTCACGCCACGCAAGCTGCGCTCCTGGTTCCTGCCGCCGTTCGAGCGCGTGGTCCGCGAGGGCGTGCGCACCGTGATGATCGGCTACCAGGCCATCGACGGCGTCCCGATCACCACGAGCCGCTGGCTGCTGCAGGGCGTGCTCAAGGACGAGTGGGGCTTCGACGGCACCCTCGTCACCGACTGGGACAACGTGGGCCGCATGGTGTGGGAGCAGTTCGTCAGCCCCGACCACGCCGCCGCGTCGGCCGCCGCCGTCGGCGCCGGCAACGACGTGATCATGGCGACGCCGAGGTTCTTCGAGGGCGCGCAGGAGGCCGTCGCCGACGACCGGATCGACGTGGCACGGCTCGACGACGCGGTACGGCGCGTCCTGCGCCTCAAGGTCGACCTCGGGCTGTTCGAGGACCCGCGCGCGCCCGTCGCCGAGCGCATCGAGGCGGTCGTCGGGTCCGCCGCGCACCGCGACCTGGCGCTCGACGTCGCGCGCGGCTCCCTCGTGCTGCTGGAGAACGACGGCACGCTGCCGCTCGACCCGGCCCGCCCGCACCGCGTCGCCGTCGTGGGGCCGAACGCCGACGACCCGCACGCCCAGCTCGGCGACTGGGCGGGCGCGTCGGGCCAGGTGAGCTGGATCCGCGACGGCCACCCGCGCGAGCTGACCGAGACGGTGCTGGACGGGCTGCGCGCCGTCGCGCCGGCGTCGTGGGAGGTCACCTGCGCCCGGGGCGCGAACGTCGTGGAGCTGGGCCCCGACCCGGACGGCACCCACTACCCCGACGGGCAGCCCCGGCCGCCGGCCGCGCTGCCCGCCCCGTCCGACCCGGCCCTGCTGGCCGAGGCGGAGGAGGCGGCCCGCGCCGCGGACGTCGTCGTCGCCGTGCTGGGCGACGAGGTCGCGCTCGCCGGCGAGGGGAAGTCCACCGCCACCCTGGAGCTCCAGGGCGGCCAGGTGGAGCTGCTGGAGCGGCTGGTCGCGACCGGCACGCCCGTGGTCGTCGTCCTCGTCGCCTCCAAGCCGCTCGTGCTGCCCGCGGCCGTGGCCGAGGCCGCCGCCCTGGTGCACGCCGCCAACCCCGGCATGCGCGGCGGCCGGGCCGTCGCGGAGCTGCTGCTCGGGCTGGTCGAGCCGACCGGCCGCCTGCCGATCTCCTACGCCCTGCACGCCGGGCAGCAGCCCGTCTTCTACCACCAGGTGCGCGGCCAGCACGGCACGCGGTACGCCGACCTCACGCAGCGCCCGCCGTACGTGTTCGGCGAGGGCCGGTCGTACACGACCGTCGAGTACTCGGGTCTCGTGCTGGACGCCGCCGACGTGGCGGCCGACGGCGTGGTGCGCGGCCGCGTCACCGTGGCCAACACCGGCCTTCGCCCGGCGGTCGAGACCGTGCAGGTCTACGTGAGCGACAAGGTCACGTCGGTGACGTGGGCCGACCGCGAGCTCAAGACGTTCCGCCGCGTGCCGCTGGCGCCCGGCGAGCGCGTCGTCGTCGAGGTCGAGGTGCCCGCCACGGACTGCACGATCGTCGACGCCGCCGGCCGCCGCGTCGTCGAGCCCGGCGAGTTCGAGCTGCTCGTCGGCCCGAGCTCGCGCCGCGACGACCTCCTGGTCGCTCCCTTCCGCATCTCCTGACGGCTTCCGGCGCGGGGCCTCCTCGTCGGCGCGGTCAGCCCTCCCGGCGGCGCCGCGCGGCGGCGAGCAGCGCGAGCCCGACACCGGTCACGACCAGCGCCGCGATCACCCACCCGACCACCTGCGCGCCCGTGACCGGCAGCGGCCCGGACGCCGACGGGGGCGCGGTCGTCGTGCCACCGGGGTCCCCGGGGCCGGGCGGCACCGCGGGGGCGCCCGACGTGGGGCCGGGCGACGACGGCACGCCGGACGGGCTGGGCGAGGGGTTCGGGGACGCGCTCGGCGACGGGCTCGGCGACGGGCTCGGCGAGGGGCTCGGCTCCACGATGAGGATCTGCACCTCGTCGGTGTCGTTGGGTTCGACCGTGTCCGGCTCGTCGTGGGTGACGACGCCGTCCACGGGCAGCACGTCGCCGGGGCTGCCGGTCGCCGTCCCGACGACCCGGTACACGACCGCCTCGCCCGGCGCGAGGTCCCCGACGTCGAGCGTCAGCGAGCCGACCACCCCGTCGGGCGGCTGTGGCCTCCCGGCCGGCCAGGACACCGCCACCCCGCTGTAGTCCGTGAGCCCGGGCGGCACGTCGAGCACGGCCACGACGTCGGTGGCGTCCCCGGGCCCCTCGTTGCGCACCGTCGCGGTGAGCTCCGCACGCTCGCCGGACAGGTGGGTCTGCGTGGGCGGCGACAGCACCAGCGAGACGTCGGTGCCCGGCGGCGCGACGACCTCGCCGCAGCTCTCGCCCTCGTTGTCCGCGGCGGCCGGGTCGAGGGAGCCGGAGCCGACCAGCGCCGAGTTGCACAGGTTCTCGCCCGCCTGGTCGGCGGCCACGTCGAACGTCACGAGCACCGACGCCGACTCCCCCACCGGGATCCGGCCCACCGGACAGCGCACGATCGTCTCGGTGTCGCCGTTCGGGAGGCCGTGCGTCTCCGGGACGGGACAGTCGGCGCCGCCCTCGAGCTCCGCGGACACGAACGTCATGCCGCCGGGCACGGTGTCCGACACGACGACGTCCTCGGCGACGGACGGCCCGGCGTTGCGCATCGTCAGCCGCCACGTCGCCGGGCTCCCGGCGACCATCGGGTGCGGTTCGACGAGGTCCTTGACGAGGCTGGTGTCCGAGACGTGCTGGACGGTCAGCGTCAGCGGGGCCTCGTTGTCCTCCTCCGTGGTCTCCGGCGTGTCCGAGCGGATCACCGCCCGCCCGGAGTAGCTGCCCGCGGGGGTGTCGCCGGGGACGTGCACGGTCACGACGTTGGTGGTCGCGCCCCCTGCCTCCCACCGCGCCCCGGGCGTCAGGGGCTCGCAGTGCAGCACGTACCGGAAGTCCTCCCACGACGCCGTCGTGGGGTCGTCGGGCGGCGTGCGGTTCCAGGTGCAGTCGTTGAACGGCACGTCGACGCTGTCCGCGTAGGGCACGAACCCGGGCGGGAAGACGGTGTCGCCGTTCGTCCCGTCGGCGGTGGACGGGCCGTTGTTCACGGCGAAGCCGGTGAACGTCACGTCCTGGCCGGCCGCCGGCGTCAGCGTGCTCGCGGAGGCGGAGATACCGAGGTTCGTCACGCGCCGCACGTCGACGTCGGCCGTGGCGGTGTTGTCGTCCGGCGCGGCCTCGTTCGCCAGCAGGCCGACCGTGGCGGTGTTCGTCGCCGTGCCCGCCGCCAACGTGTCCGGCGTCGAGGCCACCACGTGGATCGTGGCCGAGCCGCCCGCCGGGACCGCGCCCAGCCGGCACGCGATCTCCTGCCCGGGCCCGTCGGGCACCTGCGGCCGGGCCTCGGTCTCGTCCACCGGCGTCGTCTGCGGCGGCGTGCACTCCGACAGGGCGTCCACCAGCGTGAACCCGGCCGGCAGGGAGTCGGTGACGACCGCGTGCTCCACGCCGGACGCCCCCGAGTTCACGACGGTCAGCGTGTACCCGACCGTACCGCCCGCGTTGACGGTGGCCGCGTCGGGCGTCTTGACCAGGTGGAGGTCGGCGATCTCGACGACGTCGACCGCGGCGGCGTCCTGCACGCTCGTCGCGCCGCCGGCCAGCGGGGTGCCGGTGGTGGCCGTGGCGGTGTTCGGCACCTGCTCGGCGAACCGGTCGCCCCCGTTGAGGTTGTTGGCGTCCGGGTCCAGCGTGCCGTGCACGGTGACGACCACCGGGGCGGGCGCGGTCGCCCCCGACCAGCCGTGCACCGTGCCGAGCGAGCACGAGAGCGCGCTGCGCACGCCCCCGCCCGGCTCCACCACGGGGGTGATCGTGCAGGTTCCGCTGCCGGTGCTGGCCCCGGTGGCGACGAAGCCGAGCGGCAGCAGGTCCTCGACGACGACGTCCTGCGCGTCCGCGTAGCCCGCGCCGGGCCGGGCGGCCTCGGGCACGGCGACCGCGATGCGGTAGGTGAAGGCGCCGCCGGCCACGAACGAGTCGTGCGTGCCGGTGGCCTCGTCCGGGTTGGGGACGGTGCCGGTCGCCGTCTTGGTGACGGCCAGGTCGGTCACGGGGGCGCCCACGACGGTGGACGCCTGCTGCGTGTTGTTCGTGAGGTCGGTGTCCGGGGTGGAGCTCGAGACCTGCGCCGTCTTCACGTAGGTGCCCGGGTCGACGTAGCTCGCCACCTCCAGGACGTAGTCGATGTCGACCGACTCGCCGGGCGCGAGGTCACGGCCGTCCAGGGTGCAGACGATCTCCCGTGCCGTCGCGGTGCAGTCCGTGGGCAGCGTCCCGGGGTCCACGAGCACGCCGTCCTCGGTGCGCTCGATGCGCAGGGTCACGTCGCGGGCGACCGACGGCCCCTCGTTGGACACCGTGAGGTGGACCCGGCGATGGGTGGCGGGGCCGGTCGCGTCCGGGTCCACGGGCTCGACGGAGAGCCCGGTGACCGCCACGTCCGCCTCGGCGACCACGGTGCTGGACGCCTGCGCGCTGTTGTTCGCCAGGTTGTTGTCGGGGTTGGTCTCCATGTTCCCCGTGACGACCGTGGCCGCGTTCACCAGCGTGGCCCCGGCCGCGACGTCCGGCGCCACGTCGACCGTGACCTCGACCGTCGCCGACGCCCCGGCGTCCAGGTTGGCCCCCAGCTGGCAGGTGAGCGTCTGCCCGCTGGTGCCGCAGGTGACGCTCTGACCGCCGCCGGAGGTGACGGTCGCGCCCTGGAAGGTCATGCCGTCCGGCAGCGTGTCCGTGAGGACCGGGCGGAGGGCGGCGAGGTTCTCGGTGACGTCGGCGGGGTCGTTCGTGTTGGTCACGACGAGGTCGTAGGTGGCGGTGCCGCCGGCCGTCACCGTGGCGTCCGCCGTCTTGGCGAGCGACAGGTCCACGAACGGGAGCCCGCTGAGCGTCCACGACGCCTCGTCGTTCGACGGGTCGGTGTCCCCCGGCGCGTCGATCGTGACCGTCTGCACGACGTCCGGACCGCCCGCGAGCACCTCGTCGGCCTGCATCGCCACGGTGACGACGGCGGTCTCGCCGGGCGCGACCGGGCCGGGCACCGTGCACGTGAACCCGTCCGCGGTGACGTCCGCCGCGCACCCGGTGACGGGGTCCGCCCCGCGCAGGTCCAGCGCGTCCGGCAGGGTGTCGCTCACGTCGATGTCGCGCGCCGCGGACGGGCCGTTGTTGGTGATCGTGATCCGGTAGTCGACCGGCCGCGGCGCCTCGGCCGGCAGGGTCGTGCGGTTGGCCGTCTTGGTCACGGCGAGGTCGTACTCGGCGCGCACCGCGGTGTCGGACGTGGCGGTGTCGTTCCCGCCCGCCGGGTCGGTGGACGTGGACGTCGCCGTCGCGGTGTTGCGGAGCGTGCCGGTCGTCCCGGGCGCCACGAGGCCGGTCACCGTGATCGTCACCGCCGCTCCCGCCGTGCCCGCGCCGGCGGACGGCAGGGCGCCGACCGGGCACGTGACCGTCCGGTCCTCGACGGTGCACGCGTCGCCGCGGGACGTCGTCGCCCCGATGCCGGTGACCCCGTCGGGGACGGCGTCCGTGACCACCACCCCGGTCGCGTCCGCGGGCCCGTAGTTCGTGGCGGTCACCGTCCACGCGATGCTCCGGCCCGCCACCACGTCGGCCGGGCCCGCCTTGGTGACCCGGACGTCGGCCTCCGGGTCGCCCGCCGTCACGGTCGCCGTCGCGGTGTTGTCGCCGGTCGCCTGGTCGGGCGTCGCCGACGTCACGGTCGCCGTGTTGCCGACCGTGACGCCCTCCGTGAGGTTCGTCGCGAGCGTCCCCGTCACGGTCACGGTCGCCGTCGCGCCCGCGGGGAGCGTGTCGAGCGTGCAGGTCGCCCCGCGGCCGGTCGGCTCCTCGCACGCGGGGGCCGACCCGTCCGCCGACGTGATCGTCGCGCCGGTGAGCGTGGCCCGGCCGGCGTCGTCGAGCGCGTCGGTGATCCGCACGGCACGTGCGTCGGACGGCCCGGCGTTCGACACCCGGAGGGTCCAGGTCGTCTCGGCGCCCGGGCCGGCCGTCGTCGGGGACGCCGTCTTGGTGACCGACAGGTCGGCCCGCCGCGCGAGCGTGACGGTGGCGCCGGAGACGTTGTTCGCGGGCGTCGGGTCCAGGGACGACGTGCTCACCGTCGCGACGTTGGTCAGGGACGTCGCCGTCGAGCCCGACGACGTCGTGCCGGTGAGGGTCACGGTCGCGGTCGCCCCGTCGGCGAGGTCACCGAGCGCGCAGCTCACGGTCCCGTCGGCCACGGCGCAGGTCCCGGCCGTGGACGTCGCGGTCACGCCGTCCCAGCCGGCGGGCACCGGGTCCGTGACCGTCACGTCCGTGGCGGCGTTCGGCCCGTCGTTGCGGACGACGAGCGTCGCGGTCACGTCCTGACCGACCGCCGCCGGGTCGGGGGACATCGTCTTGGTGACCGACACGTCGGCCTGCCGCGCCACGTCCACGCTCGCGGGCGGGGTCGTGTAGCGCGCCGCCGTCCCGGTGGTCGCCGTCGCGTAGTCGAGGTTCGCGAGGTTTGCGACGGTGGTCCCGCCCGCGTCGTCGTCCAGCGTCACCTGGAACGCGTAGGCGGGCGCCGCGCCGATGTCGACCGTGCCCCCGGCCGACGCCGTCGCCCCCGTCCCCACGCGGACGCGCACCGTCCGCCCGTCGACCTCACCCCGGTCGTCGCCCGCGCCGTCGGTGAGCCCGCCCGGCGGCGACACCGGCGACGCGAGGTAGCGCAACGACCCCGGCACGTAGGAGGTGCCGGGCGGCAGGTCGTCCTCCGACACGGCGTCGACGGCGGGGTCCTGCCCCGTGTTGGAGTAGTGGACCGTGTACTCCAGCGTGTCGCCCGGGCGGGCCGGACTGTGCCCGCTGAGGTTCACGACCGTCTTGGCCGACGCCGTGAAGTCGGGGGCGTAGAGGTTGATCGCCAGGCCCACCACCCCCGGGTAGTAGACGTCCCCGTTGCTGGAGAACGTGAAGGTCGCGCTCGTGGCGCCGTTCGGGATCACCCCCGAGGCGCCGAGGTTCTTCACGTCGAACCCGAGCATGTTCCGGTGCGCGGGCGTGCGCGTGGCGACCGACGACCCGTTGGTGTCGTTGGTGGAGTCGAAGAAGTTGGAGCCCGGCGACGCCGCCGTCGCCAGCTGGGTGCTGTCGAGCCTCGTGTAGTCGCCGGTCTGCGACAGGTCGCCCTCGTAGGCCACCATCGTCAGCTGCGCGTCGACCGTGCCCGACCGGGGCGCGAGGAACCCCGAGACCTGCACCGACTGCGGGCTCCTGTTGCTCACGACGTCGAACCCGTCGAACACCGTGAGGTTGCGCAGCGGCAGGCCGGGGGCCGAGTACGCGACCGTGAGCGCCCAGCCGGCGTACCGGTCCTGCCCGGTCGCAGCGGCGACGTTCGCGCCCCAGTAGCTCCCGTTGCCCGCGGACCTGACGATCGCCGTGACGTCGGCGAACCGCTGGTACGCGCCGTAGCTCGAGGTGTTCGGGCCGAACTGGTCGCGGGCCGCCGTCGACGCCGCGACCGTGCGGTAGCCGGAGTCCCCGGGGGCGCGCAGCGACATCGCGCCGATCGCGCTCGCGGACGCGCTCTGCCCTCCGGCGCCGGCGTCCAGCCGCGCGCCCCAGTACAGGCCCGCCCACAGCACGGTCGCGCCCTCGGGCAGGTCGAGCCGGGACGCGGACGAGTTCGTCGTCCCGGGCGTCCCGTCGGCGTCGAGCTGCGTCATGGTGAAGGCGTTGTTGTCCGCGGCCGCACCGTTCTGCGCGCTCGTGCAGGACGAGGACGCGCTGCACGTCAAGAGGTTGTTGCCGACGGTCGTGAGCGCGCCGTTGGCGTTGGTCGAGAACTTGACCGTGAACGGCTGCGTGGGTGCCGCCGACGCGGGCGCCGCCGCGGGCAGCGTGAGGGTGACGAAGGCCAGCGCGAGCGCACCCAGGGCCGCAGCCGCACGCCGGATCGCAGTACCCATGCCGCCTCCGCCCTTCATGGCGAGACTAGGGGCAGGCGGCGGTGCAGGCGCGGGCAGCCGGGGCCGACGGCTTGACACGGTACCCCCTAGGGGTATGGTGGACCCATGACCGACACCGGCACGCCCCTCCCCGACCTCGCGGCCGACGGCGGCCACCCGCACGACGGGCCGCACGGCTACGCCTCCGACAAGGAGGCCTACCTCAAGCGCATGCGCCGCATCGAGGGTCAGGTGCGTGGCATCGCCCGCATGATCGACGAGGACGTGTACTGCATCGACATCCTCACCCAGGTGTCCGCCGTGACCAAGGCGCTGCAGGCCGTGTCGATCGGCCTCGTCGAGGACCACCTGGGCCACTGCGTCGTCGACGCCGCCCGCGCCTCCGAGGCCGAGGGCGCCGCGAAGGTCAAGGAGGCCGCCGACGCCATCGGCCGCCTCGTCCGTTCCTGATCCACCCGCCGATCCACCCTCGACGAAGGAGCACGTATGAGCACCGTCACCACCCTGGGCGTCACCGGCATGACCTGCGCCAACTGCGTCGCGCACGTCACCAAGGACCTCTCCGCCGTCCCGGGCGTCGTCGACGTCAGCGTCGAGCTGCACGTCGGCGGCACCTCCGACGTCGCGGTCTTCTCCGACGCCCCGCTCGACGAGGCCGCGCTGCGCGAGGCCGTGGACGAGGCCGGGTACGACGTCGCGTCTGTCGCCGTCCAGCAGGACGCGCTCGCCGCCCAGCAGGCCGCGCAGGCGCCCGCCCGGCAGCACGCCCACGACGGGGCCTGCGGCTGCGGCCACGAGCACGCCGCGCGCGAGCACAAGACGTACGACCTGACCGTGCCCCCGCGCGCCTGAGCCGCACCGCTCGCCCCCGCGAGCCACCCCGCGGACCGCCTGCCGAACCGTCGCCCGCTCCCCGAGCGTCCGCGACCCAGGCCCTCCGCGCCGCGCCGTCGTCGCCCCGACCCGGCGCCCCCACCGCGACCCCGCCACCCCGGTCGTCGCGGGTGACCTCCACCCAGCACCTCAGGGAGTCACCCTCATGAGCACCCCCACGTCCTCGCCGGTCGCCCCGGCAGGACCCGCCCCGGCCACGCCGCCGATCCTCGAGATCGACCTCGCCATCGAGGGCATGACCTGCGCCTCGTGCGTGGCCCGCGTCGAGAAGCGGCTCAACCGCGTCGACGGCGTCACCGCCACCGTCAACCTGCCGCTCGAGAGCGCGCACGTCGAGCTCACGTCGCCCGTCGACGACGCCGCGCTGGTCGAGGCCGTCGAGAAGGCCGGCTACGGCGCCCGCGTCACCGGCCGCCGCGACGTCGCCCGGCCCGTGCCGGACCCTCAGCCGGCTCCGGTGCACCCCGAGCCCGACACCTCCGCCACCGCACCCGACCTGTCCGACGCGCAGCGCGCCCCGGCCCGCCCGTCGTCGGACACGTCGGCTCCGGGCGACGCCCGCGGGGCCGACCTGCGCCGGCGGCTCGTCGCGTCCGCGGTGCTCACCGTGCCGGTGGTGGCGCTGTCGATGATCCCCGCGCTGCAGTTCACGGGCTGGCAGTGGCTGGTCGCCGCCGCCGCGCTGCCGGTCGTGACGTGGGGCGCGTGGCCGTTCCACACCGCGGCGGCGCGGGCCGCCCGGCACGGCGCGTCCACGATGGACACCCTGGTCTCGCTCGGCGTCATCGCCGCGACCCTGTGGTCGGTGTGGGCGCTCACGCTCGGCGGCACGGGCGAGCTCGGCATGCGGATGCGGCCGTCGCTGATCCCGTCCGAGTCCGGCGGCACCCCCGAGCTGTACTTCGAGGTCGCGGCCGTCGTCACGACGTTCCTGCTCGCCGGCCGGTACGCCGAGCACCGCTCGCGCCGCCGCGCGGGCGACGCCCTGCGCTCCCTGCTGGAGCTGGGCGCCAAGGACGCCGAGCGGGTGCGGCTCGCCCCCGACGGCACGCCGCTGACCGGGCCCGACGGCGGGCGCGTCACCGAGCGCGTGCCCGTCGCTGACCTCGCCGTCGGCGACGTGTTCGTCGTGCGGCCGGGCGAGAAGGTCGCCACCGACGGCGAGGTCGTCGAGGGCGCGAGCGCCGTCGACACCTCGCTGCTCACGGGCGAGCCGGTCCCGGTCGACGTCGGCCCCGGGGACGCCGTCACCGGCGCGACCGTCAACACGTCCGGCCACCTGCTGGTGCGCGCGACCCGCGTGGGCGAGGAGACGACGCTCGCGCAGATCGGCCGGCTCGTCTCCCAGGCCCAGACCGGGAAGGCGCCCGTCGCCCGGCTCGCCGACCGCATCTCCGCCGTGTTCGTGCCGATCGTCATCGGGCTGTCCGTGCTCACCCTGGTGGGCTGGCTGCTGGCCGGCGCCGACGTGCAGCTCGCGTTCACCGCCGCCGTCGCCGTCCTGATCATCGCCTGCCCCTGCGCCCTCGGGCTGGCGACGCCCACCGCGCTGCTGGTCGGCACCGGCCGCGGCGCGCAGCTCGGCATCCTCATCAAGGGCCCGGAGATCCTGGAGTCCACCCGCCGCGTCGACACCGTCGTGCTCGACAAGACCGGCACCGTCACCGAGGGCCGCATGGAGGTGGAGCGCGTCGTCGCCGGCGCCGCCGGCGAGCGAGAGGTGCTCGCCTACGCCGGCGCAGTCGAGGCACTCAGCGAGCACCCGATCGCCCACGCGGTGGCGGCCGCCGCCACGGAGCTGTCAGGACGAGCGCAAGGTACGCCGCGCGCGGAGCCTGACACGTCCGGGGGGACGGGGGCGGACGGCGTCGGGATCGGCGCGCTGCAGGCGTTCGACTTCCGCGCCACGCCGGGCGGCGGCGTCGAGGCGGTCGTGCGACGGGCGCACTCGGGCCTCACCGGGCTGGGGGTCGACGGCGGGCTCAACGCCCGGCGCGTGCTCGTCGGGCAGCCCTCGTGGCTGGCCGGGCAGGGCGTCGCGTTCGACGGCGACGGGACGGACGGGCTGGCCGCCGCGTTCGACGACGCCGAGGCGACCGGGGCGAGCGCCGTCGTCGTCGCGTGGGACGGCGCGGCCCGCGGCGTCGTCGTGCTGCGCGACCCGGTGAAGGCGACCTCCGCCGAGGCCGTCCGCGAGCTGCGCGACCTCGGCCTGCGGCCCGTGCTGCTCACCGGCGACGGCGAGGGCGCGGCCCGCGTCGCCGCCCGCGAGGTCGGCATCGCCGACGAGGACGTCATCGCCCGCGTGCTCCCGCAGGACAAGGCCGCGGTCGTGACCCGGCTGCGCTCCGAGGGCCGGGTCGTGGCGATGGTCGGCGACGGCGTGAACGACGCCGCCGCGCTCGCCACCGCCGACCTCGGGCTCGCGATGGGCACGGGCACGGACGTCGCGATCGAGGCGAGCGACATCACGCTCGTGCGCGGCGACCTGCGCTCGGCCCCCGCCGCCGTCCGCCTGTCGCGCGGCACGCTGCGCGTGATCAAGCAGAACCTGTTCTGGGCGTTCGCCTACAACGTGGCGGCGATCCCGCTCGCCGCGGCGGGGCTGCTCAACCCGATGATCGCCGGGGCGGCCATGGCCGCGTCGTCCGTCATCGTCGTCGGCAACTCGCTGCGCCTGCGCCGGGCCGGCTGACCCCTGCTGACCCGCGTGTGCCGTGAGCATGTCGGTGGCCCTGTTCCGGTCGCGGAACAGGGCCACCATCATGCTCGCAGCACGGGCCCCGGTCAGCGGAAGCGGCGACCCTCGTCGCGGCGGTAGGCGCCGACGGCCAGGACGGCGAACAGCAGCGTCCAGCCGAGCAGCACCACCCACGCGAGCCCGTAGGCGGGCTCGCCGGTGAGCGCCTGCACCAGCAGGTCACGACCGGCGCGTGTCGGCGTGGCCTGCGAGATCGCGTCCAGCCACGACGGGAACGCCTGCGGCGGCAGGAACAGGCCGCCCGCGAACGCCAGCGGGAACAGCACCGCCTGCACCACCGGCAGCGCGGCCTTGGCGGACAGCGAGTAGCCCACGGCCATGCCCAGCAGCACGAACGGCACGGAGACCAGCAGGATCGTGCCCACCCCGGCGAGCAGCTGCCCGAACGTCACCGTCGCGGCGGTGAACAGCCAGCCGATGAGGATGAGCGGCACCAGCCCGAACAGCGCGAAGATCGCGCCGTTGCCGATCCGCGCGACCATCCGCGGGCCGGGGCCGGCGGGCAGGGAGCGCAGGAACGGGTCGAACGGGAGCTGCCGGTCCTCCGCCACGCCCAGCCCGTAGGTGAACAGGCTGGCCGAGCAGACGGCGAACAGGCCGAGGCTCGCCACCGACATCGTGGCCCAGAGCGGGTTGTTCGCGACGTCGCGCTGCGGCACGACGAAGAAGAACATCGCCAGCGCGGGGAACAGCATGTTGCCCAGCACCGCGATGGGCACGCGCACCGTCTCGAGGAACTGGTAGCGCAGGTGCAGCCAGGTCAGCCGCAGCGGTCCCGGGGCCGTCCCCGCCCGGGCGGGGGTCGTCGTCGCGCTCATCGTGCCGCCTCCGTCACCATCTCCTCGAACGCCTCCTCGAGGCTCGCGCCCCGGATGCGGAGGTCGTGGAAGTCCACGTCGTCGCGCACCAGCGACCGGACGAGCTCGTCGGCGTCCGCCGTGTACAGCTCCTGCGTGCCGTCGTCGAGGCGTTCCGCGCGCACGACGCCGGGCCACGCGGCCAGGTCGGCCGTCGCCCGCAGCGCCACGCGCCGCAGGCCCACACGCCGCAGGATGGCGTCGAGCGTGTCGTCCGCCCGCACCACGCCGCGGTCGATGACGACGACGCGCTGCGCCAGCGCCTGCACCTCCTCGAGGTAGTGGCTGGTGAGCAGCACCGTGCCCCCGGCCGCATGGTAGGCGCGGACGGCGTCCCACAGCGCCTGGCGGGCGCCGACGTCGAGGCCGGTGGTGGGCTCGTCGAGCAGGACGACGCGCGGCCGCCCCACGAGCGACAGCGCGACGGCGAGCCGCCGCTTCTGCCCGCCGGACAGCGCCCCCGTCTGCCGCCGCGCCAGGTCGGTGAGCCCGAACTGCTCCAGCAGCTCGCCGGTGGGCACCGGGTCGGCGAAGTGCCCGCCGACGAAGTCGACGACCTCGCCCACCCGCAGCGTGGCGGGCAGCCCCGTCTCCTGCGGGGTGATGCCGAGCCCGGCGCGGCTGGCGGCGTCGCGCGGGTCGCCGCCCAGCAGGCGCACGGTGCCGGCGTCCGGGCGGCGCTGGCCGCTGACCAGCGAGAGCAGCGTGGACTTGCCGGCGCCGTTGGGCCCGAGCAGGCCCACGAGCTCGCCGGGGCCGACGTCGAGCGACACGTCGTCGAGCGCGACGACGTCGCCGAACCGCCGGGTGACGCCGCGCACGGCGACGACGGCCGCGGCGGGGGGCGCGGCGGGGGGTGCGAGCGGCGCCCCGGCCAGGGCGGGGGCGCGCTCCGGGGGTCGGGTGCGGGTCATGATCCGGCTCCTCTCAGCAGGCCGGTGAGGGCCTCTTGGTAGTCCTCGAAGGCGCGACGCCCGTGCGGGGTGAGCGCGAGGTACGTCGCGGGGGTACGACCCTCGTGGGTCTTGGTGACGCGGACGTAGCCCGCGTCCTCGAGCTTGCGCAGGTGGGTGGACAGGTTGCCGGCGGTCATGTCGAGCAGCTTCTGCAGCTTGGGGAAGCTCAGCTCGTCACCGGCGTCCAGGGCGGCGAGCGTCGCGACGACCCGGAGCCGGGCGGGCGCGTGGATGACCGGGTCGAGGGCGTCAGCCACGGCCCACCTCCGCGTCCGCGCGGCGCCGGCGGCGGCGCCGCACGATCCGCAGGTGCTCGACGGCGGCCATCACGAGGAAGCCACCGCCGCCCGCGAACGCCATCACCAGGTAGGTGAGGGGCAGGCCGGCGAGCGTGGCGGCCGCGGCGACCAGCAGGATCCACGCGCCGAGGACGAAGAGGCTGCGGTCGTCGAACGCGACCGCCCCGCCCAGGTACAGGAGCCCGACCACGAGGCACGCGCCCCCGTTGCTGACCAGGCCCATGAGCTCGCCGTCGGCGCCGGCGCGGGCGAGCCCACCGAGGAACGCGCTGAAGGTGAGGAAGCCGAGCATCCACGCCCAGCCGTACATCGCGCCCGTGCGGGCGGAGACGCCGCGTGTGCCCGAGGTGCGACTCATGGTGTGCACCATGGTGAAGACGACGGCCGCCGCGAGCGCGCCGGCGAAGACCCAGTACGCCCAGGCCTCCGGCTGCTCGCGTCCCTGCGCGCTGGACCACAGCACCAGGTAGCCGGCGAGCCACGCGACGCCCCACACCCCGTAGAGCGCGCGGCCGTCCGGCCCGAGGGCGGCACGGGCGCGGTCCTGCTGCTCGCGGATGAGCCGCAGGGAGTCGGCGGCGGCCAGCCCGGCGTCGTCGTCGCCGGGACGGTCAGGGTGGTCGGTCATCGCTACCTCGCAGAGGACTGAACAGAGAACTTTGCGTTGCAAACTGCTTTGTCGATCATGCCACCGAGCAGCTCCACGCACAAGATCCCAGTAATGTGATATCACTTTGCTATCGCATCGCCGGACCGCCCGGCCCCGAGCACAGGAGCTGCCATGCCCGAGAGCACCACCCCCGTCCAGGACTCCGTGGGCGGCGAGCCCACCGGACGGCCCGTCGGCCACGACGGCACCCGCGTCGACGTCGCGGAGCGCCCCGCCTGGTCCGTCGGCGCGGGCGGCGCCGTCCTCGGCGTGGTCGTGTCGCTGCTCGTCCTGGCCCTCGGCACGCTCGGCGCCGTCTCGAGCGACGCCCCGGCCATGGTGGGGGTGCTGGCGGTCGGCCTGCTGCTCGCGCTCGCCGTGCTCACCGGCATCTCGGTGATCAGCCCCGGCGAGACGCTGGTCGTGCAGCTCTTCGGCCGCTACCTCGGCACGATCCGTCGCACGGGCCTGGTCATGACCGTCCCGCTCAGCACGAGGCGCCGCGTCTCCGTGCGGGTGCGGAACTTCGAGACCAGCGAGCTCAAGGTCAACGACGCCGACGGCAACCCCATCAACATCGCCGCGATCGTCGTCTGGCAGGTCGCGGACACCGCCAGGGCGAGCTTCGCCGTCGAGGACTACGACGACTTCGTCTCCGTGCAGGCGGAGTCGGCGCTGCGGCACGTCGCCATGTCCCACCCGTACGACGGCGGCGACGGCGTCGAGTCGCTGCGCGGCGCCACGGAGCTCGTGTCCGGGGAGATCGCGACCGAGGTCGCGGCCCGCGTCGCCGTCGCAGGCGTCGAGGTCGTCGAGGCCCGCATCTCCAACCTCGCCTACGCCCCCGAGATCGCCCAGGCCATGCTGCAGCGCCAGCAGGCCGGCGCGATCATCGCCGCCCGGTCGCGCATCGTCGAGGGCGCCGTCTCGATGGTGGAGGACGCGCTGAACCGCCTCGAGTCGGACGGCGTCGTCACGCTCGACGACGAGCGCCGCGCCACCATGGTGTCCAACCTGCTGGTGGTGCTGTGCGGCGAGAGCCGCGCCACGCCCGTCGTCAACGCGGGATCGCTGTACCAGTGACGCCCGCCGCCCCTGCACCGGGGGACGTGCCCGGGGACGACTCCGCGTCCCCGGGCACCGAGCGCCCTGAGGGTCCCGGGCGCCCCGCCCGGCCTGCACGCAAGCAGGTGCTGCTGCGCCTCGACCCCGCGATCCACGACGCCGTCGCCCGCTGGGCCGCCGACGACCTGCGCAGCGTCAACGCCCAGATCGACCTGCTGCTGCGCCGCGCGCTCAAGGACGCCGGTCGGCTGCCGCGCGACGCGGCACCCGCCCGGCGTCCGGGCCGTCCCCCGTCCACCTGATCGTCCAGGGGCGGGTGCTATAACCGGACGGTGGCCGACCCGCAGACGATGACGCCCGCGGCGCGACGCCGCACCACCGCCGAGATCTGGATCGTGCTGGGCCTCAGCCTGGGGCAGAGCGGCGTGTACGCGCTGGTCAACATCGTCGCGCGGCTCACGGCCGAGACCCCGCTCGCACAGCAGTCCGCGACCCTCAACGCGAGCCAGTCCGACCGCTCGCTGCTCGACCTCACCTACCAGCTGCTGGGGATCTTCTTCGCGCTGGTCCCGGTCGCGCTGGCGCTGTACCTGCTCAGCGGGCGGGCCGGCGCCACGTGGCGGGGCACGCGTCGCCGGATCGGCCTCGACTGGGGTCTCGAGGGAGCCCGGCCGGGCCGCGACGTCGCGTGGGGGTTCGCGCTCGCCGCCGCCATCGGCATCCCGGGCCTCGCGTTCTACGGCCTCGGCCGCCTGCTCGGCATCACCGTCCAGGTGCAGGCCAGCGCCCTGAACGAGCACTGGTGGACGGTGCCGGTCCTGATCGTCGCCGCCCTGCAGAACGGGCTGCTCGAGGAGGTCGTGGCCGTCGCGTACCTGCACGAGCGCACCCGCGACCTCGGCTGGTCCCGCCTGTGGTTCGTCGTGTGGAGCTCGTTGCTGCGCGGCTCCTACCACCTGTACCAGGGCATCGGGCCGTTCTTCGGCAACGTCGTGATGGGCGTCGTCTTCTCCTGGTTCTACACCAGCCGCTGGGGGCGGCAGCGGGTCGTGCCGCTCGTCGTCGCGCACACCCTGCTCGACGTCGTCGCGTTCGTCGGCTACGCGCTCCTGCCGCAGGAGTGGAAGGACGCGCTCGGTCTCTGACCCCCGCCGAGGTAGCTCGTCTCGAACTACCTCGGCGGGAGACGAGCTACCTCGGCGTGCGCAGGGCGTGCAGCCCCTCGCGGTGCGCGGCCTGCGCCTCCGGGTCGGGCAGCGGCAGCGAGGCCAGCAGCTGCTTGGTGTAGTCCTCGCGCGGACCGCCCAGCACCTGCTCGCCCGTCCCCTCCTCGACCAGGTGCCCGCGGTAGAGCACCGCGATGCGGTCGGCGAGCAGGTCCACGACGGCCAGGTCGTGCGACACGAAGAGGCAGGCGAAGCCCAGCTCCTTCTGCAGCTCGGCGAAGAGCTCCAGGACGCGCGCCTGCACGGACACGTCGAGGGCCGACGTCGGCTCGTCGGCGATGAGCAGCTCCGGGTCGAGCGCCAGGCCGCGCGCCAGCGACGCGCGCTGCCGCTGCCCGCCGGACAGCTCGTGCGGGTACCGGTCGCCGTAGCTGCGGGGCAGCTGGACGGCCTCCAGCAGCTCGTCGACACGACCGCGCGCGGCCTCCGGGTGGCGTGCCCGCCCGTGCACGACCAGCGGCTCGGCCACGCACTCGGCGATGGTCAGCAGCGGGTTGAACGACGTGGCCGGGTCCTGGAAGACGAAGCCCAGCCGCGGGCGCATCGCCTTGAGGTCACGCCCCTTGGCGCCGAGCATCTCCGTGCCGAGCACGCGCAGCGACCCGCCGCTGACGGGCGTGAGCCCGGCGATCGCGCGGGCGATCGTCGTCTTGCCCGATCCCGACTCCCCCACCAGCCCGAGCACCTCGCCCGGACGGATCGCGAGGTCCACGCCGTCCACGGCCGTGAACGCCGGCTGCCGGAACCGGCCCGGGTAGGTGATGGTCAGCCCCTCGGCCCGCACCACCGGCTCCGACGACTCCCACCCCGCGGGCCGGGCCGCCGCGCGCTCGACGGCGCGGGCGGTGCCCTCCCCGACGCGCGGCACGGCCTTCAGCAGCGCCCTCGTGTAGTCGGCCTGCGGGTCGGCGAACAGGTCCTTGACCGGCGCCTGCTCCACGACCTTGCCCTGGTACATCACGGCGACGCGGTCGGCCAGGTCCGCCACCACGCCCATGTTGTGCGTGATGAGCACGATGGCGGTGCCCGTCTCGTCGCGCAGGTGGCGCAGCAGGTCGAGGATCTCGGCCTGGACGGTGACGTCCAGCGCCGTCGTCGGCTCGTCCGCGACGATGAGGCTCGGCCCCAGCACCAGCGCCATCGCGATGACGATGCGCTGCTTCTGCCCGCCCGAGAACTGGTGCGGGTAGTGGTCCACGCGGTGCTCCGGGTCGGGGATGCCGACCGTGCCGAGCACCTCGATCGCCCGCCGCCGCGCCTCCTTCTTCGACACGTCGCCGTGCGCCCGGATGCCCTCGGCGATCTGCCACCCCACCGTGTACACGGGGTTGAGCACGCTGGACGGCTCCTGGAACACCATCGCCACGTCGCGGCCGCGCACCTGGCGCAGCTTCGCCGCCGAGACGGCGACGACGTCCGTGGTCGCGCCGTCGCGCCCGGTGAGCACGACGGCGCCGCTCGTGGTGGCCGTCTCCGGCAGGAGGCCCAGGATGGTCTTGGCCGTGACGGTCTTGCCCGAGCCGGACTCGCCGACGACGGCGAGCACCTCCCCCGGCTGGACGTCGAGGCTCACGCCGGCGACGGCCCGCACCGGGCCGGCGTCCGTGGCGAACGAGACCTCGAGGTCCCTGACCGACGCGACGGCGCCGTTCGACGCGAACGCGCCGTTCGACGCTGCGGCGCTCGATGCGACGGCGCTCATGCGTCGTCTCCCTTCGGGTTCTCCTGCGAGTGCTCGGCGGACGCCGGGTTCTCCGGGTCGGAGGCGTCCGCCTCGACCGACGTCGCCGCGACCGCCCCCGCCACCTTGCCGGAGCGTGCGCGCGAGCGCAGGCGCGGGTCGGCCAGGTCGTTGAGCGACTCGCCCATGAGGGTCATGCCCATCGCCGCGAGGACGATGGCGAGACCCGGGAACAGCGCGGTCCACCAGATGCCGGAGGTGACGTCGGCGAGCGAACGCTGCAGGTCGTAACCCCACTCGGCGGCCGCCGTCGGCTCGATGCCGAAGCCGAGGAAGCCGAGCCCCGCGAGCGTGAGGATCGCCTCCGACGCGTTGAGCGTGACGATCAGCGGCAGCGTGCGCGTGGAGTTGCGCAGCACGTGGCGGGTCATGATGCGCCAGTGCCCGGTGCCGAGCACGCGCGCCGAGTCGACGAACGCCTCCGCCTTGATCCGCACCACCTCGGCGCGCACCACCCGGAAGTACTGCGGCACGAACACCACGGTGATCGACAGCGCGGCGGCGAGGATGCCGCCCCACATGCTCGACTGCCCGCCCGAGATGACGATGGCGAGCAGGATCGCGAGCAGCAGCGACGGGAACGCGTAGATCGCGTCCGCGATCACCACGAGCACCCGGTCGAGCCAGCCGCCGAAGTACCCCGACACCAGGCCGAGCAGCACGCCCACGACGATCGACGCCACGACCGCGACCAGCACGACGAGCAGGGACGTCTGCGCGCCCCACACCACGCGGGACAGGACGTCGTAGCCGCCGACGGTGGTACCGAACCAGTGCTCCGCCGACGGCGGCTGCTGGGCACCGAACGCGACGCCGTCCCCGCTGCGCAGCTGCGACCAGCCGTACGGCGCCAGGAGCGGCGCGAAAACCGCGACCAGCACGAACAGCGTCGTCAGGACGAGGCCCGCGACGAGCATGCCCCGCTGGAGCCCGACGCTCTGGCGCACCTGATGCACCACCGGCAGCTTCTTGAACCAGGCCCCGCGTCCGGCGACGTGCTCGGGGGCGGCGCCGGCCGTGCCGACGCTCGTGATCTCTCCGCTGGTCATCAGTACCTCACCCTCGGGTCGATCAGGGCGGCGAGGACGTCCACGAGGAAGTTCGTCACCGCCACGACCACGGCCATCAGCACGACGATCCCCTGCACGGCGACGAAGTCGCGCGCCTGGAGGTACTCCGACAGCTGGAAGCCGAGGCCGCGCCACTCGAACGTGGTCTCGGTGAGCACGGCGCCCACGAGCAGCATCGCGACCTGCATGCCGGCCACGGTGATGATCGGGATGAGCGCCGGACGCCACGCGTGCTTGCGCACGAGGCGGCTCTCCTTGACGCCCCGCGAGCGGGCCGCGTCGATGTAGCCGGTGCCGAGGGTGCCGATCATGTTGGTGCGCACGAGGCGCAGGAACACGCCGGCAGTGAGCAGGCCGAGCGCGATCGCCGGCAGCGCGGCGTGCGACAGCACGTCGAGCACGACCTCGGGGTCGCCCGTCTTGAACGCGTCGATCAGCATGAACCCGGAGTCGGCCCCGGCGAGCTGCATCGCGATCTCCCCGTCGGTGGACACGCGCCCGGCCACCGGGAACCAGCCCAGCCAGACGGAGAACACCAGCTTGAGGACGAGGCCGGCGAAGAACACCGGCGTCGCGTACGCGAGGATCGCGAGGATGCGGAGCACCGCGTCCGGCAGACGGTCGCGGAAGTAGCCGCTGACCATCCCGAACGGGACGCCCAGCACGAGAGCCACGAGGATCGCGTAGGACGCGAGCTCCAGCGTCGCCGTCCCGTAGGTGGTGAGCACCTCGGTGACCGGCCGGTTGTCGCTGATCGTGGTGCCGAAGTCGCCGGAGAAGATCCCGGTGAGGTACTCCCAGTACTGGACGATGATGGGTCGGTCGTAGCCGGCCGCATGGATCAGCTCGGCGAGCTGGTCGGGCGGAAGCTTGCCGCCCAGTGCGGCGGTGATGGGGTCACCGGTCGCGCGCATGAGCACGAAGACGGTGGTGACCAGGATGAACACGGTGGGGATGATGAGCAGGAAGCGCACCAGGACGTAGCGTCCCAGTGCGCTTCCTGCCGTGCTACGGGCAGCCACGAGAAGAGCTCAGTCCGTCTCTCAGCCCTTGGCCATCGCGGCGTAGCGGACCTTGAACGACGCGTCGAGCGTGTCCTCGACGCCCGTGACGTCGGCGCCGGTGACCGCGACCTGCGCACCCTGCAGGTACGGGACGGTCGACAGGTCCTCGGCCTCGGCCTCCTGGATCTGGCCCAGGAGCTCGGTGCGCTTCGCCTCGTCGGCCGTGACGGCCTGCTCGAGGATCATGTCCTCCACGTCCTGGTTCACGTAGTGGTTGCCCAGGAAGTTCTCCTTGAGGAAGAACGGCGTGAGGTAGTTGTCCGCGTCCGAGTAGTCCGGGAACCAGCCGAGCTGGTAGGCCGGGTAGACGTCGGACGTGCGGTCCTTGGAGTACTGCACCCACTCGGTGGTCTGCAGGTTGACCGTGAACAGGCCGCTCTCCTCGAGCTGGTCCTTGATGAGCGCGTACTCGTCGCCCGACGACGGGCCGTAGTGGTCGTTCGAGTACTGCAGGTTCAGCTCGACCGGGGTGGTGACGCCGGCGTCGTCGAGGCGCTTCTTCGCCGCGTCGGCGTCGGCGCCGCCCTGACCGTCGCCGTACATCTCCTTGAGGGGCTCCGTGGCGCCGGTCAGGCCGTCCGGGACGAAGGAGTACAGCGGGGTGTAGGTGCCCTTGTAGACCTGGTCGGCCAGGGCCTCGCGGTCGATGAGGTCGGCGACGGCCTGACGCACCGCGGTCGCCTTCTCGGGGTCGGCGTCCGGCTGCTTCTCGCCGTAGGGCTGGGTGTTGAAGTTGAACGTGATGTAGCGGATCTCGCCGCCGGGCCCGTCGACGACCTTCACCGCGTCGTCGCCGCGCAGGTCCTCGATGTCCGTGGGCGACAGCGAGCGGAGGGCGACATCCACCGAGCCGTCCTGCACCTCGAGCTTGAGGTTGGAGGCGTCCGTGAAGTACTTGGCGGCGACCTTCGGCGTCTTGGCCGCGCCGAGGATGCCCTGGTAGCCGTCGTACGCCTCGTAGCTGATGAGCTCGTTGGTCTTGTAGCTCGTGATCGAGTACTGGCCGGCGAACGCCTTGCCGTCGACGATCTCCTGGTCCGGCGTCACGGCGTCGGCCGAGAAGACGTCCTCGTCCACGATGGGGCCGACCGGGGACGACAGGATCTGCGGGAAGATCTGGTCGTTCTCGCTCTTGAGCTTGAAGACGACGGTCGTGTCGTCCGGCGTCTCCACCGAGTCGAGGTTGTACAGCAGCGACGACGGGCCGTTCTCGTCCGCGATCGCGAGCTGGCGGTCGAAGGTGAACTTGACGTCGGAGGACGTGAGGTCGTTGCCGTTGGCCCACTTCAGGCCCGGCTTGAGCTTGACCGTGTACTCCTTGGGCGACGTGAACTCCGCCGACTCCGCGATGTCCGGCTCCACGTCGGGGCTGCCGTACGGGGTGTTCAGGAGGAACGGGTAGATCTGGTTCATCACCGCGAACGACCCGTTGTCGTACGACCCGGCCGGGTCGAGCGACGTGATCTTGTCCGTGGTACCGACGACCAGCGACTCGGCGCTGCCTCCGCCGCCGCCGCTCCCGCCGTCGCCGGAACCCCCGCCGCACGCGGTCAGCACCAGCGCGAGCGCTGCGGTTCCTGCGGCGCCGGCAAGCAGCCGTCGCGAGCCTCTGATGGCACTCATGGTCGTGGTCCCCTTCGTCCAGGCCGGCCGCGGCGGGTGGCCGCGGACTCGTCACGATGCGGGCGTTTCTAGCACACCGGTGTGTCGCCGTGGTCACGGGCGTGGGTCACACCCTGGCCGGTGATCGCATCGTGGTCCGGGAACCTACCACCGCTCTCTACCTCGTGTCACAGGCCGTGAGGCCCGGTAACACCTAGACTTTCCGGCATGTCCGGAGCGAGCACCGCGGGTCCTGCCCAGGATCCTTCGCACCGGAGCCCCACGGGCGACGCCCTGCCACCGACGGGGCCGCTGCGGGCGCTGCTCGGCGGCGACACCTCCGACCAGGGCACGCCGACCGACCTCGTGCGCGTCGTCGACACCCCCGAGGCCCGGGTGCGGCACCCGTCCGACATGCTCGGCATGGTGGTCAGCGCCCTGGGCGTGGCCCTGGTGCTCGTGCTGTCGGTGGTCGCGCACGCCACCACCGAGGGCGTCACCCAGGACGTACGGACCTTCAGCTCCCTGCTCGCGCGCATCCTCTTCGTCCCGGTCGCGCTGCTCGAGGGCCTCATCACCCTGTTCGTGCCCGCGGCCGTGCTGGTGGAGCTGGGCTGGCGCCGGCTGGGCCGGCAGGTCGTCGAGTCCATCTGCGCGGCCGCGCTCGGGCTCGTGCTCGGCGTCGTCACCGCCCTGACCATCTCCCGGTTCGGCAGCGACGAGCTCGTGCGCGGCCTGTCCGTGTTCACCGACGGCGCGTGGCAGCTCACCATCCCCGGGTACGTCGCCGCGATCGCCGGCCTGCTCACCACCGCCGGCCCGCGCACCCGCCGGCGCACCGTGCGCTGGTCGTGGAACGTGCTGTACCTGGCCCTGTTCATCGTGCTCATCACGGGGCAGGTGTCGCTGCCGGGCGTGCTGGTCGCCCTGCTGCTGGGCCGCCTCGCCGGGCAGGCGGTGCAGTACGTGTCCGGCGTGCGCAGCGAGCGCGCGTACGGCGCCGACCTCGTGGCGGCGGTGCGGCGGGCCGGGTTCCACCCGACGGCGCTGGTGCGGGTGCGCGACGTCTCCGCCGTCGTCGACGACGAGGCGGACGCCGACCGCGCGCCCGCCGTGCCGGAGGACCCGGTGGCGTCCTACGACGCCGACGGCGACGTGGTCGACGAGGCCACGGACGACGAGCTGACCCTGCCGCCGGACCCGACCACGGCGGACGCGGCGGCCGTGGCCCTCACACGCTCCGGCGACAACCGGGTGTACGCCCTGTTCACGGGCGACGGCGAGCCCCGCCGCGACGTCGTGGTGCTCGACGGCGACCGCCAGGTGCTCACCACGGTGCAGCGGCTGTGGCGCGCGCTGCGGCTGCGCGGCCTCGAGGGCCGCGCCGCGATCTCGCTGCGCGCCGCGGCCGAGCGCACCGCCCTGCTCGCGTACGCCGCCCAGGCGGCCGGCGTGCGCACCCCACGGCTGGAGGGCATCGGCGTCGCCGACGACTCGGTGGTGCTGGTGCAGGAGCACGCGCGCGGCGCCGTCTCCCTGCGCGACCTCGAGCCCGACGACCTCGACGGCACGCGCGGCGACGCCGTGCTCGCCCAGGCGTGGGAGCAGCTGCGGCGGGCGCACGACGCCGGGCTGACCCACCACGCCCTGACTCCCGACGTCGTGCTGGTGCACCGCGACCTGTCCGGTGCGCCGCACGTGTGGCTCACCGGCTGGGAGCAGGGCGAGATCGCGTCGGGCACCCTGTCGCGGCGGCTGGACCTCACGCAGATGCTCGCGCTGCTGGCGCTGCGGGTGGGCGCGCGCCGGGCGCTCGCCTCCGCGGTGCGCGCCCTGCCCGACGAGGACATCGCCGCCATCGGGCCGCTGCTGCAGTCCATCGCGCTGCCCAGCCCGACGCGCGAGGAGGTGCGGCGCACGAAGGGCCTGCTGGACGAGCTGCGCGAGGCGCTCGTCGAGCGGCTGCCGCAGGCGGACGTGCAGCCGCAGAACATCACCCGCTTCGGCGCCCGCACGGTCATCATGCTGACCCTGACGATCGTCGCCGTCACCGTGATCGTCACGACGTTGAACTTCGAGGAGATCGCCTCGGCGATCACCGAGGCCAACCCGTGGTGGGTCGCGGCGTCGTTCGTGCTCGGGGCCATCACCTGGTTCGGCGCGGCGCTCACGTTCAGCGCGTTCTCGCCGGAGAAGCTGCCGCTGTGGCGCGCCACGCTCACCCAGATGGCCGGGTCGTTCGTCGCGCTCGCCGCCCCCGCCGGCATCGGGCCCGCGGCGCTCAACCTGCGGATGCTGACCCGTCGCGGCGTGTCCACGCCGATGGCGGTCGCGACCGTCGCGCTGGTGCAGCTGTCGCAGTTCGTCGTCACGGTGCTGCTGCTGGTCGTGCTGTCGGTGTCCACCCGCTCCGGCGGCCTCATCGACCTGCCCTCGACCACGGTGCTGCTCGCCATCGCGGGCGTCGCCATCGCCGTCGTCGCGATCCTGCTGGTGCCGTCCGTCCGCCGGTGGGCGTGGGAGAAGGCGCGCCCGACGCTGGAGCAGGTGTGGCCCCGGCTGTCGCAGATGCTGGGCCAGCCCACGCGCCTGGCGCTGGGCCTCGGCGGCAACGTCATCATGACGCTGGGCTACGTGCTCGCGTTCGACTTCGCCCTCGCGGCGTTCGGGCAGTCGCTCAACCTCATCGACGTCGCGGTGATCTACCTGGTCGGCAACTCCGTCGGGGCCATGGTGCCCACCCCCGGCGGCCTGGGCGGCGTCGAGGGCGCGCTCATCGCCGGGCTCACCGCGGCCGGCATCCCGGCGTCCCTCGCGGTCACCGTCACCATGCTCTACCGCGTCGTCACCTACTGGGCCCGCGTGCCGATCGGCTGGGTGGCGATGAAGCGCCTGGAGAAGACGGGCGACCTCTGACCGACCTCTGAGGAACCTCAGCCGCGGCGCCACGCCGCGCGGTCAAGACACATGTCTCATACCGTGTCCCCGTGAACCGGGCCAGGGGGATCCTCAGTGCGCTCGCGGCGCTCACGCTCGCCGCGCTCTCCGCCGTCGTGGCGCCCACGACGTCCTCCGCGGCGACGACCGCGGGCTGGGCCGCGTGGGACCCGTTGACCGGCTCCGCCGGCAGCTGGTCGACCACGATGCAGCTGCCCGCGGCCGGCTTCCCCGCCGCGACCATGACCTCCAACTCACGCGGGGGGACGGTCGGTGTCGTCTCGGGAGCCTCGTCGTGGCTGTCCGACGCGACACCGCCCGGGGAGGTCTTCGGCTCGAGCCGGAACCAGCCGTACGTCAACCTGCGCCCGCAGGCCGACCGCCCGACGACGCCGTCGACCACCGTCTACACCTTCGAGCGGCCGACGCCGGCGGGCGGCTGGGCGTTCGTGCTCGGCGACATCGACGCCGACTGGGTGCGCGTCTCCGCCGTCGGGGCGGACGGGCAGCAGCTCACCGCCGACGAGCTCGGCTGGCAGGGCGCCTTCAACTACTGCCAGGGCGCGGGCTCGCCGTCGTGCACCGACACGGAGGTCCCCACCTGGGACCCGGCCACCCAGCAGCTCTTCGGCAACGCGACCGCGACCGACACGAACGGCGCGACCGGCTGGTTCCGGCCCACCGTGCCCGTCACGCGGCTGACGATCGGGTTCTTCCAGCGCTCCGGGTTCCCGGTGTACCAGACGTGGTTCGCGTCGTTGGCCCGCGACGTCACGGGCACCGTCACCACGGACGACGGCGCCCCGCTCGAGGGCGCGACCCTCACGCTGTTCGGCCCCGACGGGACGGCCCTCGCCACCACGACGTCCGCCGCGGACGGCGCCTACGCCTTCGAGGGCTACACCGCGGCACCCGGGTACCGGGTGGAGCTGACGGAGCTGCCCGGGTCGTCGGACGCGCACCGGTTCGGGCTCGTCGCCGTGGGTCCGACCGTCGTGGGCGACGTCGACCTCGGCGAGACCGACGGCACCGCCGACTTCCAGGCCCGCGACATCGAGCCCGTCGCCGTCAGCGGCACCGTGCTCGACGACGACGGCAACCCCGTGCCCGGCGCCACCGTGACGCTGACGCCGGTGGGCGGCGGCGAGCCGATCACCGTCGTCACGAGCTCGCGCGGCGAGTACCTGGTGGACGACGTCGCCTGGGACGTCGCGAACGACCGGCCGCAGGAGTACGAGCTCTCGCTCGGCGACCTGCCCGAGGGGTACGTGGTCACCGGGACGCCGCCGAACCTCGTGGTCGACGTCGGGCAGGAGGAGGCCAGCACCGGCAACGACTTCACCGTCCGGGGGCCGGCGACCGTGTCCGGCGCCGTGACCGCGGGCGGGGAGCCCGTGGCGGGGGTCGTGGTGACGCTCGGCGACCGCAGCACGACCACCGGAGCGGACGGCACCTACGCGTTCGAGGGCGTGCTGCCCGGTGACCGCACCGTGGCCGTGCAGGCCCCGGACGGCTACACCGTGGACGGCCCCGCCACGCGGGACGTCGCCGTGGGCACCGACGACGTGACCGGGGTCGACTTCGCCCTGGCGCGACCGGGCGCGGTCGGCGGCGCCGTCACCGACGACGCGGGCGACCCGGTGCCGGGCGCCACCGTCACGGTCGCGGGTCCCGACGGTCCCGTCACGCTGACGACGGACGACGCGGGCGACTACTTCCTGGGCGAGCTCCCGCCGGGCGACTACGCGATCACGCTGAGCGTGCCCGACGGGTACACGGCCGACGAGACCGAGCGGACCATCACCCTCACCCCTGCCGGGGAGAGCTTCCTGGCCGAGGACTTCGCCGTCGTCGCCGACCCCGTGGCGCCGCCCGCGCGGCCCGTCGGCGGCACCGTCACCGACCCCGACGGCGCCCCGGTGCCCGGGGCGGAGGTGACCGTCACCGACTCCGAGGGCGCCGAGGTGGCCACCGCCATCACCGACGACGACGGCGCGTGGACCGCCGACCTACCGGACGGCGCGTACACGGCCACGGTCACGCCGCCCGAGGGCTACGTCGTCGAGGGCGACGCGTCCCGCGGGTTCGAGGTGGCGGGCGGCGAGGTGACCGGCGTCGACTTCGTCCTCGCCGCGCAGGACGCGGCGCCGAGCCCGTCGCCCGACCCGACCGCGAGCCCGGCCCCCACGACACCGGCGACGCCGGGCGCTCCGGGCACCGGGGCGGGGCCGTCCGACGGCGGGTCCGCGACGCCGGGCGGCGGCAGCCTGCCGGTCACCGGCGCCGAGGTCGGGGCGGTGGCGCTGGGCGCGCTGCTGCTGGTCACGGCCGGTGGCCTGCTGCTGCGGGCGTCGCGGCGGCGGGCGGGCGCGGCCGAGAGCTGACGCCGGTCCGGGGGGACGGCGTCGCCGCTCACCGCCTGGCCGCCGGGGCGACCCCGCGGTCAGGCGGTGAGCATCCCCGTGGCGGAGCGCACCAGCTCCTCGGTGAGGACGTCGAGCGGCGGCAGGCCGAGGTCGCCCTTCTCGTCGTCGGCCTCCCACGCCGCGACGGCGGCGACCACCGCGCGCGAGACCGTGGCGACGCGCAGCCCGGCCAGCGGCTCGACGCCGTCGCACGCCACCGTGCGCATGAGGTCGAGCAGGTCGAGCGTGCCGACCACCGGGACCTCGACCCCCTCGTAGCGCTTCACGTCGCGCCGCACCCAGTCCATGAAGACCAGCGGCCGGTCCTGGAGCACGGCCTGCGTGTAGCGGGCCCACGAGCTGGGCCGCAGCCCCTCGACCGCCGTCACGAACGGCACGACGTACGCGCGCACCAGACCCTCCGGGTCCCGCTCCCGCCCCTCGCCCACGAGCTGGGCGACCATGCGCGCGCGGTGCTCGTTGATGGGCCTGCTGCGCCAGTAGTAGAGGGCGTCGAGCATCGTCTGCCGCGACCCGAAGTGGTACGTCACGGCCGAGTTGTTGCGGTGCCCCGCCGCCCGGACGATCGCCCGCGAGCTCGCCCCCTCGAACCCGGAGCGCGCCACGAGCCGCTCCGCGGCGGCCAGCAGCGCGAGCTGCGACGCGTTCGGGTGGAGAACGTTCTTCAGGTCGTCGGCGCGCATCCCCCGGAGCGTAGTCACGCCCTGCCGACGGACGCGATCCCCGGCCTCCGCCGACCGGGATCCGGACGCCCGGACGGTCGCGCACGCGCCCGTCGCGCGTGGCATGCTCCTGGAGGGCCCGGGCCGGACGCGCCGGTCGTCGCGCCCGGGGAGGCGCGATGACCGTGACGGACCTGCCGACGCCGTCGTGCGCCGTCGGACCCGACGGACCCGGCGCGACCGCGGCGTCGGCCGCCGCCGAGGAGCTCGACCGCGTGCTCGCCGGGCTGCAGTGGCGGTTCGTGGCGCGTTCCCGGCACGCGCTGGCCGCCGGCGCGTGGGCGGAGCACACCTCCGGGGACGCCGCGCTCCTGCTGGTCACCGACGGCCTCGTGCGCGTGCGCGGCGTGGGCGACGTCGCCGACCTGGCGCCCGGCGACTTCCTGTTCCTGCCGCACGGGCCGCGCTTCGAGGTGCACGCGCTGTCCGACGCGGCCGTGCAGTGCGTGCGGGTCGCGCCGGTCGGGGCGGACGACGGCGCGGGCGTGCTGCCCGCCGCCGTGCTCCTCACCGAGCTGCCGCAGACCGAGCCGACGGCCGCGACCATGCTGCGCTCGCTGGTGGAGGACTACCGCGCCCCGCGCAGCGTGCTGGGCGACCGGGTCGTCACGCTCGTCGCGTCGATGGCGATCAGCGCCTGGTACGCGCGCGGCTGCGCCCCGGCCCGCTGGCTCATGCAGCGCGAGGACCCGGGCCTGGCCAGCGCCGTCGCCGCGATCCACGCCGACCCCGGCCGGGAGTGGACGGTGGACGACCTGGCGCGGGTGGCGCTCGCGTCGCGGTCCGGGTTCGCCGCCCGGTTCCGGTCCGCCACGGGCCTGACGCCCGGCCGCTACCTGGCGCAGGTGCGGGTGGCGCACGCGCGCTGCCTGCTGACGGCGGGCGACCTGCCGGTCGCGACGATCGCCCGCCGCCTGGGCTACGGCTCGGACACGGCGTTCGGCCGCGCCTTCCGCCGTCACACGGGCGCGACGCCGTCCGAGTACCGCCGCGACAGCGTGCTGCGCACCAGGACCCCGCCCGCGACCGCGGCCACCGCCGCCACGAGGTAGGTCCAGCCGACCCCCACGGAGTCGACGCCGAGACCGCCGACCGCGGACCCGAGGATGATCGCCGTCTGGAACGCCGCGACGACGAGCCCGCTGCCCGCCTCGACCTGGTCCGGCATCATCCGCGTGATCCACACCTGCACCACGTTGAGGATGCCGCCGAACGCCGCGCCCCAGACCACCACGGCCGGGTAGACGAGCAGCGGCACGGCGGACGCCAGCCCGACCGCGGCGACGCTCGCTCCGACGGCCACGGGGACCGCGAGGAGCAGCACCGCGAGGTGCCGGTCGACGAGCGCGCCGATCGCGAAGTTGCCGACCAGGCCGCCGGCGCCGAACATCGCGAGCAGCACGGCGACCGTCCCGACGTCCGCACCGGGCAGCAGCGACAGGGCGGGCCGCACGTACGTGTAGCCGGCGAAGTGCCCGCCGATGACCGCCACGATCGCCACCAGCCCCAGCGCGACGCCCGGCGACCGCAGCGCCCGGCCCGTCGCCGACCAGCCGATGCCGGGCGTCGGCGCCACGGGCGGCAGGGCGACGCGCATCGCGACCGCCGTCACCACCGTGACCACCGCGGCGGCCACGAACACGACCCGCCAGCCGGCGGCGGCGGCGAGGATCACGCCCAGCGGCACCCCGGCCACCGTGGCGACCGTCGTCCCCGCGTTGACCACCATCATCGCCTTGCCCACCCGGTCCGCCGGGACCAGCTGCGTCGCGATGACCAGGGACATCGACCAGTAGCCGCCCAGCGCCGCACCCAGCAGCAGCCGGGCGGCCATGAGCACGCCGATGCTCGGCGCCAGCGCCACCAGCACGTTGGAGGCGACCGCGCCCAGCGCGAGCACCACGAGCAGCGTGCGGCGGTCGGTGCGCGGGAAGAGCGAGCCCAGCACCAGGGCGGTGGCCAGCGCCGTCAGGGCCGTGGCGCTCACCGACAGGCCGACCACGCCCTCGGAGACACCGAGGTCCTGCGCCACCGGGGTGAGCACCCCCGGCGGCAGGAACTCCGCCGTCACGAGCGAGAAGCTGCCCAGGAACATCGTGGCCAGCGCCAGCGCGGCGCGCCGGCGCGGGAGGGGGCCGGGCGCCCCCGGGACCCTCGTCGGGGCCGTCGTCGTGGCCGCCGCGGGAGCCGCGGCGGTGTCGATCGGGTTCGTCGTCATGCTGGTCGCAACAACGCCCGGCGGCGCCCGGGCCGACCGGGACGCCGACGGATTCGATCCAGACGCCACGCGCCGGGTGGGGCCCGCGCTCATGCCCGGGCACTGCCCGGGAACGGCCCGAGAACGGCCCGGGCACGCCGGAGGCCCGCCGCTCGCACGATGCG
>NZ_JBHTUY010000016.1:0-89152 GCF_042793335.1 Isoptericola sp. NPDC056573
GTGGCGCACGTTCTGGACCGTCAGAACGTGCGCCACCGCATGGTCGGCGTCCGGGCGGGTCAGCTCGTCGTGCAGGTGGCGGTCGGCGCGGCGGACGGCGCGCTCCCCGTCCCGATGAACCCGGCGGTCGCCGTGGCTCCCGCGGCGAGCGTGCGGTTCCAGGCGGCGTGGGTCACGTGGACGCCGTCGGCGTCCGACGTCGCCTCGCCACCCCAGACCTGGGCGACCGTGACGCCCGTGGGCAGCGCGAACGCGACGTCCCAGCCGTCGACGGCGGCGTCGCCGGCCGTCACGATCACCTCGCCCTGCCAGCCGCCGGACCACGAGGCGACGACCCGCACCGTGGCGGTGCAGGCGTCGTCGGTGGGCGGGTCGGTCGGCTCGGTGCCGCCGCCGAACCACGACGCCTCGACGGCGGTCTCCCGCAGGCCGTCGGCGCCGTCGATGATCCGGGTGCCCCACGCGCTGGGGTTCGTGGCGTCGAAGCCGAGCACCATGTCGAGGTACGGGTCGGTGTTGCCGCTCCACGACCAGGCGAGCCAGCCCAGGTCGAGGCGCTCCGCCTCCGACAGCACCCAGTCCTCGTCGACGTCGGCGGAGGTCTGCTGCCAGCCGAACTCGCCGACGATGATCGGCAGCCCCGCGTCCACGAAGAACTCGAGGTAGTCCGTCACCGTCTGGTGCTGGTTGTACACGCTGTACATGTGGATCGAGAAGATCGTGTTGGCGTCGGGGTCGGAGGCGAACACGTCGGCGGCCGCGGGCCGCATGTAGTTCTTCCAGTCCTGGCCCCAGTTGGGCGCGTCGACGACGAGCGCGTGCTCGTACCCGATGTCGCGCAGCCGCACGATGGCGTCGGAGGTCGCGCTGCCCCAGGTCTCGTTGGTGGCGTCGTCGTTGCCCATCGGCTCGTTGCCAATGTTCACCACGACGAAGTCCTCGGTGCCCGCGAGCGTCGGGTACAGGTCCTCCCAGTAGTCGACCGCCTGGTCGAGGGTGGCGGCGGCGGGCGCGGACGTGTCGCCGTACCCGGTGGTGTCGTGCACCTCGAGGATGCAGACCAGCTGGTTCTCCTCGCACAGGTCGACGACGTCGGCGACGTCCTCCGGGCTGTTGCGGGTCCACTGGTCGCCGCTGGACAGGACGACCCGCACGCTGTTGGCCCCCGCGGCCTTGATGTCCGCGAACGACGCCGTCTGCTGGGTGTACCAGGTGTGCGCGTGGTTGACGCCCCGGAGCACGAGGTCGGTGCCGTCGGCCTCGACGACGCGGCCGTCGGCGACGTGGATGCCGGGCGGGGTGTCGGCCCGGGCGTCGGCCGCGGTCGCGACGAACGTGGCCGCCGCGCCGGCCGCGAGCGCGGCCGCGGCGACCGCCGCCGGGACGACGCGCCGCGCCGCACGGCGGGTCGTCGTGCCGGGAGGAAGGGGTGGGTGGGGTGAGCGCTGCATGGCGGGACGTCCTCGTCTCTCGTGCGACTCGGCACGCGCTGCGCGTGCGGTCCCACCCTGGTCGAGGTGCCGGAGCCGGTCAGGCCGATGAAACGCTTAGGCCGAGCCTGCCGGGACGGTGCGGTCCCGGCAGGCTCGGCCTGTCGTGCCGGTCTCAGTCCTCGTTGGCCGCCGACGGCTTGGCGAGGCCCGCGGAGATGAGGTCCATCACCGACGAGTCGGCGAGCGTGGTCGCGTCGCCCACGGTGCGGTTCTCGGCGACGTCGCGCAGCAGGCGGCGCATGATCTTGCCGGACCGGGTCTTGGGCAGCTCCGGCACGACGAGGATGCGGCGCGGCTTGGCGATCGGACCGATCTCCTTGGCGACGTGGTTGCGCAGCTCCTGCTGCACCTCCTCGGCGCCCTCGGGGGTGGACGCGCGGTCGGCGTGCTCGCCGCGCAGGATCACGAACGCCACGACGGCCTGGCCGGTGGTCTCGTCGTTGGCGCCGACCACGGCGGCCTCGGCCACGACGTCGTGCGAGACGAGGGCGGACTCGATCTCCGTCGTCGACAGGCGGTGGCCGGAGACGTTCATGACGTCGTCCACGCGGCCGAGCAGCCAGATGTCGCCGTCCTCGTCCTTCTTCGCGCCGTCGCCGGCGAAGTACAGGCCCTCGAACCGCGACCAGTACGTGTCCTTGAAGCGCTGGAGGTCGCCCCAGATGCCGCGCAGCATGGACGGCCACGGCTCGGAGAGCACGAGGTACCCGCCGCCGCCGTCGGGCACGGAGCGCGCCTCGTCGTCCACGACGTCGGCCACGATGCCGGGCAGGGCCACCTGTGCCGAGCCGGGCTTGGTGGCGGTGACGCCGGGCAGCGGGCTGATCATGATCGCGCCCGTCTCGGTCTGCCACCAGGTGTCGACGATGGGTGCCGTGTCGCCGCCGATGACGCGGCGGTACCACATCCACGCCTCCGGGTTGATGGGCTCGCCCACCGAGCCGAGCACGCGCAGGCTCGACAGGTCGAAGCCGGCGGGGATGTCCTCGCCCCACTTCATGCAGGTGCGGATGGCGGTGGGGGCGGTGTAGAGGATCGAGACCTTGTACTTCTCGACGAGCTCCCACCAGCGGCCGCGGTGCGGGGTGTCCGGGGTGCCCTCGTAGATCACCTGGGTGGCGCCGTTGGTCAGCGGGCCGTACACGACGTACGAGTGCCCGGTGACCCAGCCGATGTCGGCGGTGCACCAGTAGACGTCGCTCTCGGCCTTGAGGTCGAAGACGTTCCTGTGCGTGTACGCCGCCTGCGTCAGGTAGCCGCCCGTGGTGTGCAGGATGCCCTTCGGCTTCCCCGTGGTGCCCGACGTGTACAGGATGAACAGCGGGTGCTCCGCGTCCACCTCGACCGGCTCGTGCACCGGGTCGGCCTGCTCCAGGGCGTCGTGCCACCAGACGTCGCGGCCGTCGGTCCACTCGACGTCCTGCTCGGTGCGGCGCACGACGAGCACGTGCTGGACGGTGGTCGCGGGCTCGCCGTCCTTGGGTGCGAGCGCCGCGTCGACGGCGGGCTTGAGGGCGGACGGCGCGCCGCGGCGGTAGCCGCCGTCGGCCGTGATGACCAGCTTCGCCTCGGCGTCGGCGATGCGGCTGCGCAGCGCGTCGGCGGAGAAGCCGCCGAAGACCACGGAGTGCGGGGCTCCGATGCGGGCGCACGCGAGCATCGCGACGACCGACTCGACGAGCATCGGCAGGTAGACGACGACTCGGTCGCCCTTGGTGACGCCCAGCGACGTGAGCGCGTTCGCGGCGCGGGAGACCTCGCGCTGGAGGTCCGCGTAGGTGACAGTGCGGGTGTCGCCCGGCTCGCCCTCGAAGTGGAGGGCGACCCGGTCGCCGAGCCCGGCCTCGACGTGCCGGTCCACCGCGTTGTACGCGGCGTTGAGCTTCCCGTCGGCGAACCACTTCGCGACCGGGGCCTCGGACCAGTCCAGCGTCTGGGTGAACGGCGTGGACCAGCTGACCAGCTCCCGTGCCTGGTCGGCCCAGAACCCGAGCCGGTCGGCCGCGGCCTCCTCGTACAGGGACGGCTGGGCGTTCGCCTGCGCCGCGAACGCGGGGCTGGGCGGGAACGCTCGCGTCTCGTGCAACAGGTTCTCGAGGCTGGGGGCGGTGGTCTCGTTCTCTGGCACGCTTACCTCCGGTGCGCATCGTCGCTGGTGCGTTCCCCGGCGAACGACGGCGCGTCGCGACCCCGGGGACGGCGGCGCCCCGCAGGGCCCGCCGTCGGGAGTCTAGACCTGGCGCGTGACCGGGGTCACGCCGTCCCACGGTTCGGCCGCACTCCTTGCAAAAAGGTCGGCGGATCGGTCGTCGCCCGCCTCGCCGGGTGCCCGGGTGGCGACGAAAAGCCGTGGGCCCGCCGCCGTCGCGCCTGGTAGACGTGCATCATGACGACCCCCGAGGTGACGTGGCCGCGACGGTCGGGCCCGATCGTGCTGCGCCCGCCGACGTCCGCCGACCTGGACCAGGTGCTCACGTGGCGCAACCGGCCCGACGTGACGCGCTGGCTGCTGCGTACGCAGGTGGACCCGGAGCGGTTCCGCGCGTCCTGGCTCGCGTCCGTGGACGACCCGACCGATCACGCGGCCGTCGCGGACCTGGACGGCGCCGTCGTCGGGACGGGGACGCTGTCCGTGAGCGACGCCATGGGGCAGTCGCAGGGCGACGTCTGGCGCGGGGCCCAGGGGTCCCTCGGCTACCTGGTCGACCCGGCGTACGCGGGCCGCGGCGTCGCGACCGCGATCGCGGGCGGTCTGCTCGAGGCCGCGTTCGCCGAGCTGGGGCTGCACCGGGTCACGGCCGGCTGCTTCGCCGCCAACACGGCGTCGTGGCGCGTCATGGAGAAGGTGGGCATGCGGCGCGAGGAGCACGGCGTGCAGGACTCGTGGCACGACGAGCTGGGGTGGGTGGACGGCTACACCTACGGGATCCTCGCGGCGGAGTGGCGCGACCGGGACCGGTGAGCCGACACGAGGACGGCGCCCGGGAGACGTGTCGTCCGAGCGCCGCTCTCGCCAGCCCGGACGCGGGTAGCAGGCGCTTGGTCCGATCACTGGGCGGGGTCGTTCCCACCGAGTGGGTCCTCAACCGGGGACTTCCTTAGCGTGGGTCCCGCGTCCGGCTGTCTCCCTCCATGGAACGCCCGCCCGGGCGGTCCTGCAAGCGCTCAGGCGTGCCGACGCCGCCACCAGCGCCGGAGCAGCCAGGCGGCCACACCGGCGAGGACGACGCCGCCCGCGGCGAGGGCCACGGCGGGCGGACGGATCGCGGAGCGGAGGGCCACGGGGCGGGAGAACGTGAGCACGCCCCAGCCGTTCTCGGCGGCCACGCGGCGCAGCGTCTTGTCGGGGTTGACGGCGAAGCCGTGCCCGACGGCGCCCAGCATCGGCGCGTCCGTCACGGAGTCGGAGTAGGCGTAGCTGCGCTCGAGGTCGTAGCCGCGCCGGGCGGCGAGCTCGCGCACGGCCTCGGCCTTCTGCTCCCCGTAGGCGTAGAACTCGATCTCGCCGGTGTACCGGCCGTCCTCGACGGCCATGCGGGTGGCGACGACGTGGTCGGCCCCGAGCACGGTGGCGATCGGCTCGACGAGCTCCGTGCCGGAGGCGGACACGATGACGACGTCGTGCCCGAGCTCGTGGTGCTCGGCGATGAGCTCGACGGCCTCGGCGTAGACGTACGGGTCGATGAGCTCGTGCACCGTCTCGGCGACGATCTGCTGCACCTTGCTCACCTCCCAGCCGGTGGCGAGCTCGGACAGGTGCTTGCGCATCCGCTCCGTCTGGTCGGCGTCGGCGTTGCCGGCGTAGAAGAGGAGGTGCGCGTACGCGCTGCGCAGCACGTCGCCGCGCGTGATGAGGCCTCCGGCGTAGAACGGCTTGGAGAACGCGGCCGACGAGCTCGTCGCGATGATCGTCTTGTCGAGGTCGAAGAAGGCCGCGACGCGCGCCCGGGGTGTCGCCGGTGCCGCCTCGCGCGGTCCGGGTCGCTGGTCGGTCACGGGGCGAGCCTAGCCGTGCGGGTCGCCGCGTCGAGCCGGAATTCATGCACAACTCTTGTGCAGAAGCCTTGTGCACAAGAGTTGTGCATGGTTACTGTGCACGCATGGAACCGACGCCGGAGCGCCCGTACACCCACCTCGAGCTGACTGCCGAGGCCGCCAAGGTCCTCGCACACCCGTTGCGCTCGCGGCTGCTCGGCGCGCTGCGGCGCGGGGGCCCGGCGTCGGCGACGGCGCTCGCGGCCGAGCTGTCCACCAACACCGGCGCCACCAGCTACCACCTCCGCAAGCTGGAGTCCGTCGGTCTCGTGACCGACACCGAGGAGGGGCGCGGCAAGGAGCGCCTCTGGCAGGCGGCCACGCAGAGCCACGGATGGCGAGACTCCGACTTCGGCGGCGACGAGGACGCGCAGACGGCGCTCGGCTGGCTGGTGCGCGACTATCACCGCCAGTTCGACACGAGCTACGCCCACTGGCTCGACGTCGCCGAGAGCTGGCCGAAGGAGTGGACCGACGTCGCCGGCATGACCGACACCTGGGTGGACGTCACGCCCGAGCAGGCGGCCGCGATGGCGGAGGAGCTCGAGGCCGTGGTCAACAGGTACCTGCGCGTCGGCACCGGCGACCCCCGCGCGCGGCGCCTGCACCTGTGGCGGTTCCTGTTCCCGCTCGACGCCGACGACGTGCCGGCCGCCGTCGACCGGGCCTCGGAGAGCAACGACGAGTCATGAGCCCGCAGCGCGTCTTCCTCCTGCTCACCGCCACCCGGTGGTTCCCCGTCGGGCTGGTCGTCACCGTCACGACGCTGCTGCCGATCGAGCGCGGCCTCACCGTGGCCCAGACGCTCACCCTCGCCTCCGTGACGGGCCTCGTCGTGTTCGCGCTCGAGCTCCCGACCGGCGGCACCGCCGACGCGGTCGGGCGGAGGCCGATGCTCATCGCCTCCGCCGTGGTGCAGGTCCTGGCCGCCACCACGTTCCTGCTGGCGCAGTCGGTCTGGGCGTTCGTCGTCGCGGCCGCGCTCATGGGCATGTTCCGCGCGCTGGACTCCGGTCCGCTGGAGGCGTGGTTCGTCGACGCCGTGCACGCGAAGCACCCCGGGGCCGACGTCGACCGCACGCTCGCGCACCAGGGCACCGTGCTCGGGGTGTCGATCGCCCTCGGCGCGCTCGTCTCCGGCGGGCTCGTCTGGTGGCACCCGTTCACCGGGTGGTCGGCGCTCGCGCTCCCGTACGCGACGTACGCGGTGCTGGCGGTGGTGCACCTCGTGATGGTCGCGATGCTCGTGCGCGAGGTGCCGCGTCGCCCTGCCGCCGTCGGCACGGGCGCGGTGCCGGCGCGACGCCACCGCTGGCGCGCGGCGCTGTGGTCCACCGCCGCCTCCGCCCGGCAGATGCCCGCGGTCGTCGCCTCCGGACTGCGGCTCGCGCGCGACAACCGCGTGCTGCGCGGCCTGCTCCTGGTCGAGCTCTTCGCGGCGACGGCGATGGTCGTGTTCGAGTCCTTGCAGCCCATCCGGATGGCGGAGCTGCTCGGCGGCGAGGCGGCGGCGGGCGCCGTCATGGGTCCGGTCGCGTCGATCGGGTGGGGGGCCTTCGCCCTCGGCGCGGCCCTGTGCGGCCTCGCCAGCCGCCGGTTCGGGGTGGCCCGCACGGCGATGGCCGCCCGCGTGCTCAACGGACTCGGCGCCGTGTGGATGGGGCTGGCGGGCGGCCCCACGATGCTGGTGGTCGCCTACCTCGTCACCTACGGGCTGCACGGCAGCTCGGGGCCGAGCTACAACGCCCTGCTGCACCGCGAGGCGCGCCGCGACAACCGCTCCACCGTGCTGTCCATGGCGTCGATGGTGGGGTTCGCGTCGTACGCCGTCGCGTCGCCCGCGCTGGGCTGGGTGGCGCAGAGCGGGTCGACGCCGCTCGCGATGATGCTCGGCGGCGCGTTCAGCGTGCTGGGTGTCCTGTGCTTCCTGCCGGCGCTGCGCGCCGAGCGGGAGCGGGGGCGTCGGGCCGACGACGTCGCGCCCGTCCAGGAGGACGCCGCCGCGGCCTGACGCGGCACGGAACGCGCCCCCAGGCGACCGCCGTCCACAGATCGTCGCGCGCGACCCCGGCGGGTCCGCGGTGCGGACGAGCCTGGGGCGCATGGACGACGCACCCACCCGCACGCTGCCCCGGCCGCCGAGCACCGTGCCGACGGACCCCGGGCCGACGACCACCCGGCCGACGACCACCTGGCCGCCGCACGGGCCCGCGCCCTGGGCACCGGGGCGGGGGCGCCGCACGGTCGCCGTCGTCGGCGCGTGCGGAGGCGCCGGGGTGAGCACCCTGGCCGCGGCCCTCGCTCAGGGGCTCCGGCGGGCGGGGGAGGGCGCGGTCCTCGTGGACCTCGACCTGCCGGGCCCCGGCGTCGACGTGCTGCTCGGCATCGAGGACGAGCCCGGGGCACGCTGGCCCGAGCTCGCCGCCGCCCGCGGGGACGTGGACGGGGTCGGGCTGGTCGCCGCGCTGCCCCGCTGGCGTGCGGTACCCGTGCTCTCCGGTGCACGGCTGAGCCCCGCCCGCCCCGACGACGCGGTGGTCGTGGACGTCTGCACCGGGGTGCTGCGCGGCGGCGAGACGGTGGTGCTCGACCTGCCTCGCCCCGCCGCGTGGACCGCGGCCGCGCGGATGCTCGTGGCCACCGCCGACGCGGTGCTGCTCGTCGCGCCGTGCACCGCGCCCGGAGTCGCCGGCGCGCTGGCGACGTGGTCCGAGCTGGTCGAGCTCGGCGTGCGGGACCCGTGGCTCGTCGCGCGGCGGCCCGCACCCGGTCGCGTCGACGCGGCTGCCCTGGGCGACGCCGTCGGGCTCCCGGTGGCCGCGACCGTGCGCGCGGACCCCCGCCTCGCCGCCGCCGTCGACCGCGGCGACGGGCCACCCGTCGGGAGGCGGACCCCGCTCGGTCGTGCCGCGGCCTCGCTCGTGACGGCGCTGGCAGGTGCGTCGTGACGGGACGAGCGCTCGTCGACCGCGACCTGCTCGACGACGTGCGGGCCCGTGTCGGCCCGTCCGGGACGGCGCTCGACGACGCCGCCGTGCGGGTGGCCCTCCAGGCCACCGGGCGCGTGTTCGGGTCGGCGGCGCTGACCGACCTCGCGCGCGCGGCCCGGGCCGAGCTCACCGGCGCCGGGCCGCTGCAGGAGCTGCTCGACGCGCCCGACGTCACCGACGTGCTCGTCAACGGGCCGCACGACGTCTGGGTGGACCGCGGCGACGGGCTCCGGCGGGTGGACCTCGACCTCGGCACCCCCGACGCCGTGCGAGCACTCGCCGTGCGGATGGCGGCCGTCGCCGGGCAGCGCCTGGACGACGCCGCCCCGACCGTGGACGCGCGCATGCCCGACGGCACACGGTTGCACGCCGTCGTGGAGCCGGTCGCCCCCGCCGGCGCGGTGATCGCGCTGCGGGTGCTGCGGCAGGCGGCGCACTCCGTGGAGACCCTGGTCGCCGGGGGCGGGCTGCCGCCGCGGTGGGAGGCCGTGCTGCACGCGCTCGTCACCGGCCGGGCCAACCTGCTCGTCACGGGCGGCACCGGCACCGGGAAGACCACGCTGCTCGCCGCGCTGCTCTCGCTGGTGCCGCCCGCCGAGCGGGTGCTCGTGGTCGAGGAGGCCCGCGAGCTCGCGCCCCGGCACCGGCACGTGGTGTCGCTCGCAGCCCGGCGCCCCAACGTCGAGGGCGTCGGGGAGGTCACCCTCACCGAGCTGGTGCGCGGCGCCCTGCGGATGCGGCCGGACCGGATCGTCGTCGGCGAGTGCCGCGGCGCCGAGGTCCGTGAGCTGCTCCTCGCCATGAACACCGGCCACGACGGCGGGATGGCGACGGTGCACGCCAACGCCGTCGAGCACGTCCCCGCGCGGCTGGAGGCGCTCGCGGCCCTGGCCGGGATGCCGCGGGACGCCGTGGCCGCGCAGGCGGCCGCCGCCCTCGACGTGGTGCTGCACCTGCGGCGGCGTGGCGGCCGTCGCCACCTGGCCGAGATCGGCCTGGTCGGGCGGGACGGCGACGGCCGGCTCACGGTCCGTCGTGCCGCCGAGTGGTCGCCGGGCGCGGACCCTCGGCCCGACGGCGCGTGGGAGGAGCTCGTGGGGCGGTGGTCGTCGTGACCGGACTCGCCGCGGGGCTCGGGGCGGGCCCGCCGGCCGTCGGGCTCTGGGTGGCGCTCGCCGCGTGGCTGGTGCTGGGACGCGGCGGACGCCGCGCGGACCGCCTCGCGCGCCGCTCGGTCCCGCGTCGCCGCCGGTCGGGGGCGCTGCGGCGCCGCGGACGGGACGCGTCGACGGAGGCGGACGCGGTGCGGGTCGCCGTCGCGCAGGTGATGGCGCTGCTGCGGTCCGGGGCGCCGCCCGCGGCGGCCTGGTCGCGCGCGCTCGCGGTGCCCGTCGACGCGACCGGCGTGCCTGACCTGGCGGCCCTGGCGCCGGTGGTCGGCGGGGCGGGGCATGCCCGGTCGGTGGTGGCCGCGGCGGTGCTGTCCCGTGACGTGGGGCCCCGCTCGCGTCGGTGCTCGACGCCGTGTCCGGGGCGCTGGTGGCCGAGGCGGAGGCCCGCGGGGAGCGGGAGGCGTCGTTGGCCGGGCCGCGCGCCACCGCGCGCGTGCTGATGTGGCTGCCGCTGCTGGGAGCGGCGCTCGGCTGGGTGCTCGGCGCCGACCCGCTGGCGACGGCGCTCGACGGTGGGGTCGGATCCGTCGCGGTGTGCCTGGGACTCCTGCTGCTCGCGGCCGGGTGGGTGTGGACCCGCCGGCTGGTCGCGGCCGCCCGGGCTGCGGGGGAGGGGGCGACATGACCGAGATCTCGGCCGGGCCCGGCGCGCTCACGCTCGCGGCGGCCGCATGGACGGTCGCGGCGGCCGTGCTGCTCGCGCTCCTGCCCTGGTGGCTGGCGCGCGGTGCCGCCGACAGGCGGGTGGCGTGCCTGGCCCTGGACGGTCGCGCGCCCACCCACGCCGACGGGCGCGTTGCGGATCCCGTGGACGTGCCCGTCGTGCTGGAGCTCCTCGGTGCCGCCCTGCGCGCGGGAGCCGGGGTGCCCCGCGCCGTCGAGGCGACGGGCGCGGCACTCGACGGCGCGTCGTGGTCGGGGGCGTCCGGCTCGAGGTCGCCCGACGGCGTGGCCCTGCGCGCGGCGGCGGACGCGCTACGCCTCGGCGCCGACTGGGAGGGCGCGTGGCGCGACGCCCCGGACCGGCTCGGCCCGGCGCACCGGGCGCTGCGCGGGGCCTGGACCGACGGTGCGTCCCCGTCCGGCGCGCTGCGGGCCGCGGGCGAGGAGCTGCTGCGTGCGCGGCGTGGGGCCGCGCGCACGGCGGCGGCGCGCCTGGCCGTGCGGCTCGTGCTGCCGCTCGGCGCGTGCTACCTGCCCGCGTTCGTGCTGATCGGCCTCGTGCCCGTGCTGCTCGCGCTGGGCGTCGACCTGTTGTCCGGGTGACCGTGCCCGGCCCACGACGACCCGGGCGCCGCCCGGGTCCGCCGCGCCCGCCCGGCCGGGTGGACGCGGCACGACCGGCCCGGACCGTCCGGGCCAGGTCGCGCGAAGGACACCGCAAGGAACACCCACGAGAGGAACACGGAGGAGCCATGACGAACGAGGACGACGGCCGCGCGGCGGCCGAGGGCGAGCAGGTGCCGGGGACGGCGCCGGAGGTCGGCGCGACCGGCGGCCGGGGCCGGGGGACCGAGGCGGCGCCTGCCCACCCGGATCCGGAGGCGGGGCTGGCCACCGCGGAGTACGCCGTCGCCACCGTGGCGGCGGTCGGGTTCGCCGGCCTGCTCATCGCGGTGCTCAAGAGCGACACCGTCCGCGGTCTGCTGGAGAACATCATCAGCTCGGCGCTGTCCGTCTGATGCGCCCGCACCGCAGCAGAAGGGCACGCCCGGCGCGTGCCCACGGGGGACGGCCGCCGGGAGCCGACGGCGAGCGGGGTGCGGTGACGGCCGAGCTCGCCGTCGGCCTGCCGGTGGTGGTCCTCCTGCTGGTCGCGGTGCTCAGCCTCGCGGCCGCGTCCACGGCGCAGATGCGCGCCCTGGACGCGGCCCGGGCCGGGGCACGCGCCTACGCCATCGGGGAGGACGACGCGGCGGCCCGGCACGCCGTCGCGCAGGTCGGCGGCGACGACGCCGAGCTGGCCGTCACGCGCGACGGCACGTGGGTGCGCGTCTCAGTGACGCGGCCGGTCGTGGGCGGCTGGTTCGCCGGAGCGCCCGTACGGGCGTCCGGCGACGCGACGGCGTGGGTCGAGCCGTGAGCGCCGCGTGCGACGCGACGCGCGAGGGCAGGTCGCGCGGCGGCGCAGCACACGGCGGCGCAGCACACGGTGGCGGAGTACACGGTGGCGCAGCGGGCGGCGGCAGGACGCGCGAATCCAGGGCGGAGCAGGACGGGACGTCCGCGAGCCGGGAGCGCGGCGCGGGGACCGTCGTCGTGCTCGCTCTGACGTCGGTGGTCGTGCTGCTCGCGCTGGCCGTCGGCGCGCTGGGGGCCGCGCAGCGGGCGCGAGGTGCGGCCCAGGCCGCCGCGGACCTGGGTGCGCTCGCCGCCGCGACCGCGTGGCGGCAGGGTGCCGACCCCTGCGCGACGGCCGCCGAGGCCGTGCACCGCAACGGCGGGCAGGTGATGGCGTGCGTCCCGGAGGACGGCGGCACGGTCGGCGTCCGGGCGTCGCGTGCCGCCCTCGGCCCGGACGTCGGGCCGTGGGCGGGGTCGCTCGGCGACGCCACGGCGCACGCCCGCGCCGGGCCGAGACCCGGCGCGGCACCCGGCCGCGAGCCGGCGGCCGGGACCGAGCCTGCACCTCGGCCTGGGGCATCGCCGTGAGGCGTGCCGGGACCGAGGTGCGGCCGGGGCCGGGATCAGGAGGGGTTGACGTTGAACAGCGCGGCGCGCTCGCTGATCTTGCGGGCGCGGGCCAGGCGGGGCTTGTCCGACCCGTCGCGGATCACGGAGCCGGACGCCTCGAAGTCGGCCAGGAAGTCGATCGCCCATGCGACGTCCGCGCTGGACGGGCTGAAGGACTCGTTGATGACGGCCGGCGTCTCCAGGTCCAGGCAGAGCTTGCCGGTGAGGCCGAGGGCCACGCCGTCCGCCGACTGCTCGCGCAGCAGCGAGTGGCTGGTGCCGACGGTGGGGCCGTCGATCGGGCCGGGCAGCCCGCCGATCCGGCTGGCGGTGACGAGGCGCGAGCGCGGGTACGCCATCGCGAGGGACTCGTTGGCGGTGCCCGTGTCCCGGCGGTAGTCCCCGGAGCCGAACGCGAGGCGGAAGGCCCCGGGGGCGCGCGCGATGCTCACGGCGTCCTCGATGCCCAGCGCGGACTCGACCAGCGGGATCACCGGCACGCTGCCGCCGAGCCGCTGGGCCGTGTCGATCACCTGGTCGGGCGACTCGGTCTTGGCGAGCATGACGCCGCGCAGGCCCTTCGAGTCCCACAGGGCGCGGACGTCGTCCGCCCACGCCTGCGAGCCGCGCTCGTTGATGCGCACCCAGGCGCGGCCGCCCGCGGAGAACCAGTCGAGCACCTTCTGACGGGCCTCGTCCTTGCGGCTGTCGTCGACCGCGTCCTCGCAGTCGAGGATCACCTGGTCGGCGCGGGAGAGCTGGGCGGCGTCGAACATGTCGTCGCGCAGTGCCGACAGCAGCAGCCACGAGCGGGAGTTGGCTGGGTCGACGCGCGTGTCCTCGCGGGAACGGCGGCGTTCGGCGAGGTCGATCTCGGTAGTCACCTCACGATGGTAGGTTCCGCTGGCGCGTGGCTCAGCACGGCATCCAACAAGCGCACGGCCGCGGACTTGTCGAGGGGCGCGTTGTCGCTGCCGCACTTGGGCGACTGGACGCACGCCGGGCACCCCTCCGCGCAGGCGCACGCGGCGATCGCGTCGCGGGTGGCGCGCAGCCAGCGCGCGCCCAGCTCGTACCCGCGCTCGGCGAAGCCGGCGCCGCCCGGGTACGCGTCGTACACGAAGACCGTGGCCTCCCCGGTGTCGGGGTGCACCTCCGTCGAGACGCCGCCCAGGTCCCACCGGTCGCACGTCGCCAGCAGCGGCAGCAGGCCGATCGACGCGTGCTCGGCCGCGTGCAGCGCGCCCGGCGTCTCGTCCGCGGAGATCCCCGCGGCGCGTAGCACGAAGTCCGGCACCGACCACCAGACGGCGGTCGTGGCCAGCGTGCGCGACGGCAGGTCGAGCGCCTCCGTGCCGAGCACCTGCATGTCGGGCAGCCGGCGGCGCTGGAAGCTCACCACCTGGCTCGTCACCTCCACCGGGCCCAGGCCCCACCGCACGGGGCCCCAGTCGCGGCCCTCGACCGGCCGGTGCCCCTCCTCGTCGATCGCGATCTCCATGACCTCGTGCGACCAGGTGCCGTGCTCCACGTCCTTGCGCACCACGAGCGCCACGTGCTCGGCGAGATCCAGATGATCCACGACGAACGTCGCGCCCTGGTGCACGTACACCGCGCCGTCGTGCACCTGCCCGTCCGCCGACCCGGCGTCCACGGTGCCGAGCAGCCGCCCCGTCGTCGCCTCGACCACGCGCACGGGCCGCCCGCCCGTCCCGCGCAGGTCGGCCATCGCCGACGCGGGCTGCGCGTGCGTCCAGTACCAGCCGGAGGGGCGGCGTCGCAGCGCGCCGCGGGCGACGAGCACGTCGAGCACCTCGCGCACCGCCACCGGGTCCCCGAAGGCGGCGAGGTCGTCGGCGCGCAGCGGCACCTCCTGCGCGGCGGCGCACAGCTGCGGCGCCAGGACGTGCGGGTTGGCCGGGTCGAAGACGGTGGCCTCGAGCGCGGCGTCGAACACCGCCTCGGGGTGGGTCACGAGGTACGTGTCCAGCGGGTCCTCGCGCGCGACGAACGCGACCAGGCCCTCGGCGCCGGCTCGCCCGGCGCGCCCCGCCTGCTGCCAGAGGGACACGCGGGTGCCCGGCCAGCCCGCGACGAGCACGGCGTCGAGCCCCGAGATGTCGACGCCCAGCTCGAGCGCGTTGGTCGTGGCCAGCCCGCGCAGCTCGCCGGTGCGCAGCGCCTCCTCCAGCTCGCGGCGCTCCTCCGGGAGGTACCCGCCGCGGTAGCTCGCCACCCGTGCCTCCAGCCCCGCGGCCACCGGTCGCAGGTGGTCACGCGCCTGCTGCGCCACCGACTCCGCCCCCCGCCGCGACCGGGTGAACGCGAGCGTGCGTGCGCCGTGCGCCGTGAGGTCGGCGAGCAGGTCGGCCGTCTCGGCGGTGGCCGAGCGGCGCGGGTGCTCCGCGGCACCGCGGGTCGTGAGCACGGCCTCCGCCTCGTGCTCGGAGTGGGTCGGGTCGAGCGGGTCGGGCAGCGCCCACGGGTCGTCGTCGTGCGACGGCGCCTCGCCCGTGGCCCGCGACCGTTCGAACCCCGCCACCTCCGGAGGCTGCCACAGCGCGAACGTGCGCCGCCCTGCCGGCGACGCGTCCGCCGTGACCGCGACGACGTCCTCGGGCGCCACCCCCACCAGCCGCGCCGTGCTCGCCGCGGGCTCCGCCGTCGTCGCGCTGGCCACCACGAACACGGGCGACCTGTCGGACCGAGGGTCGGCGCCGGCGCGCGGCGCGTCCGACCCGTCCGCGGCTGCCTGGCGGTCGGACGCCGCGCCCACCCCGGCGAGCTGGGTGTCCGACAGGGGGCGGTAGTGGGCCGCCAGCCGGGTGAGCCGACGCAGCACGAGCGACACGTGCGCCCCGAAGACGCCGCGGTACGCGTGCCCCTCGTCGACGACGACGTACCGGAGCCCGCGCAGCAGCCGCGCCCACCGCCGGTGGCCGGGCAGCAGCGAGAAGTGCAGGAAGTCGGGGTTGGTGAGCACGACGTCGGCGTGCTCGGTCACCCAACGACGCTCCTCCGTGGGGGTGTCGCCGTCGCAGGTCGCCACGCGGGGGCGCGTCCCGGGCATCCCCGCGACCAGCCGCTCCAGGCCCGCGAGCTGGTCGGCTGCCAGCGCCTTGGTGGGGGAGAGGTAGAGCACGGTGGCGGGCTCGGCCCGGCGCACCGCCGTGAGCGCGGGCAGCCAGAAGGCGAGGGACTTGCCCGAGCCGGTCGACGTCGCGAGTGCGACGTGCCGCCCGGACCGGGCGGCGTCGGCGGCCTCGACCTGGTGCGCCCAGGGGCGGTCGACACCGAGCGTGCGGTAGCCGTCGACCACGCCCGGGTCCGCCCAGGCCGGCCAGTCCGACGTCACCCCGGCGCGCGCGGGGAAGGTGCGCACGTGCGTGAGCCGGTCCGCCCGCGCGCCGTGCGCGGTGAGCACGTCGAGCAGCGGGTGCTGCTCGGGCTCGAGGTCGGGGGCGGCGGGCACGGGCGACAGTCTCGCACCGCGCGCAGGGCGCGCGGTCGTGCCGACGGACGCACGGCAGGAGGGTGAAGTTTGTCCCGACATCAGGCTGAAATCATGCGAAAGACGCATTTCCCCGACGGATCGACCCTAGGATCTTTCGGCTGCAGGCCGCTCCGTCTCCCGGGGCCCGGCCGCACCCCCGACTCCGACGAAGGACCCCTTCATGCGCCATGCCACCGTCGCGGCGACCGCCGCCGCCCTCCTCCTGATCTCCGCCGGGCCGGCTGCCGCCGGCGGCTCCGACGACGAGCCGCCCTACCAGGTCACGGCGGACGGGCTCACCCTGCCCGCGGGCGACGCCTTCCGCGACGGCGGGCACGTCAACATCCGGTACACGACGCCAGGGGCGGGACAGCAGGGCGCCGGCATCCACTTCGAGACCCTCAACCAGAGGCCCTCGGGGGCGTACGTCGGGAAGCAGTTCCTGCCGTGGTCCGCGGTGCTCGGCGAGGTCCCCGCCGAGCTGTGCATCACCTGGGTCCAGGTCGAGGGCTACAACGAGCACTTCGGCGAGGGTGGGCAGGAGCCGGTGTGCACGCCGGCCACCGGGTCGGTCCCCGAGGCGTCCGAGACCCCCGAGCCCTCGACGCCCCCGGCCACGGGGACGCCGTCCACGCCCGACGTCGAGGCGCCCGGTCCCGAGACCCCGTCCCCGGTCACGCCCCCGCGGGAGGACACGACCGAGGAGCCGGCCGTCCCCGGCGGCGAGCCCGAGACGCCGGGCGCCGCGTCCGATGACGACACGCAGCCCGCGCCCGCGGACGAGCCCTCGGCGTCACGCCCCCAGGCGACGGGGTCGTCGCACGACGTCGCGGGCGGCGCGCTGCCGCTGGTCGACGCCGACGCCCCGGAGCAGGCGGTCGCGCTGGCGGGGGACCAGGCCGACGGGACGACGGACGCCGTCGCGCAGCTGCCGCGCACGGGCGCGACCGTGGCAGGGCTGGTCGTCGCCGCGGCCGCGCTGCTCGGCGCGGGGGCCGCACTGCTGCTCGTGCGCCGTCGCCGCCGCGCCTGAGGCGCAGTTCGGGCATGTCAGCCCATGGGCGAAGCGTGCGGTAGTGGCGTGATGTCGCCGTTTGACCCGGGATGGCGTCCGCATCCGGTGAAGAGGGCGTGAGCATTCCCGAACGGGTTTTGTTATCCGATCGTGACATCGTTCCCTGGTACGCATGCCTCGATCCACCCCCCGTCGTTCCGTCGTGGCCGCAGTCGCCGGCGCGCTCGTCACCTCCGCCATGGTGGTACCGGCCGCGGCCGCTGCGAGCCCCGCCTCCGCGGCCCCCGCGTCCGCCGTCACGCAGTCCGTGCGCACCGCCGCCGGCGGTGGCGGCGTCCGCTGGGTGAAGTGGAACAAGGCCCCCATGACGAAGACCCCGTCCAGCAAGTCCCGGACCGTCGCCCGGCCCGACGACGGCACGCGGCTCCGCGTCCTCGACCGCGGCACGCACCGCCTCCAGGTGCGCACGCCCGCCGGCAAGGTCGGCTGGGTGTCCAAGAAGGCCGTCACGGCGACCAAGCTCAAGGACGTGTCCGGCACCCGGTACACCAAGGGGAAGGTCACGCTGACCAAGGACATCGGCTCGCGCTCGACGAAGGTCACCAAGGCGCGCCTCGGTACCAAGGTCACCGTCCTGGCCCGCACCACCGGCCGCGACACCAACCGTGTCAAGGTGCGCGTGCCCGGCGGCAGGACGGGCTGGATCTCCACCAGCCGCATCACGAAGCGCAACGTGTGGGGCCAGCTCGCGCGCTGCGAGTCGGGTGGCAACCCGCGCACCAACACGGGCAACGGGTTCTACGGCATGTACCAGTTCACCGGCCGCACCTGGCACGCCGTCGGCGGCAAGGGCCTGCCGCACCGCCACGGCAAGTCCGAGCAGACCAAGCGCGCGCAGATCCTGCAGGACCGCGCCGGCTGGGGGCAGTGGCCGCACTGCACCCGCAAGCTCGGCCTGCGCTGACGGCACTCACCACGACGGGGGGTCAGCCGGCGAGGACCGCCTGCATCGCGCGGGACAGGTACCAGGGGTCGACGACGGCGGTGAGCTCGCGCGCCGAGTGCATCGACAGGATGGCGGCGCCGACGTCGACGACGCGGATGCCGAGGCGCGTCGCGGTGATCGGCCCGGTCGTGGAGCCGCAGGGCACCGTGTTGTTCGAGACGAACTCCTGGCTGGGCACCCCGGCCGTGGCGCACGCGGCCTGCCAGCGGGCGGCCCCGTGCGCGTCCGTCGCGTAGCGCTGGTTGGCGTTGATCTTGAGGATCGGGCCGCCGCCCGCGTGCGGGTGGTTCGCCGGGTCGTGCCGCTCCGGGTAGTTCGGGTGCACCGCGTGGCCGACGTCGGACGACACGCACAGCGACGCCGCGAACGCCCGCGCCCGCTCGTCCTCCGAGGCACCCAGCCCGGCCGACACGCGCCGCAGCACGTCCTCCAGGAACGGGCCGGCCGCGCCCGAGCGCGAGCCCGAGCCGATCTCCTCGTGGTCGAACGCCGCGACGACGCCGATCCCCGTGAGGTCCTCCGGCGCGACGCCGAGCAGCGCCGTGATCGCCGCGTGCGTCGAGAGCTGGTTGTCCAGGCGGGGCGACGCCCACAGCGCCGCGCCGATGCCGAACGCGCGCGGGGGCTGCGTCTCGGCCAGGACGACGTCGTAACCGAGCACGTCGGACGCGGCGATGCTCGCGTCGGCCGCGGCGGCGAGCTCCGCCAGCACGTCGGCCTGCGACACGTCGCCGAGCCCGACGACGGGCTGCGTGTGCCGCTGCTTGTCGAGCGTCAGCCCCTCGTTCGCGGAGCGGTCCAGGTGGATCGCGAGCTGCGGGATGCGCGCGATCGGCCCGGTGCGCACCAGGTGCTCCGTGCCGTCGGAGGTGACGAGGCGGCCGGCGAGCTCCACCTCGCGGTCCAGCCACGAGTTGAGCAGCGGCCCGCCGTACACCTCGACGCCGGCCTGCACCCAGCCGTCGCGGCCGGTGGTCGGCTTCGGCTTGAGCTTGAACCCGGTGGAGTCGGTGTGCGTCCCGAGGATGGTGAACGGCGTCGTCGCGCCGGCGGTCGGCGGCACCGCGACGGCGATCGCCGAGCCGTCGCGGACGACGACGTAGCGCCCGCCCGGCACGACGTCCCACGCGGACGTCTCGTCCAGCCGGACGTAGCCGGCGGCCTCCGCGCGGCGGGCCACCTCCTGCGCGGCGTGGTACGACGACGGCGAGGCGGAGACGAACGCCCCCAGGTCCTCGGTGTGGGCGCGGGCGGCTGCGGGGACGACGTCGGGCATGACCGTCATCTTTCCACGTGACCGGAGCGCGCGGCGGGCCGCTCAGTCGCCGCGCGGCCCCAGCCAGCCGTCGACGAGCTGCATCCACCTGCCGTCCCCGTCGACGGTCAGCCGCCACCCCTCGTACCCGTCCGGTCCCGCCGCGCGCATCGTGTCGGACTCCTGCCGCGTGATCGCGCCGGCGCCCACCGCCGCCTGCCAGTCGGCCTCGGCCGAGGGGCAGCCGCCGCCCATGGACATGCGCGGCCAGCCGTACGCGCGCTGGACGCCGTCGTCGCCGACCGGCTCGACGGCGCACACCCGCGTCCCCGACAGCAGCCGCGCGAGGATCGCGTACACGTCCTCCGTCTCCTCCGCCCCCGGCAGCTCGAGGAGCTCGCGCGGCGAGCGCGCGCCCCAGTTCTCGTCGACCCGCCGGGGCGCCTCGGCGAGCTCGATCAGCCGCTCGTCGTCGCACGCACGGGCGGCGTCGAACAGCGAGACCACGGTGACCTGCGCCGCCTCCGGGAGGTCCGCGACGTCCGGGTCCGGCAGGTCGAGCCCGCGGGCCGAGCACTCCGGGCCGCTCGCGTCCGACGTCCCTGCGGGGGCGCGCGCGGTTCCCGCCCCGGCGACCGGGTCCTCGAGCGTGACGGTCACCGGGTCGGACAGGACGAGCTCGACGTCCGTGAGGTCGGGCGACCACAGCTGCACGAACGCGCGCACCTGGTACGTCCCGGCGCCGAGCACGGTCCGGAACTCGTCGGTCGTGACACCGTCCACCGCGCGGGGGTCGGGATCGCAGGTGCTGAGCGGCGTGTCCTCGGCGTCACGTGCGGCGGGCGCGTCGCCCACCTGGTCCATCCCCGGCTCGGTGGTGTCGATACCGACGTCGACGACACGGGCACCCAGCTGCCACAGCAGCGTGGGGGCGCTCACCCGGTGCCCGGCGTCGGCCGCCTGCTCGACCGTCAGCCGGGTGGGTGCGCGCCAGGTCCGGACGGTCTCGGTGCCGTCGGCGCTGGTGTCGTCCTCGAGCGCGGGCTCCCCGAGGAGCTCGAGCCGGCGGCCGTCGGTGTTCCCCGGCAGGTCGTCGAACCGCATGCCGCACTCCAGGTCGGTCCCCTCGAGCCACGCCGGCTGGTAGCCCGTCGCGGTGCCCGCAGTCTCGGGCGGGGAGGCGGTCCCCGTGCCCGTGTCCGGGGAGGGTTCGCCCGAGGGCGACGGCGTGGGCGTCGGGCTGGTCGCCGGGCCGGGCAGGGGCTGCGGCGCGTCGGGCAGCAGCGCGGCGCCGCCCAGCGCCAGCCCGGCGGCGACGGTGAGCACGGTGGCGCCGATGCCGGCCTGCTTGGCGGTGCGCCGTCGTCGCACCCGGTGGCGCACCGATCCCAGCGCGTCGTCGAGGCCCGAGGCCGACGCGCCCAGGCCGGCGAGGGCGTCCAGCTCGCGGCGCAGCGTCTCGTCGGTGCGGGCGTCCGCCCAGTCGTCCCGCGCGCGGTTCGTGCTCATCGTCCGGCCCTCCGTCCCGTGGTCGTGGTGGTGGTGCGCCCGGTCCCGTCGTCGGCGACCCGCAGCACGTCGCGCAGCGTCGCCGTCGCGTCGGCGAGGTAGCGCTTGACGGTGCCCTGCGCGAGGCCGAGCGCGTCGGCCACCTGCGGCACGGTGAGGTCCTCGAGGTAGCGCAGGACGACGCACGCCCGCTCGCGCGGGGCCAGGCGGCCGAGCGCGGCGGCGACGTCCGCCCGCGCCGTCGCGCCCGAGGCCGCGCCGCGGGTCCGGTCGGCGGTGGCCACGAGCGGCCGCGCCGCCGCCCAGCGCTTCGTGCGCCGGTGCTCGTCGAGGAAGAGCGTGAGGATCGCGCGCCGCACGTACGCCTCGCTCGTCCCGCCGCCGTCCAGCGGGTGCACGCCCGCGCCGCCCCGCGCCTCCCCGGAGGTGCCGCGGCGCAGCCGCGCGAACACCTTGACGAGCGCGTCCTGCACCAGGTCCTCCGCGAGCCTTTGGTCCCCGCACAGCACGTAGGCGTACCCCACCAGGGCGCGGCCCCGTGCCCGTGCGAGCTCGGCGAGCTCGTCCTCCCAGCGACTCATCGTCGACCCACCAGTCCCTCCCGTGCCGTCGTCACCCGCTTGGACGGCCGGCGGACGGGAAACGTTGGGGCCAGGATTCCACGGTGGTTCGTGACGGCCGTCACATGTGGGTAGACTCCCCGCATCCCGCCGTCAACGGCGACGGCGGGACCTTACCGACGGGCGGTCACCGCCGTCCCGCCGGGTCGAGGAAGCACGTCAAGGAGGACGGATGCTCACGTTCGGTTCCAGCAGCATCACGATCGTCGCGGTCATCGCCGTCATCGGGCTGGCCGCGCTCGTGTGTGCGGCCACCCTGCGGCGGCAGGTGCTCGCCGCCCCCGAGGGCACGCCCGGCATGCAGGAGATCGGGCGGGGCGTCCAGGAGGGGGCCTCCGCCTACCTCAACCGCCAGTTCCGCACGCTGGCCCTGTTCGCGGGGGCGGTCTTCCTGCTGCTCTTCGCACTGCCCGGCGACGGCGGGGTCCGGGTCGGGCGGTCGATCGCGTTCCTCTTCGGTGCGGCGTTCTCCGCCGCCATCGGGTACCTGGGCATGTGGCTCGCCGTGCGCGCCAACGTGCGGGTGGCCGCAGCCTCGACCCGCCCCGACGGGCGTGCGGAGGGTGCACGGATCGCGTTCCGCACCGGCGGCGTCGTGGGCATGTCCGTGGTGGGGCTCGGGCTGCTGGGGGCGGCGCTCGTCGTGCTCGTGTACCGCACGGAGGCACCGGCCGTGCTGGAGGGCTTCGGCTTCGGCGCCGCGCTGCTGGCCATGTTCATGCGGGTCGGCGGCGGCATCTTCACCAAGGCGGCCGACGTCGGAGCCGACCTGGTCGGCAAGGTCGAGCAGGGCATCCCCGAGGACGACCCGCGCAACGCCGCCACCATCGCCGACAACGTGGGCGACAACGTGGGCGACTGCGCCGGCATGGCCGCCGACCTCTTCGAGTCGTACGCCGTCACCCTGGTCGCCGCCCTCATCCTCGGCAAGGCCGTGATGGGGGAGCAGGGCCTCGTCTTCCCGCTGATCGTCACCGCCGTCGGCGCGTTCGTCGCGCTGCTGGGCGTGCTCGTCACCCGCGTGCGGGGCAGCGAGAACGGCCTCAAGGCCATCAACCGTGGCTTCTACCTGTCCGCCGTCGTCGGGGCCCTGCTGGCCGCGGTCGCCGCGTTCGTCTACCTGCCGTCGTCGTTCGCCGACCTGTCCGGCACCGCCGAGCTCGGCGAGGTCACCGCCGACCCGCGCGTCGTCGCGTCGCTGGCCGTCATCATCGGCGTCGTGCTCGCCGGGATCATCCTGTGGATCACCGGCTACTTCACCGGCACGACGTCGAAGCCGACGCTGCACGTCGCGGCGACGTCGCGCACCGGCGCGGCCACCGTGGTGCTGTCCGGCATCGGGGTGGGCTTCGAGTCCGCCGTCTACACCGCGGGCGTCATCGCCGCCGCGATCTGCGGCGTCTTCCTGCTCGCCGGCGGCTCGCTCTGGCTGTCCCTGTTCCTCGTGGCGCTCGCGGGCTGCGGGCTGCTCACGACCGTCGGCGTCATCGTCGCGATGGACACCTTCGGGCCGGTGAGCGACAACGCGCAGGGCATCGCCGAGATGTCCGGCGACGTCGACGACGAGGCCGCGCAGATCCTCACGGACCTCGACGCGGTGGGCAACACGACCAAGGCGATCACCAAGGGCATCGCGATCGCGACGGCGGTGCTCGCCGCGACCGCGCTCTTCGGCTCGTACGCCGACGCCGTGTCGACGGCGCTGGCCGACGTCACGGAGGCGGGCGCGGGCCTGGTCCCGGCCATGCTGAGCTTCGAGATCGTGTCGCCCGTGACGCTCGTGGGCGTGATCCTCGGCGCCGCCACGGTGTTCCTCTTCTCCGGCCTCGCCATCGACGCCGTGACCCGCGCGGCGGGCGCGATCGTCTTCGAGGTGCGCCGCCAGTTCCGCGAGCACCCCGGGATCATGACCTACGAGGAGCGGCCCGAGTACGGCCGCGTCGTGGACATCTGCACCCGCGACTCGCTGCGCGAGCTCGCCACCCCCGGCCTGCTGGCGGCCTTCGCGCCCATCGCGGTCGGGTTCGGGCTCGGGGTCGGGCCGCTGGCCGGGTTCCTCGGCGGCGCGATCGGCGCCGGCGTCCTCATGGCCGTGTTCCTTGCGAACTCGGGGGGCGCGTGGGACAACGCGAAGAAGATCGTCGAGGACGGCGCGTACGGCGGCAAGGGCTCCGAGGCGCACGCCGCCACCGTCATCGGCGACACGGTCGGCGACCCGTTCAAGGACACCGCCGGCCCCGCGATCAACCCGCTCATCAAGGTGATGAACCTGGTGTCGGTGCTCATCGCGCCTGCCGTGGTGATGCTGAGCGTGCCGGCCGACGCGAACCAGGCGGTGCGCATCGTCATCGCCGTCGTCGCGGCGGGCATCGCCTTCGGCGCGGTCATCATGTCCCGCCTCCGCGCGGCGCGCGTGGACCGCGAGCAGGCGGACGAGACGGCGAGCGTCCCCGCGACGTAGCGGCCCGGTGGCCGAGCCTGTCGAGACCCGCGGCAGGGTCTCGACAGGCACGACCGGCGGCCGGGGTCACTGGCCGGTGCGGCCGTCGATGCACTCGCGCAGCAGGTCGGCGTGCCCGGCGTGGCGGGCGTACTCCTCGACGAGGTGCTCGAGGATGTCGCGCACCGTCGAGCTGGTGCCGTCGAACGGCACGACCCGCCCCATGTCCGCGTCGGTCTGGGTGGCGAGCCACGCGTCGGCGGCCGCCGTCTCGCGCCGCCAGGAGGTCCACGCCTCCGCGACGACCTCAGGGTCCGCGACCGCGCCGTCGAAGTCCCAGTCCGGGCCGCCGTCGGCGACGTAGAGCTTCGGCAGGTCCATCGCGCCCTGCAGGACGCGGCGGGACCAGGAATGCTCCACCTTGGCCAGGTGGCGCACCAGCCCCAGCAGCGACAGGGTCGACGGCGGCACGGAGCGGCGGGCGAGCTGCTCGGCGTCGAGCCCTTCGCACTTCATCTCGATCGTGGCGCGGTAGGACCGCAGGTAGGACCAGTGGGTCTCCAGCTCGCCGACCGGGTCGGCCCACTGCTGGCGGGGGTCGTCCTCGGGGTCCACCCACAGGTCGGGGAACCGGCGTGCCTCGGGCGTCGTCGCGGGATCTGTCATGGCGACATCCGACTCCCCCCGACGACGCGCACGCAAGGGGATAGTCCCCGGTCGGTCGTCGTTCCCCGTGAACGTCGTGTTTCCGGCCGTGCCGAAGCTCCCGGGTCGCGACATGCTGGGCCCGGGACGGCGCTCGGCGCCGGCCCCTGGCGGGACGACGGAGTCCACGCCGCCGACGAGGAGAAGGAGACCCATGAAGCTCCCACGCACCGTCGCGGTGCTCGGCACCCTCACCCTCCTGGCGACGACGTTCGTGAGCGCCGCGGCCGCCGACGACCGGCAGGACCGCCAAGGCCGCGGGCCCGAGCGGGACGCACCTGCCGCCGGCGCGGCGTCGTTCGCCGAGCTGGCGCGCACGGCACAACGCTCCGGGCCCGGCCACGGCGGCGGGACGACCGGCGGCGCGATCGACATGCCCCGCGCCTACCCGTCCCAGCCCGACCTCACCGTGTACCCGCCGGCGGACGACGACGCGACCGACCTCAACGGCACGATCAGCTACGCCGAGATCGCCCCGCGGCTGACGGCCCTCATGGACTCGAGCGACCGGGTCTCGACCCAGGTGGTGGGTCGGTCCACGGCGGGCCGCGACCTGTACCTGGTGACCGTGACGGCGCCGGAGTCCCGCCGCGAGACCGCGCGGCAGACCGGGTGGCGGGAGGAGATCCGCACGTCCCCGGAGCGGGCCGCGGCCGACCGCCGCCTCGCCGAGGGCTACAAGACGCCGCTGTGGATCAGCGCCAACATCCACGGCAACGAGTGGGAGGGCACCGACGCCGCGATGCAGGTCATCGACGAGCTGGCGACGTCCGACGACCCGGCCACCGCGGCCCTGCTCGAGGACCACCGGCTGTACTTCTCGCTGACGCTCAACCCCGACGGGCGCACCCTGGGCACGCGGGCCACGAGCCTGAGCCTCGACGCGAACCGCGACATGATCACCGGGGCGACGCCGGAGTCGCGGTCCTTCGTCGCGACGGCGCGGGCGCTGCAGCCGCTCTACGCGGCCGACTTCCACGGGTACACCGACGTGCTGCAGGTGGAGCCGTGCGGCCCGCCGCACGGCGAGAACTACGAGTACGACCTGTTCATCCCCCATGGGTACGCGATCGCGCGCCAGGTGGAGGACGACGTGGTCGCCGCGCAGATCCCCGGGAACACCTACTACGACCCGGCCACGGACGAGGCGGTCGACGAGAACACCGGCTTCATCAAGATCCCGTACCGCGACACCCCGTCCGGGTGGGACGACTACCCGCCGATCTTCACCGCGCAGTACGCCGCGTTCCACGGCGCCACGACCAGCACCGTCGAGCTGCCGAAGGGCCGCACCGGCCCGGCCACCACGCCCGAGGACGCCGTGATCAACACGGCGGTGGCGAAGCAGACGATGACCTCGATGATCGACTACGTGGCCGGGCACCACGACGCCATGCTGGACGACCAGATCGAGGCGTTCCGCCGGGGCGTCGCGGGGGAGCCGAAGGACGCGCTGACGGTCGACGACGTGGCGGCCGTGCCCGAGCCGGACGAGTGGAAGCAGCACTGGGACGTGGTCGACGACCAGGACCCCGTCGACCTGCCGCGCGCCTACGTGATCCCGGTCGGCGACGGGCAGCGGTCCGCCGCCGACGCCGAGGCGCTGGTGGACCAGCTCCTGTTCCACGGCATCGAGGTCGGCACGCTGACGCGCGCCACCCGCGTCGGTGGCACCACCTACCCGCGCGGATCGTTCGTCGTCGACCTGCACCAGCCGCTGCGCGGCCTGGCGAACGCCCTGCTCGACCTCGGCACCGACATCTCGGCGAAGGTGCCGTCGATGTACGACATCTCGGCGTGGAGCCTGTCGTCCCTGTGGGGCGCGACGGTCGACAGCGTCGGGTCGACCACGGACCGGCCGGTCGGGAAGGTCGTCCCGCTGCGCGGCGAGCCGTCGGACGCCCGCGTGCCGCACGGGGCGCGGCACGTCGCGTTCGACGTCGCGGGCGTCGAGGACTACCGCGCCCTCAACGCGCTGCTCGAGGAGGACGTCCCGGTCTGGCTCCTGGACGACGGGCGCGCCGTCGTCGGGCGCGGGGACGGCCGGACCGTCCGGGAGGTCGCGCGCGAGCACGACGTCCCGTTCGAGGCCGCGACGCGGCAGGAGCTGCGCCGGCTCGACGAGGCGGCGGAGCTCGACGACCTCACGGTCGCCTACGCGGGCAGCCAGGACGACCTGCTGTCCCTGACCGAGCTCGGCTTCGACGACCTGGTCCGGGTGACCGCGGCCGGCATCGAGGCCGGCGCGGCGACCGGGACGACGGGCCTCGAGGACGCCGACGTGCTCTGGGTCGGGTCGTCGCTGACGCTGCCCGCCGGCAGCGCCGGCCGGGAGGCGGTGCAGGGCTGGGTGGACGACGGCGGCTCGGTCGTGGGTCGCACGGCGGCCGCGTTCGCCGTGGCCGAGACGTACGGGCTCGTGGAGGGCTCGGCCGTCACGGGCAACCGGTCGGGCAACGGGATCGTCGACGTCGACACCGCGCGCTCGTCGTTCCTGTCCGCGCACCCCCAGGACCAGGCGTTCGTCTATCCGGCGACCTGGTTCACCGACCTGGGCGAGGGCACCACGGCCGAGCAGTCCTACGACGCGGACCGGCCGTTCCTCGCCGGGCACTGGACGCCGTCCGGCGCGGGGTCGGACGGCCCTGACGCGGCGGCAGGGCACGCCGCGGTGGTCTCGGGCGAGGCGGAGTCGGGCGCGCGGGCCGTCGTGTTCGGCACGTCGGTGTTCTTCCGCACCCACCCGAAGGGCGGCCTGGGCCAGGCGGCGCAGGCCCTCTTCTGGGCCACCTCGGACGCCTGACCAGGCGTTCGACCTGCCCTGCCGCCCGGGCCGACGCCCGGGCGGCAGGGCCGTGCCGCAGGATCAGGACGCGCGCCCGCGGCGCAGCACGCCGGCCGTGACCCCCGCGCCGACCCCTACGGCCGCGGCGACCCCGAACGCCCACCAGAGCCGGGTGCGCAGCGGCACCAGCAGCGCGTCGACGGTGTCGTCGAGCACCTGGCGTCCCGCTGCGCCGACGTCGAGCCCGGCGAAGACCGCCTGCACGGCCTCCGGCAGCAGCACGAGGAGCACGAGCATCGCGACGGCGGTCAGCACCCCGGTCACCGCGACCGTGCGCAGGCGTCGTCCGGGCCGGGCGACGAGGGCGGCCAGGACGGCGAGCAGCACCGTCGCCGGCAGCGCCCACGGGGTCCACCGGTCCAGCAAGGCGACGGCCGACTGGGCGGTGGCGAGGTCGTCGGACGCGTACAGGACGACGTCGGCGCCGGTCGTCGCGAAGCCCTCGGGGACGGGCAGCCCGCGGTCGCGCAGCGCCTGCCCGACCGCCTCCAGGAACGGGTCGAGGGGGAGGGTCACCACGCCGTCGGCGGCGTCGACGACGTCGCTCTCGTCGCGCAGCACCGCCACCGTCGCGGCGTGCCCCTGCCGGCTGGCCTCCTCCCAGGCGGGCGGGAAGGCGTCCGAGCGCACGAAGACGTCGGCCACCTCGCCGATCACCGGGCGCAGCGCCCCGGCGAGCACCCCCGAGTCGATCTGGCCGACCACGGTGCCGGTCAGCGCCTCGGCCACCGCGTCCTGCGTGGTGATCTCGTCCGCCAGCGGCGCCGTCGCCGCGACGTACGCGTCCGTGTCCAGCAGGGTGCCCTCGACGTACCGCGCGGGCACGGTGACCACCGCCGCCAGCACCGCGAGCAGGACCAGGACGCCGCTGAGGAAGCTCCGCACACCCGCCATGGTCGGCACGCTACGCGGCCGCGCGGGGTCGGGGCGCGGGGTGGGGCGCGGGGCTAGAGCCCCGTGCGCCCGTCGATGCACTCGCGCAGCAGGTCCACGTGGCCCATGTGCCGGGCGTACTCCTCGAGCACGTGCAGCAGCACGTCGCGGGCCTCGACGGTGCCGCCGTCGTAGGGCACCTCGCGGCTCAGGTCCTCGCCGGCGAAGCAGTCGTCCGCGACCTCGACGGCGCGGTGCCAGGCGTCCCACGCCTCGTCGACGCAGGTCGCGTCCGGGAGGGCGCCGTCGAAGTCGACGTCGGGGTAGCCGGGCAGCTCGAACGGGCCGCGCTCGTCGAGGCCCTCCAGCACCCGCCGGAACCAGTGGTGCTCGACGTTCGCGAGGTGCCGGACGAGCCCGAGCAGCGAGAGCGTCGACGGCGGCACGGCACGGCGCGCGAGCTGCGAGGCGTCGAGGCCCTCGCACTTCATGACCAGCGTCATGCGGTAGCGGCAGAGGTATTCCCAGAGGGTCTCCTTCTCGCCGACCGGGTCGACGCCCGTCGCTCGCGGGTCATTCTCGGGATGCACCCACAGGCCGGGCGTGGTAGAGGTCACGCGCGTAATCTGGCCGAACGCCCGCCACGGGTCAAGCCGCATGCTCCCACCTGCGGCGACGTTCCGGCGTCGTGCGCTCTCCCGGTAGCCTTCGGCAGCATGAGGGCCAGCACGAGACGCGCCGGTGGCGCCTCGCGCGGCGTGGTCGGTCGCCTGAGGCGACCGGTGCCGGGGATCTGGCGTCGCCGCTCGTCGTTCGCGGCCGCCGGCGCCGTCGCGCTGCTCCTGGGCATGGGGGTCGGGGTGGCGTCCGGCTTCGTGGCGGACGCCGGCGCCCCCGCCGAGGCGGTCCTCGCGGCCGGCCCGCCCGACGAGTGCCCGGTGGTGCAGGCCGCGTGGTCGCGGTCGGCGTCCCTCCAGGTCGAGATGACGGCCGACGACCCGGCCACCCTGCGGCGCGGCTTCGTGGGTGCCCGTGACGCCCTCGCCGAGGTCCGGCCGCCCACGGAGGTGCGTGACGACTGGCTCACCGTGGCGACCTACGTCGGCGCGGTCGCCGACGAGATCGAGGCGGCCGGCGAGGGCGAGGTCGCGACCGCCGTCGCCGAGGCCCTGGCGGAGCTCGACACCCCGGCGATGACGGCGGCGTCGAACCGCGTCACCACCTTCCTCAAGGACGATTGCGGCGCGACCGACGCGCCTGACGAGACCCCGGACGACACGTCGGACGACACCCCGGACGACGCGCCCGCCGACTGAGCGGAGATTTCCGCGCGCGCGGGCGGTGACGCACCATAGGGGGATGCGCCGCGCCCGCCTCCTGCCCCGCCACCTCCCGGTCGTCGTCGTGGGGATGCTCGTGACCGGGGCCGCGCTGGCCGGCTGCGGGCAGTCCGACGGCGGCGAGGAGCCGGTCGCGGAGCCCGCCCCGGCGGTCTCGATCCCCGGCGACCTCGCGATGGGCGTCGAGGGCGAGCCGAGCCGGTCGAAGGACGCGGCGTCGGACCCGGAGGCGTCGCCCGACCCGAGCGCGGACGCGACGGACGGCGAGGGCCTCGACCGCGAGACGTGCGCCGGGCTGCAGCAGGCCTGGTCCACGACCAACCGCGCGCTCGTCGACCTCAGCCCGGAGCACCCGCGCGCGCTGGTGCAGAGCTTCCGCACCGCGGACACCGCGATGGCAGACGCCGAGCCGCCGGAGGGCGTGGCGGAGCCCTGGGGCGCGATGGCGGACTACCTCGACAGCGCCGTCACGGCGTTCGAGGGAGTCGACGCGGACGACGCGAACGCCGTGAGCTCCGCGATGGCCGGCGCGATCACCGCGGACGACACGGCCGACGCCACGACGGCCGCCAAGGACATCACCACGTTCCTGTCGACCGAGTGCGCGGGCCGATGACGACGGACGGCCTCGCCCCGACGCCTGCCTCCACGACTGTCTCGGCGCCCGTGTCCGGCGCGGCGGGGCACGCCGGGTCCCTGGTCGACGCGCTGCGGTCGGACCTGACGGCGGCGGGCTACACCGTCGACGGCGTCGGCGAGGCGCTGGGCGAGGTCGCGTCCGCGGCGCTGCACCGCGAGCAGACCGTGCCGGCCCGCCGCGCGCTCGCGGACGTCGGGCCCGCGCACGAGCCACGCGCCGTGCTCGCCCGGCTGTTCCTGCTGGCCGACGAGGTGCCGCGCGGGGCGCTCGACCGGGCGCTGCCCGGCCTCGGCACCGCCGGTGCCGCCCACCTGGGGCTGGTGGCCGCGGCGGGTGAGGGTGACGACGACGCCGTGCGCGCCGTCGTCGACCTGCGCCCGTACGCCGCCGTCGACGCGGGCGGGGAGGCGTCGTGGTGGCTGGCGAGCGACCTCGCCGAGCTGGCCACGGGCGGTCGGCTCGCGACGGACCACGTGCTGGGCGCCGGCGGCGCGTCCACGACGCTCGCCCAGGTCACGGCGCGCACGCCCGTGGGCCGCGTGCTCGACCTGGGCACGGGCTGCGGCATCCAGGCGCTGCACGCCGCGCGGCACGCCCGGCACGTCGTGGCGACCGACCTGTCCCGGCGCGCGCTGGGCTTCGCCCGGTTCAACCTCGCGCTCAACACCCCGGCGGCGGGGGTCGACGTCGCGCTGCGGCACGGGTCGATGCTGGACCCGGTGGCGGGGGAGAGCTTCGACCTGGTCGTCTCCAACCCGCCGTTCGTCATCACCCCGCACGCCGGCGCGGCGGGCGCCGCGGTGGCGGAGGCGCTGGGCGACTACGAGTACCGCGACGGCGGCCGCTCTGGCGACGACCTGGTGCGGGACCTGGTGCGTGACGTCGGCGGCGTGCTCGCCCCCGGCGGTGTCGCGCAGCTGCTGGGCAACTGGGAGCACCGGCGCGGCGAGCCGTGGGACGAGCGCGTGGGCGCGTGGCTCGACGCCGCCGGCCTGGACGGCTGGGTGATCCAGCGCGAGGTGCTCGACCCGGCGGAGTACGCCGAGACGTGGATCCGCGACGGCGGCACCACCCCGGAGCGCGAGCCGGGCGCCTGGGCCGCCGCGTACGGCGCGTGGCTGGACGACTTCGCGTCCCGCGACGTGGAGGCTGTGGGCTTCGGGATCGTCACCCTCCGCCGGCCCACGGGCGGCGCGCGGCCGACGCTGCGCCGCCTCGAGGAGCACACCGGCTCCGTGCACCAGCCGCTCGGCGCGCACGTCGCGGCGTCGCTCGCGGCGCACGACTGGCTCGAGGCGCGCGACGACGCGGCGCTCGCCGGCGCCCACCTCGTGGTCGCGGACGACGTCACCGAGGAGCGGTTCCACACGCCCGGGCAGGCGGACCCGAACGTCGTCGTGATCCGGCAGGGCGACGGGCTGGGGCGCGGGGTGCACGCCTCCACCGGCCTCGCGGCGTTCGTCGGGGTGTGCGACGGCGAGCTCGCCGTCGGGCAGATCGTCGGGGCGCTGGGCGCGCTGCTCGACGTCCCCGCCGACGACCTGCGGGCCGAGCTGTTCCCCGCCGTCCGCGGCCTGGTGCGCGACGGCTTCCTCCGCCCCGCCGACTGACGGCGCCGCCCGGGGGCCTGCCGGGCGTGGGCCGTGCCACATGGGGAGAACTCCCCGTCGCGCCGGGGCGCAGGAGCGGCGCCCGTCGGTCACGATGGTCCCCATGCGCAACCGACTGACGATGACCCGTGCCACCGCCGTGGCCGCCGCCGCCCTGCTCTCCCTCGGCCTCGCCGCCTGCAGCGGCTCCGGCGACTCGGGGTCCGGCTCCGGCGAGGGCACGCCCGCCGCCGAGGAGCAGGCGCCCGAGGAGAGCCCGGCCGAGGAGAGCCCGGCCGAGGAGGAGGCCCCGGCCGACGAGGCGGCTGGCGGCGACGTGTGCGGCGCCGTCCAGGCCCTCACCGAGGCGTCCTCCGCGATGGGCGACGTCGACCCGTCCGACCTGCAGCCCACGGTCGACAAGCTCGAGGACCTCACCACCACGCTCGAGAGCGTCGGCGAGCCGCCCGCGGAGATCGCCGACGACTGGGAGGCGCTGACCACGTCGTTCCGCACCGCGACGGACGGCCTGAGCGCCGCGGCCGAGGACCCCACCGACGCCGAGGCGATGACGAAGCTGCAGGACGCCATGTCCGCCATGACCGGCTCGGAGTTCCAGGAGGCCGCGCAGGCCGTCGGCACGTACGCCGGGACGAACTGCTGACACGCGGGGAACCGTCGGTGCTGGATTGATCCTCAGACCGGCCGTCTGAGGATCGATCCAGCACGCTCGCTGCGTGGCGGGGGCGTCAGCCGATGACGACGGCCGCCTCCGGGCGCCGGTACAGGCGCTGCCGGTCGCGCATCGCGAGGCCGGTGCCGAGCGTGATGGGCCCGAGCCGGCCGAGGAACATCAGGGCCACGAGCACGAGCTGGTGCCAGGGCTGCATGTCCGCGGTGATGCCGGTGGACAGGCCGGTGGTGCTGAACGCGGAGACCACCTCGTACAGCACCTGGTCCAGGGTGAACAGGCTGGTGGACAGCGTGATCGCGAGGGTGGGCAGCACCACGGCGGCGACGCCGACGAGCGCGACGGTGAGCGCCTGCCGCTGGGTGCTCGGTGTCAGGCGCCGGTCCCAGAGCGTGGCGTCGGGGTCGCCCCGCAGCTCCGACCAGATCGCGACGGCGAGGACGGCGAACGTCGTCACCTTGATGCCGCCGGCGGTGCCGCCCGACCCGGCGCCGATGAACATCAGCATGTCGGTGAAGAACCACGTGCCGTTGTTGGCCTGCGACAGGTCCACGGAGTTGAAGCCCGCGGTGCGGGGCATCACCGCCTGCGTGAACGCGGCCAGCACCTTCGCGGGCGGGTCGAGGGGGCCGAACGTGCCCGGGTTGCGCCACTCGGCCGCGAGGAAGAACACCGTGCCCACCACGAGCAGCACCACCGTCATCAGCACGGTGAGCCGCGTGTGCACGCTCCAGCGCGACAGGCGCTGCAGATCGGTCGGCCCGTCCTCGGTCCTGCGGGTGCGGTGCAGGCGCCACAGCTCCAGCAGCACCGGGAAGCCGAGGCCGCCGATGATGATCGCCGCGCAGATCGGCAGGCACACCCACGGGTCGGCGACGAACGGCACGAGGTTCTGGCTGTAGATCGAGAAGCCCGCGTTGTTGAACGCGGACACCGCGTGGAACACGCCGGACCAGACGGCGTGGCCGAGCGGCTCGTCGTAGGCGGCGGGGAACCGCGCCGTGAGCACCGCGGCCACCACCAGCTCGGTGACGACGGTGAACCGCAGCACGCCGAGCAGCACGCGCCGGACGTCGCCCATCCCGACCGAGCGGGTCGACTCGGTCGCCACCAGGCGGGTGCTGAGCCCCAGGCGGCGGGTCAGCAGCAGGCCGAGCAGCGACGCGAGGGTCATGACGCCGAAGCCGCCCACCTGGATGAGCAGCAGGATCACGACCTGCCCGAACGGCGTCCAGAACGTCTCGGTGTCCACGACGGCGAGCCCGGTCACGCAGGTCGCGGAGGTGGCGGTGAACAGGGCTTCGACGAAGCTTGCGGTGCGCCCCGTGGCGCTGATCGGCAGGCTCAGCAGGAACGTTCCGGCCGCGATCGTCGCGAGGAACGCGAGGGTGACCACCTGCGCCGGACGACGGCGCAGGCTCGCGGGCGAGGCGGGGGACGTCGCGGGCACCCGGTGCGGGCGCAGCCACGGGATCGGGTGCACGAAGGATCAGTGTGCACCCGGCGGCGGGCTGGACGCGCCCTGGCCGCGGGCTGGTCACCCCCGTAGCGTGTGGTGCGCCGGGCAACCGTCCGGTACCTGACGGAAGGGATTCTCCGATGAGACGCACGACCTTCAGGACGATGGCCGCCACGGCTGCCGGGCTCACGCTCGCGGCGACCGCGGCGACGGCCCAGGCCGCCGGTCCGGACCCCGACGACGACGTCGCGGGCGCGGACCGATATCCGGCCGGGCTCCTGCGGGCCATGACGGACGACCTCGGCGTGTCGAAGGAGCGCGCCGTCGAACGGCTGGACTTCCAGGACGACGCCGCGGCCGCGCAGGAGCGGCTGCGGGAGAAGCTCGGTGACGACTTCGCCGGCGCGTGGCTCGACCCCGAGCTCGACCGGCTGTTCGTCGCCACGACGGGCGACGCGGGCGGTGCCGTCGAGGCCGCCGTGCGCGCCGCGGGCGGTCGGGCGGTGGACGCCCGGTACTCGCTGGACCAGCTCGAGGGCTGGGCCGCGGACCTGGGCGACGATGCCGCCGCGGCCGCCGGCGTGACCGGCTGGCACGTGGACGTGCAGGACAACACCCTCGTGGTCGAGACGCTGGCAGGGGCGGACGCCCGGGCGGACGTCGACGACGCGCTGGCCGCGGCGGGCGTGCCGAGCGGCGCCGCCACGGTGCGCACGACCGCCGAGCGGCCACGGGTGCTCGACGACGTCGTCGGGGGCAACGCGTACTACATCAACGGGGCGTCGCGCTGCTCGGTGGGCTTCGCCGTCACGGACGGCTTCGTCACCGCGGGGCACTGCGGCTCCGCGGGCGACCCGACGTCGCAGCCCACGGGCACGTTCGCCGGGTCGAGCTTCCCCGGCGACGACTACGGGTACGTCCAGGTGGGGCTCGGCAGCACGCCGGTCGGTGCCGTGAACGACTGGGCGGGCGGCCAGGTCGCCGTCGCGGGCGCCGAGCCGGCGCCGGTGGGGGCCCAGGTGTGCCGCTCCGGCTCGACGTCGGGCTGGCACTGCGGCACCGTCGAGGCGCTCGACGTCTCGGTCTCCTACGCCGAGGGCACGGTCGACGGGCTCATCCGCACCGACGTGTGCGCGGAGCCGGGCGACTCCGGCGGCTCGCTGCTGGCGGGCGACCAGGCGCAGGGCGTGACGTCCGGCGGTTCCGGGGACTGCACGTCCGGCGGCACGACGTTCTTCCAGCCGGTGGGCGAGATCCTCGACGCCTACGACCTCACCCTGGTGACCGGCTGACCGCCGGGAGGTAGTCCAGAGATCCGCGAGGTAGCTCGGAAGACCGCGAGGTAGTTCACAGGTCGGCCCGGTGGCGCTCCACCGTGGCCCGACGAGCTACCTCGCGGTTCTTCGAGCTACCTCGCGGTTCTTCGAGCTACCTCGCGGTTCTTCGAGCTACCTCGCGGTCTTCCGAGCTACCTCGCGGGTTTCGGGTCTACCTCGCGGGGACGACGCGCGGGGCGTCCGGCCCGGCGAGGACGGCGGCGAGGATCGCCTCGATCGCGAACGCGGTCTCCTCCGCGAGGTCGACGGCGTCCGGGTCCAGGAGCCACTGCACCTGGAGGCCGTCCATGACGCCGATGACGGCGCTGGCGGCGCTGCGGGCGCGTGCCTCCTCGAGCGCCACGCCGCGCTCCTGCGCCACCTGCCGCAGCGCCGTGGTGATCTCGCCGCGCAGCACCGTGAAGCGCTCGGTGACCCAGGCGGCCGCCGGGTGGCCGTCGGTGACGGACTCGCCCGTGAGCACCGAGTAGGCCTGCACGATGCCGCGCCGGTCGGCGTTGATCCGCGCGGTCGTCATGAGGTGGCGGAACAGGTCGAGTCCGCCGGGGATGTGCTGCCCCTCGAGGTGCTCGACGTCGACCCGGTCGCGGTACTCCAGCACGGCCCACAGCAGCTTGTCCTTGCTGCCGAAGTGGTGCAGCACGCCCGCGTGCGTGATGCCCACCTGCTCGGCGACGTCGACCAGCGACCCCGCGTGATAGCCCTTCGAGCCGAACACGCGCGTCGCCGCGCCGAGGATCTCCTCGCGCCGCTCGGCCTTCGAGGGGCGGGTCCGTCGCGGGGTGCTGCCGTCTGCCATGGCGTCACCATACTGTGACCTTCGTCTACTTACTTACCTGTCAGTAACTGTGCTTCACTGGGCGCCAGTCGACGCCGACCAGGACGAGGGAGTACCGCCGCGTGTCATCGCAGACCGCTGTCACCAGCACCGACACCAGCACCGACGCCAGCACCGAGATCGAGATCGACGCGCTCGTCGACCTCCTCGGGGTCGACGAGAAGGCCGCCCTCGTGGTCGGCGCGTCCATGTGGGCGACCCGCGCCGTCGAGCGGATCGGGCTCCAGCCCGTCGTCATGTCGGACGGCCCGGTGGGGGTGCGCGACCCGCAGGGCCACGGCACCTCCGCGATGCTGCCCGCGCCGTCGGCCCTCGCCGCCACGTGGGACGTCGAGCTGGCCCGGCGCACGGGACGGCTCTTCGCGGCGGAGGCCCGCCGGCACGGGGTGGACGTGGTCCTGGCGCCGCAGGTCAACCTCCAGCGCACGCCCGTCGGCGGGCGGCACTTCGAGTGCTACTCGGAGGACCCGCACCTCACGGCCGAGGTCGCCGTCGCCCTCGTCACCGCGGCGCAGGAGCGCGGGGTCGGGATGTGCGTGAAGCACTACGTGGCCAACGACTCCGAGACGGACCGCACCCGCTACCTCGCCCGCGTCGACGAGCGGACGCTGCGGGAGGTGTACCTCGCGCCGTTCGAGCGCCTCGTCACCGCCGGCGCGTGGAGCGTCATGGGCGCGTACAGCGGGGTCGACGACGGCACCGTCGCGGCGCCCGCCCTCGAGCACCGGCCGCTGCTCACCGGCGTCCTCAAGGAGGAGTGGGGCTTCGACGGCCTCGTCGTGAGCGACTGGGTCGCCACGCAGTCCGTCGCGCCCGCCGTACGCGGCGGCCTCGACCTGCAGATGCCCGGGCCCGACGGCCCGTGGGGCGACGGCCTGCTCGCCGCCGTCCGGTCCGGGGAGGTGGCCGTCGCCGACCTCGACGACAAGGTGCGCCGCCTGCTGCGGCTCGCGCACCGCGTCGGGCGGCTCGCGCTGCCGGGCGGACCTGTCGTCGACGGCGAGCCCGTCCCGGCCGAGGACCCGGTGCCGCTGCTGCGCGAGCTCGTCGGACGCTCCGTCGTCGTGCTCAAGAACGACGGCCTGGTCCCGGTCGCGGACGGGCCCGACGGCGCGCCCCTGCGCGTGGCGCTGCTCGGGGCGCACGCCGTGGAGCCGTTCTTCCAGGGCGGTGGCTCGTCGTTCGTCGTGCCGGACCGCCTCACGTACCCCGCCGAGGCGCTGCGCGCCGCGCTCCCGGCGGGCTCGGTCGTCGATCTCGTCGCCGGCTCGCGCGTGCTGCGCAACCCGCCGGCGCTCGACCCGGCCCGCTGCACCGACCCCGTCACCGGCGCGCCGGGCGTGCGCCTGGAGTGGCTCGCCGCCGACGGCACCGTCCGCCGCGTCGAGACCCGCGGCGCCTGGGACGGCTGGTGCGCCGACGTCGGCCCCGACGACGCGACCCTGCGCCTCAGCGCACGGGTCCGCACCGACGAGCCGGGCACCCACGAGCTCGGGGTGGGCACGGTGGGGGCGCACCAGGTCACGGTGGACGGCAGGACGGCCTCCGCCGGCGACGTCGTCGTGGACGAGGACGTCATCCTCGCCTCGGGCCACAACCACCCGATCGCCTCGACCCTCGCCGTCGAGGGCGGCGCCGACGGCACCCTGCTGGAGGCGGAGCTGCAGGTGGTGCACCCCGTCGGCTACGACCGGTTCGTGCGCGGCGCGCTGGTGCACCGGCTGCCCGGGCCGACGGCCGAGGACGAGCTCGAGGCGGCGGCCGCCGCGGCCAGGGAGGCCGACGTCGCCGTCGTCGTCGTGGGCACCACGCACGAGGTCGAGTCCGAGGGCTACGACCGCGCCGACCTGGCGCTGCCCGGCACGCAGGACGAGCTGGTGCGGCGCGTGCTCGCCGCCAACCCGCGCACCGTGGTGGTCGTCAACGCCGGTGCGCCGGTGCTGCTGCCCTGGTACGACGAGGCGCCGGCCGTGCTGTGGGGCTGGCTGCCCGGCCAGGAGGCCGGGACCGGCCTCGCGGACGTGCTCACCGGAGTCACCGAGCCGTCCGGCCGCCTGCCGTGGACCCTGCCCGCCCGGGCCGCGGACGTGCCCGTGCCGCACGCGATCCCCGCCGGCGGCGTCGTCGACTACGCCGAGCGGCTCGACGTCGGCTACCGCGCCTGGGAGCGCCGCCTCGACGCCGGGCCGGCGGCGGGAGGCCCCGAGCCCGCCGCCCCGTTCGGGCACGGGCTCGGCTGGACGACGTGGGAGTACGAGGCCGCAGAAGCCGTGCCCGCCGACGCCGTGCCTGCCGACGCCCGGGAGGACGTCGTCGTGCGCGTCGCCGTGCGCAACGCCGGCACGCGCCCGGGGCGCGAGGTCGTGCAGGTCTACGTGACCCCGCCCGCCGGCACGGTCGCCACCGACCCCGAGCGCCCCGTGCGCTGGCTCGGCGGCTTCGCCGTCGTCGACGCCGCGCCGGGAGAGCGCGCCACCGCCGAGGTGCGCGTCCCCCGGCGCGCCCTCCAGACGTGGGACGCCGCCGCCGGCGGCTGGACCACCCCGCCCGGCACCTACCGGCTCACCGCGAGCCGCTCGGTGCGCGACCCCCGGCTCGACGTCGACCTCGTCGTCGCGCCCGACATCCAGCCCTGACCATCCAGCCCTGACCATCCAGCACCGATCACCTACCCATCGCCCCGCCATCGGCGGCGGGGCTCGTGCAAGGAGGCACACCGTGAGAATCCGCAAGCTCAGCACGGCGGTCGCGAGCGCCGCGGTCGTGGCCCTGCTGGCCGCGGCCTGTGGCGGCGGCGCCGGCGGGAACAGCCCGTCCGCCTCTTCCGGCGGCGTCGGCACGGAGACCCTGACCGTCGGCATGCCCAACGGCGTGCAGACCCAGAACCAGTCGCCGTTCGCGACCGGTTCGTCCGCGCTCTCCCTCGGCTACGCGTTCGTCATCTACGAGCCGCTCATGATGCGCAACCAGGCCAAGCCGTCCGAGGACCCGGAGCCCTGGCTCGCCGAGAAGATCGAGTGGAACGAGGACTACACGCAGGCCGTCATCACGCCGCGGTCGGGCGTGACCTGGTCGGACGGTGAGGACTTCACCGCGGACGACGTCGCGTTCTCGATCCAGCTCCGTATCGACCACGAGGGCCTCAACGCGGCCGCGCTGCCGTACGACAAGGTCGAGACCGACGGCACCACCGTGACCGTGTCGTTCACGGCCCCGCAGTACGTCAACCAGTCCAAGCTGTACGACCTGCTCATGGTGCCGGAGCACCTGTGGAAGGACGTCGACGACCCGACGACGTTCACGAACGAGGAGCCCGTCGGCACCGGCCCCTACACGCTCGAGTCGTGGACGCCGCAGGCGGCCACCGTGAAGGCGCGCGACGACTACTGGGGCGGTCAGCCCAAGGTCCCGGAGATCCGGTACTCGTCGTACAACGACAACAACGCCCTGACCACGGCCCTCACCACGGGCGAGGCGCAGTGGGGCTGGACGTTCATCGCCGACTACGAGAACGTCTACATCGCGCAGGACCCGGAGCACTACCACCAGTACGCCGCCGCCGGCCTCGGCATCGACGCGCTGTTCCTCAACAACGAGAAGAAGCCGTTCGACGACGTCGCCTTCCGGCAGGCGCTCAACATGGTCGTCGACCGGCAGGAGCTGGTGGACGTCGCCACCTCCGGCGTCAACCCGCCGCTGACGAACGCGACCGGCCTGCCGCTGCCCGCGGGCGAGCCGTTCCTCTCCGACGCCTACGCGGACACCGACCTCGCCGTCGACGTCGAGGGGGCCAAGGCGCTGCTCACCGACGCCGGCTACACCTGGGAGGGCGAGAAGCTCGTCGACCCGGACGGCGAGAAGGTGACCTTCGAGCTCACCAACCCGGCGGGCTGGAACGACTACCTCACCGCGCTCGACCTCATCAAGAACGCGGCCGCGACGCTGGGCGTCGACGCCACGGTCAACCCCGTCAACCAGGACGGCTGGTTCGCCGACGTCATCCCGCCGGGCGACTTCCAGGCCACGCTGCACTGGACCGACGGCGGCGCGACGCCGTGGGACATGTACGCCGACCAGTTCGACGGCGCGCAGTACAAGAAGCTCGGCGAGCCGGCCACGTGGAACTTCGGCCGGTTCCAGGACGACGCCGCGACGAAGGCGTTCGCCGACTACGCGGCGGCGACCGACGACGCCACGCGCCAGGCCGCGATGGACACGATCCAGCAGGTCTACGTGGAGCAGGTGCCCGCCATCCCGATCTGGTCGCGCCCCGCCACCGCGCAGTACTCGTCGCTGAACTACGTCGGCTGGCCGTCCGAGGACGACCCGTACAACCAGCCGCAGCCCACGGGGGTCCAGGCCGCCCAGATCGTCATGCACCTGGAGCCCGCGTCCTGATGTCCCTCCACACCACCACCCCCGGGGCGCCTGCCGGCGCCCCGGGGGGCACCCCCAGCACCGACCCCGGCGCGCCCGTGCTCGAGGCCGTCGGGCTCACGAAGCACTACCTGGTCAAGGGCGGCGGCCGAGGCTCCGGGCGCGGCGCCGTCGTGCACGCCGTCGACGGCGTGGACCTCGCGCTGCACGCCGGACGCGTCGTGGCCCTCGTCGGCGAGTCCGGCTCCGGGAAGTCCACCGTGGCGCGTCTGCTCTCCCAGCTCCAGCCCGCCACCGCGGGCCGGCTGCTGCTCGGCGGCACCGACGCGCGGGCGCGCGGACGCCGCGCGTTCCGCCGCTACGTGAACCGCGTCCAGATGATCTTCCAGGACCCGTTCTCCTCGCTGAACCCGGTGCACCCCGTGCGGTACACGCTCACGCGGGCGCTGCGCATCCACCGCGGCCGCCTGCGCGGGGACGAGCTGGAGCGGGCCCTCGCCGAGCTGCTCGAGCGCGTGCACCTCACGCCCGCCGAGCGGTACGTCGACAAGTTCCCGCACGAGCTGTCCGGCGGCCAGCGCCAGCGCATCGCCATCGCGCGGGCGCTCGCGGCCGACCCGGAGGTGCTGCTGGCCGACGAGCCCATCTCGATGCTCGACGTGTCCATCCGGCTCGGCATCCTCAACCTGCTCGCCGACCTGCGCGACCGGCTGCACCTGGCGATCCTCTACATCACGCACGACATCGCCTCGGCGCGGTACTTCGCGGACACCACCCTGGTCATGTACGCGGGGCAGGTCGTGGAGTCGGGGGACAGCGAGTCGGTCACCCAGGACCCGAAGCACCCGTACACGCGGCTGCTCCTGGCGTCGGCCCCCGACCCGGAGAACCTCGCCGAGCGGCCGGCGGGCGCCCCTCGCGGGGAGCCGCCCAGCCTGGTGCGGCCGCCCTCGGGCTGCCGCTTCCACCCGCGCTGCCCGTTCGCCACCGACCTGTGCGCGGCCGAGGCGCCGCCCCTGCTCGACGTCGGCCGCGGGCCGGCGGGCGAGCCCCGGCAGGCCGCCTGCTGGGGGTACGCCGACCGCGCCGACGCCCCGGTGCTGACGCCGACGGGAGGGGACGCATGAGGTTCGTGCTGCGCCGCGCGCTGTTCTACCTGTTCACCGCCTGGGCCGCCATCACCATCAACTTCTTCGTGCCGCGCCTGCTGCCGGGCGACCCGGTCACCGCCCTCATGGGGCGCATGCAGGGCCGGATCGACTCGAACGCCGAGCAGTCGCTGCGTGTGCTGTTCGGGCTCGACCAGGACATGTCGCTGTGGGACCAGTACGTGCACTACTGGCAGATGCTGCTGCACGGCGACCTCGGGCTGAGCTTCACCCACTTCCCGACACCCGTGTCCGACATCGTCACGCAGGCGCTGCCCTGGACGGTCGGCCTGGTCGGCATCGCCACGATCATCGCGTTCCTGCTCGGCACGGCCGTCGGCACCGGCATCGGCTGGCGACGCGGCACCTGGGCGGACTCGCTGCTGCCGATCACGACCTTCTTCTCGGCGGTGCCGTACTTCTGGCTGGGCCTCATCGCCATCGCGGTGTTCGCCGTCAACCTCGGCTGGTTCCCGTCCAACGGCAGCTACGACCGCGGCATGGTGCCGTCGCTGAGCTGGGAGTTCGTCGGCTCGGTGATCTACTACGGCACCCTGCCCGCGCTGACGATCGTCGTGTCGTCGATCTCGGGCTGGATCCTCGGGATGCGCAACATGATGGTCACCGTCTCCAGCGAGGACTACGTCACCGTGGCGCACGCCAAGGGCCTGCCCGCGCGGGCGGTCGTCGTGGGGTACGCGGCGCGCAACGCGATCCTGCCGCAGGTCTCCAGCTTCGCCCTGGCACTCGGCTTCGTCGTCGGCGGCACGCTCGTCATGGAGATGGTCTTCAGCTACCAGGGCATCGGCTACACGCTCTACCAGGCGGTCTCCACCCACGACTACCCGCTGATGCAGGGCTGCTTCCTCGTCATCACGCTGTCCGTGCTGGTCGCCAACCTCGTGGCGGACCTGGCCTACGCGGCGCTCGACCCCCGCACCCGGCAGGAAGGCTGACATGGCCACATCGACCACCGCGATCGAGGTCGCGGCACCTACGGGGCCGGACGACGTCGGGCAGGGCGTCGCGCGCCCGGGCCGGCGCCCCCGGCTGCTGTTCCTGCGCAACTCCAAGGCGCTCGTCGGCATCGCGATCCTCGTGTTCTTCGGGATCCTCGCCGTCGTCGGCCCGTGGATCGCGCCCTACGACCCGAACCAGGTGAGCACCGCCCTGCTGCAGCCGCCGTCCGGCGCGCACTGGCTCGGCACCGACCACACCGGGCGGGACATCCTGTCGCAGATCATCGTCGGGACCCGGGGCGTGCTGGTCGTGGGCCTGGTCGCCGGGCTCGGGGCCACCGTGCTCGGCGTGCTCGTCGGCGTCACGGCCGGGTTCGTCGGCGGGCTGGGCGACGAAGGGCTCTCGGCGCTGTCGAACGTGTTCCTCGTCATCCCGCAGCTGCCGCTCATCATCATCATCGCGGCGCAGCTGCCCAGCGCCGGCGGCATCACCGTGGCGCTCGTCATCGGCGTGACCGGATGGGCGTGGGGCGCGCGCGTGCTGCGCGCCCAGACGCTGTCCCTGCGGAAGCGGGACTTCGTCGAGGCGGCGCGGGCCACGGGCGAGCGCACGTGGCGCATCGTGCTGGCGGAGGTGCTGCCCAACCTCACGGCGATCATCGCCGCGGGCTTCGTCGGCACCGTGACGTTCGCCGTCCTCAGCCAGGTGACGCTCGCGTTCATCGGCATCACGCCGGTGAGCGAGTGGAACTGGGGCACCATCCTGTTCTGGGCGCAGAACAACCTGGCGCTGCAGCGCGGCGCCTGGTGGTGGTTCGTGCCCGCCGGCCTGTGCATCGCGCTGCTGGGCATGGCGCTCACCCTGATCAACTTCGGCATCGACGAGCTGGTCAACCCGCGCCTGCGCAGCACCGGCATGCACGCCCGCACCCTGCGCCGCCGTGGCATCCGCCCGCGCGTCGGCTTCACCCCGGTGGTGAGGCCGGCGCGCCCCACCGAGCCCACCCAGGAGGACAGATGAGCGAGCCCGTGCTGGAGATCCGCGACCTGCACGTGGACTACGGCTTCGGCGACGACCCGACGCACGTGCTGCGGGGCGTGGACCTGACCCTGCACCGCGGCGAGGTGCTCGGCCTGGCGGGGGAGTCCGGCTGCGGCAAGTCGACGCTCGCGTACGCCGCGACCCGGCTGCTGCCGCCGCCCGGCCTCATCACCGGCGGGGAGGTGTGGCTCACCGACCGCGAGGGCCGGCGCAGCGACGTCCTCGGCCTGACCGACGCGCAGCTGCGCGCCGCCCGCTGGCGCGACGTCGCCATCGTGTTCCAAGGCGCGATGAGCTCCCTCAACCCGGTCTTCCGGATCGGTCGGCAGCTCACCGACGGCATCCGGGCGCACCGGCCCGGGCTGTCGCCCCGGGACCTCGAGGCGCGGGCGGCGGAGCTGCTCGAGATGGTCGGCATCTCCGCGGACCGCCTCCGCGCGTACCCGCACCAGCTCTCGGGCGGCATGCGGCAGCGCGTGATGATCGCGATGGCGCTCGCCCTGGAGCCGCAGGTGCTGCTCATGGACGAGCCGACGACGGCGCTCGACGTCGTCATGCAGCGCCAGATCCTCGAGCAGATCATGGAGCTGCGCGACCGGCTGGGGTTCTCCGTCGTCCTGATCACCCACGACGTGTCCCTGCTGGTGGAGGTCGCCGACCGCATCGCCATCATGTACGCGGGCGAGATCGTGGAGGAGGCCACCGCGCAGGAGGTCTACCGCAGGCCGCGGCACCCGTACTCCGCCGGCCTGCTCGGCTCGTTCCCCCCGCTGCGCGGGCCGCGGCGCGAGCTGTCCGGCATCCCCGGCGCCCCGCCCGACCTCCAGCGGCTCGGCGCGGGCTGCCCGTTCGCGCCGCGCTGCCCGCACGCGATGGACGTCTGTCGCGACGTGCGCCCCGTGCTGGGGCCGCCGCGCACGGGCGAGGAGCGGCGCGTCGCGTGCCACCTGCACGACGCCGACCTGGTGGGCGCGGGCTCGGGCGGCCTGCCGCCGGAGCTCGCCCGCTGACCGGTCGACGACACCCCCGGGAGGTATGAAGTTTCACGGTCGGGCAAGGGGCGCCCTCGGAGGTCTGGATCGGCGTCTGACCTGCCGCTATGTTGCACGCGGGCTCGACTGGAGGCGGTGTGCGCGTGGGCGCAGGAGTACGGCGGTGGATGGCGTCGGTCGGTGCGGCGGTCGCGCTCGCCCTGGTCGCGACGGGGCTCGTCGTCCCGCCCGCGACGGCGGACGACGCCGGCGGCGACGCCACCGTCGTCGTCCCGACGGAGGAGCGCTGGTGGGTGGGGCAGGACGTCACCCTCGAGGTGACCGTCACCCAGGACGGCGCGCCGGGCATCGGCCAGATCACCTGGATGGCCGACGGCTACAGCTCGTCCCAGTGGCGGGCCTCCCTGACGGACGGTCGGGCCACGATCGTGGTCCCGACCGTCGACGACGCCGCCGGCCTGCACCGCGTCGTGGTGCGCCACGTCGACACGTCCGCGGCCGTCGACCCGGCCACCGGTCAGTACCCCGTCCGGTCGTGGGGCGCGGCCGATATCGAGCTCGCCGACCCCACGGTCCCGCTGCTGAACGCGACGTCGTGGCACTACGGCGACGCGCACGAGCTCCGCTTCGACCTCACCGGCACGGACGAGCCGAGGGAGGGCGAGGTGACCGTCGACCTCGGCGGCGGGGTGGAGCGGTCTGCGCCGCTGGTGGACGGTGTCGCCGCGTTCGCCCTCGACGGCACGGAGGTGGCCCGCTGGCGGACCCTCCGGTTCGTGCACAGGACCCTCGCGGGGGAACCCGTGTCGAGCTGGGGGGCCTGGGTGCAGGCCACGAGCAAGCCGGTCACGGTGAAGGCCACGGTGCCGTCCTCGGTCCGCTACGGCTCGGACGTCGTCGTGCCGGTGCGCGTCACGTCCACGCTCGGGACGCCCGTGGGGCGCGTGTCCGTCACGCGCAGCAGCGACGGGAAGTCGCTGGCCTCCGCCGCCGTGGTGGGCGGGAAGGCGACGCTGCGGTTCCCGGCGAGCAGGCTCGCGTTCGGCTACTCGTACCTGGCAATCGAGTTCGACGGCGCCCCGGAGTACGAGGAGCACGTCGACCGGTGGCACACGCTCGTCGTCCGCCCCCGGGCGACGTCCGTCGCCGTGTCGACCGGGAGGACGTGGACCTACGGCAAGGGGCGCCGGATCGCCGTGACCGTCTCGTCGCCCGGAGCCACGCCGACGGGCCGGGTCGAGCTGTGGTCGTACGGCAAGAAGCTGCGCACCGGCACGCTCGCGAAGGGGAAGGCGTCGCTGTACGTCCCCGCCACCGGCGTGAAGGCGCAGGGCGGTGAACCGCAGTACATGGTGGTCAAGTACGTCGGGCCGTCCACCTTCGAGCGGTCGCAGCGGGCCTGGAGCCAGAAGGTCGCCGAGGCGCGGCCGAAGGTCACGTTCCGCATGGACCGCACGTCGTTCCCCGCCGACTGGTCGGACCGTCGCTCGGTCCGCGCGACCGTCACGGTCACGACGGCGGGGCTCCCCGAGCGCGGCCGCCTGTGCCTCTGGACGCGCGACCCGCAGTCGTCGCAGTCCCGCTGGGCCGGCTGCTGGACCAACTGGTCGTGGAAGGTCGACGACGGGCGGCGGACCCTCCGTGTGCCCGGGGTGCTGCTGTCGGGCTCGCCCGGGAAGTCCTACATCAAGGTCCAGTACACCCCCAAGGACCAGAGCGTCCGCCAGGTCTTCTCCAACACCGTCACGCTGAGGCACACCCGCCCGTAGCGCGCGGAGAGGTCCCCACGCCGCGCATACGTTTCCGACACACCGGAATGGGTAGCGTGGCCCCGTGCTCACCGAGACGCGCCCCCCGACGCCGCCGACCCCCTCGCAGGGGACGGCGGGCGTCGGCGCGCCGATCCTGCCGGTCGGCGCGTGGCGTGGACGTCGGACCGTCCCGCAGGCGCGGACGGCGCCGCGCGTCGCCGCCGGGGTCGTGGCCGTCCTCGCCGTGCTCGGGGTGTGGCTCACCTGGCGGTTCTTCGTCGGGACGACCGCGGGCCAGCGCGTCGACGAGCTCGCGTTCGGCGGCGCGACCTACGGTCAGGGGCGCCTGTGGCAGGTCGCCGAGCCCGTGCTCGACGTCGTCTCCGTGGCGTTCGTCGTCGCGGGGGTCGGGGTGGCGATGCTCGTCGCCCTGGTGCGGCGCCGCTGGGTGCTGGCGCTGCAGGTCGCGGTGCTCGTGGCCGGCGCGAACGTCACGACCCAGGTGCTCAAGCACGGCGTCCTCGACCGGCCCGAGCTGCTGCCCGGGTGGACCGGCCCCAACACGCTGCCCAGCGGGCACACGACCGTGGCCGCGTCCGTGTCGGTCGCGCTGCTGCTCGTCACGCCGCGGGCCTGGCGGCCGGTGGTCGCGATCCTCGGTGCCGCCTACACGGCGGCCACCGGCGTCTCGACGCTCGTGGGGCAGTGGCACCGGCCGTCGGACGTCGTCGCCGCGGTGCTCGTCGTCCTGGCGTGGGGGGCCGCGGTCTGCGCGCTCGCGCCCGCGTCGTCGACGGACGAGCCGCACCGACGGGGCGGATCCTCGTCGGCACCGGGGTCGTACGTCGTGGCAGGCCTGCTGCTCGCCGCGTCGGCGGTCGGCGTCGTCGTCTCCGGCGGCACCCTCGTGGGGCTCGTCACGAACGGCGACCCGGTGCCCCTGTCGCCGGACCTCACCGCGTACGCGGCGGGCGTCCTGGGGGTGCTCGCGGTGACCGCGGCGGCGTTCGCGGCGCTCCTCGTGCTCCGGCAGCTCACCGCGCAGCCCCGCCGCACGTCTCGGTAGAGTGCCGCCCGGCGGCCGTGTCGGGGAAGTGACGAGCAGATGTCGTACCGTGACATGACCGGTCGGCCGGCCACCATCACCACCGCAGCAGCACGCCGCCCGCACCGCCGCAGCACCAGGGAAAGCAGGAACGGATGCCCCAGCCACGCAAGCTCGTGATCGTCGAGTCGCCCACCAAGGCCCGCAAGATCCAGGGCTACCTCGGTGACGACTTCGAGGTCGAGGCGAGCGTCGGGCACATCCGCGACCTGCCGCAGCCGCGCGACCTGCCGACGGACATGAAGAAGGGCCCGTACGGCAAGTTCGCCGTCGACGTCGACAACGGCTTCGACCCCTACTACGAGGTGCACGCGGACAAGAAGCAGAAGGTCCGCGAGCTGAAGAAGGCCCTCAAGGAGGCCGACGAGCTCTACCTCGCCACCGACGAGGACCGCGAGGGCGAGGCCATCGCCTGGCACCTCATCCAGGAGCTCAAGCCGAAGGTCCCGGTCAAGCGGATGGTGTTCCACGAGATCACCCGCGAGGCGATCCTGCGGGCGCTGGAGAACACCCGCGAGCTCGACGAGGACCTCGTCGACGCGCAGGAGACCCGCCGCATCCTCGACCGCCTCTACGGCTACGAGGTCTCGCCCGTGCTGTGGCGCAAGGTGCGCCAGGGCCTCTCCGCGGGCCGTGTGCAGTCCGTCGCGACGCGGCTGGTCGTGGAGCGCGAGCGGGAGCGCATGGCGTTCGTCCCCGCCGACTACTGGGACGTCACCGGGCAGTTCGCGCCGACCGAGGGGGACGACGCCGGGCAGGCGTTCCGCGCCCGCCTCACCGGCCTCGGGGCCGACCGCGTGGCGTCCGGCCGCGACTTCGACGACCGCGGCCGCCTCAAGGTCCGCACGGGCGTGGTCCAGCTCGACGAGGCGTCGGCGCGCGCCGTCGTCGCGGGCCTCGCGGACGCCGCCTTCGCCGTCCGGTCGCTCGAGACCAAGCCCTACTCCCGCAAGCCGGCCGCGCCGTTCACCACCTCGACGATGCAGCAGGAGGCCGGCCGCAAGCTCCGCATGAGCGCGCGCCAGGCGATGCGCACCGCGCAGGCGCTGTACGAGAACGGCTACATCACCTACATGCGTACGGACTCGCCGTCGCTGTCCGCGGAGGCGACCGACGCCGCGCGCCGGCAGGCGGCCGAGCTGTACGGCCCCGAGTACGTGCCGGGCGCCCCGCGCCTGTACGCGTCCAAGAGCAAGGGCGCGCAGGAGGCGCACGAGGCGATCCGCCCCGCGGGCGACTCGTTCCGCACCCCCGCCCAGGTGGCCCGCGAGATCTCCGGAGACCAGTTCAAGCTGTACGAGCTGATCTGGAAGCGCACCGTGGCCTCGCAGATGGCCGACGCCAAGGGGTCGACGGCGTCCGTGCGGCTCGCGGCCTCGCTGACCGGCGCCGCGGGCGAGCTCGTGGGCCGCGACGCCGTGTTCTCGGCGTCCGGCACCGTCATCACCTTCCGTGGCTTCCTGGCCGCGTACGAGGAGGGCACGGACGTCGCCGAGGGGGACGGCGCCGGCGCGTCGGGCAAGGACGCGCGGCTGCCGCGCATGGCCGAGGGCGACCCGCTGCGCGGCGACGACCTCGCCGCCGAGGGGCACTCGACCACGCCGCCCGCCCGCTACACGGAGGCGTCGCTGGTCAAGGCGCTGGAGGAGCTCGGCATCGGGCGCCCGTCCACGTACGCGGCGACCATCTCGACGGTCCAGGACCGCGGCTACGTGCGCACCAAGGGCCAGGCGCTGGTGCCCACCTGGCTCGCGTTCGCCGTCGTGAAGCTGCTCGAGGAGCACTTCCGCTGGCTGGTCGACTACGACTTCACGGCCGAGATGGAGGCCGACCTCGACCAGATCGCGTCGGGCAGCCGGGACCGCGTGGCCTGGCTGACGCGGTTCTACTTCGGCGACGGCTCGGGCGACAGCACCGGCTGGGGCCTGCACGAGCTGGTGGAGAACCTCGGCGAGATCGACCCCGTGGCGATCAACTCGGTCGAGATCGGCGAGGGCATCCGGGTGCGCGTCGGCCGGTACGGCCCGTACGTCGAGGACCTGGGCGCCGAGGTCGAGGAGGGGCAGAGCCCGCCGCGCGCGTCCATCCCCGACGACGTCGCGCCCGACGAGCTCACCGTGGCGAAGGCGCGCGAGCTGCTGGCCGCCGGCGCCGAGGACGGCAAGGTGCTCGGCACGGACCCGGTGTCGGGCAACGAGATCATCGCGAAGAACGGCCGCTACGGCCCGTACGTCACCGAGGTGCTCGACCTGCCGGAGATCGACCCGAGCCTCTCGGCGGCGGCGCAGAAGAAGGCGAAGGCCGCGCAGCCGAAGCCGCGCACCGGGTCGCTGCTCAAGTCGATGACGCTCGAGACGGTGACGATCGACGACGCGCTGAAGATCCTGTCACTGCCGCGCGTCGTGGGCACCGACCCCGAGTCGGGCGACGAGATCACCGCCCAGAACGGCCGCTACGGCCCGTACCTCAAGAAGGGCACGGACTCGCGGACCATCGCGTCGGAGGAGCAGCTCTTCACCATCACGCTGGACGAGGCGCTGAAGATCTACGCCGAGCCGAAGCGCGGGCGGGGCGCCCGCGCGGCCACCCCGCCGCTGCGGGAGCTGGGCGACGACCCGACCAGCGGCAAGCCGATCGTGGTCAAGGACGGCCGCTTCGGTGCGTACGTCACCGACGGCGAGACCAACCGGACGCTGCCGCGCGACCTGACGCCCGAGAGCATCACGCCCGAGCGGGCCGTCGAGCTGCTGGCGGAGAAGCGGGCGGCCGGCCCGGCCAAGAAGCGCACGACGACGCGCAAGCCCGCCGCGAAGAAGCCGGCGACGAAGAAGCCGGCCGCCAAGAAGTAGCGCGACGGCCCTCGCACGGCCTGAGGCGGTCAGTCCTCGCGCTCGACGAGGTACACGTGCCCGTCGGGGCGGGTGACGCGCTGCAGGGAGCGGCGCAGCGCGGCGTCGCGGGCGAGGTCCTCCGCGCTGGGCGGGATCGGCGGCGTACGGCGGATCGACGCGGGCCCGAAGAACCTCAGGAGGCTCTCGGTGACCTTCATGCCCCAGGTCCGGTCGTCGTCCTCGCGGCGTGCCATGACACTCCCTCAGCAAAGCTTGGTGGGCCAACCATTGGTGCGCCAACTATATGCCGACTCGTAGGGTGGGCGCATGGACCTGCCCGCCGACCCGCTGCGCCTCGAGGCGCAGGTGTGCTTCTCGCTCTCGGCGGCCGCCCGGGCGATGGTGTCGATCTACCGCCCGATCCTCGAGCCGCTCGGGCTCACCCACCCGCAGTACCTCGTGATGCTCGGGCTGTGGCAGGACGACCGCGCCGGCGCGACGACGACGGTCACCGGGCTGAGCGCGCGGCTCCTGCTCGACCCGGGCACGCTCTCGCCGCTGCTCAAGCGGCTGGAGCGCCAGGGGCTGCTGGAGCGCCGCCGCGGCGCCGGCGACGCGCGCGTCGTCGAGCTGCACCTCACCGCGACGGGTCGCGCGCTGCGGGACCAGGCGGAGGAGGTACCTGCGAAGGTGGTCGCGGCGAGCGGGCTGAGCCTGGTGGAGCTGGAGCAGGTGCGGGACGTCGCCAACCGGGTGGTGGCGGCGTCGGGCGGCGTCCCGGCCTGAGACCCGACCCTCCGCGGGTCGCCGCCCGGCGGGTACCGTGTCGGCCATGACCGACGTCACACCCGCCTCGTTCGCGCCCGGCCTCACCACCGACGACCTTCTCGGGACGGTGCCCGACCCGCGGACCGCTCCGGCCGTGCGCTGGGGCGTGCTCGGCGCCGGCAACATCGCCGGGTCCTTCTCCGACGGCGTCCGGCAGCACACGGCGGCGTCCGTCGTCGCGGTGGGCTCGCGCGACGTCGCCAAGGCCGAGGCGTTCGCGGCGGCACACGCCCCGGGCGCGCGGGCGCACGGCGACTACGACGCGCTGGTGACCGACCCCGACGTCGACGTCGTGTACGTCGCGACGCCGCACTCGCACCACTACGAGCACGCGCTGCTGGCGATCCGGGCGGGCAAGCACGTGCTCGTCGAGAAGGCCTTCACCCAGGACACCGCGCAGGCCCGCGAGGTGCTCGACGCCGCGCGCGCGGCCGGCGTCTTCGTCATGGAGGCGATGTGGACGCGGTTCCTGCCGCACGTCGCGGCGCTGCGCGGCGTGATCGCGCGCGGCGAGATCGGCCGCGTCGTGGGCGTGATCGCGGACCACGGCCAGCAGTTCCCCTTCGACCCCGCCCACCGGCTCTACGCCCCGGGGCTGGCCGGCGGCGCGCTGCTGGACCTCGGCGTCTACCCGGTGTCCTTCGCGCACGACCTGCTCGGCGCGCCCGAGACCGTCACCGCGGTCGGCGCGCTCACCGAGACGGGCGTCGACGGCCAGATCGGCATGGTGCTGGGCTACCCCGGGGGCACGCAGGCCACCCTGTCCACCACGCTGTGGGCGCGCACCGCGAACACGGCCGTGATCTCGGGCACCGAGGGACGGATCGAGGTGGCGCGCACGTTCTACGCGCCGACGTCGTTCACGGTCGAGCGGCACGACGGCGCCACCTGGGCGTACGACGGCTTCCGCGGCGAGGGCAAGCAGTACCAGGCCGCCGAGGTGGCGCGCCGCGTCGCGGCGGGGGACGTCGAGAGCCCGCGCATGTCGTGGGACGGCACGCTCGAGGTCATGCGCACCATGGACGACGTCCGCCGCCAGGTGGGCGTCGTCTACCCGGGGGAGTGACCCGGGCCCTCGGCGGGGACGGTCAGCGCAGGTCGCCAGGCACGAGCCGGCGGCCGGAGACCTCGCTCGGCGCGATGCGGATCCACACCGTCTTGCCGTCCTCGAGGTAGCTGACGAGCCCGGTCGTGCGCGCCTCGGCCAGGTCGTCCTCGTGCTCGAGGATCTGGGCGCGGCCCTTGACCACGACGCTCCACGCCCCGTCGTCGCCGATCTCGTCGGCCTCGAACGCGACCCGAGGGCTGATCGTCACCTCGGCGAGCTTGGTGCCGGGCTTGGTGCGCAGGAAGATGCGCTGGTCGGCGACCGCGAAGCTCACGGGGAAGATCTCCGGCTCGCCGGCCACCGACGTGACCAACCGGCCGATCTTCTGCCCGGCGAGCAGCGACCAGGACTCTTCCTCGGTGAGCACGGTCTGGGACGGCTGCGGCGGGGTGGACATCGAACCTCCTGCGTGTCGAGGGATCACTGCCATCGTGCCCCCGCACGGTGCCCGGCGCTACGGCGGGCGGCGGTGTCGTCGGTCACGGCTAGGGTGTCCGGCGTGAGCAGCGCACCCGGGTACTTCGTCTCGTTCGAGGGCGGCGACGGCGCCGGCAAGTCCACGCACGTGCGCCTGCTGGGCGAGTGGCTGCACGAGGTCACGGGCCGGGAGGTCGTCGTGACGCGGGAGCCCGGCGGCACGGACCTGGGCGCCACGCTGCGCCGGGAGGTGCTGCACGGCGAGGACCTCGACCCCCGCACGGAGGCCCTGCTGTACGCGGCGGACCGCGCCCACCACGTCGCCACGGTGGTGCGGCCGGCGCTCGCGCGCGGGGCCGTGGTCGTCACCGACCGCTACCTCGACTCCTCCGTGGCGTACCAGGCCGGCGGTCGGGAGCTGTCGGAGGAGGAGATCGAGGCGCTCTCCCTGTGGGCCACGGCCGACCTGCTGCCCGACGTCACGGTGCTGCTGGACCTCGACCCGCTGGTCGGCGCCGCCCGGCTGTCGGGCGAGCCGGACCGGCTGGAGCGGGCGGGCGACGAGTTCCACCGCCGCACGCGGGAGACGTTCCTGCGCCGGGCCGCCGCCGACCCCGAGCGCTGGGTCGTCGTGGACGCCTCGGCGAGCCTGGACGACGTGCAGGCACAGGTGCGCGTGGACGTCGCCGCCCGGCTCGACCTCACCCCCGTGGTCGAGGAGGCCGCGACCGTGCAGGACACCGAGGGGGACAAGGCCGGGGAGGGTCTCGCGTGAGCGTGTGGGACGACGTCGTCGGTCAGCCGGACGCCGTCGCCACGCTGCGCCGCGCCGCCACCGATCCGGCCGCGATGACGCACGCGTGGCTGCTCACCGGCCCTCCCGGCTCGGGCCGGTCGGTCGCGGCGCGGGCGTTCGCCGCGGCGCTGCAGTGCACCGGCACCGACGGCGAGACCGGTGGCTGCGGGCGGTGCCGCGCCTGCACGACGACGCTGGCAGGCACGCACCCGGACCTCACGGTCGTCGCCACGGACAAGGTCGTCATCACCATCGACGAGGTGCGCGACCTCATCATGACCGCGGCACGCACGCCGTCCTCCGGCCGGTACCGCGTGATCGTCGTCGAGGACGCGGACCGCATGGCTGAGCGCACCACCAACGTGCTGCTCAAGGCCATCGAGGAGCCGCCGCCGCACACCGTCTGGGTGCTGTGCGCCCCGAGCGCGCAGGACGTGCTGCCCACCATCCGGTCCCGCTGCCGCGGCGTCGTGCTGCGCGTGCCGCCCGCGCAGGACGTCGCGGACCTGCTGGTGCGCCGCGACGGCATCGACCCGGCGGTCGCGCTCACCGCGGCGCGCGCCGCCCAGTCGCACGTCGGGCTCGCCCGCCGGCTCGCCCGGGACGCCGACGCGCGCGAGCGTCGCGACGCCGTCCTCGAGATCGCGCGGCGCATCCGCGGCGTCGGGGACGCCGTGCTCGCCGCGGGGGAGCTGGTGGACGTCGCGAAGGCCGAGGCCGTGGCGGCCACGACGGAGCGCGACGCCGTCGAGAAGGCGGAGCTGATGCGCGCCCTCGGCGTGCAGGACGGCGACACCCTGCCGCCCCGGCTGCGCTCGCAGCTCAAGCAGCTCGAGGACGACCAGAAGCGGCGCGCCACGCGCCGCCAGCGCGACGTGCTCGACCGGTCGATGGTGGACCTCCTGTCCCTGTACCGGGACGTGCTCGTGGTGCAGCTGGGCGCCGCGGTCGACCTGGTGAACGCCGAGCACGACGGCACCGTGCGCGCGCTCGCCGCGGACTCGACGCCCGAGCAGACCATCCGCCGGATGGACGCGATCGGCGTCGCCCGCGAGCGGCTCGAGGGCAACGTGGCGCCGCTCCTGGCGCTCGAGGCGATGGCCGTCGCGCTCCGCCCCCAGGGGTGACCACCCCGCGCGGGTCTCGCGGGCGACAGTTGCCTCATCACCCCTTCATGCGGTGAGGTGTTCCGCGGCGGGGGCCATGGTGGCCCCATGACCAGACTGGGGGTTGGCATGAGGATCCTGCTGCTCGTCTCGGCGTTCAACGGGCTCACACAACGCGTGTGGGGGCACCTGGCGGACCGGGGCCACGACGTGGGCGTCGAGCTGGCGCCGGCGTTCGGCTCGCCGGAGGAGCTGACGGCGCGGGTCGAGGAGATCGGCCCGGACCTGATCCTCGCGCCGTTCCTCAAGCACCGGGTGCCCGAGGACGTCTGGCGGCGCTGGACCACCGTCGTCGTGCACCCCGGACCGGTGGGCGACCGCGGTCCGTCCTCCCTCGACCACGCGATCCTCGACGGCCGCGACCGGTGGGGCGTGACCGCGCTGTCCACGGTGGAGGAGATGGACGCCGGCCCGGTGTGGGCGACGTCGACGTTCGCGCTCCCCACGGTCCCCGTCGCCAAGAGCGCCCTGTACAACGGGCTCGTGGCCGACGCCGCGCTGGCGTGCGTCGACGAGGTGCTGCGCAAGGTCGCGGCGGGGGAGGACCCGACGCCCGCCGACCGGCTCGAGCGCGAGGTGCCGGGAACCGGCGAGCTGCCGCTGCTGCGCCGGGCGGCGTTCGAGCTCGACCTGTCCCGCCCCGCCGCCGAGCTGGCGCGCACGATCGCGGCGGCCGACGGTGCGCCCGGCGCCCCCGCGACGCTCCAGGGCGCGCGCTACTGCCTGTTCGACGCCGTCGCGGTCCCCGAGCCGGTGGACCCGCTGGCCGCCCCCGGCATGGTGGTGGGGCGCGACGAGGACGCCGTGGCGATCGCCACCGGCGACGGCACCCTGTGGGTCGGGTACGCCGCGACCCTGGCCGAGAAGCGCGGCACCAAGCTGCCCGCGTCGTGGGTGCTCGACGTCGCCGGCGTGCCGTTCCGCCCGGCGCCGGCCGCTCTCGCCGAGTCCGTGTACGAGCGCGACGGCGACGTCGGCTACCTCACGATCCGGTCGTACAGCGGCGCCATGCACACCCAGCAGTGCCGCCGTCTCACGACCGCGGTCGAGAAGGCCCTGACGGAGGACACGCGGGTGCTCGTGGTGCGCGGCACCGAGCACGCGTTCTCGAACGGCATCCACCTGGGCGCGATCGAGGCGGCCGCCGACCCGGCCGCCGAGGCGTGGGCCAACATCCAGGCCATCGACGACCTGTGCGAGGCGATCGCCGCGGCCGACCAGCTCACCGTGGCCGCGTTCACCGCGAACGCGGGCGCGGGCGGCGTGATGGCGGGCCTGTGCGCCGACGTCGTCGTCGCGCGCGACGGCGTCGTGCTCAACCCGTACTACGACATGGGCATCTTCGGCTCCGAGCTCCACACGTGGACCGTCGCGTCCCGCCTCGGCGAGGTCGACGCCGACCGGCTGCTCAGCGCGAAGCTGCCGGTGTCCGTCGCGGAGGCGGCGCGGACCGGCCTGGTGGACGCCGTCGGCCCGCGCGACCCGGAGCGGTTCGCCGGGTGGCTGGCCGACCGCGCCGCCGCGCTGACGACGCCCGAGCGCCGGGCCGAGGTCGCGGCCGCGGCCCAGGTGCGCGCGCCCCGCCGTCCGCTGTCGTACTACCGCACGATCGAGCTCGCGGAGATGGCGCGCGACCTCTTCGACGACCGGCGCGGCTTCGCGGCCAAGCGGCGCGACTTCCTGCGCAAGGCGGCCCCGCAGGAGACGCCCGAGCGGTTGCGGTTCGCGGACGTCCGCGAGACGGTCGCCCGGTGACGGATCGCACCCTCCGCGCCCTCCGCGGTCCCCTGCTGGCCGGCGCCGTGGCCGCCCTCGCCGTGCTCGTGACGGCCTGCGCGTCCGGTGGTTCACCGGGCAGCGGGTCGACGTCGGGCTCGCCCGCGCCGTCGTCGCCGGCAGCGCCGTCGTCGAGCCCTTCACCGAGCTCGCCGGCCGGCCCCTCATCCAGCCCGGCACCGTCCGACGGCGCGGCCGCACCGGAGCCCGGGGAGCACGTGCGCGGCCTGCCCGACGGCGCCGAGGGGACGTTCGACAGCCCCGCCGGGGCCGCCTGGTCGCCCACCCCCGGTGTGCTGCTGGTGGTGACGTACGGGTCGAGCTCGTGCCCGCGGGTGGCGGAGGCCGAGGCCGCCTGGGACGACGCGCACGAGGCGGTCGTCGTCGGCATGGTGGAACCGGACCCGGGCCCGTGCACGATGGACTACGCGCCGACGACGAGCGCCGTCGCCGTCCCGTCCGACGCCGACGCGGGGACGCCGGTGACCGTGCGCCTCGGGGACCTGGGCGAGGTCGAGGTGAGGCCGCGCGCGAAGGACGCCACGGCAGGCCCCGTGGCCTGGGTCCCGGCCGCGGGCTGAGCACGTCGGACCGGGGTCCGCGGCGACGGTAGGTTGGGCGGGTGATTTCCGACGAGCGCCGCCCGACCGCCCGCCGCACGACCTCCCTCCGCGCGAGCCTCCGTCGCTCGAGCCTCCGACGCTCGGGCCTGCGCGGCGCCGCCGCCGTCGTCGCCGCGGCCGTGCTGCTCGCCGGGTGCACGTCGCCCGCCAAGGAGCAGTCGCCGGTGGGCCCGGCCTCCGGGCCCGCCGCGTCGCAGGCCCCCGAGGGCTTCGAGCAGTACTACGGGCAGTCGCTCGAGTGGGAGGACTGCGAGGACGGCCTGCAGTGCGCGACGGCGTCGGCGCCGCTGTCCTGGCAGGACGCGGACGCGGGCAGCATCGAGCTGTCCCTGGTGCGCAACCCTGCGGACGGCAAGGACCCGGAGGGCTCGCTGCTGGTGAACCCCGGCGGGCCGGGTGCGTCGGGCGTCGACTTCGTGCGCGGCGACGCGCAGGGCGGTGGTGCGACGTTCGGCAAGCGGCTGCAGGACGCGTTCGACATCGTCGGGTTCGACCCGCGCGGCGTGCAGCGCTCCACCCCGCTCACGTGCTTCGACGACGCCCGCAAGGACGAGTCGCTGGCCAAGGACTTCGACCGCAGCACCGACGCCGGCCTCCAGGCGATGCAGGAGGAGTACGAGGCGTGGAACGCGGCGTGCGCCGAGAACTCGGGCGCGGTCCTCGGCCACGTGGACACGCAGAGCGCGGCGCGCGACATGGACATGCTGCGCGCGGTGCTCGGCGACGACGCCCTGAACTACCTCGGCTTCTCCTACGGCACCCAGCTCGGCGCGACGTACGCGGGGCTGTTCCCGGACCGCGCCGGCCGTCTCGTGCTGGACGGCGCGATCGACACCACGCTGAGCTCGGAGGAGATCTCCCACGGGCAGGCGGTCGGCTTCGAGAACGCGCTGCGGGCCTACGTGCAGGACTGCCAGGCGGGCGCGGACTGCCCGCTCACCGGCTCGGTCGACGACGGCATGCGGCAGATCCGGCAGGTGCTGGACCACGCCTTCGAGCGGCCGTACCCCACGTCCAGCTCGGGGCGCACGGTCACGCAGAGCCTCGCCTTCTACGGGATCGCCGTCACCCTCTACAACCAGGGCAGCTGGCCCGCCCTCACCCAGGGCCTGGACGAGGCCATCAACGAGGGCACCGGCGACGTGCTGCTCTACCTGTCCGACCAGTACTTCGACCGGAACGCGGACGGCAGCTACTCGTCCAACTCGGAGGAGGCGCTGCGCGGCGTGAACTGCCTGGACGACCGGGCCACGACCGACGTCGACCAGATGCGGGCCGACGCCGCAGCGATCGAGAAGGACGCGCCGACGATGGGCTCGTTCTTCGGCTACGGCGGGCTGACGTGCGCCGGGGCGGAGTACCCCCAGGTGGAGCAGGAGTTCGACCTGGAGGCGAAGGGCGCGCCGCCCATCGTCGTCGTTGGCACGACCAACGACCCGGCCACGCCGTACGTGTGGGCCGAGGGGCTGGCGAGCACCCTCGACTCCGGTGTGCTGCTCACCTACCAGGGCGAGGGCCACACCGCCTACCAGCCGTCACGGGGCTGCGTGGCCGACGCCGTCGAGTCCTACCTCGTGGACGGGGACGTGCCGGCGGACGGCACCACCTGCTGACGGCTCGGGCTCAGACGGACACCTCGGCCGGGCGCTTCGCGCGCGCCCAGTGCCGCAGGGCGAGCACGCCCAGCACGGAGATGACGACGAGCCCGAGGACGTAGAACACGGTCGACCACGTCGAGGCGTTGTCGGACGCGACCGGCAGCAGCTGGCCGTAGGCGAGCTCGTAGTGCACGCCGCCCGTGACCTTGAGCGCGAGGTAGGCGGAGATGAAGCCCATCGAGTCCCACAGGGCGTGCAGCGCGACCACCGCGAGGTAGGCGAGCACGACGCCGCCCGTGAAGCGGTACCTCCCGGCCGCCGACGCCGCGCCGAAGATCGCCGCGCCGAGGATCGCCGTCCACAGCACGTGCCCGACCGGCGTGAGCAGGCCGCGCACGGCCTCCGTCTGCAGCAGGGCGTTGAGGTCGATCTGGCCCAGGCGGGTGAGGCTCGCGTTGAACGCGTAGCCCGCGGACTCGAAGGCCGCGAACCCGGCGCCGACCGTCGCGCCGAGGAGAGCGCCCTTGAGCCCCGTCTTCTCGGCGACCCGCGCGCCCACCACGAGGAACACGGCGATCTTCACGGCCTCCTCGATCGCGCCCACGCCCACATAGATCCACAGCGACGGCGACAGGTGCGACTCCAGGATCGACGCGCCCAGCACGCCGAAGATGCCGCCGAAGAAGAACGCCCCCAGCAGCAGCATGATGTCGATCGAGCCGTGCGCCTTCTCCACGACGAACAGCACCACGCTGAACGGCACGAGGAAGCTGCCCAGCAGGATCACCGTCGGGATGAGGTTCGAGTTCTGGGTGCTGAACGTCACCACGGCGGTGACGGCCCACAGCAGGATGCCGAGGACGAGCGTCTTCCACCACCACCCTCGGCCCGTGGTGATGACCGTGCTCTGCGTCGTCGTGGGCTGCATGGGCACGAGTATGCGGAGGTCAGCACGGCCTGTCGCGCGGAAGCGGCGCGGCCCGGAGCCTGCGGTTTTGGAGACGGCCCCGCGCGTCGGGTACTGTAGGCGCGCCCGTTGATCCGGTTCCGCACCGGTGCACGGCACGCCGCCTTAGCTCAGTCGGTAGAGCGATTCACTCGTAATGAATAGGTCATCAGTTCGATTCTGATAGGCGGCTCAGCACGGAAGGCCCGGAACCTCGCGGTTCCGGGCCTTCGTCGTCCCGCGGTGCTCAGCGCACGGGCGCGCTGCTGCGGCCGTGCGACCGTCCGCTCAGCTCGGCGTCGAGCGTCTCCTGCGCGACGCGCATCTGGTCGGCGAACTCGGGCTGCTGCAGGCGCTGCCACACGAGCTCCTCGGGCACGTCCTCGACGTGGCTCACGACCCACCAGACGTTGCCGAACGGGTCCTTGACGCGTCCGCCGCGCTGACCGAAGGCGCTGTCGGAGAGGTCCGTCACGACCTGCGCGCCCGCCGCGACGGCCTTCGCGAAGGTTGCGTCGGCGTCGGGCACGAAGACGCGCAGCAGGCTGGGCATGGCGGGCCACTCGGGGCGACGGTCGAACCCGAGCAGGACGGTGTCGCCCACGCGGGTCTCGCCGTGGCCGATCGAGCCGTCCTCGGTGGCGACGCGGGCGATCTCCTCGCCGTCGAACACCTCCGTGACGAAGTCGAGGAAGGCGCCGGTGTCGTCCGTGACGACCCACGGGGCGACGGTCGTGTAGCCGTCCGGGGCGGTGCTCTGACGTGCGGTCATGGTGCTCTCCCGTCGTGGTGCGTGCGCTGGTTCCCCCACGCTAGGCACGAAAGAGGACTGTTCCTGTCCGCGATCGGCGAGACGATGTCGCCATGACCGGACCCACCTCGCGCGTGCTCGCCCTGCTGTCGCTGCTCCAGACCGCCCGCGTGTGGTCGGGCAGCGAGCTGGCGCAGCGGCTCGACGTCACCCCGCGCACCGTGCGCCGCGACGTCGACCGCCTGCGCGAGCTGGGCTACCCCGTCGAGGCCACGCTCGGCGCCCACGGCGGGTACCGCCTGGTGGCCGGCACCTCCATGCCGCCCCTGCTCCTGGAGGACGACGAGGCCGTGGCCGTCGCGCTCGGCCTGCGCACCGTCGCCGTGCACGGCCTCCCGGGCCTCGAGGACGCGGGGGTCCGCGCGCTCACCAAGCTGAGCCGGTCCTTGCCGTCGCGGCTCCGGCACCGCGTCCGGACGCTCGGCGCGAGCGCGATGACCTGGGAGCGGCCGACCGGGGGAGCCGTGGATCCCGACGTCCTCACCGTGCTGGCCGGTGCGGCGGCGAACCGCGAGCGGGTCCGGCTCACCTACGAGGCCCGGGGCGGCGGTCGCGGGCCACGGCACGTCGAGCCGCAGCAGCTCGTCGTCGTCCGACGGCGCTGGTACCTCGTGGCGTTCGACCTCGACCGCGACGACTGGCGGACCTTCCGTGCCGACCGGGTCAGCGACCCGCGGGCCACCGGGGCGCCGTCGCGTCACGAGCTGCGCGCCGCCGACGTCCCCGCGCACCTGGAGCGGGCCGAAGCGGCGATGGCGCCCGCGGTGCGGGCGGACGTCACGCTGCGCCTGCCCCTCGCCGTCGCCCGGGAGCGACTGGCCGACCACCTCGGCGACGGCACGCTCGCCGCCGACGGCGACGGCACGCGGTGGCGCAGCGCCCCGGACACGGTCGCGTGGCTGGCGCTGCGTCTGCTGGCGGCAGACTGCGGCTTCGTCGTGCACGGGCCGCCCGAGCTGCGCGCGCACCTCGACGACGTCCACGAGCGGACGCGCCCGCCGGGGCAGTGATCCTCTAGTCGTACTCCGGGTTGTTGATGGTCGGGATGTCGATGTTGATCGGCTTCGTGGGCTCGAGGTAGAGCAGCGCGACCTTGCGCAGGAGCTCGTCGAACAGCCAGTAGACGGCCGGCGAGCCGGGGACGAGGAGCCCCAGCTCGCGGGCGCGCACGAACGGGATCCAGGCCGCCGAGATCGTCGCGTCGAGCACGGGCCGGCGGGGCAGCTCGAGCATGTCGGTCACCCTGTCGCCGAGCATGTACCGGGTGACGGCCTCGAAGGCGGGCTTGGTGACCAGCGTGAAGTCGAGGTTCTCGCCCAGCTTGACGAGCTTGTCGGCGATGAGCACCCCCTCGTCGGTCCTGGCGAGCAGCGGGACGAGCACCTGCTCGCGCTGTGCCAGCGCCTCGTCCCAGCTCGACGGGATGTACTCGTCGAGCACGCCGAGCATGTGGCCCGTCACCTGCCACAGGTGCAGGTAGGCGTCGGCCTCCGCCGAGGAGATCGGCACCCTCCACTCCACGAGCTTCTGCCAGACGGAGGAGGCGAGGCTGTGCCAGGTGACCATGATGTCGAACTGGCTGATCGGCACCCGCTCGTCGGCGACGGCGGACCAGTGCGGCGACTGCGGCAGCAGGTGGCGCACCGCCGCGTGGACCAGGCGGGTCTTCACGCAGGTGACGATCATCTTCCCGTCGGGCCGGTAGGCGTGGTGGGCGCCGATGTCGTAGCCGAGCTTCGCGGTCTTGGCGATGCGGTCGGTGAGGTCGGCGCCGCCCTTCGAGTACCAGACGGCCCGGGCCTCGCGCGGGATCGCGGCGCTCATCATGCCGCTGTTCATCCCGTACAGCACACCGAGGTAGAGGCCCCGCTTCGTCGTGAAGGTGAACGCCTTGTCGAGCCGCGAGTGGTCGACCCACGAGGGCAGCTCGCGCGCCCGCGTGACGAGCGCCTCGACGTCGGCGGGAAGCCCGGCCGCGAGCGCCTGGCCGTTGGTGGTCCAGGAGGCGAGCGCCGCGTTCACCGCGGGCACCCCGCCCGTGTCGAGCAGGTTCGCGAGCACCGGGTCGGCCAGGTCGTCCCACACCTCGCGCGGGTCGCGGCCGGTGCCCGTGCCGGCGACCGACCCGGACGACGACCACGTCCATGCGTGCGCGGGCGCCGCACCGGCGAGCGCGCCGAGCGCCCCGATCGTCCCGCCTGCCCTGAGAAGACTCCGTCTGCTGATCTCGCCCACGTCGAACCCCTTCGTCCGCGGATCGTCGACGCCGCGTGTCTCGCCCCCCTGTCCCGCGGCGCCGTCCGAGCCCTCGTGATGTGGTCTCCGATCCACCCCAGCGTGAATCGCGATTAACTTAAGCCCGGACCGCGGCCGCGGGCAACCGGAGGACGCGATGCGGGGCCGCCACCCGGTGGGCAGCTGTGGTCAGGCCGACCGGGATGCGTGCATCGTGGCTCGGAGCGACGGTGGGGCTATGGCCACGGTGAAGTACGTGGCGTCGACCAGGTGCCTGGTGTGCGGTCAGGGGATCGCGGCGGCGGTGGTCCATGCGGAGTCGGGCGCGGAGTCGGGCGCGGAGTCGGGCGCGGAGTCGGGCGCTGAGTCGGCCTCCAGCAGATCCGTCAGCCACACGATCATCGCCAACACCGGGTGGCACCTCCCGTGCCGGGGGCACGAGGACGCGCTGGAGGAGCTCTCCGCGCAGTGCCCCGAGTGCGACGACGGCTGAGGAGGGCGTCCGCGGCCTGATCGACGCGACGGGCGGCACGACGCAGGGGGGTCGTGGCGCGGGGCGCGGCCGTGCCCGGGGCCCGGCGGTCAGGACGTGCCGCGCGACGACGTCGGGCGGTAGGCGGTGCCGAGGCCACCGGAGATCGTGGCGAACAGGCCCGCGACGGCGCCGCCGACGGCGGTCACGGTCTGCGCGGACCCGGGCGCCACGGCGGCGGTGATGGTGGACGCGGCAGTGGCGAGCGCGCCGACGACGAGCGCGACGACGTACGCGTAGGTGCGTAGCCGCGGTGACACGGTGGCGTGCCCGGTGGCGCCCGTGACCACCGGCGGCTCGGCCACGGCAGGGGCGGGAGCCGGGACGGGTGCGGCGGAGGTCGGGGCAGCCGCCGTCGGGGCGGTGACGGATGCGTCGATGGCGGACATCGGGCGTCTCCTCGGTGGTGCGTCGGGTCGGGAGAACCGGCCCCTGCATGGAACGACGGCCGCACGGACCGTCTGATACCGCTGCTCCCGGCGCCGCGTGCCGCGCCCGCGCCTCGACGGACGAACCGGGGCGAAGTGCGTCCTCGCCGCGCGCATCCTCCCGGGTCGTGCGATCTTCCGTACAGCCGCGCGATCTCCGCGCTGCCGGGCGACACCGACGCGTGCGCCCGTCGCGTCCGGGGGAGGGCCATGGGAGCGGGAGTCGCGCCGGAGCAGCAGAGCGTGCCGCCGGACTGGGTGCCGGTGGAGCGCCGCTGGCTGGGGATGGACCGCGTGACGCTGCTGCCCGCGGCGATCGTGGTCGTGCTGGTCGCGGTGGCGATGTGGGGGCTGCCGGTCCTCGACCGGAGCGTCCCGGTGGACGACCCCGCGAAGGCGGGCGACGTCATCCGGGTCGACGGCGTCGAGTTCGACCCCGCCGCCGGGTGGAGCATCGACTCGGGCGTGCTCGCGTCGGAGCCCCCGGAGTCCGGCGGCTTCCCGAACACGGCCCAGGTGTCGAAGGACGGCTTCACGTTCTCCGTCGTCTCCGACACGTTCGACGGGACGCCCGCCGAGCTGATGGCGCAGCTGCAGAAGAACAACGAGCGGCTGAGCGACGGCGCCACCATCGACATGGGCCAGGTGGAGACGTTCCGGACCGCCCAGGGCGAGCGGGGGGTCGCCGGCCGGTTCACGTTCACCGGCGGGACGGGGCTCGTCGCGGCGTACGTCTTCGACGGCACCGGCGTGGAGGTGGTCCTCACCGGTCCCCACGAGACCGACGACGCGGAGCTCGAGTCCGACGTCGTGGGCATGATCCGCTCGATCCGTCCCGTCACCTCGGTGGAGGCGTCATGACCCGCACGGAGCTGCTCGACCGGCGGGCCCAGGTCGTCGACGAGGTCGGCTGGGGCCAGCGCGTCTCGTGGGTCCAGCCGCGCAACGCGTGCCTGTGGGTGTTCGTGGCCGTGATCGCGTACGGCCTCTGGTTCGCCGTCTCCCAGGTGCGCAGCCAGGGTCCCGCCTACGGCGAGCCGCTGAGCATCTCGGCGGCGATCTTCGCCGCGTACGCGGTGCTGTTCTGGTGGTTCACCACCCACATCGACCGGTACTCCCGCCAGCCGCTGGACCTGCGCGTCGCCGCCTTCGTCTGGGGCGGGTTCGCCGCCACCTGGGCGATCGCGCTGCACGGGAACGCGGCCCTCCTGAGCCTCTACGCCAAGCTGGGCGGCCCGGCGTTCGCCGTGGACTGGGGGGCGGGCCTCGCGGCGCCGCTCATGGAGGAGTGGGGCAAGGGCGCCGGGGTCCTGCTGCTCCTGTTCATCGCGCCGCGCGTGCTGCGCACCGCGTTCGACGGCTTCGTCGTCGGCGCGTTCGTGGGCCTCGGCTTCGAGATCCTCGAGGACATCCTGTACGCGCTGAACTCCGCGCCGGAGGGGTTCGGGGTCGACCCGGTCGGCTCCAGCCTGAACACCGTGGTGCTGCGCCTCGCCACCGGGTTCACGTCGCACATCCTGTACTCCGCGATCTTCGGCGCCGGGGTGGTCTACCTCGTGGGCACGGTCGCGCAGCGTCGGCGCGTCGGGCGCGGGCTGCTGTTCTGCCTCGTCGCGATGGCGCTGCACTGGGCGTGGGACAGCACGGCGGCGCTGGCGGGCGGGGGCCCGCTCATCCCGGTGATCCTGGCGGTGCAGGTCGTCGTCGCGATCGCGGTCGTGCTGGTCGTCTTCCACGTGACGGTCGGCCCGGAGCGGGCGGCCATGCGGGACCTGATGGCGCCCGAGGTCGAGGACGGCACCCTCACCCCGGAGGAGGCCGGCGCGCTCGCGGGCGCCTGGAAGCAGCGGCGCGCGTTCCGCCGCGGCGGCGGCCTCCGCGACCGTCGCCGCCGGGGGCACCGCCTGGAGGCGGCCAAGGACCTCGCGGACGCGCTGGGCGCGGCCCAGGGGCGCGAGACCGAGCGCGTGGCCTTCGCGCGGGCGGAGCTCGGCCGGTTCCGGGCGGACGACGGGGCGCCGCACCCGGAACCGTGACGCCGGGACCTCACCGCACGAGGCAGGGGCGCTTCGGGTCGAACTCCCAGCCCGGCACGAGGTACCGCATCGCGACGGCGTCGTCCCGCGAGCCCAGCCCGTGCTCGAGGTACAGCGCGTGCGCCTCGGCGAGGCGGTCGGGGTCGAGCTCGACGCCGAGGCCGGGCGCGGTCGGCACCCGGATCTCGCCGCCCGAGATCTCGAGCGGGCGGCGGGTGAGCCCCTGGCCGTCCTGCCAGATCCAGTGCGTGTCGAGCGCGGTGATCTCGCCGGGGGCGGCGGCGCCCACGTGCGTGAACATGGCGAGCGAGACGTCGAAGTGGTTGTTGGAGTGCGAGCCCCAGGTGAGGCCGAGCTCGTGGCACAGCTGCGCGACGCGCACGGAGCCCGCCATCGTCCAGAAGTGCGGGTCGGCGAGCGGGATGTCGACGGCGTCCGACCGGATCGCGTGCCCGAGCTCGCGCCAGTCGGTGGCGATCATGTTGGTCGCCGTCGGCAGCCCGGTGGCGCGGCGGAACTCGGCCATCACCTCGCGGCCGGAGAACCGCCCCTCGGCGCCGCACGGGTCCTCGGCGTAGGCGACGACGCCCCGCATCCGTCGTCCGAGCCGGACGGCGTCGTCCAGGAGCCAGCCGCCGTTCGGGTCGAGCGTGATCCGGGCGTCGGGGAAGCGTTCCTTGAGCGCGACGACGGCGTCGACCTCGGCGTCGCCGGCCTGCACGCCGCCCTTGAGCTTGAAGTCGCGGAAGCCGTACCGCTCCCGCGCGGCCTCGGCGAGGCGGACGACGGCGTCGGGGGTCATGGCGGCCTCGCGGCGCAGCCGGGACCAGGCGTCCGGGCCGTCGGGCTCGCGCAGGTAGGGCAGGTCGGTGGCGTCCGGGTCGCCGACGTAGAACAGGTAGCCGAGCATCGGGACGGCGTCGCGCTGCTGCCCCTCGCCGAGCAGCTCCGCCACCGGGACGCCGAGGGCCTGCCCGTGCAGGTCGAGCAGCGCGGACTCGAGCCCGGTCACGGCGTGCACGGTGGTGCGCAGGTCGAACGTCTGGTTGCCGCGCCCGCCCGCGTCCCGGCCGGCGAACCGGGCCGCGACGCCCCGCAGCACGGACCGGAACCGCGCGACGGGCTGCCCGACGACGAGGGCCGCGGCCTCCTCGACCGTCGCGCGGATCTTCTCCCCGCCCGGCACCTCGCCGAGCCCGGTGCGGCCCTCGGAGTCCTCGACGAGCACGACGTTGCGGGTGAAGAACGGCGCGTGCGCGCCGGAGAGGTTGAGCAGCATGGAGTCGTGCCCCGCGACGGGCACGACCTGCACGCGGGCGACGGTCGGGGCGCTCACCGGGCACCCTCCGCGCCGGCCGCGGGCCGGAGCACGCCGTCCACGCGCCGGGTGAGGCGCCACGGGTTGTCCGGCCGCACCGGCTCGGGCAGCAGGAACTCGGGCAGGTCCTGGTAGGCGACGGGCCGCAGGAACCGCTCGATCGCCAGCGTCCCGACGGACGTCGTGCGCCCGTCCGACGTCGCGGGGAAGGGGCCGCCGTGCACCATCGCGTGGCCCACCTCGACGCCGGTCGGCCAGCCGTTGGCCAGGATGCGGCCGGCCTTGCGCTCCAGCGCGGGCAGCAGGCGGGTGGCCGTGGCGCGGTCGGACTCCCTGAGGTGCAGCGTGGCGGTGAGCTGCCCCTCGAGGAGGCCCACGGCGGCGAGGAGCTCGTCGTCGTCGGCGTAGCGCACCACGAGCGAGGCGGCGCCGAAGATCTCCTCCTCCAGCACCGGGTTGGCGAGGAAGGTGGCGACGTCGGCGACGAAGACCGACGGCGCGGGCGCGTTGCGCGCCGCGCCGGGCGTCCCGGTGCCGGCGAGGGCGACGCCGTCCTGCGCGGCGAGGGCGTCCACGCCGTCGTGCCACGCCCGGGCGATGCCGGCGGTGAGCATGGTCTGCCCGGTGGTGGCCTCGGCGGTGCGGCGGACGGCGTCGACGAACGCGTCGCCGTGCGCCGAGCGCGGCACGAGCACGATCCCCGGGGCGGTGCACAGCTGGCCGGACGACCCGGTCACCGACGCCAGGTACGCCGCGGCGAGCGCGTCGGCGTCGCCCCCGTCGTCCGGGTCCAGGGCGCCCGGCAGCACGATCACCGGGTTGATCGAGCTCATCTCCGCGAACACCGGGATCGGCACGCGGCGGGCGGCGGCCGCGGCCACCAGCGCGAGCCCGCCGGAGCGGGAGCCGGTGAATCCGACCGCCTGGATCACGGGGTCGCCCACCAGCGCCTGCCCGACGCGCGCGCCGGGGCCGTAGACGAGGGAGAAGACGCCGGGGTGCAGGCCCTCGGCGGCGACGGCGTCGGCCACGGCGCGGCCCACCAGCTCGCCGGTGCCCGGGTGCGCGCCGTGCGCCTTGACGACCACGGGGCAGCCGGCGGCCAGCGCCGAGGCGGTGTCGCCGCCGGCCACCGAGAACGCGAGCGGGAAGTTGCTGGCGCCGAACACCGCGACGGGGCCGACGGGCACCTTCCGCTGGCGGAGGTCCGGGCGGGGGAGCGGGGTGCGGTCGGGCAGGGCGGGGTCGACGCGGACGCCGCGGTGGTCGCCCTGGCGCACGACGGCGCCGAACAGGCGCAGCTGCCCCGTGGTACGGGCGAGCTCGCCCGTCAGCCGGGCCTCGGGCAGGCCGGTCTCCCGCATCGCCCGCGCGACGATCGCGGTCCCGGCGGCCTCGAGGTTCGCGGCGATGCGCTCGAGGAAGCGGGCGTGCGGCTCGGGGGCCAGCGCCGAGAACGACGCGAAGGCCTCCTCGGCGGCGGCCGTGGCGTGGGCGAGCTGGTCGACGGAGAGGAGCGAGTAGGCGGGCTCCAGCGCCTCGTCGGTGGCGGGGTCGTGGGCGACGGCCGTGCCGGCGGCGCCGACCAGCGGCTCTCCGGCGACGATCGAGTGCCCGGCGAGGACGGCGGTGACGGTCATGGGGTTCCCTCCTGGGTGCGCAGGTCGGTGCGCGGGTGGGTGCGCGGGTGGGTGCGGGTGGCCGGTCCTCGGGTCAGCGGGTGAGGGCGACATCGGCCGGGCGGACGCCGGCGGCGTCGACGAGGGCGCGCAGGTCGTCGACGTCGCGCTCGGTGAGGTCCTGCAGCGGGGGCCGGACGCCGCCGAGGTCGCGCCCGACGGCCCGCAGGCCGCCCTTGACGATCGAGACGCCGTACCCCTTGGCGCGGTCGCGGATGTCGAGGTAGGGCAGCACGAAGCGCGTGAGCTTCTCGGTGACGGCAGCGCGGTCGAGGTTCCGCACGTCGCGGTAGAACTCGAGCGCGAACTCGGGCACGAAGTTGTACATCGCCGAGGAGTAGGTGCTCATGCCGAGCTGAAGCAGCGGCAGCGCGAACGTCTCCGCGGTGGGCAGGCCGCCGAGGTAGAAGAGACGGTCGCCGTTGGTGGCGACCACGCGCGTGAGCTGTTCGATGTCGCCGAGGGCATCCTTGAAGCCGATGAAGTTCGGGTGCCGCTCGGCCAGCCGGGCGACCGTCTGCGCGGAGTACACGGCGTTGGCGCGGTTGTAGACGATGACGCCGACGCTCGTCGCGGCGCACACCGCGGAGGCGTGCTCGAGCAGGCCGTCCTGGTCGCAGTCGGTGAGGTACGGGGGCAGCAGCAGGACGCCCTCGGCGCCCGCCACCTCGGCCGCCCGCGCGTTCTCGACAGCCTGGGCCGTGTTGCCGGCGGCGCTGCCGAGCACGGGGGTGGCACCGTCGGCGGCCTCGACGGCGAGCGCCACCACGCGCGCGGTCTCGGCCGGCGTGAGGCTGAAGCCCTCGCCCGTGCCCCCGGCGGCGAAGAGCCCGCCGATCCCGAAGCTCGTCTGCCACGCGATGTGCTCGGCGTACCGGGCGCCGTCGACCTCGCCGTCCGCGGTGAACGGGGTGACGGGGAACGAGAGCAGGCCCTCCTTGAGGGTGGCGGCGAGCTCCGAGGGTGAGTACGTGGCCACGATGGCCCCTCCTGGTGACAGACGTCGGCGGTGACAGTTCGTCGGACAACCTAAGAAGCGCTCATGATGCCTGTCCAAGCCCGGAATGGCATCGGTTCATGCCGTGCGGGTATCGCCCTCCTGGGTGCGGATCAGTCGTGCACCGCGCGGAGGTGGCGCACGAGCTCGTGCAGCGCGGGGTTCTTGGAGCCCCGGTCCCAGAGGGCGTGCAGCTCGACGACGGCGTGCGGCACGTCGGCCAGGTCGCAGAAGCGGACGCCGGTCAGGCCGAGCAGCCGGGCGGACTCGGGCACGAAGGCGACGCCGCGCCCGGCGCCGACCAGCGAGCACATGGTGAGGATCTGGCTCACGACGTGCACCACGTTCGCGTGCTCCACGTCCACGTACCGCACGACCATGTCGTAGAAGTACCGTGCCTTCGTCGGGTGGTGGCCGATGAGCGGGACGTCGCGCAGGTCCGCCGTCCCGACCGGCCTGCGCAGCGTCGCGAGGGGATGTCCCTCGGGCACCACCAGGACGAGGTCCTCCGACAGGAGCAGGTGCGAGTCGAGCCGCGGGTCGTCGAAGGGCGGGCGGCCCAGGGCGAGGTCGAGCTCCCCGCGCCGGATGGCCTCGAGCTGCTCGACCGTCACCAGCTCCTGCAGGTCGAGGTCGACGTCGGGCATGACCTCGGCGATCTCCTGCACCAGCGTGCCGAGCAGGCTGAAGCCCGTCGCCGCGGTGAACCCGAGCCGCAGCACGCCCGCGCGGCCCGCCGCGATCCGGCGGGCGAGGGCGGGCGCGGCGTCGGCAGACGTCAGCAGCCGGCGCGCCTCGACGAGGAAGACCGCGCCGGCGGTGGTGAGCTCCACGTGCCGGTTGTCCCGCTCCAGCAGCGCCACGCCGACGGCGTGCTCGAGCTTCTGCACCTGCCGGCTCAGCGGGGGCTGCGTCATGCTCAGGCGCTCGGCGGCGCGGCCGAAGTGCAGCTCCTCCGCCACGGCCACGAAGCAGCGGACCTGGTCGAGGGTGTACGCGGTGCTCATCCCGGGTCTCCTTGATGCCTTCATTGGATCAAGCCATGCAGATTGAGGCTTAGACAGGCATCGTATGGCTCCCTAGAGTCGTCGCCCGACCGGACTTGACGCGGCGACGACGCTCGCGCCGCTCGATCGAGATCTCAACGAGGAGAGCTGTGATGAGACTTGCCCACCGCCGTGCCGTCGCCGGTGCCACCGCCGCGGTCGCCGCGCTCACCCTCGCCGCCTGCGGCGGCAACGTCGCCGGGGGATCGGGCGGCGCCGGGGGGTCGTCGGACTTCCCCTCCCGCCCCGTGACCCTCACCGTCGGGCAGGACGCCGGCGGCTCCACCGACCTCATCGCCCGGGCGCTCGCGGACGGCATGGCCACCGACCTCGGCGTCTCGGTGCCCGTCGTGAACCGGGCCGGCGCGAACGGCGCCGTCGCCACGCAGGAGGTGGCGGGCAAGCCGGCCGACGGCTCGAACCTCGTGCTGCTCAACGCGTCGCTCATCACCATCACGCCGCTCGCGGTCTCCGAGGACGAGGCCGTCTCGCTCGACGACGTCGACGTCCTCAAGGGGCTCTCGCAGGACGACTACGTGCTGGTCGCGAGCAAGAAGTCGGGCTTCGAGAGCCTGGACGACCTCCAGGCGGCGTCCGGCAAGGTCACCTACGGCACGACGGGCGTCGGCACGGGCTCGCAGCTCGCGCAGGCGGTGCTCTTCGCCCAGGCCGAGATCGAGGGGACGAGCGTGCCGTTCGACTCCGGCTCGCCCGCCCTGACCGCCGTCGTCGGCGACCAGGTGCAGGTCGCGACCATCCAGCTCGGCGAGGCCAAGCCGCAGCTCGACGCCGGGAACGTGGTGCCGCTGCTCGCGTTCTCCGCCGAGCGCAACCAGTTCCTGCCCGACGTGCCCACCGCCGTCGAGGAGGGCTACGACGTGCCCGTGTCGCAGTACCGGGCGCTGGCCGCGCCCAAGGGGCTGCCGGAGGACGTCAAGGCGCGGCTCGTGGAGTCCGTGGACGCCGCCGTGGCCGAGGACGCGTACACGTCGTTCAACGAGAACAACCTGCTCACGCCGCACGAGATCAGCGGCGAGGAGGTCGTCGAGGAGTGGACGGCGCTCGCCGAGAAGTACCAGGACCTGACCGCGGAGTACGACATCTCGCTCGCCGAGTGAGCGGCGAGCCCGCCGGAGGAGACCGATGATGACCGCGCCGCACCCCCCGAACCCTGAGCCCGCCGTCGCCGCCGAGCCCGCCGCCGAGCCTGCCGTCGAGCCCGAGGTGCACGACGACGGCCCGCCCCCGGCCGGGCCGGTCGCCAACCTCGGCGCGGGCCTCGTCACCCTCGCGGTCGGCGTCGGCGGGGTGGTGGTCGCGCTCGCCCTCGGGGTGGGCACGCCCGCCCAGCCCGGCTCGGGCATGTGGCCGCTGGTCGTGAGCGTGGCGCTCGTCGTCCTCGCGCTGGCGCAGCTCGTCGTGGGCCGGGCCGGCGGCGACGGCGAGCGGTTCACGCGCCACTCGTGGATGCCGCTGGTCGGGCTCGCGACGCTGCTCGGCCTCGTCGCGCTGCTGCCCGTGATCGGCTTCGAGATCCCGTCCCTGCTGCTCAGCCTCGTGTGGATGCGGTTCCTCGGCGGCGAGTCGTGGCGCACGTCGGTCGTGTGCTCGCTGGGCGCCGTCGTCGCGCTGTACCTCGTGTTCGTGGCCGCGCTCGGCACCAACGTGCCGCACCTGTTCTGACCCGCCCGACCGTCTGAAGGAGACGTCACGTGGACAACCTGCAGAACGTCATGGCCGGGTTCGAGGTCGTGCTGGAGCCCACGAACCTGCTGTACTGCCTCGTCGGGGTGCTCATCGGGATGCTCATCGGCGTGCTGCCCGGCCTCGGCCCGGCCGCGACGATCGCGATCCTGCTGCCGCTCACCTACGGGATCGAGCCCGTCACCGCGATCATCATGCTCGCCGGCATCTTCTACGGCGCCCAGTACGGCGGCACCATCACCTCCGTGCTGCTGCGGCTGCCCGGCGAGGCGAGCTCGGTGGTCACCGTGCTCGACGGGCACGCGCTGGCGCGGCAGGGGAAGGCCGGCACCGCGCTGGGCATCGCCGCCATCGGGTCGTTCGTCGGGGGCACCGTCGCCATCGTCGGGCTCACCTTCCTGGCGCCGGTCGTCGCGAGCTTCGCCCTCGACTTCGGGCCGCCCGAGTACGCGGCCCTCGCGCTGCTCGGCATCCTGCTCGTCTCGACGATCGCGTCCGGCGCGCGGGTCAAGGCCCTCGTCGCGGCGGCGATCGGGCTGCTGCTCGCGACCGTGGGCCGCGACGCGTTCACCGGCACCGAGCGGTTCACCTTCGGCAGCCTCGACCTCGCCGACGGGATCGACTTCGTGCCCGTCGCGATGGGCCTCTTCGGGCTCGGGGAGATCCTCTACAACCTCGAGGAGCGACACCGGGCCGTGCACGCCCCGGGCAAGGTGACGAACGTCTGGCCGTCGCGCGCCGACCTGCGCGAGTCCTCCGGCGCCGTGACCCGCGGGTCCGTGCTGGGCTTCTTCCTCGGCATCCTGCCGGGCGGCGGCGCGACCATCGCGTCGATGGCCGCCTACGCGGCCGAGAAGAAGCGGGCCAAGGACCCGTCGCGCTTCGGCAAGGGCGCCATCGAGGGCGTCGCCGGGCCGGAGACGGCGAACAACGCCGCCGCCACCAGCTCGTTCATCCCGCTGCTCACCCTCGGCATCCCCGCCAACGCCACGATGGCGCTGATGTTCGGCGCCCTGCTCATCCAGGGCATCACGCCCGGCCCGCAGCTCGTCGATCAGCACCCCGAGCTGTTCTGGGGCGTCGTGAACTCGATGTACGTCGGCAACATCCTGCTGCTGATCATGTCGATCCCGCTGGTGGGCGTCTTCGTGCGCATCCTGCGGGTGCGGGCCGCGATCCTCGCCCCGATCACGGCGCTGATCACGATGATCGGCGCGTACACGATCAACAACTCCGCCTTCGACGTGCTGCTCGTCGTCGTCTTCGGCGCCGTCGGCTACCTCATGAAGAAGTTCGGCTTCGAGCCCGGCCCGCTGGTGCTGGCCTTCGTGCTCGGCTCCCTGCTGGAGGAGAGCGTGCGGCGCTCGCTGCTGATGTTCGGCGGCGACCCCTCCGGGTTCGTCTCCCGGCCCATCTCCGCCGTGCTGCTCGCCCTGTTCGTCGTCGTCGCGGTCTGGCCCCTCGTGCAGTCCGCCCGTCGCCGTCGGCCCGCGCAGGCGCCGACCCCCGACCGAGAGGAAGCGTCCGTATGAGCATCGTCGTGGGATACGTCCCCACCCCGGTGGGGGAGGCCGCCGCCACGGCGGCCATCACCGAGGCCCGGCTGCGGGGCGAGGACCTGCTCGTCGTGAACTCCGCGCGCGAGGGGTCGCTCGTCGAGACGACGGTCGCGACGGACGACGACCTCGACCGGGTGCTCGCCGCGGCGTCCGACGCCGGCGTCGCCGCCCGGGTGGTACGTGGCACGCACCGGGACGACTTCAGCGACGAGATCCTCGAGCTCGCCGAGCGGCACGACGCGACCCTCATCGTCATCGGGCTGCGGCGTCGCAGCCCGGTGGGGAAGTTCATCATGGGCTCCGTCGCGCAGCGGATCCTGCTGCAGGCCGAGCACCCCGTGCTGGCGGTCAAGCCGGCGTCGTAGCCGTGCTCACCGCGGGCGCGGGGCCGCGAGCTTGTCGAGGACGACGAGGTAGCGGCACGACGACCGCGTCGCGTTGACGAAGGTGCAGTCGGCCGGGGCGCCGAGCTGGAGGCAGTCGCCGGGGCCGAGGTCGTGCACCTGCTCGCCCTCGACGAACCGCAGCGCGCCGTCGAGCACCCAGATCTGCTGGTCGACGAACCGGTACGACTCGGCGGGGTAGGTCACCTCGGCGCCCGGCGGGAGCTCGACCTCCACGAGCTCCAGCGCGGCGCTCGCCGGCGGGGACACCGCGCGCCGGACGTACCCCGTCCCCGCGTCGGTCCACGTCGGCTGCTCCGCCCGGCGGGCCAGCCGCCTCGTGTCGCCCTCGGCGCGGGCCACGAGCTCGGACAGCGTCATGCCGAGCGCCGCCGCGAGCCGGCCGAGCAGCGCGGCGGTGGGCTGGGCGTCCTCGCGCTCGATGCGGGAGATCATCGCGCGCGAGACGCCCGACGCCTCGGCGAGCGCGGCGACGCTCAGCCCGCGGTCGGCCCGGGCGGCCTGCAGGGTGTGGGCGAGGGCGGCGCCGAGGTCGTCGGTCACGCGCCACCCGCGAATACGATAGTGAACACGATGGCTACTATATGCGCATGATCCTGCGCGACGCCGTCCACGCCGACCTCGATGCCCTCCTGGAGATCCACAACGCGGCCATCCGCACGTCGACCGCGATCTGGACGGACGACGAGGTGCCGCGCGCGGAGCGGGAGCGGTGGTTCGGCGCCCAGGCGGCCGCGGGGAACCCGATCCTCGTGGCCGACGACGACGGCGCGGTCGCCGGGTACGCCACCTACGCGCAGTGGCGCGCGAAGTTCGGCTACCGCCACACGGTGGAGGACTCGGTCTACGTGGCCGAGGGGTACCAGGGCCGTGGGCTGGGCCGGGCGCTGCTGGTCGAGCTCGTCGACCGCGCCCGTGCCGCCGGGCACCACGTCATGCTCGCCGACATCGAGGCGGGCAACGCCGCGTCGGTCCGGCTGCACGAGTCGCTCGGGTTCGCGCACGTCGGGCGCTTGCCCGAGGTCGGCACGAAGTTCGGCCGGTGGCTGGACCTGGCGATCCTCGCCCTGCCGCTGGGCGGTGCGGGGCGCGCGCCCGAGAGCGCCGGCGCGCAGGCGGGCTGAGCCGCCGGTCAGCGGCCGCCCGACTCCGCCAGCAGCCGGCGCCGGGAGCCGGCCAGGTGCACGCGCATCGCCGCCGCGGCGGCGAGCGGGTCCCGGGCGGCCAGGGCGTCGAGGATCGCCTGGTGCTCCTGCGTGACGGTCGCGAACCGCCGCGGCGTGCCGTCCTCCGTGCCCGGGGGAGGCGTGGGGGGCGAGCCCAGGCGCCCGCGCGGCATCGCGATCATCTGCGGGCCGAGCCGGTCCAGGGCGTCCAGCAGATACCGGTTCTGCGCCGCCTCCGCGACGAGCCGGTGGAACGCGAAGTCGTGCTGCATCGCCGTCGCCGGGTGCCCCTGGGCGTCGTCGAGGTCTCGCAGGCGGGCGGCGAGCGCGTCGAGGTGGGCGTCCGACCGGCGCTCCGCGGCGAGGGCCGCCGCCTGCGTCTCGACGCCCAGCCGGAAGTCGACGAGGCCGAGCCGGTCCTCGAGCGAGCGCGCGACGGGCGCGTCGTCGCCGTCCCCGGCCGGCGGCGCCAGCGCGTAGCTGCCGCTGCCGCGCCGGGTGTGGACCAGGCCCTCGAGGTTCAGGCGGGCGATCGCCTCGCGCACGACGGTGCGGCTGACCTGGTGCTCGGCGGCGAGCGCGGTCTCGCTGGGCAGCTTCTCGCCGGGGGCGATGCCGCCGTCGACGATCCGCGCCCGCAGCGCGGCGACGAGCGCGCCGCTCAGGGTCGGGGGCATGGGCTCATGCTTCCATCCGCCGCACCCCGGCCGGCGCGCCCCGGCCGGCGCTCAACGTGACCCGACCAGCACGCTGTCCGTGGTCCAGGCCCGCGCCTGCTCCGTGAGGGTGACGCCGAGCCCGGGACGGTCCGGCACGAGCATCCGGCCGTCCTTCGTCTCCAGGCGCTCCTCGAACAGCGGGTCGAGCCAGTCGAAGTGCTCCACCCACGGCTCGCGCGGGTATGTGGCCGCCAGGTGCAGGTGGATCTCCATCGCGAAGTGCGGCGCGAGGTCCAGCCCGGCCTGGTCCGCGAGGGTGAGCAGCCGCAGGAACTGCGTGATCCCGCCGACGCGCGGGGCGTCGGGCTGGATGATGTCGCAGGCCCGGGCGGCGATGAGGCGCTCGTGCTCGGCCACCGACGCGAGCATCTCGCCGGTCGCGACCGGCGTGTCCAGGGCGGCGGCGAGGGCCGCGTGGCCTTCGGCGTCGTAGGCGTCCAGGGGCTCCTCGATCCACACCAGGTCGTAGGGCTCGAGCCGGCGGCCCATGCGCAGCGCGGTGGTGCGGTCCCACTGCTGGTTGGCGTCGACCATGAGCGGGACGTCGGCGCCGAGGTGCTCGCGCACCGCCTCGACGCGGGCCAGGTCGGTGCGGGTGTCCGGCAGGCCGACCTTGATCTTGATGCCGCCGATGCCCTCGGCCAGCGACCGCGACGCCCGGTCCTTCACCTCGTCGATGCTCGCGTGCAGGAAGCCGCCGGAGGTGTTGTAGGTGCGCACGGAGTCCCGGTGCGCGCCGAGCAGCTTGGCCAGCGGCAGGCCGGCGCGCTTGGCCTTGAGGTCGTACAGGGCGATGTCGACCGCGGCGAGCGCCTGCGTCGCGACGCCGGAGCGGCCCACGGAGGCGCCGGCCCACAGCAGCTTCGTGTACAGCTTGGCGATGTCGTTGGGGTCCTCGCCGATCGCCGCGGCGGCGACCTCCTTGGCGTGCGCGTACTGGGCCGGCCCGCCCGCGCGCTTGGAGTACGAGAAGCCGAGGCCCGCGTGGCCCTGCTCGGTGGTGATCTCGGCGACGAGGAACACGACCTCGGTCATGGGCTTCTGCCGCCCGGTGAACACCTTGGCGTCGGAGATGGCGGTGGCCAGCGGCAGCGTGAGCGTCGAGAGCTGCACGGACCGGATGGCGTCGGGCTGGTAGGGCATGGCGCTCCCTCGCGTCTGCGGGCCGCCGTCGCGGCCGCGCCGGGCTCGTCCCCGGCGTCAGGTGAGTATACAAGTCGTGAACCTGTATGACTACCTTGCGTCGATCGGGCGCCACCACATGGTGAGCACGGCTTCCGCGGGCGCGTCGTCGAGGGCGCGGTACCCGTGCCGGGAGTCCGCGCGCCACCGCAACGACTCGCCGGTCGCGAGCTCGGCCGGCGCGTCGAGCGGCCCGACCTCGGCCCGGCCCCGCGTGACCAGCAGGTGCTCGGTGACATGGGCGCCGTGCGCCTCCGAGCGGTGCATGGTGCCCGGGTCGAGCCGCAGGGCGTAGACCTCCACGGTGGCGTTGTCCGCCTGCGTCGCCGCCAGCAGCCGGGTGCGGATGCCGGGGGAGGACACCTCGGCGCCCGCCTGCTCCGCGAGCAGCCACGACATCGGGACGTCGAGGGCGCCGGCGAGGGCGTAGAGCGTGGCGAGGTTCGGGTTGCGCGACCCGGCCTCGATCTCCGACAACGAGCCCTTGCCGATCCCGGCGGCGCGGGCGAGGGCGCCGAGGGAGAGCCCACGGACGGCACGGGCGGCGGTGAGGCGCTCGCCGATGAGCGCGGAGAGCTCGGCAGATCGCACGAGGCCACCCTAGCGTTCTGTTTGCGGAACGCGGCCGACGAGGCCTACCGTTCCGTTCGTGGAACGCTCGCTCGCGCAGCCCGTCGGCGTCGGGATCGTCGCCGCCCTGGTCGGCTTCACCAGCTCGTTCGCGGTCGTGGTCGCGGGCCTGGGGGCGGTGGGGGCCACCTCGGAACAGGCGGCGTCCGGCCTCCTCGCCCTGTGCGTCGTCCAGGGGCTCGGGATGATCTGGCTCAGCCGCCGTCACCGCGCGCCCCTGACGCTGGCGTGGTCCACCCCCGGCGCCGCCGTCCTGGTGGGCGCGGGCGGGGTCGCCGGCGGCTGGCCCGCCGCCGTCGGGGCGTTCGTCGTGTGCGGCGCCCTGATCGGGCTCACCGCGGCCTGGCCCGCGCTCGGCCGGCTCGTCGCGGCCATCCCCGTGCCCGTGGCCCAGGCCATGCTCGCGGGGGTGCTGCTCTCGCTGTGCCTGCAGCCGCTGGTCGCCGTCACGGCCGCGCCGCTGCTCGTCGCGCCCGTGATCGTGCTGTGGCTCCTCCTCGCGCGCCTGGCGCCGCGGTGGGCCACCCCGGCGGCGTTCGTGCTCTCCGTCGCCGTCGTCCTGGGGACGGTCGCCGCGGGGGACGGGACGCTCGCGCTGCGGCCGCCGGGCCTCGCCCTGACGGCGCCCGCGCTCACGCTGCCCGCGATCGTGGGGATCGCCCTCCCGCTGTACGTCGTGACGATGGCGTCGCAGAACGTCCCGGGGGTCAGCGTCCTCGCCTCCTTCGGCTACACCGTGCCGTGGCGGGAGACGCTGCTGGTCACGGGCGCCGGCACGGTGGTGGGCGCGTTCGCCGGCGGCCACGCGGTCAATCTCGCCGCCATCACCGCGGCGCTCCCGGCGTCGGCCGAGGCGCACCCCGACCCCCGGCGCCGCTGGGTGGCGACGCAGAGCGCCGGCTGGGCCTACCTGGTGCTCGCCGTCCTGTCGCCGCTGGTCACGGCGCTCGTCGCGGCGGCCCCGGCGGGGGTGTTCGAGACGGTCGCCGGCCTCGCGCTGCTCGCCACCTTCGGCTCCGCCCTGTCCGCCGCCCTCCGCGACGAGCAGCACCGGGTCGCCGCGACGGCCACGTTCCTCACGGCGGCGAGCCCCCTCGTCCTGCTCGGCGTCGGGTCCGCCTTCTGGGCCCTCGTCGTGGGGCTGGCGGTGTGGGCGCTCCTGACCGCGCGGCCGGCACGCCGTGCCCACCGCCGGGCTGCTGGCGGTGGGGGCGCAGGAGCGCGACAGTGGTGGCCATGGCGAGCAACGAGGTGAAGTTCAAGATCGACGTCCCCACCGAGCTGGAGGGAGGCGTCCCGGCGGACTTCGCGTCGCTGTGGCACACGTCGACGTCGTTCGTCATCGACTTCGTCGCGGCCACGAAGCCGCCGCAGCCGGTGACCGACCCCGACACGGGAGCGGTCACCGGCCGCGTGGTGCCGGGGCGGGTGGTCTCGCGCGTGCGCATCCCCCCGCAGCAGGTGTTCGAGCTGGCGCGGGCCCTCACCCAGCAGCTCGACGCGTGGGAGCGCGAGACGGGGAAGAAGACCGACGGCTCCGCCGGCTGACCGGCGGCGTCAGAGCGCGCGCTCGGGCCGGGCGAGGATCCCCGGCACGAGGCGGGCGCTGAGCGCCGCCGCGCCGCGGACGGCGAGGAACCCGAGCGCGAACACGGCCAGCGCGGTGACGATCGCGACCGGCTGGACGAAGATCGCCATCCCGACGAGGGGGAAGAGCAGCACGGCGGCGCACAGCGCCGACCCGCCGGCCACCATCCACAGCGCCGACATCACGGCGCGGCGGGAGGCCTCGCTCATCACGTCCCGCGGTACGCCGAGGCGGTCGAGCGAGACGTGCACCGCCGCGCGGTCGAGGGTCGAGGCGGCCTGGTTGATGCCCACCGAGCAGGCGACCATGAGGAACGAGACCGCCACGGTGACGAGGACGCCGGTCGAGACGTCCTGCATGAGCCACCGCTCGTCGGCGTCCATGCCCTCGGTCGAGGTCATGTCCGCCATCGCGAGGCCCACGGCGCCGAAGACGCCGACGAAGCTGGTCATCGCGACGCCGCTCACCTGCCGCCAGGCAGCCTTCGGGTCCTCGAGCACCATGCGCGCGGCCAGTAGCCGCGGCACCGTCTGCGCCTTGCGCGCCTGGCGTCGCGCCCGCACACGTACGAACCACGGGCCCAGGGCGTCGAGGGCGAGCAGCATGCCGCCGAAGATCGCCGCGAGCGTGCCGACGATCGCGACGATGCCGCCCAGCTCCCCGAGCACCCCCAGCACCTGCATGAGGCCGAGCCCGACGACGAGCACGCCGACGGCGATCACGACCCGGACCCAGTGCGCGGTGCCCGGGCGCTGGCGTGTGCGCACGCCCAGCGGCGTCACGACGACGGCACGCAGCCCGACGACGGCGCTCGCGGCGGCGAGCAGCGCGACGCCGAGCACCGCGAGCGGCAGCCACCACCACGGCACCCACATCTGGGCGCCCAGCGCCTCGCCGCGGAAGTGCAGCAGGCCCACGAGCGGCGCGAGGACCGCGTAGAGCACGACGCCGAGGGCGGCCCCGACCAGCGCCGTCACGGCCGCCTCGAGCACCGTGAGCGCCGTGATCGTGCCGGTGGTCGCGCCGAGCAGGCGCAGGGACGCGAGCCGCTCGTCGCGCCGTCGGGCGGCGAGGCGCGCGGCGGACGCGCCCACCGTGGCGAGGGGCACGAGCAGCAGCACCACGGCGATGACGGCGAGCGTCTCGTAGGTCGAGGCCAGGTCGTCGTCCCAGCCGAAGAAGGCCTGCGCGCCGCCCAGCACCACGAGCAGCAGAGCGGTGACCACGGCGAAGCTCGCCACGGGCAGGGCGGTGGCCAGGCGGTCGTCGTCGCGCCGCCGCCGGAACAGCGGGGCGAGGTGGACGGCGGTGGCGAGCGCGCCCGCGGGGCGCGCGCCCGGGACGGCGGACGGCGCGGGCGCCGGGGTGGTGGCGGTCATCGCGACACCTCGGCGGCGCCGGCGGCCGCTGCGGGGGCGGCGGTGTCCGAGACCACGCGGCCGTCGCGCAGGACGACGGTGCGGGCGCAGCGGCGCGCGACGTCGGCGTCGTGCGTGACGACGACGAGCGTGCGGCCCTGCGTGGTGGCGGAGAGCAGCAGGTCCAGCACCTCGACGGACGTGGCGGAGTCCAGGGCGCCGGTGGGCTCGTCGGCGAAGATCAGCCGGGCACCCGTGACCTGGGCACGAGCGATCGCGACGCGCTGCGCCTGCCCGCCGGACAGCTCGCCGAGCCGCCGCTGCTCGAGCCCGGCGAGGCCCAGGTACTGCAGCCACTGCGCGGCCTCCGCCTCGGCCTGCCCGCGCGGCACCCCGCCGAGCATCCGGGCCACGGCCACGTTCTCGAGCGCGGTCAGCTCGTCGAGCAGCAGGCCCTGCTGGAACACGAAGCCGAGCTCCTCGCGCCGCAGCCGCGACCGGGCCGCGTCGTCGAGCGACTCGACGCGCACCGGCCCCTGCCCCGACGCGAAGGTGACCGACCCGGCCGTGGGACGCAGGATGCCCGCGAGGCAGTGCAGCAGCGTCGTCTTGCCGGAGCCGGACGCGCCCATGATCGCCACCGACTCGCCGGCGGCGATGTCGAGGTCCACGGCGTCCAGGGCGGGCGTGACCCCGCCGGGGTACTGCATCGTCAGTCCACGCGCGCTCAGCAGAGGTGTCATGACACCCAAGGTGCCCGCGTCGGCGGGCCCGCCGCGTCGGACCACGAGCGGATTCCGCGCCGGCGGGGGTCCCCCTGCGGTATGACACGGCTCGGGGAGAACCACGAGACGCCCGCCCCTACGGTGGGGCCATGACGACCGACGCCCACGCGGGGGCCACGGGCCCCGCCGATCTGCGCGCCCACCTCGACGCCCGCCGCGGGGTGTGCCCCGTGGACCACGACGGGCTCGGCACGTGGACGCTGCTGCGGCACGCGGACGTGGTCGCCGCCGCGACCGACCCGGAGACGTTCTCCAGCGCGGCCGGCCGGCACCGGGCGATCCCCAACTCGCTCGACGGCGCGGAGCACGCGGCGTACCGGGCCGTCGTCGACCGCTACCTCACGGACGCCGCCGTCGCCGAGCAGGAGGAGCAGTGCCGCGCGCACGCGGCGGCGATCGTCGCCGCGCTGCCGCGCGGGCGCACGGTCGGCACCATCGCGGACCTCGGCGCCCCGTTCGCGGTGCGCACCCAGACGACGTGGCTCGGCTGGCCGGCAGAGCTGGAGGGGGCGCTCGTCGCGTGGATGGCGGACAACCACGACGCCACCCGCTCCGGCGACCTGACGCGCACGGCGGCCGTCGCCGCGCGGTTCGACGAGCTCGTGGGGTCGCTGGTGCGCGAGCGGCGCGAGGCCGGGGACGCCGCGCCCGACGACGTCACCACGAGGCTGCTGCACGAGACGGTCGACGGCCGCCCGCTCACGGACGCCGAGGTCGTCTCGATCCTGCGGAACTGGACGGCCGGAGACCTGGGGTCCCTGGCGGCGTGCCTCGGGGTGGTCGTGCACCGGCTCGCCACCCACCCCGACCGGCAGGACGTCACCCGCGAGCGCGTCGCTCGCGGCGAGCACGCCGCGATCGAGGCCGGCATCGAGGAGGTGCTGCGCATCGACGACCCGTTCGTGTCGAACCGGCGGCGCGCCACCCGCGACGTGGAGATCGGCGGCCGCACCGTCCCGGCCGGCGACCGGGTGCTGCTGAGCTGGACGGCCGCGAACCGCGACCCGGAGGTCTTCGGCGACCCGGACGCGTTCCGCCCCGAGGAGAACGCCGCCGCGAACCTCGTGTTCGGCGTCGGGCCGCACGTCTGCCCCGGCAGGGCGCTCACCCTGATGGAGCTGCGCGTCGCGGTCTCCGAGCTGCTGGCCGGCACCGAACGGATCCTGCCCGCCGACGACGAGGCGCCGGTGCGCGAGGCGCCGCCCGTCGGCGGCTGGGCGCGGGTCCCCGTCGTCCTGAAATAGGCTCGGCGCATGGCTTGGAGCTTCGGACGACGTCGGCCCACCACGTACCTGCTGGGGGAGCCCGCCGACCCGTACCCGGCCCAGGCGCCGGAGGCGGCGCGCGGCCGCGTGCTGCGGATCACGGAGATCGGCGAGCCGGTGCTGCACACCCCCGCCGCGACCGTCGAGACGTTCTCCACGCCGGAGCTCGCGCGCCTGGTCGACGACATGTTCGCCACGATGGAGAACGCCGAGGGCGTGGGGCTGGCGGCGCCGCAGGTCGGTGTCGGGATCCGCCTGTTCGTCTACGACGTCACCGACGAGCGCGGCGACCGGCACGTGGGGCACGTCGTCAACCCCGTGCTCGAGATGGACCACGACGCCGAGCCGGAGACCGAGGACGAGGGGTGCCTGTCGGTGCCCGGCGCGTACGAGCCGCTGGAGCGGCCCGGTGCCGCCACCGTGCGGGGCGTCGACCAGCACGGAGGTCCGGTGCAGCTCTCCGGCCGCGGGTTCCTGGCCCGCGCCTTCATCCACGAGGCGCAGCACCTCGACGGCACCCTGTACTGGGACCACCTCTCGCCCGAGCTGCAGGCGGACGCCCTGCGCCAGCGCGACGAGGAGCGGGCCGACATCCTCGCGGGCCGGCACGAGCTCGCCGTCGAGCTGGGCAAGAAGCCCGCCGAGTACCCGGCGACGCCGGCGGGCGGCCGCTGACCGGACGGGTCGAGCGTGCCGACCTGATCCTCAGCACCGCGGTGCGAGGATCGAGCCGGCGCGCCCGGTGCGGGTCCGGGGCGTCAGCCCAGCATCCCCGGGGCGAGGGAGAAGAACTCCTTGACGCCGTCGTCGAGGCCGGTGGTGCCGAAGCCGATGTCCTGCGCGATGCGGGTGAACTCGACCTCCACGGCGCCGGCGCCCTCGGGCGGCGGCGGGGGAGTGTCGCCGGCCACCTCGGACAGCTGCTCCCAGTACTCGAGGATCTGCTTGTCGAGGCCCTCCGGCTCAAGGGCGTCGAGCGCGGGCTGGGAGATCGGGGCGCCGCGCGAGAGGCCGAACTCCTTGCTCACCTCGGGGTCGTTGGCGATGAAGTCGATGAACTTCGCCGCCTCCTCGGGGTGCTCCGAGTTCGCCGACATGGACAGCTCCAGCGACGGCTTGAGGTACAGGCCCCGGTTGCCGGGATCGTCGGCCGGCGGCAGCGTCATCGCGAACTCGCCGCCCGCGCTGCCCTCCGAGAAGCGCACCAGGAAGTTGTAGAAGCTCAGCTCGCTCGCCGTGACGCCCGACCCCAGCACGTCCGCGCCGTTGAGCTGCTCCTGCCGCTTGGGGTCGATGAACCCGTCGTCGTCGAACAGCGGCGTCGCGCGCTCCCACCACGCGGTGAGGTCGGCCTCCGTGAAGCCGAGCGCGCCGTCCGCGGTGTAGAGCGACTTGCCCTGCTGCGCGAGCCAGATCTCGAAGACCGTCCAGATCTGCGTGTACTGCGTCGACCCGCTCACCTTCGGGTCGTGGTCCGCGCCGGCCTTGCCGACCTCGGACAGGACGGCGTCGTACTCGTCCCAGGTGAGGTCGCCGTCGGGCACGTCGACCCCGAGGTCCTTCAGGAGACCCGTGCTGAAGAAGTTCGCGATGCCGCCCGTGCTGGTCGGGATGCCGACCAGCCTGCCGTCCACCTTCGCGGCCGGCATGACGTTCTCCGGGAACGTCGAGATGTCGATCGTGCCGTCCGCGGCGAACTCGTCGAGCGCGGCGATCTGCCCGGTGCCGCCGTACTGCGACAGGTACGAGACGTCCATCTGGAACACGTCGGGCAGGCTGCCGCTCGCGGCCTCCGTGTTCCGGGACGTCCAGTAGTCGGCGAACGACGCGTAGGACGACTGGATGGTGACGTGCGGGTTCTTCTCCTCGTACAGGTCGATCGCCTTCTCGTACCGCTCGGCGCGCGACGCGTCGCCCCACCACGCGAACGTGAGGGTGACGTCCTCGTCGCCGCCGCCCGAGGCGTCGCCGCCGCTGCAGGCGCCGAGCGCGGCGACGGCGCCGACGGCGAGGAACGCGACGCCGGAGCGTCGGAGCTTTCTCGTGGACATGAGGGCCTCCTTGCACACATGTGCCGTCGGACGACGGTCGTGACGGGACAGATGCTGGCAGGCGGACGGTCGTGCCGAGCGCGAGCGGACAAAAGCGCGCATCGGTGGACATGCGGGCGCGCGGGAGAGGTCAGAGCGTCCGCGCCCAGTCCGCGACGGCGGCCGCGACGTCGTCGTCCTTGCCGCGCACGTCGTGCGCGCCGGGCAGCGTGATCGTCGTGACCGGGCCGGGGATCGACGCCGCGTGCTCGGCCAGCTCGTCCGGGCTGCCGAAGGGGTCACGGTCGCCCGAGACGAACAGCACGGGGACGTCGAGCTGCGGGAAGTGCTCGACCCGCAGCCTCTCGGGCTTGCCCGGGGGGTGCAGCGGGTAGCTGAGCAGCACCAGGCCCGCCGCGGGCAGGCCCTCGGCCACCGCCATCGAGCACATCCGTCCGCCGTACGACCGGCCGCCCAGCAGCAGCGCGTCGGTCCCGACGCCGAGCGACCCGGCGAACCGCTCCGCCTCGTCGCGCAGGTGCGCGACGGCGACCGGCGGCCGGTCGGGCATCCGCTTGCCCGCCAGCCGGTACGGGAAGTCCACGCGTTCGGTGGGCAGCGGCGGGTCGAGCGCGGCCAGCCGCCGCTCCACCGCCACCAGCGTGTGGTGGTCGCGGCTCGCGCCCGCGCCGGGCGTCAGGATCAGCCCTCGGGGCGTCGTGGTGTCGGGCACGGGTCCAGTGTCACCCGCTCCGCCGAGGTCGTGCCCGACCTGCCGAGGTAGCGCGAGATCCCGCGAGGTAGTACGGACCAGGCCGAGGTAGCGCGAGATCCCGCGAGGTAGTCCGCGTGACAGAGCGATGCCCGGATGTCGCCATCTGTCCGCGGTCGGGTTACGCCTCGGCGTGGGCGCGGGGCGCCGCACCGAGGGCGGGGCCGGTGTCGTCGGGTCGGGCTAGCGTTCGGGGATGAGCGACGCCGAGCGGAGGACCGTCCCGGACACGATCGAACCGGGGAGCACCGTGCGGGGTGAGGACTGGTACGGCCGGGACCTCTCCGGCCGCACGTTCGAGCGGGTGGAGCTCGTGGAGGTCGACCTCACGGAGGTGACGGCCACCGGCGCCACCTTCGAGGAGTGCACGTTCCGCGGGGCGCGGTTCAACGCGTCGGCGTGGCGGGAGTCCGCGTTCACGGGATGCACGTTCAGCCGCACCAACCTGTTCGACGCGTCGTTCGAGGGCTGCAAGCTCGTGGGCTCCCGCTTCGACGACTGCCGCTTCGACCTGCTGCGGGCGGAGCGCGGGGACTGGTCCTTCGTCACGCTGCGCCGGGCGGCGATGGACGGCGTCCACCTCGAGGGCCTGCGGATGCGCGAGGCCGACCTCGACGGGGCGCGGCTGTCCGGGGCCACGGTGATCGGCGTGGACCTGTCGGGCGCGGAGCTGGCCGACGTCGACCTGCGTGGGGCGGTGCTGCGCGGCACCGACCTGTCGGCGCTGGACCCGCGCGCGGCCCGACTGACCGGCGCCGTCGTCGACCCGGCCCAGGCGGTCGTCCTCGCCGAGTCGCTGGGGCTCGTCGTCACGCCCTGAGGCTCCCGCCGTCCTGCTCCGTGGGCGGCTCCGGGGTGGGCCTCGTCACATCGCGGGCACCTTCGCGCAGGTCATGGCGCGGCTCTCGGGAAAGGCGTCTCCGAGGTCACAGCGCGGGTCGGTTTACATCGTTTACATTCTCCCGTGGAGCAGCACCGCTGCGCGCTGCCGGACCAGAGCAGGACACCGGAGGACGAGACACCATGCAGGCCGAACTGACGGACCAGGTCACGGTCAACCCGATCGTGCTGCAACGCGCCGACCCGTGCGTGCTCCGGCACGAGGGCACCTACTACTTCACCGGCTCGCACCCCCGGTACGACCGCATCGTGCTGCGCCGCGCCGACCGCCTCGAGGACCTGCAGAAGGCCGAGGAGGTGACGATCTGGGAGCGGCACGCCACCGGCCCGCAGTCGCAGCTCATCTGGGCCCCCGAGATCCACCGGGTGCACGGCGCCTGGTACATCTACTACGCCGCCGCCCCCGTGGACCACGGCACCGTGGACGCCCCGAGCGAGAACGAGACGTTCAACCACCGCATCTTCGTGCTGGAGAACACCGCCGACGACCCCTTCGAGGGGGAGTGGATCGAGCGCGGCCAGGTGGACACCGGGTGGGAGTCGTTCGCGCTGGACGCCACGAGCTTCGTGACGGACGGCGAGCAGTACCTCGTCTGGGCGCAGCAGGACCTCACGGTCCGCGGCCACTCCAACCTGTACATCGCCCGCATGGCGAACCCGTGGACGCTCGCCACCCCGGCGGTCGAGCTGACGCGCCCCGAGTTCGACTGGGAGACCAAGGGCTTCTGGGTCAACGAGGGCCCGTCCGTCCTCGTCCGGAACGGCCGCGTCTTCCTCACCTACTCCGGCGCCGCCACCGGCATCGACTACGCGATGGGCCTCCTCACCGCGGACTCGGGCGCCGACCTCCTCGACCCGGCGTCGTGGACCAAGAGCACCGAGCCCGTGTTCGTCAGCGACCCGTCCGTGGGCCAGTACGGCCCCGGCCACAACTCGTTCACCGAGACGCCCGACGGCGACGCCGTCCTCGTCTACCACGCACGCACCTACACCGAGATCTCCGGCGACCCGCTGTGGGACCCGAACCGCCACGCCCGCGCGCAGGTGCTGCCCTTCGACGCCGACGGCAACCCCGTGTGGGGCACGCCGGTGCCCGACACCCGCCCCACCCCGACCTCGACCGAGGTCCTCCCCGCCGACGGAGCCTTCTGATGAGCACCACCACCGCGACCCCCGACGGCGCCACCAAGCCCCGCGCCCGGGACTCGCTGCGCAAGCCCGCGTTCTGGAACTTCGGCGGACTGTTCTTCTTCTACTTCGCGATCTGGCAGCTCGCCTTCACGTTCCTCAGCCGCTGGCTGGAGACCGAGGCCGGGATGTCGCACGGCAACATCGGTCTGCTGAACTCGGTGATGGCGTTCACGGCGTTCTGCCTGCAGCCGTTCTACGGCTTCATCCAGGACAAGCTCGGCTTCCGCAAGAACCTCTTCGCCTTCGTCGTCCTGGTCGGCGCGATGATGGGGCCGTTCTTCGCGTTCGTGTTCACGCCGATCGTCAACGCGAACCAGGTGCTCGGCGCCGTCGTCGGCGGCATCTTCCTGTCGCTGACGCTCAACGCGGGCGTCGGCATCGTCGAGACCTTCAACGAGCGCAACGCGCGGGCGAACGGCTTCGAGTACGGGCACGTGCGCCTGTTCGGGTCGGTCGCCGGCGCCACCGCGTCCCTCGTCGGCGGGTTCATCTGGGCCTCGAACCCCGACAACATCTGGTGGGCCGGGACCTTCTCCGCGATCGTCCTCGGGGTGCTCCTCTTCGTGGCGCGCACCCCCAAGCCGGGCGAGCCCGGGTACGCGGCGGTGAGCGGCGACGCCGACGGAGGCGCCCGCACCAAGGTCTCCCTCGCCACCGTCAAGGAGCTCCTCACGAACCGGTCGTTCGTCGGCTTCATGGTGCTGATGTTCGGTACGGCGGCCCTCTACGACGTGTTCGACCAGCAGTTCCCCAACTACTTCGCGCAGTTCGTCACCGGCGGCATCGACTCGCAGGTGCTGTTCTCCCGCGTGGTGTTCGTGCAGATCCTGCTCGAGGCGGTCGTCATGATCGCGACGCCGTTCCTCATCAACCGGATCGGCGCCAAGAACGGCCTCCTCCTGTTCGGCCTGGTCCTCGTCGTGCGCGTGCTCGGCTCGGCGTTCTTCACCTCCACCGAGATGCTGGTCGTCTGGCGCCTGCTCGCCGCGATCGAGATGCCGCTCATGCTGATCTCGGTGATGAAGTACCTGACTCGCATGTTCGACGTCCGGATCTCGGCCACGGCCTACATGCTCGGCTTCAACATGGCCAAGCAGATCGGCATCGTCATCTTCTCGTGGGCGTTCGGCGCCGCGTACGACACGATCGGCTTCGGCCACTCGTACATCGTCATGGGCGTCGTCGTGGTCGTGGTGACGATCGTCGCGAGCGTCCTCATGCGTGACGACCGCCGGCACGCCCTGCCCGACGGCACACCGGCGCCGGAGGGCGCCTCCGCCTGACCGTCCCGCCCGGCCGAACATGCGGTTGCGCACGTTCTGACGCGTCAGAACGG
>NZ_JBHTUY010000017.1:0-66638 GCF_042793335.1 Isoptericola sp. NPDC056573
GGCGGACCGCATCACGTGCGGTCCGCCCTCTCGTGCTACCTCGGCAGGGGTCAGAAGTCCCAGTCGTCGTCCTCGGTGGCCACGGCCTTGCCGATGACGTACGACGAGCCCGACCCGGAGAAGAAGTCGTGGTTCTCGTCGGCGTTCGGCGACAGGGCCGCGAGGATGGCCGGATTCACGGCCGTGTCCTCCTTGGGGAACAGCGCCTCGTAGCCCAGGTTCATCAGGGCCTTGTTGGCGTTGTACCGCAGGAACGCCTTGACGTCCTCGGTGAGGCCGAGCTCGCCGTACAGGGCGTCGGTGTACTCGACCTCGTTCTCGTACAGCTCGAAGAGCAGCTCGAACGTGTACGCCTTGAGCTCGTCCTGCTCGGTCTGGCTGACCTGCGCCAGGCCCTTCTGGTACTTGTAGCCGATGTAGTACCCGTGCACGGCCTCGTCACGGATGATGAGGCGGATGAGGTCGGCCGTGTTCGTGAGCTTGGCGCGGCTCGACCAGTACATCGGCGCGTAGAAGCCGGAGTAGAACAGGAACGACTCGAGCATCGTCGAGGCGACCTTGCGCTTCAGCGGGTCGTCGCCGCGGTAGTAGTCGAGCACGATCTCGGCCTTGCGCTGCAGGTGCGGGTTCTGCTCCGACCAGGCGAACGCCTCGTCGATCTCCCGCGTCGAGATCAGCGTCGAGAAGATCGACGAGTAGCTCTTGGCGTGCACCGACTCCATGAACGCGATGTTGGTGTACACCGCCTCCTCGTGCGGGGTCAGCGCGTCGGGGATCAACGACACCGCACCGACCGTGCCCTGGATGGTGTCCAGCAGCGTGAGGCCGGTGAACACGCGGGTCGTCATGAGCCGCTCGGCGTCGGTGAGCGTGTGCCACGACTGGATGTCGTTCGACACCGGCACCTTCTCCGGCAGCCAGAAGTTGCCGACCAGGCGGTCCCAGACCTCGAGATCCTTCTCGTCCTGCAGACGGTTCCAGTTGATCGCGGTCACGCGATCGATGAGCTTGAGCTTCCCCGTGGGCGCCATGTCTTCTCTTCTCCACACATTCCGTAGTTGCCCGACGCGATCACAGCATGCAGCTGACGCAGCCCTCGATCTCCGTGCCCTCGAGGGCCATCTGGCGGAGACGGATGTAGTACAGCGTCTTGATCCCCTTGCGCCAGGCGTAGATCTGGGCGCGGTTGACGTCGCGCGTCGTCACCGTGTCGGGGAAGAACAGCGTCAGCGACAGGCCCTGGTCCACGTGCTGCGTCGCGGCAGCGTACGTGTCGATGATCTTCTCGTAGCCGATCTCGTACGCGTCCTGGTAGTAGTCCAGGTTGTCGTTCGTCATGTACGGCGCCGGGTAGTACACGCGACCGAGCTTGCCCTCCTTGCGGATCTCGATCTTGGCGGGCACCGGGTGGATCGACGACGTCGAGTTGTTGATGTAGCTGATCGAGCCGGTGGGCGGCACGGCCTGGAGGTTCTGGTTGTAGATGCCGTGCTCCACGACCGACGCCTTGAGCGCACGCCAGTCGTCCTGCGTCGGGATGGCGACACCGGCCTCCGCGAAGAGCTGCGCGACGCGCTCGGTCGCCGGCTTCCACTCGCCGTCGGTGTACTTGTCGAAGTACTCGCCCGTGGCGTACTTCGAGTCCTCGAACCCGCCGAACGCCTTGCCGCGCTCGATCGCGAGCCGGTTGGACGCCGCGATCGCGTGGTACGCGACCGTGTAGAAGTAGAGGTTCGTGAAGTCCACGCCCTCGGCGGACCCGTAGTAGATCCGCTCGCGCGCGAGGTACCCGTGCAGGTTCATCTGGCCGAGGCCGATGGCGTGCCCGAGGTCGTTGGCGCGGCGGATCGACGGGACCGACTCGATGCTCGTCTGGTCGGAGACGGCGGTGAGCGCGCGGATCGCGGTGTCGATCGTCTTGGCGAAGTCCGGCGAGTCCATCGTCTTGGCGATGTTCAGCGAGCCGAGGTTGCAGGAGATGTCCCGGCCGACGTGGTCGTAGGACAGGTCCTCGTGGAACGTCGACGGCGTCGAGACCTGCAGGATCTCCGAGCACAGGTTCGAGTGCGTGATGCGGCCCTTGATCGGGTTCGCCTTGTTCACCGTGTCCTCGAACATCACGTACGGGTACCCGGACTCGAACTGCAGCTCCGCGATGGTCTGGAAGAAGTCGCGGGCCTTGATCGTCGTCTTCGTGATGCGGTCGTCGGCGACGAGCTCGTCGTACTTCTCCGAGATGGAGACGTCGGCGAACGGCTTGCCGTAGACGCGCTCGACGTCGTACGGGCTGAACAGGTGCATGTCCGCGTTCGTCTTCGCCAGCTCGAACGTCACGTCGGGGATGACGACGCCCAGCGAGAGGGTCTTGATGCGGATCTTCTCGTCCGCGTTCTCCCGCTTGGTGTCGAGGAACCGCATGATGTCCGGGTGGTGCGCGTGCAGGTACACGGCGCCCGCACCCTGGCGCGCGCCGAGCTGGTTGGCGTACGAGAACGAGTCCTCGAGCAGCTTCATCACGGGGATGACGCCGGACGACTGGTTCTGGATGTGCTTGATCGGCGCGCCGTGCTCGCGGACGTTGCTCAGCAGCAGGGCCACGCCGCCGCCGCGCTTCGACAGCTGCAGGGCGGAGTTGATGCCGCGCGCGATGGACTCCATGTTGTCCTCGATGCGCAGCAGGAAGCAGGAGACGGGCTCGCCGCGCTGCGCCTTGCCCACGTTGAGGAAGGTCGGCGTCGCGGGCTGGAACCGCCCGGAGACGACCTCCTCGACGACGTCCCGCGCGACCTGCTCGTCGCCGTCGGCCAGGCCGAGGGCGACCATCGAGACGCGGTCCTCGAAGCGCTCGAGGTACTTCTTCCCGTCGAACGTCTTCAGCGTGTACGACGTGTAGTACTTGAACGCGCCGAGGAACGACTCGAACTGGAAGTCCTTCGAGTACGCGAGCCGGAACAGCTCCTTGACGAAGGTGCGCGAGTACTTCTCGAGGACCGCAGGGTCGTAGTACTTGTTCTCGAGGAGGTAGTCGAGCTTCGCGTCGAGCGTCTCGAACTGGATGGTGTTCGGCACCACGTGCTGCTCGAAGTAGGCCGTGGTGGCCTCGCGGTCCTTGTCGAACTGGATCTTGCCGTCCGGTCCGTACAGGTTCAGCATCGCGTTCAGCGCGTGGTAGTCGAGCTGCACGCCCTGCAGCGGCACGGGGGTGGCCCCCGCGTGCTCCGGGTCCGTCGTCGAGCTCACGCCGAGATCAGTGACTGTCGTTGCCAAAATCGTCCCAATCCGTCACGGACGCGCCGGGCGTCCTCAGCCGTCCCCAGGAGTTCGAAGGCGTACAGGTAGGGCACCTGGCACTTCGCGGAGATGATGTCGCCGGCGATGCAGTACGCAGCGCCGAAGTTGGTGTTCCCCGCGGCGATGACGCCGCGGACGAGCGACCGGTTGTGCGGGTCGTTGAGGAACTCACGCACGCGCCGAGGCACGGCGCCGCCCTCGTTGCCCCCGCCGTATGTCGGGACCATGAGCACGTAGGGCTCGGTCACCGTGAGGGACCCGTCCGTCCTCCGCACCGGGATCCGGTGCACGGACATGCCGAGCTCCTCCAGCCCGAGGCGCTGGACGAACCGGTGGGTGTTCTCCGACACGCTGGAGAAGTAGACGAGAGAACTCATGCTCAGCCTCCCCCCGGATGCTGCTACCAGACCGACGTGCTGCGTCGCCGAAGACGCACGGCGCCCCGGGTCGGGTTCGAAGCCCGGGGCGCCGGCCGTTCGTGGGGTGCGGAGCCGCAGCCTGCGGGCCCCGCCTGTTGTCGAGTCTGTGTCGCGGTCGGCGTCAGGCCGAGACGGCCTGCTGCGCGGCGACCGCGGCGATCTGGTCCGGGCGGAAGCCCGACCAGTGGGTGTCGCCGGCGACGACGACGGGGGCCTGCAGGTAGCCGAGACCGCGGACCATCTCGAGCGCCTCGGCGTCCTGCGTGATGTCGACCACGGAGTACTCGACGCCCTTGCGGTCGAGGGCGCGGTAGGTCGCGTCGCACTGCACGCAGGCCGGCTTGCTGTAGACCGTGATGCTCATGTGTCTCTCCCTCTCTGCGCTCCCCACCGGGGGCTTCGTCCGACCGGTGTCGCGACCCTGCGAGCCGGTCCCCTCGACGGGCCTCGAAAGGGCCCGGACCAGGGATGACGCCCGTGGAACTACGCCGGTGTGCTTTGTTCGAAGGGCTGTGCGCCCCGCGTGCTCCAAACACTACACCTAGTGGTCAGGGCGCGCGCGGGACCGACATCTTGTGGTTGACACCGCTGTCATTCGTCGAACACCCCTCGCTGCACGCGCTCACGAACAGCCTCCCACGGGGGTCCGACACTCCTCGTCCACAGGGTGGGCGAGGCTCCGTCAACACCGTCTCGGGGCGTCCTTCCGCAGCACCGTGCGGATCGCGTCGGGATGTCCACAGGCGGTGGGCGACGGGCGTCCACAGCGTGTGTGCGACGACGGGTCGTCGTCCATCGGGACCGGAGCCGGGCCGGGTCCCGGGCTCCGGTCGGGAAGCGGCCCGGCAGATCGGACATTCCTGGCACCGAACTGCTCGGAAACTCGTCGATGTCATCGGCGTGTCGCTCGCGGTGGTGTGTCGCACACCGCGCGGACCGGTCAGCTCCCTGCGTCGCGCTCGGCGGCGGACGGCGACACGGGCACGGCGCGCCAGCCCGCGGGGTCGACGCCGCCCGGCACCGCCGTCGCGGGGTCGTAGGGCGCGCGCGTGAGGTGGAAGGTGCCGACGTCGAGGGCCTCCGCGGGCGTGCCGGTCGCGACGGGCCGCAGCCGCTCGCCGCGCCAGTAGCCGCCCGCGACGCCGACCCAGCCCTCGGGCGTCCGGTCGAACACCGTGCTCCGCCCGTCCGGCGAACCCAGGTCCAGGCAGCCGTCGGCGCGCACGGACACCGTGTACGGCATCGGGCCCCAGTACCAGGTCCCGGCCAGCGCGAGGGCGTCCGGGGCGGTGCCACCGGCGCCGCCCACGACGGCGGGCTCGGGGGCCGGGCCCGGCACGCCCAGGAGGTCGAGCAGGAAGGACGCGTCGCCGAACCCGGCGGTCGAGCTGCCGCAGACGGCGACGACGTCCCCCGTCGCGGGGTCGGCCCGCAGCGTCGCGGTGAAGCCGGGCACGGAGCCCCCGTGCCCCACGGTGCGACGGGCGTTCCGCCCGCCCTCGCCGGGCCCGTGGTGCACGGAGACGCCCAGCCCCCACGCGGCCGTGAACGGCACGTCGTCGTCGACCACCGCCCGGGGCGTCGCCATCCGACGGCGCCACGCGAGCGGCAGCACGTCGTCACCCGCTCCGCCGTCGTCGCCGGCGCCCACCAGCCACGACCCGAACCGCACGAGGTCCGTCGGCGTGGACCACACCTCCCCCGCCGGCCCCATCGCGCCGTAGGCGGCCACCGGCTCGACGAGGACGGTGTCGACGTCGGGGTGCACCGCGTACCCCACCGCGGCCTCGCCCGGCGGCGTCCGGCCCGTGCCCGCCATGCCCAGCGGCGCCCAGACCTCGTCGCGCAGGACGGCGTCCCACGACCGGCCGTGCGCCTCCTCGACCAGGCGGCCCAGCACGGCGTAGCCCACGTTGGAGTAGTGGTGCCGTTCCCCCGGCTCCCACAGCCGCTCGACGCCGGAGGCGACGAGCTCGGCCCACGACCCCGCGCCGTGCCGCTCCCACCACGGCCCCGGGGGCTCGGCCGCCAGGCCCGCGGTGTGCGTGAGCAGCTGGGCGACCGTGGCGTCCGGGGCGGGGGCCTCCGCGAGGTACCGCCCCACCGGGTCGTTCAGGCCGAGCCGCCCCGCGACCGCCAGCCGCAGCACGGCCACGGCCGTCATGGGCTTGGTGATCGACCCGATCCGGAACGCCGTACCCGGGCCGGACGGCGCCCACCCGGCGGTGCCGGTCCACGCGACCGCGCCGGCGCGCCCCACCGCGGCGGACAGCGCCGGCACCCGGCGCTCCCCGCAGCGCGCACGGAGCGCGTCGTCGAACCGGACGCCGGCGGACGGGGCGTCGTCGGGCGGGAGCGAGGCGGGTAGCGGGACGGGACGCGCGGCGGTCATGCCCCGCACGGTAGCGCCGAACAGGCACTGCCCGGTCGGCGTCAGGGGGTGACGGCGGTGACCGGCGGCACCTCGCCGGACGTGACGAGCCGGCGGTACCAGTGGGCGGAGTCCTTCCAGGTGCGCTCGCCCGTCGGGTAGTCGACGTGCAGGATGCCGAAACGCTTGGAGTAGCCGTAGCCCCACTCGAAGTTGTCCATGAGCGACCAGGCGAAGTACCCGCGCACGTCCGCGCCCGCGTCGCGGGCGGCGCCGACGGCCTCGACGTGGTCGTGCAGATAGGCCACGCGGCGGTCGTCGTGCACGCGGCGCTCGCCGTCGTCGACGACGAGCTCGTCGTCGAAGGCGGCCCCGTTCTCGGTGACCGCGAGCGGCAGGCCCGGGTAGGTGCGGTGCAGCCGCAACAGCAGCTCCGTGAGGCCCGACGGCTCGATGTTCCAGCCCATCGCCGTGTACGGGCCGGGCTGCTCGGCGAACTCGACGTCGGTGACGCCGATCCACGGGCTGTGGCTCGACGCGCCGTGGCCGTCGTTCTCCGACCGCTCCCCGTCCCCGCTGAACCGCCGCACGGTGACCGTGGAGTAGTAGTTCACGCCGAGGACGTCGAGCGGCTGGCGGATCTGCTCGAGGTCGCCGTCGCGGACGAACGACCAGTCGGACACGTGCGCGGTGTCGGCCAGCAGGTCGTCGGGGTACGCGCCGTCGAGGATCGGGCCGAGGAACGCCCGGTTGGCGAGCGCGTCGATCTTCCGGACGGCGTCGGCGTCGCCCTCGGACGCCGCGTCCGCCGGGCGGATCGCGTGCAGGTTCAGCGTGATCGACACCTGGGCGCCCGGCAGCACGTCGCGGATCGCCTGCGCCGCGAGACCGTGCGCCAGGTTGAGGTGGTGGACGGCCGCGAGCGCCGCGGCGGGCTCGGTGCGGCCGGGCGCGTGGACGCCGGAGCCGTAGCCGAGGTAGGCGGAGCACCAGGGCTCGTTGAGGGTGGTCCACGCCTCGACGCGGTCGCCGAGCTCGACGGCCATGTGCCGGGCGTACTGCGCGAACGCGTCCGACGTCGCCCGGTCCGCCCAGCCGCCGGCGTCCTCGAGCTCCTGCGGCAGGTCCCAGTGGTAGAGCGTGACGAAGGGCCGGATGCCGCGCTCGCGCAGCGCGTCGAGCAGGTCGCGGTAGAACGCGACGCCCTCCGGGTTGAGGGGGCCGCTCCCGCCGGGCTGCACGCGCGACCAGGAGATCGACAGGCGGTAGGCGCCGACGCCGAGGCGGTCGAGGTGGTCCACGTCCTCGGCCCAGCGGTGGTAGTGGTCGCACGCGACGTCGCCGGTGTCGCCGTCACGGGTGCGACCGGGCGTGCGGGAGTACGTGTCCCAGATGGACGGCCCCCGTCCGCCCTCGGCGGCGGCGCCCTCGATCTGGTAGGCCGCGGTCGCGGTGCCCCAGAGGAAGTCGGCGGGGAACGTGCGGGCGACGGTCGCGGTGACGTCGGGCTGGGTGGCGGGCGTGGTGGTCGTGCTGGTCATGGGTTCGTTCCTCGGTGCTCGGAGTCACGGGGCGTCGTGGTGGTCGGTGCGGCGGTCGTGTGGAAGCGCTCCCACCCTGTCCCGGCAGTGTAGCCACCGGCAGCGCGCGGGCGCGCGGGTCGCCGTCAGAGGCGCAGGCTGACCGTGCCCGGTCCGGCGGCGGCTGCCGTGCGCTCCCCCACCCGGACGGTCCAGGCGCCGGGGGCGTCGTCGGACGTGACGACGACCTCGTCGCCGGTGCGCCGGACGCGGAAGCGCGCCGCCTCGCCGTCCGGCCCTCCCGTGGGCACGACGGTGACGGCGTCGTGCCCGTCGGTGAGACCGAAGCAGCGCAGCTCGACGCCGTCGGCCCACGCGTAGTCGGGCCGGTCGGTGCGCGTCCCGACCGGCAGCACCGTGCCGGGGCGCACGAGCACCGGCAGGGAGTCGAAGTCGTGGGTCTCGGTGACCCAGCGCGGCCCGGTCACGGTCTGCGCGTGCGCGGTCTCCGCGCCGTCCAGCAGGCGGGTCCACGTGCCCTCGGGCACGTAGTACTCGACCGTGCCGTCGGCCTGGAAGACCGGCGCCACGAGCAGCGAGCCGCCCAGCATGTACTGCATGTCGACGCCGAAGGTGGCCCGGTCGCCGGGAAACTCCAGCACCATCGGCCGCATGATCGGCGTGCCCGCGGCGTGCGCCTCCTCCCCCGCCTGCGCGAGGTAGGGCATGAGCGACATCTTCAGGTGCGTGAACCGGCGCGCGACGTCGACCGCCTCCTCGTCGAAGGCCCACGGCACGCGGTACGACGACGAGCCGTGGAGGCGCGAGTGGCTCGACAGCAGCCCGAACGCGAGCCAGCGCTTGAACACCCCGGCGTCGGGCGTGCCCTCGAAGCCGCCGATGTCGTGGCTCCAGTAGCCGAAGCCCGACAGCGCGAGCGACAGCCCGCCCCGCAGGGACTCCCCCATCGACGCGTAGGTCGAGTCGCAGTCTCCGCCCCAGTGCACCGGGAACTGCTGTCCGCCGGCCGTGGCCGACCGCGCGAAGACGACGGCGTCGCCGCGACCCCGGCGTCGCTCGAGCATCCGGAAGACCAGCTCGTTGTACAGCTCGGCGTAGTAGTTGTGCATCTTGCGGGGGTCCGAGCCGTCGTGCCACACCACGTCCTCGGTGGGCACCCGCTCCCCGAAGTCGGTCTTGAACGCGTCCACGCCCTGGTCGAGCAGGCGCTCCAGGTGGCCGAGGTACCAGTCCGCGGCCTCGGGGTTGGTGAAGTCGACCAGGGCCATGCCGGCCTGCCACAGGTCCCACTGCCACACCCCGCCGTCGGTGGTGCGCAGCAGGTAGCCCTGGGCGCGGCCCTCCTCGAACAGGGGCGAGCGCTGCCCGATGTACGGGTTGATCCAGAGGCTGACCTTCAGCCCCCGGTCGTGCAGGCGGGCGAGCATGCCCTCCGGGTCGGGGAAGACGCGCGGGTCCCACTCGAAGTCGCACCACTGGTACTCGCGCATCCAGAAGCAGTCGAAGTGGAACACGCTCAGCGGCAGCCCGCGCTCGGCCATGCCGTCCACGAAGCTCGTCACCGTGGCCTCGTCGTAGTCCGTCGTGAACGACGTCGACAACCAGGTCCCGTACGACCAGGCGGGCACGCGCGCCGGGCGCCCCGTGAGCGCGGTGTAGCGGCGCAGCACGTCCTTCGGTGCGGGGCCGGCGATGACGTAGTACTCGAGCGACTGGCCCTCGACCGAGAACTGGACGCGGGTGTTCACCTCGGAGGCGACCTCGAGCGACACCCGCTCGGGGTGCGCGACGAAGACCCCGTACCCCTTGCTGGTCAGGTAGAGCGGCACGTTCTTGTACGCCTGCTCGCTGGACGTGCCGCCGTCCTCGTTCCAGACGTCGACGGACTGCCCGTTCTTGACGAACGGCCCGAACCGCTCGCCGAGGCCGTACACGTGCTCGCCGGGCTCGAGCGTCAGCTGCTCGTGCACCCAGGCGCCGCCCTCGAGCGGGCCCGACGTCGCGCTCATCGCTCCCACGGACTTCGGCAGGCTGGAGGTGAGCACCTTGCCGTCGTGCTCGACGTCCACGTGCCAGCCGCCGCCCCGGTGCACCCGGACCGAGAGCCCGCCGGTCTCCAGCACGCCCTCCGTCTCGTCGACCTTCACGACCGGGAGGAAGCCCGGCTCGCCGTGGACGGCGAACTCCGGCCCGCGGCGCGCGGCCCCCGCGAAGTGCTCCACGCGCACCCGCACGACGCCCGGCGCGGGCGAGGAGTACGTGACCGTGAGCATCGGCCGGTTGAGGGTGTCGCCACGTCGCCGGACCGGCGCCGTGGGGGCGTACACGGTCATCGTGCCCGCGGCCTCGTCGACGCGGACGTCGTCGACCTCCACCGCGTACAACGGTGCGATGCCGCGGCGGGTCTGCCAGTAGCCGTCGGTGAACTTCATCAGGTGCACCTACTCCGAGCTGTCGTGTCGATGATGGCGGAGCGCCCGGGAGCACGCCGCACGAGGGTGGGGTGGTGCGCTACTTCACCGCGCCGGCGGTGACGCCTCGGGTGAGGGTGCGCTGGAAGATCAGGAAGAAGACCAGGGCCGGGACGAGGGAGACGAGCGCCCCGGCGTTGGTCGTGGGGGCGTCCATCATCCGGTCGCCCTGGAGCGACGCGAGCGCGATCGGGATCGTCTGCGTGTCGTTGGTCGTGAGCATGACCAGCGGGATGAAGAACTCGTTCCACGTCCAGATGAAGAAGAAGATCATCAGGACGATGAGCGTGGGCCGCACGATGGGGAACACGACCCGCCACAGGATCCGCCAGCGGCCCGCGCCGTCGAGCGCCGCCGCCTCGAGCAGCGCCGGCGGGAACGTCCCGAGCACGGACGCCAGCAGGTAGGTGCCGAAGGCGGACTGGATGACCGTGAAGATGATGATCACGGACCACTGCGAGTTCGACAGCCCCACCTGCCGGGCCATGTCGAACAGCGGGTAGATCAGCGCCTCCTGCGGCAGCATGTTCGCGAGCAGGAACAGCAGCACCACCCACATCCGGCCCTTGATCCGGCCGATCCCGATCGCGTAGGCGTTGAGGAGCGAGAGCGCGCACGCCGCCACCGCCACGACGGCGGAGATGAAGAACGAGTTCCACAGCTTCACCGGGAACTCCGTGCGCTGCCAGAAGTTCACGAGCCCGTCGAGGTAGAGGCTCGTCGGCAGGCTGAGCGGCCCGTGCTGCGTGTAGTCGTCGGGCGACTTGAACGCGTTGAGCAGCATCACCAGCAGGGGCGCGACGACGAGCAGCGCGACGACGACGGCGCCCGCGAGCACGAACCAGCGCCCGGCGCCCCGGTGGTGGCGGTTCCCGCTGCGCGCCCGGACCGTCGCCAGGGTCGCGGCCATCAGCGCCCCACCTCCTCGGCCCGCTCGGCGCGCGTCTGCAGCGCGAGGATGACCACGGCCACCACGAGGATCACCACCGTGAGCACGGTCGCGACGGCGGCGCCGTAGCCCACCCGCGACTTGTCGAAGAAGTTCAGGTACGAGTAGTAGCTCGGCACGAGCGTGGAGCTCTCGGGGCCGCCGCGGGTCAGCACGTAGATCGGGCCGAAGACCTTGAGCGCCGCGACCGTGCAGGTCAGCGTCACGACGAACGTCTCCGGGCGGATCTGCGGGATCGTGATGGCCTGGAACCGCCGCCACCAGCCGGCGCCGTCCAGCTCCGCGGCCTCGTACAGCTCGGGGTCGACCCGCTGCAGCGCCGCCATGAAGATCACCACGGGATACCCGATCTGCACCCAGATGAGCACGAGCATGACGCTCGGCAGCGCCGTGCTCGGGTCGCCCAGCCAGTTGGGCGGGTCCGCGACGCCGAGCGCACGCAGGATCTCGTTGAGCGCGCCGGTCTGGGCGTTGAGGATCCAGTTCCACAGCACGCCCGCGACCGCGACGGGCAGGATCTGCGGCAGGTAGTACGTGGCCCGCAGGACCGACGCGACCCGGCCGCCGAACCGCCGGCCCAGGTAGTCGAACAGCACCGCCGCGAGCAGCAGGCCGATCACGGTGGGCACCAGCACCATCGCGACGATCATCGCGACCGAGTTCTGGAACGACGTCCAGAACGCGGCGTCGTGCCAGAGCTCCGTGTAGTTGTCGAGGCCCACCCAGGTGAGCGGCGCCAGGCCGCCGCGCCAGGAGAACAGGCTGATGTAGACGTTGGTCACCAGCGGGTACCCGATGACCAGCACGAAGAGCACCGCGCCGGGGAGCAGGTACGCCAGGTAGGGCAGGGTCGCGCCCCGCCGGCGGCGGCGCGTCCGGGCGTCGGCCCGGGACGCCGCCGCGGGCGGGCTGAGGGTGGCGGTCACGTCGTCACTCGCCGAGCAGGTCGGCCTTGCCGTCCGTGTAGGCCGACTCCAGACCGTCGAGCACCTGCTCCGGCGTCTTCGACCGGTTGATCAGGGACTGCAGCTGGCTGACGATCGTGTCGTAGTAGCCGGGGACGGGCCAGTCGGGGTAGAACGCCAGGCCGTCGTCGTCGAGGATCGCCTGGAAGTTCTCGGTGAGCTCGCGCGTCTTGTCGTCGGTGATCGTGGAGGCGTCGCCCGCGACCGGCAGGCCGCCGGTCTGCGCCAGCACGTCCTGCACCTCGGGGCGCAGGGTGGTGTCGATGAACTCCGTGGCCAGCGACGGCGAGTCCGCGTTGGTCGGGACGACCCACAGGTTGCCCGACGAGCCGGTGTGCAGCGCGTTCCCCGGGAAGTTGAACTGACCCCAGTCGTCCTTCATCTCGGCCGTCACGCGGCCGAACCACCAGGAGCCCGAGACCATCATCGGGTAGTCGCCCTTCATGAAGGCGACACCCATGTCCTCGGCCGTGAGGCCGGCGGAGTCACCGGCGACGTACCCCTTGTCGATCCAGTCGTCGAGCTGCTCGGTGGCCGCCGTCATCTCGGGTCCGTGGAAGTCGACGTCGCCGTCGAAGAGCTGGTACCGGTCGACGAGCTCCCGGTCGGCGTTCGCCAGCACGAGCTCGTACCAGAGCTGGCCCATGGGGTACTCGGCCCCCGCCTCGGCCAGCGGGGTGACGCCGTCGTCCTTGAACGCCTCCATCACCTGCTCGAGCTCGTCGAGCGTGGTGGGCACCTCGAGGCCCGCGTCCTCGAACATCTGCTTGTTGTAGTAGACGCCCACGAACTCGCCGTAGTTGGGCACGCCGTACCAGTCGCCGGAGCCCATGAGGCCGTTCTCGTCGTAGCGCGCGGTGGTCTGCAGCGAGCCGGACAGCTTGTCGGCCCAGCCGTTCTCCTCCGCGGCGTCGGTCAGCGGGGCGAGCAGGCCCTGCGCGGCGAGCTGCCCGGCGGTCGCGTTGCCCTTGTTGTACTCCATGACGTCGGGCACGTCGTCGCCGGTCAGCACGATCTTCGCGTTCTTCTGGATCTGCTCGAACGTCTGCTTCTCGACGTCGACCGTGACGTCCGGGTGCTCCGCCTCGAAGATCTCGATCGCCTTGGCCCAGGCCTGGCCCATCGCCGAGTCGTCGTTCTCGTAGTGCCAGATCGTCAGGGTCTTGTCGTCGGTGTCGCCGCCCCCGGCGGTCGTGCCGCCGCCTCCCCCGCCGCCCACGCAGGCGGTCAGCGTCAGGGCCGACGCGGCGATCAGGGCGGCCGCGGACAGGGTGCGTGCGCGGTGGGGCATGGGGTCCTCCTCGTCGAGTCCAGCGCCGCGGCGGCACCGCTCGGGGCCCCGGCGAGGCGCTCCGACCTGCAAGTCGAAGCGCTTCGACGGCGAGTATCGACCTCGAACGAACGGTCGTCAAGCAGGGACGCTCCGACCGGTGGTCACGCGACGACCGACGACCGTCGTGGCGGTCGAAGCGATTCGGCCACGCCCACTACGCTCTCCGACCATGGGCGAACTCCCCGCGACGACGCACGTCCTGCACGCCGACCGCAGTGCCGCCCGGTGGGTCGAGGCCTACCCCGTGGGCAACGGCCACCGGGGGGTGATGTGCGCCGGCCGGGCCGGGGTCGAGCACCTCTGGCTCAACGACGGCACCGCCTGGTCGGGCCCGCCGCCCGCCGACCCGCTGGCCGGGGCCCGCGCCCGCGGCCCCGAGCACCTCTCCCGGGTGCGCGCCGCCGTCGAGGCCGGTGACGTGCGCGGCGCCGAGGCGCTGCTCGCCGAGACGCAGACACCCTGGGCGCAGGCCTACCTCCCGCTGGCCGAGCTCGACGTCGCCGTCGAGCCCGCCCCCGAGCCCGCCTCCAAGCCCGCCTCCGAGTCCGCCTCCACAGCCGGGGACGCGCCGGCGGGGCACCCCCGCGGCATCGAGCGGCGCGAGCTGGACCTGCGCACCGGTGTCGCCACCCACGCGTGGGAGCACCCCGTGGCGGGCCGCGTCGTGCAGGAGACCTGGGCCGACTCCCGGGGCGGCGCGGTGGTGCACACCGTGCGGGCCGCGCGACCGGTCCGCCTGGTCGTGCGCGTCGAGAGCCTGCTGCGCGTCTCGGCCCGCCCGGCCGTCGACCCGATCCGCACCGACGGCCCTGCCGGCCCCGCCGTGCTGGTGCGGACCTTCGACCTGCCCGTGGACGTCCCGCCGTCGCACCACCCCGAGGGCGAGCTGCGGTACGACACCGCGCTCGGCCGCGCCGGCGTCGTCGCCGTGACCGCGCCCGCCGACCACGACGCCGTCGTCGACGACGGCACGCTGCGCACCGGCGTCGCGCGCACGCACGTGCTGCTGGTCGCGACCGCCACGACCGACCCGCCCGGCGAGCCGGAGGCCGCGCCGCCGGCCGACCGGCTCGCGGCGCAGCTGGCGACCCACGCGGCGCCCGCGCACCGGGACGGCGACGGGCGGATCTCGGCCGACGACGCCGCCGGGCTCCGCGAGCGCCTGCGCGCGGCGCACGTCGCGGAGCACGCCCGGCAGTACGGGCGGGTGGACCTGGCGCTGCCGTCGCCGGCGGACGCCGTCGACCTGCCGACCGACCGCCGTGTGCTGGCCGCCGCCGAGCGCCCCGACCCCGGTCTGGCGGCGCTCACGTTCCACCTCGGCCGCTACCTGCTGCTGTCGTCGTCCCGGCCCGGCGGCCTGCCCGCCACCCTGCAGGGCCTGTGGAACCCGTGGCTGCCGGGCCCGTGGAGCAGTGGCTACACGCTGAACATCAACCTGCAGATGGCGTACTGGGCGGCCGGTACGACCGGGCTCGCCGCGAGCCAGGAGCCGCTCCTGCGCTACGTCGGCCGCCTCGCCGCCGGACCGGGCGCCGCCGTCGCGCGCGACCTGTACGGCGCCGCCGGCTGGGCGGCGCACCACAACTCGGACGCGTGGGGCCACGCCGCGCCCGTCGGCAACGGCCGTGGCGAGGCCAAGTGGTCCGCGTGGGCGCACGGCGGCACCTGGCTGGCCCAGCACCTCGTGGAGCACCACCGGTTCACGGGCGACGACGCCGAGCTGCGTGCCGCGTGGCCCGCGCTCCGCGGGGCGGGCGAGTTCGCGCTCGCCTGGGTGCAGACGGCCGGTGGCGCGCCCGGCGGCGCGCCGGAGCGCGCCTGGACCAGCCCGTCGACGTCGCCGGAGAACCAGTTCGTGGCGCGTGACGGCGCGCCCGCCGCGGTCACGACCAGCGCCGCGATGGACGTGGCGCTGCTGCGCGCCCTGGCGGCGGGCTGCCGCGAGGCCGCCGGCACGCTCGGGCTCGACGACGCCGACGAGCCGTGGCTCCCCCGCCTCGAGGCCGTCGTCGCCGCGCTGCCCGACCCGGCGATCGGGGCGCGCGGGGAGCTGCTGGAGTGGGGCGAGGAGGTCCCCGAGGCGGAGCCGGAGCACCGGCACCTGTCCCACCTCGTGGGGCTCTACCCCCTCGGCGACCTGGACCCGACGACGACCCCCGGCCTGGCGCGGGCCGCCGCGCGCAGCCTCGAGCTGCGCGGCCGCGAGTCCACGGGCTGGTCGCTCGCCTGGCGGATCTCGCTGTGGGCGCGGCTCGGCGAGGGCGGGCGGGCCCACGACCAGGTGCTGCTGTCGCTGCGCCCCGCCGACGGGCCAGACGGGCGGCACCCGGGCGGGCACCGGGGCGGGCTGTACCCGAACCTGTTCAGCGCGCACCCGCCGTTCCAGATCGACGGCAACCTCGGCCTCACCGCGGGCGTCGCGGAGATGCTGTTGCAGTCGCACCGGCGGGACGACTGCGCGGTCCGCCTCGACCTGCTGCCCGCGCTGCCCCCGGCCTGGCCGGACGGCGAGATCACCGGCCTGCGGGCCCGCGGCGGCGCCGAGGTCGACCTCGCCTGGCGCGACGGCGAGCTCACCCGCGCACGGCTGCGGGCGCCGGGCGACCGGGCGCTGGACGTCGTGGTGCGCCACGGCGGCGTGGCCACCGAGGGAACCCCGGTCTCGGTCGCCGCGGGCGCTACCGTGATCCTCGACGTGCCCGGCGACCTCCCGGTCGTGGGCGCCGCCGTCCCTCACGCACCCAGGAGATAGCCGTGGCCACCATCGAGGACGTCGCGAAGGCGGCGGGAGTCTCGGCGTCGACCGTCTCCTACGTGCTCTCGGGCAAGCGGTCCATCTCCGCGCCCACGCGTCGGCGCGTCGAGCAGGCGATCGCGACGCTGGGCTACCGCCCGCACGCCGGCGCGCGCGCCCTCGCGTCGGCGCGCACCGAGGTCATCGGGCTCATGATCCCGCTGCGCTCGGGCATCGACGTGCCCGTGATCATGCAGTTCGCGGGCGGCGTCGTCACGCGGGCGCGGGAGCACGCGCACGACGTGCTGCTGCTCACCCAGGACGACCTCGAGGGCCTGGAGCGTGCGACGAACGGCTCGATGGTGGACGCGCTCGTCGTCATGGACGTCGAGGCGGACGACCCCCGCATCCCGATCCTCACCCGGTCCCGGCAGCCGTCCGTGCTGGTGGGCCTGCCGCGGGACGCCTCCGGGCTGTCGTGCGTCGACCTGGACTTCGAGGCCGCCGGCCGGCTCGCCGCGCAGCACCTGTCCGAGCTGGGGCACCGGCAGGTGGCCATGCTCGGCGCGCCTCCGGAGGTCGTGGACCGGCACACGTCGTACGTGGACCGGGTGATGCGCGGGTTCGCGCAGGCGGCACCGGAGCACGGCCTCGACGCGAAGGTCGTCGCCTGCCCGGGGGCGCCCGCCGAGGTGGCCCGCGTCGTCGACGAGCTCCTCGCCGAGACCCCCGGCACCAGCGGGCTCTTCGTGCACAACGAGCGTGCGCTGCCGCACGTGCTGTCCCGGCTGCGCGACTCCGGCCGGTCCGTGCCCGAGGACGTGTCCGTCGTCGCCCTGTGCCCCGAGGACGTCGCGCTCGCCCAGCAGGTCCCGATGACCGCGATCGACCTGCCGGCGTCGACGATCGGCGGCCTCGCCGTGGACATCGTCATGGCGCGCCTCGACGGCGGCCAGCACGCCGAGACCCGGCTGCTGACGCCCGTGCTGACCACCCGCGGGAGCACCGCCCGCCGCTGACCGACCGGCCCGCGACGTCGCGGGACCGCACCCGTCCGGATCGCCGCACACCATTGCGCAACCTGTCACGGGGGTGATATCAATTCGAAGCGCTTCGACACGGTGGCCACCGGCGGCCACCGAGCGCGCGAGACCCATCACGAGGGAGTGACAGGTGAGCCTCACCCAGGGAGCGCCGCTGCTCGACCGCGGACCCGCCGACGTGCCGGACCGAGAACGCGACCGCCGGAGCGAGGACGACCCCCGGGGTCGGCGCCGGGGACGCGACCGGAGACACCGGCGACACCGCGGCAAGAAGCCGTCGCCCGCGATGTTCCTCGTCGTGCTCCCGTTCCTCGTCCTCGTGGTGGTGTTCTCCTACCTGCCGCTCGCCGGCTGGGCGACGGCGTTCTACGACTACAAGCCCGCCCTCGGGCTGTCCGGCAGCGAGTTCGTCGGGTTCCAGTGGTTCCGGATGCTCGTGTCCTCCCCGACCCAGCTCCAGCAGATCGGGCAGGTCATGGCGAACACCCTCGCCATGAGCTTCCTCGGGATCGCGACCTCGCTGCTGCCCGTCTTCTTCGCGATGCTCCTCAACGAGATCCGGGCGCCGTGGTTCAAGAACGCGGTGCAGACCCTCACGACGCTCCCGAACTTCATCTCGTGGGTGCTCGTCTACATGATCGCCTTCTCGCTCTTCTCCACCTCGGGTCTCGTGAACTCGGTGCTGAACGACTGGGGCATCATCACCACACCGATCAAGTTCCTCGACACCGGTGAGCACGTGTGGCTCACGATGCTGCTCTGGAGCCTGTGGAAGGGCCTCGGGTGGGGCGCGATCATGTACCTCGCCGCCATCACGTCGATCGACCCGGCGCTCTACGAGTCCGCGCGCATCGACGGCGCCGGACGATTCCAGCTCATGCGGTACATCACCTTCCCGCAGCTGATGCCCACCTACGTGGTCCTGCTCGTGCTCTCGATCGCGAACATGCTCAACAACGGCATGGAGCAGTACTACGTGTTCCAGAACGCCTTCAACAAGGAGCACATCCAGGTGCTGGACCTGTACGTCTACAACATCGGCATCACCGGGAACAGCCTGTCGATGGCGACGGCGCTGGGCATGCTGAAGAGCGTCATCTCCGTCGTCCTCCTCGTCACGGCCAACGCGATCGCCAAGCGCGCCCGCGGCACGTCGATCATCTGAACGGGGAGAGAGACCGTGTCGATCACCAGCCCTGCCCTTAAGCGCACCCGCGGGGACGCCCCCTTCGCGCTCGTCAACTACGCCGGCTTCCTGCTCTTCGCGCTCCTGTGCGCCTACCCGTTCTACTTCCTGATCATCAACTCGGTCAGCGCCAACGACATGAGCGCGCTGGGTCAGGTCCGCCTGTGGCCCGAGGGTCTCCACCTGTCGAACTATTCGCAGATCCTGCAGCTCGACGGTCTGTCCGCCGCCGCGATCGTGTCCGTGGCCCGCACCGTGATCGGCACGGCGTGCACGGTGCTGGCGTCGGCGTTCCTCGGCTTCATGTTCACTCAAGAACGGATGTGGAAGCGCTCCCTCTGGTACCGCCTCGTCATCTTCACGATGTACTTCAGCGCGGGGCTCATCCCCATGTACGTCACGATGAAGACGCTGGGGCTCACGAACTCGTTCTGGGTCTACATCCTCCCGGCCATCGTGCAGCCCTTCAACATCATCCTCGTCAAGACGTACGTGGAGTCGATGCCCGCCTCGCTGCAGGAGGCGGCCGAGATCGACGGGGCGGGCACCCTCCGGGTCTTCTTCCGGATCATCCTGCCGAACATGACGCCGATCCTGGCCACGGTGGCGATCTTCACGGCGGTGGCCCAGTGGAACTCGTTCCAGGACACGCTGCTGTACATCACCGACCAGAAGCTCTACTCCCTGCAGTACCTGCTCTACACGTACACCAACCAGGCGAGCAGCCTGGCGCAGGCGGCGCAGAACGCTCAGGGGAACCTGGGAGCCCTGGCCACGGCGGCCACCACGCAGACGCCGACGTCGATCCGCATGACGGTGGCGGTGCTCGTGGTGCTCCCGATCCTCTTCATCTACCCGCTCTTCCAACGCTATTTCGTCAAGGGAATCATGCTCGGCGCGGTCAAGGGCTGACCGCGTCTCGTCGCACGCACGAAGGGGTGTCATGAAACTCAGGAAATCGGTCGCCATGGTGGTGGCCCCGCTGGTCGGGGTGCTGTCGCTCGCGGCCTGCTCGCCCGGCGGGTCGGACGACGACTCGACCACCACCGCGAGCCTCGACCAGGACTGGTCCAAGGCGGACCCGATCACCGTCGACGTCTACGACGGCCTCGCCAACTACATGGGGACCCAGGGCGGCTGGTTCGGGAAGATCGTCAAGGACAAGTTCAACATGGAGCTCAACATCATCGCTCCCAACGTCGCGGGCGGCGGTGACACCCTCTACAACACCCGCGTCTCGGGCGGCGAGCTGGGTGATCTCGTCGTGGTCGACAAGGGTCAGCAGATGGACGAGCTCGTGGAGGGCGGCCTCCTCCTGGACGCCGCCGACTACTACGGGTCGATGAAGAACGTCGCGCAGTTCGACCCGGCGGTCCAGCACCTCAACGAGGGCAAGGAGGGCGTCTACGGCTTCCCGACCTCCGTGTCGAGCCTCAAGCCGACCGAGCCGTCCGAGGGCCTCGAGCCCACGTTCGGCCCCTACCTGCGGTGGGACCTGTACGGCGAGGCCGGCTACCCGGAGATCGGGACGCTCGAGGACCTCCTGCCCGTCCTGAAGGACATGCAGGACGCGCAGCCCAAGGCCGACAACGGGCAGAAGGCCTACGCCATCTCCCTGTTCAAGGACTGGGACGGGAACATGATGGTCACGGCCAAGCAGCCCGCCACCCTCTACGGGTACGACGAGATGGGCTTCGTCCTGGCGAAGGCGGACGGCTCCGACTACCAGAGCATCGTCGACCCCGACTCCGAGTACGTCCGGGCCCTGAAGTTCTACTTCGACGCCAACCAGCTGGGGCTCGTCGACCCGGAGTCCACCACCCAGAACTACGACACCATGTTCACCAAGTACCAGAACGGGCAGGTGCTGCTCTCCTGGTGGCCGTGGCTCGGGCAGTCGGCCTACAACACCGACGAGAACATGGGCGCCGGCAAGGGCTTCGAGCTCGCGCCGCTGCAGGACCAGCAGATCTTCTCCTACGGGGCCGAGGTGTACGGCGGCAAGCAGATCCTCGGGATCGGCTCGGGCGCCGAGGACCCGGCCCGCCTGGCGGCGTTCATCGACTGGCTGTACTCGCCCGAGGGCGTCAACATGAACGCGTCGCAGACCGGCGCGGCCGCGGGGCCGGAGGGCCTCACGTGGGAGCTGGGCGAGGACGGCGAGCCGGCGCTCACCGACTTCGGCACGAAGGTCTTCCGCGAGGGCGGCGCCGACGTGCCGGCCGAGTGGGGCGGCGGCGCGTACACGGACGGCGTCTCGACGCTCAACGTGTCGACCGTCCTGCCCAAGGACGTGAACCCGGAGACCGAGGCCCCGTACAACTACACGTTCTGGCCCAGCTACCAGGAGCAGGTCGCGAACCCGCTGACCGAGGACTGGAGCGCCCGGATGGGTGACGCCACCTCGACGATGGAGTACCTGCAGGCCAACGACCAGCTCGTCGTCGCGCCAGGCTCGAGCTTCACCGCCCCGACGGACGACTCCGAGGTGGAGGCGATCCGCAGCCAGGTCAAGGCCGCCATCATCGAGCACTCCTGGAAGATGGTCTTCGCCAAGAGCGACGCCGAGTTCGACTCGCTCCTGGCAGACATGCAGAAGACCGTCGAGGGCCTCGGCTACGCCAAGGTGCTCGAGTTCGACATGGCGAACGCCAAGGCGCAGAACGACGCCCGCGTGGCGGTCGCCAAGGAGTTCGGGTGACGGCCCCGCGGCGGTGACCGGTCACCGGTAGCCGCACGGCGAAGGGCTCGGGCGTGGCGCCCGAGCCCTTCGTCGTCCCCGGCGGGGTGCCGGGATCACTGCCCGGAGTGCGGGCTCACCGGTTCGAGCTCCGACGGGTCCGCCTGGCGGCGACGGAAGACGCCGTGCAGCACGAAGGCGCAGACGTACGCACCGAACGAGAACCCGATCGTCGCTCCCAGGAAGAGCGTCTGCGGTGCCACCAGCGCCAGGCAGGCCGGACCCACCGGGACCAGCACCAGCACAAGGGTGCGCGCCGGCTCGACGAGCGGCAGCAGCAGCGCGTTGCGCAGCGTCCGCCGCAGCGGCGCGTCGAACCAGGCGACCAGCGCGAGCGCGTACAGCAGCGCCGCCAGCAGGTAGCAGGCGCCGAGCAGCGCGAGCGCCCCGGCGACGGCGCTGAGCACGCTCGCCAGCGAGAGCCAGAAGACCCCGCTGTACACGAGCATCGCCGCCGGCAGCCCGAGCGCCACCAGCGCCGCCGTGCCCCGCCAGGCGTTGCGCACGAGGGCGACGCCGAAACCGCGCACCAGGTGCCCACGCTCGTCGTCGGCGTACCGCAGCGTCACCTCGAGGAGCGCGCTGGTGGCGGCGCCGATCGTCACGAGCGGCAGGCAGGCCAGGAGGTACAGGACGTTGAGGACCACGAACAGGACGAACGTGGTGATGCCCTGAGCCGTGCGGCCCTCCGGGTCGATCCTCACCGTGCCCGTCCCCCGACCGACCCGTCGTCCGCCGTCGGGGCCTGCACCGTGAGGCGCCGCCGCGCGGGGAGGTCGACGCTCGACGGCCCGGCCGCCAGGACGTACTCCCCCGGCTGGACGCGGAGCGCGCCGTCGAGCGGCCCGCCCCCCGGGCGCGCCTCCCAGACGGCGAGGCGGGCGACGTCGACCGGGACGTCCACGACGGCCTCCTGGCCGGGCGCGAGGCGCACCCGCCGGTACCCCAGCAGCAGGCGGACCGGGGTGGCGGTCCCCACCGCCTCGGCGCCCAGCGAGTAGACCTGCACCAGCTCCTCGGCGGGCCGGTCGCCGGCGTTGCGCACCGTCACGCGCGCGACGAGGGCACCGGGGGCGGACGGGTCCGCGGGGTGCAGCGGCGGGTGGTCGCGGGTCGGCGCGGGCGCCACCACGGCGTCCGCCGACAGGTCGAGGCCGTCGTACGCGACGTCGCCGTACGTCAGCCCGTGGCCGAACGCGAACGCCGGCACCCCGAGGTCGCCGGCGGGCAGGTGCCGGTAGGTGACCTGCTGGCGGCGGGTGTCGTAGTCGAAGAGGTCCCCCGCCTGCTCCGGCCGCGCCGGCCAGGTCTGGGCGAGGCGGCCGGTGGGCTCCACCGCACCGGTCAGCACGTCGGCGAGCCCGTGCCCGAGCTCCTGCCCGCCGTGGCTGCTCCATACCACCGTCGCCGCGTCGTCGGACCCGGGCCCGAGCACGTAGGGGTAGCTCGAGACGATCGTGAGGACGGCGCGGGGGTTCGCGTCGGCGGCCGCGCGCCAGACCTCCACGGCGGCGTCGGGCAGCCTCAGGTGGGGACGGTCCTGCGTCTCCCGGCCGTTCAGGTGCGGGTCGTTCCCGACCACCACGACGACGGCGTCGCAGCGTGCGGCGACCTCGGCCACGCGGGCGGCCCCGGACTCCAGCACCCGGGGCACGAAGCGCGCGGCGTCGTCGAGCGTCCGGCCCTCGGCGCACAGCACCCCGGTGTCCCGCTGGACCCGCACCCAGCGGCCCGAGCCGAGGTGCAGCAGCGACCACGAGCCGTCGGGGTGGACGTGGCGGCGGAAGCTCTCCTGCACCTCCCAGCCGCCCACCCGGTCCGCGTCGGCCCGCAACGGCCAGGCGGCGCCGGTCAGCAGCCGGCCGGACGCACCGGAGCGCAACGTCAGCACGCCGTCGCCCCAGTCGGTCACCGCGAGGTGCGTCGTCTTGTCCGCGGCCACCGCGTCGGCCACCACGCGGCCGCCGTCCTCGGACACCGCGACATAGCGGCCGGTCGCCGCCACGCGCAGCGCGACGAGGTCGGCCCCGGTCGCGACCTCGACCCGGTCGACGCCGCGGGCGTCGCGCAGCCCGTCGGCGGGCGTGACCGCGTACGGGGGCGTGCCCGAGTACCAGTCGGTGAGCACGTCGTCGGCGAGCGGGCCGACGACGGCCACCGACCCGGCGGCGAGCGGCAGCGTCCCGGCGTCGTTGCGCAGCACGACGACGGACCGGGCCGCGGCCTCCCGTGCCAGCCGTCGGTGCTCGGGCGGGTCGATCGTGCCGTGGGCGGCGTACGGGTCCTGGTCGCCGTCCAGCTCGCCGGTCCGGATCCGCAGCTCGAGGAGCCGCAGGACGGCCCGGTCGACCTCGTCCATGGTGAGCAGGCCGCGCTCGAGGGCCTCCTCGATCCGCCGCACCGTGGGTGCGCGATCGGCGTCGTCGTCCGTGAACGAGTCGACCCCCGCCCGCACCATCGCGGCGTTCCCCGTGGCCCGGTCGGGCGCCGCGTCCTGGAGCGTCACGAGGAAGGCGGGAGCCGCGGCGTCCGAGACCAGCGCGACGGAACCCGGCGCCCACGACCGCAGCTCGTCGAACAGCTCGCCCTGGAGGTGCGCCGGCACACCGTTCACCTGGTTGTACGACGGCATCACCGCGCCAGCGGCCCCCGTCTCGATCGGCTCCCGGAAGGCGGGCAGCTCCTCCTCGTGCAGGGTGCGCGGGTCGAGGTTCGAGCTCGTCGACGACCGGTCGGTCTCGTTGTTGTACGCGAGGAAGTGCTTGAGGGTCGGGACCGTCTTCCACACCCGCTCGTGCTCGCCCCGCAGGCCACGGCCGTACGCCGTCGCGAGGTGCGCGGTGAGGTGCGGGTCCTCCGAGTAGCCCTCCTCGTTGCGCCCCCACCCCGGGTGCCGCAGCGTGTTGACCACGGGGGCCCAGACGTTGAGGCTCACCGACGGGTCCGCGTGGTGCTTGGCCCGCACCTCGGACGCGGTCGCGTCCCCCACCCGGCGCAGCAGGTCGACGTCCCACGTCGCCGCGAGCCCCACCGGCTGCGGGAACACGGTCGCCTCCCCCAGCCAGGCGACGCCGTGCAGGGCCTCGCAGCCGGTGTGGAACGGCGCGAGCCCGAGGCGCTCGACGGCTGGCGCGTGCTGGTGGAGCATCGCGACGCGCTCGTCGTGCGACAGCCGGGAGAGCAGGTCGCGGGCGCGCTCGGGCGCCGGCAGGCGGTGGTCACGGAAGGCAGGCACGTCCACGGGTCCTCCTCGGGGCGCCGCGGCGGTGCGGCTCGGGTCACGCCTCTCTGTCGAAGCGCTTCAACAACGCTACCGACTCACCTCCCCCGAGAGCAAAGCCCTCTCGGCACGCGGGCCGACGCGCCATCGGTCGGGGCGGCGCGTCGGACCGCGTGCTGGGGGCCGGCTCTGCGGGACCGGAGCTCAGCTGACCTCGACGCCCGAGCGCAGCACGCGGCGCACCCGCAGGTCGCCGTCGGCGACGACGACGTCGGCCCGCCGCCCCACGACGAGCCCGCCGACGTCGGTGAGACCCAGCACGCGCGCCGGCACCCAGGACGCGGAGCGCACCGCGTCGACGAGCGGGACGCCCGCCCCGACGGCGTCGCGCACGACGTCGACGAGGTGCGCCGTGCCGCCCGCGATCGCGCCGCCGTCCGGGTCGTCCGGGTCGGCGAGGCGGGCGACGCCGTCGCGCACGGTCACCGCCATCGGCCCCAGCTCGTAGGAGCCGTCCGCCATGCCGGCGGCCGCCATCGCGTCCGTCACGAGCACGACCTGGTCGGCCCCGACCGTCTCCACGACCGTGCGCACGGTCGCGGGTGCCAGGTGGACGCCGTCGGCGATCAGCTCCACGACGAGCTCGCCGCGGGCGGCGGCCGCGAGGCACGCGGCGATCGGCCCCGGCGCCCGGTGGTGCAGCGGACGCATCCCGTTGAACAGGTGGGTGGCGGTCATCTCGCGCACCGGGGCCTCGCCCGCCTCGGCGGCGGCGGCGAGGGCCGCGGCCACCTCCGCGACGAGCTCCTCCGACTGCTCCGTGGTGGCGTCGGTGTGCCCCAGCGACGGCACGACCCCCGCGGCGACCAGTGCCGCGGCCGCGCCGTCGGGCCCGACCACGCCGTCGACCTCGGGAGCCACGGTCATGGTGCGCAGATGCCCCCGCGACGCCTCGACCAGGTCGCGCACGAGGCCGGTGTCACCCGGCAGGAGGTCGTCCGGGCTCTGCGCGCCACGCCGCTCGTGCGAGAGGAACGGACCCTCCGCGTGGATCCCCGCGATCTCGCCCGCGTCGGCGAGGTCGGCCAGAAGGGCGGCCCGGGCCAGGAGGGTCTCGCGGTCGGCCGTGACGAGGGACGCGAGCATCGTCGTGGTGCCGTGCCGGCGGTGCTCCCGCACCGCGACCAGGGCCTCGTCGGCGGTCGTCGCGTCGGGGAAGCCCACTCCGCCCCCGCCGTGGTTGTGCAGGTCCACGAATCCGGGCAGCAGCACCGTGCCCGGCTCGGGGACGACCACCGCGGCCACCGCGGCGGCGACCTCGGGGTCGGCGTGCTCGGCCGCCGCAGCGGGTCCCACCCAGCGCACGAGGCCGTCCTCCAGGACGATCGCGCCGTCCTCGACGTCGTCCTGCGGGGTCACGACACGACCGCGCAGCGCGACCGGCGCGCCGGGCTCGGAGACGGGGACCGTGGGAGTGGCAGCGCTCATGGGCCAATCCTGCCGCACGGCGAACGAATTGCGAAACCTTCCTGACAAACCCCCGGGGGGTTCAGAAGAGGCGCGAGTCCACGTCGTCGACGCCGCGCATCGCGTCGTAGTCGAGCACCAGGCACTCGATCCCCCGGTCCGTCGCGAGCACGCGCGCCTGCGGCTTGATCTCCTGGGCCGCGAACACCCCGCGCACGGGGGCGAGCAGCGGGTCGCGGTTGAGGAGCTCGAGGTAGCGCGTCAGCTGCTCGACGCCGTCGATGTCGCCGCGGCGCTTGAGCTCGACCGCCACGGTCGCGCCGGACGCGTCGCGGGCGAGGATGTCGACCGGCCCGATCGCCGTCATGTACTCGCGCCGCACCAGCGTGTGGCCCGCGCCGAGATGGTGGATCTGGGCGGCCAGCAGCTCCTGCAGATGCGCCTCGACCCCGTCCTTGACGAGGCCGGGATCGACGCCGAGGTCGTGGGCCGAGTCGTGCTCCACCTCGTGCAGCTCGATCTCGAGCCGGTCGTCGGACTTCTGGTGCTGCACCGTCCAGACCTGGGTGACGCCCCGCTCGCGCGCCTCGTCGTCGGGCTCGCCGACCGCCGTCGAGCAGGGCGGGCTCATCCAGTTGAGCGGCTTGTACGAGCCGCCGTCGGAGTGCAGCAGCACGCTGCCGTCGGCCTTGACGACGAGCAGCCGCGTGGCCAGCGGCAGGTGGGCGGTGAGCCGGCCCGTGTACCGGGCCGAGCAGCGGGCGACGACGAGACGCACGGTCCCCCTCTTCGTTCGTGGCGGGTGCTGCGGAGCGGGCGCCGCGGAGGGCGCCCCAGGACCCTACAGGACCAGGTCGCGGCGCCCCGGGGGCGCGGACTCGAGCCACGACGCCAGCCCGGCATAGGCACCGGAGGACATCAGCAGCTCGAAGTCGGTGCCGTCGTAGCGGCAGCGCACCAGCACCTGGTCGGGCTGGCCGGCCTGGTCGAGCGGGGCGCGGCCGGTGATCGAGAGCCCGTCGCGTCGCCAGACGCGCGCCGGGCGCGGGGCGAGCGACCACCCGCGCCACCAGTCGATACGGCCCACGGCGTAGTGGGCGATCCCCACCATCCACGCGGCCTGCGGGTCGTCCGCGGGCCGGGCGTGGCAGGGGAAGGAGCCGACCCTCCGGGAGAGGGTCCGCAGGCGGGAGGCGCCGGCGGCGAGCACCAGTCCGAGCGCGACGACGAGAGCCACCGCGGTCCAGACGACGTACGCCACCGGCACCTGCCTCAGCGCAGCGCCGGCTCGCGGCCGGACAGCTCCGAGACCTCGTCGACGACGATCGTCACGAGGTCGCCGTCGACGGAGACGAAGCCGCCGGTGACGTGCGCCTCGACCGCGGTCCCCTGGGCCGTCGACACCTTGACCGTGCCCGGGCGCAGCACCGCGAGGAGCGGGGCGTGGCCGGCGAGGATGCCGACCTGGCCCTCGACGGACGGGGCGCTGACCTCGCGCGCCGCGCCGGACCAGACCTTGCGGTCGGACGCGACGAGGTCCACGTTCAGCTCTGCCATCTCCATGTCCTCTTTCCGATCGTGCGGGGTTCGTCAGGCGGTCGCGGGGGGCCCCCCCCCCCGTCGGCGGCCACCGCCCGGCCGCCCCCGCGGACGAGAACACCAAGCCCCACGACCAGAACTTAGACAGCCCCTCAAACACCAATGACATCTTCCCTTGGGGGGGGTTTGCTTCGGGGGGCGGCGCCCCCGGGGGGGGGCTTGTCCCCCCGGGGGGGGCGACGCGGCGGGACGAGACCGTCAGGCCCCGTACTCCTTCTGGATCCGGGCCCAGTTCTCCTCGAGCATCTCGAGGCCGCCGATGTTGTAGAACGCCTGCTCGGCGATGTGGTCGAACTCGCCCTCGGCGATCTTCTTGAACGCCTCGATGGTCTCGCTCAGCGGCACGGTGGAACCCTCCACGCCGGTGAACTTCTTCGCCATGTAGGTGTTCTGCGAGAGGAACTGCTGGATACGACGCGCACGCGCGACGACCGTCTTGTCCTCCTCCGAGAGCTCGTCCACACCGAGGATCGCGATGATGTCCTGCAGCTCCTTGTTGCGCTGCAGGATCGACTTCACCTGGGTGGCGACGTCGTAGTGCTCCTGGCCCACGTAGCGCGGGTCGAGGATGCGGGACGTCGAGGTCAGCGGGTCGATCGCCGGGTACAGACCCTTCGACGCGATCTCGCGGGAGAGCTCGGTCGTCGCGTCCAGGTGGGCGAACGTGGTCGCCGGCGCCGGGTCGGTGTAGTCGTCGGCCGGCACGTAGATCGCCTGCAGCGAGGTGATCGAGTGACCACGCGTCGAGGTGATGCGCTCCTGCAGGAGGCCCATCTCGTCGGCCAGGTTGGGCTGGTAGCCCACCGCGGACGGCATGCGGCCCAGCAGGGTCGACACCTCGGAGCCGGCCTGCGTGAACCGGAAGATGTTGTCGATGAAGAGCAGCACGTCCTGCTTGCGCACGTCGCGGAAGTACTCCGCCATCGTCAGCGCGGACAGGGCGACGCGCAGGCGCGTGCCCGGCGGCTCGTCCATCTGGCCGAAGACCAGGGCCGTCTTGTCGAAGACGCCGGCCTCCTCCATCTCGGCGATGAGGTCGTTGCCCTCACGGGTGCGCTCGCCGACACCGGCGAACACGGACACGCCGCCGTGGTCCTGCGCGACGCGCTGGATCATCTCCTGGATGAGGACCGTCTTGCCGACACCCGCACCACCGAAGAGGCCGATCTTGCCACCCTGCACGTACGGGGTGAGGAGGTCGATCGACTTGATGCCGGTCTCGAACATCTCGGTCTTCGACTCGAGCTGGTCGAAGGCCGGGGGCTTGCGGTGGATCGGCCAGCGCTCGGTGACCTCGAGCTTCTCGCCCTCGGCGAGGTTGAGGACGTCGCCGGTCACGTTGAAGACCTTGCCCTTGGTGATGTCGCCGACCGGCACGCTGATGGGCGCGCCCGTGTCGGTGACGGCGGCGCCGCGCACGAGGCCGTCGGTCGGCTTCAGCGCGATCGCGCGGACCAGGGAGTCGCCGAGGTGCTGGGCGACCTCGAGCATGAGGGTGAAGGACTTCTCCCCCTCGCCCTGCGACGACAGGTCGATGTCGACCGTCAGGGCGTTGTAGATGTCGGGGATCGCGTCCTCGGGGAACTCGATGTCGACGACGGGGCCGATCACGCGCGCGACACGGCCCACGCCGGGTCCGCTCTGGTGCTCGACCGGGGCTTCCACGGTGGTGGCGGTCATTGCTTGCCTCGCTTCGAAAGGAACGTTGCGGATGTCAGTACGGTCGTCAGAGCCGGCTGGGCTGCTGCCATGGCCGGCGTCATGACGCCGCGAGGGCGTCGGCACCCGAGACGATCTCGCTGATCTCCTGGGTGATGTCCGCCTGGCGAGCCTGGTTCGCCAGGCGCGTGTAGGTGCGGATCAGGTCCTCGGCGTTGTCCGTCGCCGTGTGCATCGCCCGCTGGCGCGCGGCCAGCTCCGACGCCGCGGCGTCGAGCATGAAGCTGAAGATGCGGCTGCGGACGTAGCGCGGCAGGAGGGCGTCGAGGACGCTCTCCGGCGACGGCTCGAAGTCGTACAGCGGGAACGTCTCGTGCTCGCCGGGTGCGGCGACGCCCTCGACGACCTCGAGCGGGAGCATCCGCACGACGCGCGGCCGCTGCGTGACCATGTTGACGAACTGCGTGTAGACGACGTGCAGCTCACCGACGCCACCCTTGTCCGCCGGGGCGAGGAACGCCCCGAGCAGGGTGTCGGCGATCTCGCCGGCGACGTCCGAGTCCGGGCTGTCCGAGCCGTACGACCACTGCCCCGCGAGCTGGCGCCCGCGGTAGCCGTAGTACGAGACGGCGCGCCGGCCGGTCGCGTAGAGCGCGACCTGCTTGCCCTCGCCCTGCAGCTGCGCGACGAGGCGCTCCGTCTCACGGATGATCGACGCCGAGTAGGCGCCGGCCATGCCGCGGTCGGAGGCGATCACGAGGACCGCGACGCGGTCCGTGTCGTGGCGCTCGCTCGTCAGCGGGTGCTTGGTCGACGTGTGCGTCGCCACGGCCGACACCGCGCGGGTGATGGCACGCTCGTACGGCGACGCCGCGGCGGTGCGCGCCCGCGCCTTGCCGATGCGGGAGGCCGCGATCAGCTCCTGCGCGCGGAACATCTTCTTCAGCGACTGCGTCGACTTGATCCGCTGCTTGTAGATGCGCTGGGCTCCACCGGCCATGCTCAGGCCTTCTTCTGCACGACGAGCTGCTCCTGCTCGACGTCCGCGGAGTCGCCCTCGTCGTCGCCGCCGACGAGCGGGGTGCCGTCGGCCTTGAGGAAGCCGTTGCGCACGTCCTCGACGGCCGCGGCCAGCGCGTCCTCGGTGTCCTGCTCGAGCTTGCCGGTCTCGGCGATCGTGGAGAGCACCGAGGTGTGGCGACGCAGGTGGTCGAGCATCTCGGACTCGAACCGCTTGACGTCCTCGACGGGGACGTCGTCGAGCTTGCCCTTGGTGCCGGCCCACACGGACGCGACCTGGTCCTCGACCGGGTACGGCGTGTACTGGGGCTGCTTGAGCAGCTCCATCAGCACCGCACCGCGGGCCAGCTGGCCGCGCGACGCCGCGTCGAGGTCGGACGCGAACATCGCGAAGGCCTCGAGCGAGCGGAACTGCGCCAGCTCGAGCTTCAGCGTGCCGGAGACCTTCTTCATCGCCTTGATCTGCGCGTCACCACCGACTCGGGAGACGGAGATACCGACGTCGACCGCCGGGCGCTGGTCGGCGTTGAAGAGGTCCGACTGGAGGAAGATCTGGCCGTCGGTGATGGAGATGACGTTGGTCGGGATGTACGCCGAGACGTCGTTCGCCTTGGTCTCGATGATCGGCAGGCCGGTCATCGAGCCCGCGCCCAGGTCGTCCGAGAGCTTGGCGCAGCGCTCGAGCAGACGGGAGTGCAGGTAGAAGACGTCGCCGGGGTACGCCTCGCGGCCCGGCGGGCGGCGCAGCAGCAGCGACACGGCACGGTAGGCCTCGGCCTGCTTCGACAGGTCGTCGAAGATGACCAGCACGTGCTTGCCCTGGTACATCCAGTGCTGGCCGATGGCCGAGCCGGTGTAGGGGGCGATGTACTTGAAGCCCGCCGGGTCGGACGCCGGGGCGGCGACGATCGTCGTGTACTCGAGCGCGCCGGCCTCCTCGAGGGCGCCGCGCACGGACGCGATCGTCGAGCCCTTCTGGCCGACGGCGACGTAGATGCAGCGGACCTGCTTGCTCGGGTCGCCCGACTCCCAGTTGGCCTTCTGGTTGATGATCGTGTCGATCGCGATCGCGGTCTTGCCGGTCTGCCGGTCGCCGATGATCAGCTGACGCTGACCGCGACCGATCGGGATCATCGAGTCGATCGCCTTCATGCCGGTCTGCAGCGGCTCGTGCACCGACTTGCGCTGCATGACGCCGGGCGCCTGGAGCTCGAGGGCGCGGCGACCCTCGCTCTCGATGTCGCCCAGACCGTCGATCGGGTTGCCCAGCGGGTCGACGACGCGGCCGAGGTAGCCCTCGCCCACGGGGACGGACAGGACCTCGCCGGTGCGGCGGACCTCCTGCCCCTCCTCGATGCCCGTGAACTCGCCGAGGACGACGACGCCGATCTCCCGGACGTCCAGGTTCAGGGCGAGGCCGAGCGTGCCGTCCTCGAACCGCAGCAGCTCGTTCGCCATCGCGCCGGGGAGACCCTCGACGTAGGCGATGCCGTCGGCGGCGACGGTGACGCGGCCGACCTCCTCGCTGACCGCGCCCTCGGGCTCGTACGACTTCACGAAGCTGTCCAGAGCGGCGCGGATTTCCTCCGGCCGGATCGTCAGCTCAGCCATTGCTCTCTCCTGTCGTGGCCGCGTATCGCGCGGCCTCACGTTCTGCGTAGCCGACCGGAGCCGGCGCTGGGCCTAGGGGTTCAGCCGGCCAGCCGGCGACGGGCGTCGGCCAGGCGGGACAGCACGGTGGAGTCGACGACGTCGGCGCCGACCTGGATGCGCAGGCCGCCGATGACGGCGGCGTCGACCGTGACGTTGAGCTGCACGGGGCGCCCGTAGGCACGCTCGAGCAGCCCGCCGAGCCGGTCCTGCTGGGACTGGCTGAGCACGCTGCCGCTCGTGACCGTGGCCACGAGGCGGCGGCGACGCTCGGCGGCGATCTCCCCGTACCACAGCAGCGTCGCCACGAAGCGGCGGCCGCGGAGGGCGGTCGTGGCCCGACGGGCGAGCACGAGCGTCACGTCGTCGACCTTGCCCGTGAGCAGGGAGTCGACGAGCTGCGCGCGGCGCTCGGGGTCGGTCTTGCCGTCCGAGAGCACCTGGCGCGCCTCACGCTGCCCGACGAGCGCCCGGGTCAGCCGGAACAGCTCGTCCTCGACGGTCTCGAGGGTGCCCCGCGCCTCGGCGGACGCCAGCACGGCGTCGAGCCCGAGACGCTCGACGGCGTCCGCGAGGTCCCGGTCGCCGGACCAGCGCGACCGCGCCAGGCCCGTGACGAGGTCCACGACCCGCTCGTCGAAGCCCCCGGCCAGCACGCGTCCGGCCAGGGCCGCACGGTCCTCCGGGTCGCGCGACGGGTCGGCGAGCGACCGGCGCAGCGGCCCGGACTCGTCCAGGGCGGCGACGACGGCGAACAGCTGCTCGCCGAGCGCCTTCGCGTCGGCCCCGGCGGACCGCAGGACCGGCTCGAACCGCTCCTGCGCCGCCGCGAGGGATGCTCCGCTGGTGCCCCGCATCAGCCCTCCTTGCCGACCGAGTTGCCGACCGGCGCCGCCGTGCGCGACTCGTCGCCCGCGGCCTCGAGCTCGTCGAGGAAGCGGTCGACGACGCGCGACTGGCGCGCGGAGTCCTGCAGCGACTCGCCGACGATCTTGGACGCCAGCTCGGTGGCCAGCTCGCCGACCTCGGCGCGCAGCGAGACGGCCGCCGTCTGGCGCTCCGCCTCGATCTGGCGGTGGGCGGTCTCGACGATGCGCGAGGCCTCCTCGTGCGCCTTGGTGCGCAGCTCCGCGACGATGGCGGTGCCCTCGGCGCGCGCCTCCTCGCGGGTCTTCGCGGCGTCCGCACGGGCCTCGGCGAGCTGCTGGTGGTACTCCTTCAGCGCCTCCGCGGCCTCTTCCTGGGCCTTCTCGGCCTTGGCGATGCCGCCCTCGATCTTCGCGGTGCGCTCGTCCAGCACGGCCTGGAACTTGGGCAGGACGTACCGGTAGAACACGATCCCGACGATGATCACGATGATCAGCGACCACACGATGTCCGGCGTGTGCGGCAGCAGGATGTTCTGCTCGGTCCCCTCGGCAGCCAGAACCGCGGGGGTGTTCAGGGAAGAGGTCATCATCACGGAACGATGAAGCCGGCCACCAGGCCGAGGAGCGCGAGCACCTCGACGAAGGCGATACCGATGAACATCGTGGTACGGAGCTGGCCGGACACCTCGGGCTGGCGAGCCATGCCCTCGATCGTCTTGCCGATGAGGATGCCGAGGCCGATGCCGGGGCCGACCGCCGCGAGGCCGTAACCGACGGTGCCGATGTTTCCGGTGACCTCGGCGAGGGTGGTGACGTCCACTGGGTTTCCTTCCGTTGGGCGCCGGACCACGGTGGCCCGGCGTCGCTTTCGTGGGGTGCAGTTGTGGATCTGGTCCGGCTAGGCCGGGAACCGCGAGACGGTCAGTGCTCCGCCTCGACGGACATGTTGAGGTACACGGCGGTGAGGATCGCGAAGACGTACGCCTGCAGGGCGGCCACGAAGACCTCGAAGAAGAAGAACGCCGCGCCGGCCACGAACGTGCCCGCCCCGAAGAGCTTCATCGCGCCGGCCGAGTCGAAGAGGAAGAACGACGTGGCCGCGAAGCAGATCGCGAGCATGAGGTGCCCCGCGACCATGTTGGCCAGGAGCCGGATGACGAGCGTCGCCGGCCGCAGGATGAAGACCTGGAGCGCCTCGATCGGCACGAGCAGCAGGTACAGCGGCTTCGGCACGCCCGGGGGGAACAGCGAGTTCTTGAGGTAACCGCCGACCCCGTGCGCCTTGACGCCCGCCCCGAGGTACATCACGTACGTCCACGCGGCGAGCACGATCGGCAGGCCGATCACCGAGGTGCCCGCGATGTTGAGGAACGGGATGACGGCCGCGATGTTCATCACGAGGACCGTGCAGAAGATGGTCGCGAGCAGCTTGAAGTACTTGCGCCCGTTCTCCTGGCCCAGCACCTCGATGGCGATCGAGTTGCGGACGAAGTCGAGGACCATCTCGACACCGTTCTGGAACCGGCCGGGCACCAGCCGGGCGCGACGCGCGGCGAGGCAGAAGACCAGCAGCAGGACGGCCGCCATGATGACGCGGACCAGCATGATCCGGTTGAACTCGAAGGGCGTGCCCTCGAAGAAGATGGCCGGCGGGAAGAAGTCCGCGATCGTCGGCGCTTGGAAGCCACCGCCTTCGGCGGCAAGCAGCAGGGGGATCGCTGGCGTAGACAGGGGATTCTCCCGGAGGTCGTACGGTCCGGACGCTCCACTCCTGGGAGGGCACGCCATCGGACCTGGCCGTCATGGATTCGCGGACAGCCTACCGGATGTTCACAGGTGCTCCGACATCCCGGAGCATAATTTCCGGCCAGATCTCGCGGCTTGTGAAGAAGCGCACGATGTTGCCCCCGGCGACGGATGGTCGCCCGGCGCAAGCACCCTGGTCAGGAGGCTCGGCCGGAAGGCTCGGTCAGGGCTGCACGTAGGGCACGCGTCCGCTGTTCACGGCGCGGTAGTCGAGCAGCGCGGACCCGATCGCGCCCACGCCGAGCACGGCGATCAGCACCCACGGGGCGTAGAACGTGGCGCCCTGGAGCAGCGCCAGCACGACGATGAGGACGACGATCTTGGCCACCCAGGCGCCCATGACGAACGCCGCCATGCGCGCGGGGCTCGACCCCACGGTGCGCATCATCGACCAGATCGTCGTCGCGCAGAAGAAGGCCGCGATCGCGGCGCCCACCAGGGCGCCCCACAGCCCGGGCAGGCCGGCGACCAGCAGGCCGATGCCGCCGCCCAGCACCACCAGCACGCCGACCAGCAGGAGCGTGTCCCGCAGCGCGGTCCGCAGCACCCGGCGCTCGGCGTCGGTGGCGTGCTCGCCCGCCGCGCCGGCGGCGGGGTCGGGCGTCGGGCCAGGGGTGTCGGGCGTCGTCATCGGTGGCGTCCTTCGTGCGTCGTCAGGGTGGGCGCGGCCGGAGCGGCCGGGGGCGGGGTCGGGGATCGGGGGGCTGCGGGCGCGGGGTGCGCCGCCGCGACCGTCGGGTGGCTGCCGGTGGCGACGTCGTCGTCCAGGAACCGGCCCCGGGTGCGCAGCGGGCCGAGCGTGAGGAGCAGCGCCACCACCACGGCGACGCCGAGGCCCGCCAGCACGGCCTTCCAGTCCCACAGCACGAGCGCGGCCACCCCGAAGGAGAAGACGGCGGCCCACACGTACAGGATGAGCACCGCGCGCCGGTGGGAGTGGCCGAGCGCCAGCATCCGGTGGTGCAGGTGCATGCGGTCGGGGTGGAACGGCGACTTGCCGGCCGCGAGGCGGCGCACCACGGCCATCGCCATGTCGAGCAGGGGCAGCAGCACCACCGCGACCGGCAGCAGCAGCGGGATGAACAGCGGCACGGCCTGCGCCCCGGAAAGCGTCGCGCCCATCGAGACGGGGTCGACGTTCCCCGTGATCGTGATCGCCGAGCCCGCGAAGACCAGGCCGAGCACCATCGAGCCGGAGTCGCCCATGAAGATGTGCGACGGGAAGAAGTTGTGCGGCAGGAAGCCGAGGCACGCCCCCACCAGCACGGCCATCATGAGCGTCGCGAGGTTGGCGTAGTTCTCCGGCGTCGCCTGCTGGGTCAGCCCGTACGTGTAGAGCAGGAACGCCGAGCCGCCGATCGCCATCAGGCCCGCGGCCAGACCGTCCAGGCCGTCGACGAAGTTCACCGCGTTCATCGCCACGACGACCACCAGGATCGTGAGGAACAGCGAGATCCTCGACGAGGTGATGAACAGCCAGTCCGGGGTGGGCAGCGACGTGAGCTGGACCTGCTGCAGGGCCATGAACCCCGCCGCGAGCACCTGCCCGGCGAGCTTGGTCATCCAGTCCAGGTCCCACACGTCGTCGGCCCAGCCGAGCAGGCAGACGATGACGGCCCCGCCGACGATGCCCCACGCCTGCGGCCCCGTCTCGAAGACGCCCGCGAGGAACGGCATCTGCGAGGCCAGCACCACCGCGACGACGATGCCGAGCAGCATCGCCAGGCCGCCGAGCCGGGGCGTCGGCTGCACGTGCACGTCGCGCGCCCGCACCGCGGTGATCGCGTTCGTGCGGCGGGCGACCCACCGCGCGCCCGGCGTGGCGAGGTACGTGACCGCCGCCGCGACGAGCAGCAGGAGCAGATAGGCCCTCACCCGGCGGACTCCTCCGCGGGTGCGGAGCCGTGCTCCTCGGTCCGGTCGGGCGTGCTCGCGTCGTCGGCCTCGGGCGCGTCGGCGGTGGGCTCCTCGACGGGCTCGTCGACGCCGCGCACGGGCGCGACCTCGTTGAGCGCCTCGAGCGTGATCGCGCCCTGGCGCACCACGCGCAGCCGCTCGCGGGTGGCGTCCACGATCGTCGACGCGACGCCGCCGGGCGCGTCGCCGCCGTCGAGGTAGACGGTCACCGCGTCGCCGAGCTGCGCCTGCGCGTCGACGACGTCGAGAGCCGCCGGGTTGCCGGTGGCGTTGGCGCTCGACACCGCGAGCGGGCCCGTGCGCCGCAGCAGGGCCAGGGCTGCCGGGTGGTCGGGCATGCGCAGCGCGACGGTGCCGTGCGTCTCCCCCAGGTCCCACTGCAGCGACGGCTGGGCCTGCAGGATGATCGTGAGCCCGCCGGGCCAGAACGCCTCGGCCAGCTTGCGCGCGTCGTCCGGGACCTCGGTGGCGAGGCCGTCGAGCGTGCGCACGTCGGGGATGAGGACGGGTGGGGGCATCTGGCGCCCGCGGCCCTTGGCCGCGAGCAGGGCCGCGACGGCCTCCGCGTCGAAGGCGTCGGCGCCGATCCCGTAGACGGTGTCGGTCGGCAGCACCAGCAGGCCGCCGCGCGAGACCGTGTTCACCGCCTCGTCGATCGCAGGGCCCCAGGTGTTCGGGTCGGTGACGTCGTGCACGCTGCTCACGGGCTCAGTCTGTCACGGTTCGACCGGCCGCCGGCCGGACGTCCGGGTGCGGGGACGGGCGCTCGGGCGCCCGGTCGGAGCGGCGCGCCACCACCATCCGCGGCCGGCCGGTGAGGTCGTCGCGCGTGCTCACCGGGCCGAACCCGGCCGTGCCCACGGTCGTGCCCACGGTCGTGCCCGCCACCATCGCGCGCGCCGCGGCGGCCTGCACCTCGGCGTGCTCCATGACGTACAGCCCGCCGGGGCGCAGCAGGCGCGCCGCGGCGGCGGTGACGCCGCGCGGCACCTCCAGCCCGTCGTCGCCCAGGCCGTAGAGCGCGACCGCCGGGTCGTGGTCGGCCACCTCCGGGTCGCGCGGCACCGCGCCCGGCGGCACGTACGGCGGGTTGGAGACGACGACGTCGACGGTGCCGTCCAGCTCGCGCAGCGCGGTCCGCGCGTCGCCGCGCAGCAGGTGGACGACGGCGTCCGGCCGGTCGCCGGTCGCGGCGGCGACGTTGCGGCTCGCCCACCCGTGGGCAGCGGCGTCCAGCTCGACGGCGTGCACGCGGGCGCCCGGGACCTCGGTCGCGACGGCCAGGGCGATGGCTCCGGACCCGGTGCACAGGTCGACCACGACCGCCGTGCCCTTCCGGGCCACGACCCGCGCCGCCTCGTCGATCGCGACCTGCGCCACCTGCTCCGTCTCCGGCCGCGGCACGAAGACGCCCGGCCCGACGGCGAGCTCCAGGTGCCGGAAGGGGGCCACGCCGGTGAGGTGCTGCAGCGGCTCGCGGGCGGCGCGCCGCGCGACGTCGGCGGCGAACCGGTCGCCCGCGCCGTCCGGCAGGGCACGGTCCAGCACCGCGAGGCGCCGCGCCTCCGCCCGGTCGACGCCGAGGGCGTGGGCGAGCAGAGCCTCCGCGTCGACGCGCGGGCTCGGCACGCCCGCCGCCCCGAGGCGCGAGGTCGCCCAGCGGAGCGCCGCAGCCGCGGTGCGGGGCACCTCGTCGGCCACGGCGCCGGGCACGGCGTCAGGCACCGGGTCCGCCGGCCGCCGCGAGCCGCGCCGCCTCGTCGGCGTCGACGGCCGAGCGCACCACCGGGTCGAGGTCGCCCGCGAGCACGTGGTCGAGGTTGTACGCCTTGTACCCGGTGCGGTGGTCCGCGATGCGGTTCTCCGGGAAGTTGTAGGTGCGGATCCGCTCGCTGCGGTCCACGGTGCGCACCTGGGATCGCCGCACGTCGGCGGCGGCCGCGGCGGCGGCCTCCTGCTGCGCCGCGAGCAGCCGGGCGCGCAGCACGCGCATCGCCTGCTCCTTGTTCTGCAGCTGCGACTTCTCGTTCTGCATCGACACGACGATCCCCGTGGGCACGTGCGTGATCCGGACCGCGGAGTCGGTCGTGTTCACCGACTGGCCGCCCGGGCCCGACGACCGGTAGACGTCGATGCGCAGGTCGTTCTGGTCGATCTCCACCTCGCCCGGGTCGTCCACCTCGGGCAGCACCAGCACGCCGGCGGCCGACGTGTGGATGCGCCCCTGCGACTCCGTGACCGGCACGCGCTGCACGCGGTGCACGCCGCCCTCGTACTTGAGGCTGGCCCACACGCCCTCGGCAGGGTCGGAGACGCTGCGCGCCTTGATCGCGACCTGCACGTCCTTGTAGCCGCCCAGCTCGGTCTCCGTCGCGTCGAGCACCTGCGTGGCCCAGCCGCGCCGCTCGGCGTACCGCAGGTACATGCGCAGCAGGTCGCCGGCGAAGAGCGCCGACTCGTCGCCGCCCTCCCCCGCCTTGATCTCGAGGATGACGTCGCGCGCGTCGTCGGGGTCGCGCGGCACCAGCACGCGCCGCAGCCGCTCGGCGGCGTCGTCCGCCGCCGCGCGCAGGGCCGGCAGCTCCGCGGCGAAGGCCTCGTCCTCCGCGGCGAGCTCGGCGGCCGCCTCCGCGTCGTCGCGCGCCTGCTCCCACGCCCGGTAGGCCGCGGCGACCTGGTTCAGCTCGGCGTAGCGGCGCCCGAGCGAGCGGGCGCGCGCCGCGTCCGCGTGCACGGCCGGGTCGGCCAGCGCGCGCTCGATCTCGGCGTGCTCGTCGAGCAGCGGCCGCGCGGCGGCGAACGAGTCGGTCATGGGTACTCCCGGTCCGGGCGCGAGGCCTCGTCGGGCCCGGCGCGGACCACCTCACCGGGACACGCACTGCCTCGACGGGTGGCGAAACTCCCTCGGCAAAGCAGAAGCGCCGGTGGTCCGTCGTCCGACTGCCCCTGGAGAGGTTGTCGGGCGGACCACCGGCGCTGTCAGGCAGCTACTTCTTCTTGCCGTAGCGCGCCTGGAAGCGGGCGACGCGGCCACCGGTGTCGAGGATCTTCTGCTTGCCCGTGTAGAACGGGTGGCAGGCGCTGCAGACCTCGACGCTGATCTTGCCGGAGGTCGCGGTGCTGTGGGTCGTGAACGTGTTGCCGCAGGTGCAGGACACCTGGGTGACGACGTACTCGGGGTGGATACCGGACTTCATGATGCTCCTTGGTGTGATGCCGCCGGGTCGCCCCGCAGGACAGCGGGCCGTGAACCGGAAGGCCGACGAACCATTGTGCCAGAACGCGGACGCGCCCCGGACATCGCCCGTGCGCCGGGCCCCGCGGGGCCTGGCGCACGGGGACGATCAGACCGTCTCGCCCGGGTTCTCGTCCGAGAGCCCGGCCGGCGTCGTCTTCTGCACGTGCAGCAGGAACTCGACGTTGGTCTTGGTCTTCTTGAGCTGGCCCAGCAGCAGCTCGATCGCCTGCTGCTGGTCGAGCGCGCCCATGACGCGGCGCAGCTTGTAGACGATGCCCAGCTCGTCCTTCGCCATGAGGATCTCCTCGCGCCGGGTGCCGGACGCGTTGACGTCCACCGCCGGGAAGATCCGCTTGTCGGCGAGGTTGCGGGACAGGCGCAGCTCCATGTTGCCCGTGCCCTTGAACTCCTCGAAGATCACCTCGTCCATCTTCGAGCCCGTCTCCACGAGCGCCGAGGCGAGGATGGTCAGCGAGCCGCCGTTCTCGATGTTGCGCGCCGCGCCGAAGAACTTCTTCGGCGGGTACAGCGCCGCGGCGTCCACACCACCCGAGAGGATGCGGCCCGACGCCGGCGCCGCGAGGTTGTAGGCGCGCGAGAGGCGGGTGAGCGAGTCGAGCAGCACGACGACGTCCTGGCCCAGCTCGACCAGGCGCTTGGCGCGCTCGATCGCGAGCTCGGCGACGATCGTGTGGTCCGACGCGGGGCGGTCGAACGTCGAGGCGATGACCTCGCCCTTGACCGTCCGCTCCATGTCGGTGACCTCTTCGGGCCGCTCGTCCACGAGCACCACCATGAGGTGGACCTCGGGGTTGTTCGCGGTGATCGCGTTGGCGATCTGCTGCATGATGATCGTCTTGCCGGCCTTGGGCGGCGCGACGATGAGGCCGCGCTGGCCCTTGCCGATCGGGGCGACGATGTCGATCACGCGCGGCGTGAGGCGGGTGGCCTCCGGGTTCTCCAGGCGCAGCCGCTCCTGCGGGTACAGCGGCGTCAGCTTGGTGAACTCCGGGCGCTGGCGCGCCTCCTCCGGCGTCATGCCGTTGACCGAGTCCAGGCGCACGAGGGCGTTGAACTTGCTGCGGACGTTCTTGCCCTGCGGCGGCTCCTCGCCCTCGCGGGGCTGGCGGATGGCGCCGACGATGGCGTCACCGCGGCGCAGGCCGGACTTCTTCACCTGGTTGAGGGAGACGTAGACGTCGCCCGCCCCGGGCAGGTAGCCGCTCGTGCGCACGAAGGCGTAGTTGTCGAGGATGTCCAGCACGCCGGCGACCGGCAGCAGCACGTCGTCCTCGCGCACCTCCACGTCGTCCAGGCCGGCGACGTCCGGGCCGCCCGGCCGGCCGCTGCGGTTGCGCTTGCGGTCCCGGCCACGGTCGCGACCCCGACGACGGCGCGAGCCGCGCTCGTCGTCGTCGTCCCGGCGCTGGCGCTCGTCGCGCTGGCCGCCCTGTGCCGGGCCGCTCTGCCCCTGACCGCCCTGCGCGCCGGAGCGCTGCTGGCCGGAGGAGTCGTTCGAGCGGCCCTGGCCCGAGCGCTGGCCGTCGCCGTCGCCCTGGTTGTTCTGGCCGTTGCCGGAGCGGCGGGCGCCGCGCTCGCGCGGGGCCGCGACGGCCTCCGCGAGCTGGGCGAGGCGCGCCTCGCGGTCGGCGTCGTTCTGGCCGCCGCGCTGCTCGCCGCCACGCTGGTCGCCGCCCCGTGCGGGCTGCTGCTCGGCGGGCGCCTCCGCGCGCTGCTGCGGCGCCGCGTCACCCTCGGACGAGCCGGCGGAGCGGGTGGCCCGGCGCGAGCGGCGCGGGGCCTCGGCGCCGTCGGCGCGCGGGGCGCGGGCGTCGCCCGAGGGCTGCCCGGAGCCGTGGTCGGCCGGCGCCTGGGCCGGGGCGTCGCTGCGGACCGTGGGCGCCACGGCGGTCGCCGCGGCGACCGGGGCACCGGCGGTGCGCGCGCCCTGGCCGCGCGCGGCCCGGATCGCGTCCTGCAGGTCGCTCTTGCGCATCCGGGACGTGCCCTTGACGCCCATGCCGGAGGCCAGCGCCTGGAGCTCGGCCAGACGCATCGAGCTCAGGTTCCCGGATGCGGCGGTGCCGTTCCGGCTGTCGGTGGTGTTCGTCACGAAGGACCCTTCCCCCTCGTATGCGGCCCGCAGATCTCGGGGCCGGGGTGGTTGCCGTCCGGCGCGGGGAGCGCCGAGACGCGTGGAACCTCGCATCAGTGGTACGACGACGTCGGCTGGCGGGGTTGGTGTTTCACCCTCTCGCGGGACTGTCGCGGCGGATCCTGCACCGCATCACGACCACCACGCACCTGGCTCTGACCGGGCACACGGACGCGCGGCGCGGTCGAGAGGGGCCGTGCGGTGGAGAGGGATTGCCCTCGCGGTCGATCCCGAAGGCTCACCGCATCATATCACCTCACACACCGCCCCAGGCCGACCCGCCGCCCGTCACGCGGCGCGCCACCGCGCCGTCGTGGTCCACGCCCGGCCGCACCGCACGCCAGCCCGCCACGTCGTCGACGAGGTCGGCCAGCACGGCGTCGAGCCGACCCGTGCCGTCGCCCGCGGTGAGGACGAGGACCGTGGGACCGGCGCCCGAGATCGTGGCCGCGAGCCCCTCGGCGCGCAGGGCGCGCAACAGCTCGGCGGAGCCCGCCATCACGCTCGCGCGGTAGTCCTGGTGCAGCCGGTCCTCGGTGGCGTCGAGCAGCAGCTCCGGGCGCCGGGCCAGGGCCTCGACCAGCAGCCCCGCGCGCCCGGCGGTGAACGCCGCGTCGCCGTGCGGCACCTCGGCCGGGAGCACGCCCCGGGCGCGGCTCGTCGCCAGGCGGGCGTCGGGGACCAGCACGGTGGCCTCGATGCGCTCGTCCACGTCGAGGTCCACGGCGCGGGGGCCGTCGCCCGACCGCCACGCCAGCGTCGCGCCGCCCCGGATCGCGGGCGCCGCGTTGTCGGGGTGCCCCTCGAACTCGGTCGCGATCCGCAGCACCGCGGCCGCGTCCAGGACGTGGGGGTCGGCCAGGAGCGCCCGCGCCGCGACGATGCCGGACACGACGGCCGCCGACGAGGACCCGAGGCCCCGCGCGTGCGGGATCCGGTTGACGCACCGCAGCCGGAGGCCGGTACGGGGCGCGCCGGCGAGCTCGAGCGTGTGCCGCAGGGCGCGCACGACGAGGTGGTCCTCGCCGAGCGGCACCTCCCCCGCCCCCTGCCCCTCGATCTCGACGACGACGTCGTCGGTCGCGAGGAGCTCGACCTCCAGGTCGTCGTACAGCGCGAGGGCCAGGCCCATCGCGTCGAACCCCGGGCCCAGGTTGGCGCTGGTCGCGGGAACACGGACCAGCACGTGGTCGGCGCCGAGCTGCATGCGCGTCTCCCTCTCGGGGCTCGGTCGGAACGGTGTCGGGCAGAGCGTTGTCGGGCGGAGCGGTGTCGGGCGGAGCGGTGTCGGGCGGGGTGTCAGCCCAGGCCGAGCGCGTCGGCGATGGACACGACGTCGGCGCCCACGCGGGTCGGGGCCACCTCGCCGCCGTCCGGCGTGCGCAGCGCCCACTGCGGGTCCTTGAGGCCGTGACCGGTGACGGTCACGACGACGCGCGCGCCGGCGGGGACCAGCCCGCGCTCGGCCCGCGCGAGCAGGCCTGCGACGCCCGAGGCGGACGCCGGCTCGACGAACACGCCGACCTCGGCGGACAGCACGCGGTGCGCGGCGAGGATCTGCTCGTCGGTGACCGACTCGATCACGCCGCCGGACGTGTCGCGGGCGGCCTCCGCCTGCTCCCACGACGCCGGGTTGCCGATGCGGATCGCGGTGGCGATCGTCTCCGGCTGGTCGACGGGGTGGCCCAGGACGATCGGCGCGGCGCCGGCCGCCTGGAAGCCCCACATCTGCGGCGTGCGGGTCGCGACCGCGCCGTGCGCGGCGCCGTCGTCCAGGCCCGCGTACTCGCGGTAGCCCTTCCAGTACGCGGTGATGTTGCCCGCGTTGCCGACCGGGAGGCAGTGGATGTCCGGCGCGTCGCCGAGGGCGTCGACGACCTCGAACGCGGCCGTCTTCTGTCCCTCGATGCGGTCCGGGTTGACGGAGTTCACCAGCTCGACCGGGTACACCTCGGCGAGCTTGCGCGCCGCGACGAGGCAGTCGTCGAAGTTGCCGTCCACCTGGAGCAGGCGGGCGCCGTGCGCGATCGCCTGGCTGAGCTTGCCCATCGCGATCTTGCCGTCCGGCACGAGCACGGCGCAGGTCATGCCCGCCCGGGTGGCGTACGCCGCCGCCGAGGCGGACGTGTTGCCCGTCGACGCGCACACGACGGCCTTCGCGCCGCGGCCGGCGGCCGCGGAGATCGCCGTCGTCATGCCGCGGTCCTTGAACGACCCGGTCGGGTTCATGCCCTCGACCTTGACGTACACGTCGGCGCCGGTACGGTCCGACAGCGCGGGGGCGGCCACGAGCGGGGTGCCGCCCTCGCCGAGCGTGACGATCCGCTCCGCCACGTGGGCGGGCAGCCGGTCGGCGTACTCGGTGATGACACCGCGCCACTGGTGGGCAGGCTGGGTCTTCGGCTGGTCGACCGGCATGGTCAGGCTCCCTCGACTCGCAGGACGGACGTGATCTCGTGCACCGGCTCGAGGCCGCGCACGGCCGCGACCGTCGCGGCGAGCGACGCCTCGCGGGCGGAGTGCGTGGTGAGCAGCAGCGCGGCGGTGCCCTCGGCGACGTCGACGGCGTACGGCTCGTCGGGCGCCTGGCGGACCGTGTCGATCGACACGCCGTGGTCGGCGAGCACCTGCGCCACCTGGGCGAGCACGCCCGGGCGGTCGGCCACGACGAGCCGGACCTGGTAGCGCGTGACGGCGGCGTCGTGCGGCAGCACCGGCAGCGACGCGTACGCGGACTCGCGCGGCCCGCGCCCGCCGACCATCCGGTCGCGCGCGGCCGACACGAGGTCGCCGAGCACGGCGGACGACGTCGGGCGCCCGCCCGCGCCCTGGCCGTAGAACATCAGCGGGCCGGCGTCGTCGGCCTCGACGAAGACGGCGTTGAACGCCCCGCGCACCGCGGCGAGCGGGTGCGCGGACGGCACCAGCGCGGGGTGCACGCGCACGGACACGCCCTCGGCGGTCTGCTCCGCGATCGCCAGCAGCTTCACGACGTGCCCGGTCTGCTGCGCGGCGGCGACGTCGGCCGCCGTCACGCCCGTGATGCCCTCGCACGCGACCTGCGCCAGCGAGACGCGCGTGTGGAACGCGAGCGACGCGAGGATCGCGGCCTTCGCCGCGGCGTCGTGCCCCTCGACGTCGGCCGTGGGGTCGGCCTCGGCGTACCCGAGGGTCTGCGCCTCCTTGAGCGCCTCCTCGAGGTCCAGCCCGTGCGTCGTCATCTGGTCGAGGACGTAGTTGGTGGTGCCGTTGACGATGCCGAGCACGCGACGCACCTGGTCGCCGGCGAGCGACTCGCGCACCGGGCGGACGATCGGGATCGCACCCGCCACCGCGGCCTCGAACGACAGGTCGACGCCCGCCGCGTCCGCGGCCTCGAACAGCTCCGGTCCGTGCGCGGCGAGCAGCGCCTTGTTCGCCGTGACGACGCTCGCGCCGCCCGCGATCGCGCGGTGGATGAGGCCCCTTGCCGGCTCGATGCCGCCCATGAGCTCGATGACGAGGTCGGCGCGGTCGACGAGCGCGCCCGCGTCCTCGGTGAGCAGCTCGGCCGGCACGACGGTGCCGACGCCGTCGCGCGGGCGGCTCGCGTCACGCACGGCGATACCCACCAGCTCCAGGCGCGTGCCCGCGCGGGCGGCGAGGTCGTCGGCGTGCTCGATCAGCGTCCGCGCGACCTGGGAGCCGACGACGCCGCACCCGAGGAGCGCGACGCGCAGCACCGTGGGGGTCGGGTCGGCCGCCTGGCGGGGACGGGCCGCGGGTTCGGCCCCAGTCAGGGGCCCGGACGAGGGGGCTGCAGGCACGGGAGAACCTTCGGAACGGGATGCCGGGACGGGGTCAGGATAGCCGCGGCGCGCCGGCCGTCGGGCCGCCGTCCACGGGCGGCGACGACGGGCCGACGACGCGGCGTCGGGCGTCAGCCCTGGTCGAGCGCGAGCAGGTCGTCGACCGTCTCGCGCCGCACCAGGACGCGCGACGCGCCGCCTGACACGGCGACCACGGGCGGACGGGTCAGCAGGTTGTAGTTCGACGCCATCGAGCGCCCGTACGCGCCGGTCGCGGCGACGGCGAGCAGGTCCCCCGCGCGCACGTCGCCGGGCAGCCGCACCTCGTGCACGACGATGTCGCCGCTCTCGCAGTGCTTGCCCACGACGCGCACGAGCACGGGCTCCGCCGTCGAGGTCCGGCCGACGAGCTCCGCGTGGTACTGCGCCTCGTACAGGGCGGGGCGGATGTTGTCGCTCATGCCGCCGTCGACCGAGACGTAGGTGCGCACGCGGCCGTCGTCGAGCGCGACCGGCTTGACCGTGCCGACGGTGTAGAGCGTCAGGCCCGCCGGGCCGACGATCGCGCGCCCCGGCTCGATGGAGAGGCGCGGCAGCGGGGTGCCCAGCTCGGCGCAGACCGCGGCGACCGCGCTCGCGACGTCCTTGGCGATGCGGTCCGGGTCGAGCGGCACCTCCCCCGGCAGGTACGCGATGCCGTAGCCGCCGCCGAGGTCCACCTCGTCGACCAGCACGCCCGTGCGCTCCGCGAGCTCGGCGCGCAGCCGCAGCACGACGCGCGCCGCCGCCTCGAAGCCCGCCGGGTCGAGGATCTGCGAGCCGATGTGCGAGTGGATGCCCAGCAGGTGCAGCTCCGGGCGCCGGGCCGCGGCGAGCAGCGCCTGCATCGCCGGCGGGTCGCCGCCCTCGTCCAGCGCGCCGGGGTTCACCGAGAGGCCGAACTTCTGGTCCTCGTGCGCGGTGGAGATGTACTCGTGCCCGCCGGCGTGCACGCCGGTCGTGACGCGCACCATGACGGGCGCCACGAGCCCGCGGGAGGCCGCGAGCGCCGCGACCCGGTCGATCTCGACGAGGGAGTCGACGATGATGCGGCCCACCCCGGCGTCGAGGGCCGCGAGGATCTCGGCGTCGGACTTGTTGTTGCCGTGCAGGCCGATCTCGGCGCCGGGGACGCCGGCGCGCAGGGCGACGGCGAGCTCCCCGCCGGACGCCGTGTCGACGCGCAGCCCCTCCTCGCGGGCCCAGCGCGCCACGGCCACCGTGAGCAGGGCCTTGCCCGCGTAGTACACGTCGACGCCGGTGCCCACCTCGGCGAACGCCGTCGCGAACGCCGTGCGGTAGCCGCGGGCGCGGGCCCGGAAGTCGGCCTCGTCGAGCACGTAGGCGGGGGTGCCGTGCTGGGCCGCGAGCGCGTCCACGGCGAGCCCGCCCACCTCGACGACGCCGTCGTCGCGCCGGCGCACGCCCGACGACCAGGGGACCCCGAGCACGCCCTCCTCGACCTGGGCGCCGGTCACATCCGCTCCGGGGCGGAGACGCCGAGCAGGTCGAGCCCGTTGGCCAGCACCTGGCGCACCGCGTCGTTCAGCCACAGGCGCGTGCGGTGCGTGTCCGTGACCTCCTCGTCCGGGTACGGCGTCACGCGGCACTCCTGGTACCACTTGTGGTAGTCCGCGGCGAGGGACTCGAGGTAGCGCGCGACGCGGTGCGGCTCGCGCAGCTCGGCCGCCTGGGTGACGATCCGCGGGAACTCGGTGAGCGCGCCGACCAGCGCCGCCTCGGTCTCGTGCGTGAGCAGCGCGGGGTCGAAGGCGTCGGACCCGTCGGGGGCCACGCGCGCGACGGCGCGGTCGGCCGCGTTCCGGTCGACGGCGCAGGTGCGCGAGTGCGCGTACTGCACGTAGTAGACGGGATTGTCGTTGCTCTGCTTGAGCATCTCCTCGCCCGACAGGGACAGCGGCGAGTCCGCCGGGTAGCGGGCGAGCGAGTAGCGCAGCGGGTCGGAGCCCAGCCACTCGATGAGGTCGTCCATGTACAGGGCGTTGCCGCGGCGCTTGCCCATCCGCTCGCCGCCGATGTTGACGAGCTGGCCGATGAGCACCTCGATGTTCGCCTCCGGGTCGTCGCCCGCGCACGCGGCGATGGCCTTGAGGCGGTTGATGTACCCGTGGTGGTCGGCGCCGAGCAGGTAGATCTTGCCCGGGAACCCCCGGTCCTTCTTGGACAGGTAGTACGCGGCGTCGGCGGCGAAGTAGGTGGGCTCGCCGTTCGCGCGGATCATCACGCGGTCCTTGTCGTCGGCGAAGTCCGTGGTGCGCAGCCACACCGCGCCGTCGACGTCGAACACGTGCCCCTGCTCGCGCAGGCGGGCGACCGCCTGCTCCACCGCGCCCGAGTCGTGCAGCGTGCGCTCGGAGAACCAGACGTCGAAGTGCACGCCGAACGCGTCGAGGGTGCGGCGGATCGCCTCGAGCTGGGCCTGGTAGCCGAGCTCGCGGGCGGTCGTGAGGGCCTCGTCCGCCGGGAGCGACAGGAGGTCGGGCTCCTGCTCGAGCACCTCGGCGGCACGCTCGGCGACGTACTCGCCGGGGTAGCCGCCCTCGGGCACGTCCTCGCCCTTGGCGCGGGCGATGATCGACGCGGCGAACTTGTCCATCTGCGCGCCCGCGTCGTTGATGTAGTACTCGGCCGTCACGTCGGCACCGGCCGCGCGCATGATCCGTGCGAGCGCGTCGCCGAGCGCCGCCCAGCGGGTGTGACCGATGTGCAGCGGGCCCGTCGGGTTGGCCGAGATGAACTCGAGGTTGTGGACCTGGCCCGCGAGGGCGTCCGTGCGGCCGTACGCGTCGCCGGCGGTGACGATCGTGCGCGCCAGCTCGCCCGCGGCGCCGGCCTCGAGCGTGATGTTGAGGAAGCCCGGCCCGGCGACGTCGGCCGCCTTGATCCCCGGGGTCGCCGCGAGGCGGGCCGCCAGGTCCTCCGCGAGCGCGCGCGGCGTCGTGCCCGCCCTCTTCGCGAGCTGCAGCGCCACGTTGGTGGCCCAGTCCCCGTGCTCGCGCTGCCGGGGTCGCTCGACGTGCACCGACGCGGGGACGGCGTCGGCGGGCAGGGCGAGGGTGCCTTCGGCCACGGCCGAGGCGAGGGCAGCGCTGAGTGCTCGGGAGAGCTCGTCGGGGGTCACCGGGCGATTCTACAAAGGCGGCGGGCCGCCCGGCTCTCGCCGCGGTCGTGGGATCGGCGACGATGTGCCGGCCGACGCCCAGGTGCTGGTAGTCTCGTGCACCGTGCCGAGCGGTTTTCCGTCCGGCGCCCGCGCCTGTAGCTCAGTGGATAGAGCGTCTGCCTCCGGAGCAGAAGGTCGGGGGTTCGAATCCCTTCAGGCGCACCGAGAACGAGAAACGGCCCTGGTCATCGACCAGGGCCGTTTTCCGTCGTCCCCGCCAGTCCGTCGCTACGCTGCCGCCGTGAGTCGTGGATCCGTCGGGACGCCCGAGATCTTCCACCTGTCCCGTCGAGCGTCGTCGCGCGCGCTCCTGCTCGCCGCCGGGATCGTCGTCGTGTCGGTGGGCGTCGTCGTGGTCTGCTGGTCCGACCACTCGGGGGCGCCCCTGCGGCTCGGCGTCCTGGAGCTCACCGGGAGCCGCCGAGGCCCGTCGCCACTCGCCGGCGTCGTCGTCGGGATTGCCGTGGCGCTCTTCGCCGGAGCCGCCGGAACGCTCCAGGCACGTCGGCTGCTGCAGCGTGACCGCACCGCCCTGGTCCTCGATGCCGAGGGGTTCACCGACACGGCATCCCTGCGCGGCGCCGGGCGGATCGAGTGGGACGAGACGGTAGGTATGCGCATCGTCGACCACCCCGAGCGGATGCTCGTGGTCGAGGTGACCGACCCCCTGGGCGTCGCCGAGCGGCAGCCCAGCGCCGCATCGCGTCGGGCAGCGCTGGCGAGCACGGGAACCCTCGGCTCCCCGGTGTGTATCCCGCTCACCGCCGTGGGTGGCCGCGAGGACGACCTCCTGGAGGCGTTCGAGCGGCTCGGGCACCTGCGTCCCGGCTTCTACCGCGGCACACCGTCGTCGACGTAGTACCCGGTGCTGCTTCCTCGCCCGGAGGCGGCACCGGGTACTACGTCGACGACGGTTTCGAGCCGCGATCAGTGCGCGGGGGCCAGACCCGGCATCGCGTCGAGGTCGAGGTCCGGGTTCTTCTCCTGCGTCCTGACGAGCGCCTTGGCCTCCGCGTCGGTGTCGACCGACGGCATGGAGCCCGGCAGCGGCTTGCCCGCGCTCTCCTTGACGAAACCGACGGCGACCGCGCCGATCAGCGCGAAGCCCATGAGGTAGTAGGCCGGCGCCATGCTCGACCCGGTGGCCTGCGTCAGCGACTCGACGATGAGCGGCGTCGTGCCGCCGAAGATCGCCAGGGCGACGTTGTACGCCAGGCCCATCGAGCGGTAGCGCACGGCCGTGGGGAACATCGCGGGCAGCGTCGCCGCCTGCACGCCGACCATGCACGCCACCGGCACGGCCATGAGGCACAGGCCGAGCAGCGTCGACCACACGTGGCCCATCGCCAGGAACAGGAAGGCCGGCACCGCGAGCACCGCGAGCGAGCCCGCGCCGAACCACAGCAGCGGACGACGACCGACACGGTCGCTGACCGGGCCCGCCACGAGGATCATCACCGCGAGCAGCACCAGCACGGGCACGGTGAGCAGGGTGCCCGCCGTCGCCTCGTAGCCGAGCGTGTCGGTGAGGTAGGTCGGCATGTAGCTCGTCAGGGCGTAGCCGGCGGTGTTGGCGACCGCCACGAGCACCATCGCGACGGCGAGCGGGCGCCACTGCGAGCGCAGCGTGACGTCGGTGGGCGCGGGCACCTCGGCGCCGTGGGTCTTCGCGGCCTCGGCCGCGACCTGCTGCGCCTGGAAGGCCGGGGACTCCTCGATCTTCAGGCGGAACCACACGGCGAACGCGCCGATCGGGCCGGCGACCAGGAACGGGATGCGCCACCCGCCGTCGAGCATGGCCTGCTCGCCCAGCGTCACCTGCAGCACCGTCACGACGACGGCGCCGAGCGCGAAGCCCAGGTAGCTGCCGAAGTCGAGGAACGAGGCCGCCCAGCCGCGGCGGCGGTCGGGGGCGTGCTCGGCGACGAAGGTCGTGACGCCGGCGTACTCACCGCCGGTGGAGAAGCCCTGCAGCAGCTTGAGGAGCACGAGCAGCAGCGGCGCCGCGACACCGAGGACGCCGTACGTCGGCAGCAGCCCGATGAGGAACGTCGAGGCGGCCATCATCACGAGCGTGAAGGCGAGCACCTTCTGGCGGCCGACCTTGTCGCCGATGCGGCCGCAGACGATGCCGCCCAGCGGGCGCGCCACGTAGGTGGCGGCGAACACGCCGAGGGAGAAGAGGATCTGCACGCCGGACGACGCCTGCGGCAGGAACACGGCACCCATCGTCACGGCCAGGTAGCCGTAGACGCCGACGTCGTACCACTCCATGAGGTTGCCGACGGCGGTGCCGCCGATCGTCTTCTTGAGCATGGAGTTGTCCACGACGGTGACGTCGGAGACGCGGAGCCTGCGGCGCGCGGCCCGGGCGGCCGGGGCGTTCGCAGGGGTGGTGCCGGTCGGTTCCTGAGGCAGTACGGCGGTCATGTTTCCTTCCGTGGCCGGCGCGGCGTGCACGCGGTGTGACGCAGCGGCCCGGCCCGTGACAGGGAGCCGGCGTCCGCTGCGAGAGCGGACGCCGAGCCCGAACATGGGCGGCCACGTTACCGATCCTTGACCGAGAATCAAGTTCGTCAGGGCAACCACGGGCCGAGGACCGACCCCTGCGCGACGCCGTCACCTGCGGCGACACCGTTCCTTGACGAGTCATTCGTGAAGCCCACCACAGGCGTCGCCACGGGCCCTCGCACCGCCGTCCCGGTGCGGTCCGGCGGCCGCACACGCTGGACCCAGCGTTCACCGGGCGTTACGTTCTCGGAGCGGCCCGGACACGGGCGGCGACGACGCCCGCACACGATGTCTGCTGAGGCCTGCACAGGGAGGACTCCCCCGCATGATCGACCACGAGGTCCGCGTCTACCGTTCCGACGAGCCGCTGCCCCGCGAGGGGCAGCTCGCGTGGAAGATCGCGGAGGTCGCGGCCGAGCAGCTCGACCCGACGCCGGAGGTCACCGACATGGTGATCAACCGCGTCATCGACAACGCCGCGGTGGCGACGGCGTCGCTGGGCCGCGGCCCGATCCTCGCGGCCCGCACGCAGGCGGAGGCGCACCCGGTCTCCCGCGGCGGCGCGGGGTCGACGGTCTTCGGCTCCCCCGAGCGCACCAGCCCCGAGTGGGCGGCCTGGGCGAACGGCGTCGCCGTGCGCGAGCTGGACTACCACGACACGTTCCTCGCGGCCGAGTACTCGCACCCCGGCGACAACATCCCGCCCGTGCTCGCCGTCGCGCAGCACCTGGGCCGCAGCGGCGCGGAGCTCCTGCGCGGGATCGTCACGGGCTACGAGATCCAGGTGGACCTCGTCAAGGGCATCAGCCTGCACGCGCACAAGATCGACCACGTCGCCCACCTCGGCCCGTCGGCGGCGGCGGGCATCGGCACGCTGCTCGGCCTGCCCGCGGAGACCATCTACCAGGCGGTCGGCCAGGCCCTGCACACGACGACGGCGACGCGGCAGTCGCGCAAGGGCGAGATCTCCACGTGGAAGGCCCACGCCCCCGCGTTCGCGGGCAAGATGGCGGTGGAGGCCGCCGACCGTGCGATGCGCGGGCAGACCTCCCCCAGCCCGATCTACGAGGGCGAGGACGGCGTGATCGCCTGGCTGCTCGACGGGCCCGACGCCCGGTACACCGTGCCGCTGCCCGCCGCGGGCGAGGCACGGCGCGCCATCCTCGACACGTACACCAAGGAGCACTCCGCCGAGTACCAGGCGCAGGCGTGGATCGACCTCGCCCGCCGCCTCGGCACCGAGCGGCCCGAGCTGCGCGACCCGGCGAACGTCGTCGCCGTGGTGCTGCACACGAGCCACCACACGCACTACGTCATCGGCTCCGGCTCGGGCGACCCGCAGAAGTACGACCCCACGGCCAGCCGCGAGACACTGGACCACTCGATCCCCTACATCTTCACGGTCGCGCTGCAGGACGGCGCCTGGGACCACGTCGGCAGCTACGCCCCCGAGCGCGCCGCCCGCCCGGACACCGTGGAGCTGTGGCGCAAGGTCACCACCGCCGAGGACGCCGAGTGGACCCGCCGGTACCACTCGAGCGACCCGGACGAGAAGTCGTTCGGTGGCCGCGTGGAGATCGAGCTCGCGGACGGCTCGCGGGTCGTCGAGGAGATCGCCGTCGCCGACGCGCACCCGCTGGGCGCCCGCCCGTTCGCCCGCGAGCAGTACGTGGCGAAGTTCCGCACGCTGGCCGCCGGGGTGCTGGCCGACGAGGAGACGGAGCGGTTCCTCGACCTCGCCCAGCGGCTGCCGGAGCTGTCCGCCGACGAGCTGTCCAGCCTCACCGTCACGCCGCTCGCCGACCCGCTCGCGACCCACCCCGTCGCGCGCGGCATCTTCTGAGACCCGGAGGGCGACCGTGCTCTACTCGACCACCACCCCCGCCGCCAAGCGCGCCACGTTCCGCGAGCGGCTGCGCTCCGGGGAGCTCCTGCAGCTGCCCGGCGCGTTCAACCCGCTCGCGGCGCGGCTGATCCAGGACAAGGGCTTCGACGGCGTCTACGTCTCGGGGGCGGTCGTGGCCGCCGACCTGGGGCTGCCCGACGTCGGGCTGACGACGCTCACCGAGGTCGCGACCCGCGCGGGGCAGATCGCCCGCATGACCGACCTGCCCACCCTCGTGGACGCCGACACCGGCTTCGGCGAGGCGATGAACATGGCCCGCACCGTGCAGACGCTGGAGGACGCGGGCGTCGCGGGCCTGCACGTCGAGGACCAGGTGAACCCCAAGCGGTGCGGGCACCTCGACGGCAAGCAGGTCGTGGACGAGCCGACGGCGCTGCAGCGGGTGCGCGCGGCGGTCGCCGCGCGGCGCGACGAGAACCTGCTGGTCATGGCCCGCACCGACGTGCGCGCCGTGGCGGGGCTCCCGACCGCCGTCGACCGCGCGAAGGCCCTCGTCGACGCCGGTGCGGACGCGATCTTCCCCGAGGCCATGCGCGACCTGGCGGAGTTCGAGGCCGTCGCGAGCGCCGTCGACGTCCCCGTGCTGGCCAACATGACGGAGTTCGGCAAGTCCGAGCTGTTCACGACGACGCAGCTCGCCGACGCGGGCGTGGCCCTCGTCATCTACCCCGTCTCGCTGCTGCGCCTGGCGATGGGCGCGGCCGAGCGGGGCCTGGACGCGCTGCGCGCGGAGGGCTCGCTCGCGGGGCAGGTCGAGCACATGCAGACCCGCGCGCGGCTCTACGAGCTGCTCGACTACGCCGCCTATTCGACGTTCGACACGGACGTCTTCGACTTCAGCCTGGACGACAACCTGCACGGCTGACGGCCGCGCCGTCTCCGCCGACATCGCAGCGAAGGAGCATCGATGACAGAGCACACCGGGCCCGAGCCGGAGGTCCGACGCGGGCTGGCGGGGGTGGTCGCCGACGTGACGGCCGTCTCCAAGGTGGACCCCGAGACCAACTCGCTGCTGTACCGCGGCTACCCGGTCCAGGACCTGGCGGCGACCTGCCCGTTCGAGGCGGTCGCGTGGCTGCTGTGGCACGGCGAGCTGCCGACCGACGACGAGCTCGCCACCCTGCGTGCGACCGAGCGCGAGCACCGCCCGCTCGCCGACGACGTGCGCGCCGCGATCGACCTCCTGCCCGTCACCGCGCACCCGATGGACGAGGTGCGCACGGCGGTGAGCGTCATCGGCGCCCGCGAGGCCGCGGGCCTCACCGCCCTGGAGGCGGCCGCCAACGCCGACGTCAACCTCGAGCGCAGCGTGCGGCTCTTCGCGGCCCTGCCGGCCGTCGTCGCGTACGGGCAGCGCCGCCGCCGCGGGCTGGGGCCCGTGGCCCCGCGCGACGACCTGGACTTCTCCGCGAACTTCCTGTGGACGACGTTCGAGGTCGAGCCGGAGCCGGTGGTCGTCGACGCGTTCAACCGGTCGATGATCCTGTACGCCGAGCACTCGTTCAACGCCTCCACGTTCACGGCACGGGTGATCACGTCCACGCTCAGCGACCTGCACTCGGCCGTCGTGGGCGCGATCGCCGCGCTGAAGGGGCCGCTGCACGGCGGCGCCAACGAGGCGGTCATGGAGACGCTGGCCGAGATCGGCACCGCCGAGCGGGCCGCGGCCTGGCTCGACGACGCGCTCGCCGCCAAGCGCAAGATCATGGGTTTCGGGCACCGCGTCTACAAGCACGGCGACTCGCGCGTGCCGACCATGAAGGCCGCCCTCGACACCCTCGTCGAGCACTACGACCGCCCCGACCTGGCCGCCCTCTACGACGCGCTGGAGTCCGAGTTCGTGCGCCGCAAGGGCATCTACCCGAACCTCGACTACCCGTCGGGCCCGGCCTACCACCTCATGGGGTTCGAGACGGCCACGTTCACGCCGCTGTTCGTCGCCGCCCGCGTCACCGGCTGGACGGCGCACATCATGGAGCAGCAGGCCGCCAACGCCCTGATCCGCCCGCTGTCCGCGTACGTGGGTCCGGCGCGGCGCGAGGTCCCCGGCCCCGCGGCCCCGTGAGCGGCGACCGGGACGCCCCGTCCGCAGCGTCGTCCTTCGGGACGGCGGCCGGCGCGTACGCCGAGCACCGCCCGGACTACGCGGCGGCCGCGGTGCGCTGGACGCTGCGGGCGGCGCCGGGCCCGCGGGTGCTCGACCTCGGCGCGGGGACGGGCAAGCTGACCGCCGCCCTGCTCGACCCGGCGGTCGTCCCGGGCGCGGAGGTCGTCGCCGTCGAGCCGGACCCGGCGATGCTGGCCGAGCTGCGGCGGGGGCGGCCGGGCGTCCGCGCCCTGGCGGGCAGCGCCGAGTCGATCCCGCTGCCCGACGGCTCCGTCGACGCCGTGCTCGCGGGCAACGCCCTCCACTGGTTCGACCTGGCGGTCGCGGGGCCCGAGATCGCCCGCGTGCTCGCCCCCGGCGGCGTCCTGGCCGGGCTCTGGAACCTCCTGGACGACGACGTCGCCTGGGTCGCCGGGCTCGCCGACGCGGGCGGGAGCGCGGCCGTGGGGCCGCGGGACACACCGACCGCCTGGCGCCGCGCGACCGCCGGCCTGCTCCCGCCCGCCGGGGAGGGGTGGTCGGCCCGGGCGGAGCGGGCGGAGTTCCCGCACGGTCAGCGCCGCACCGCCGACTCCCTCGTCGCGACCCTCGCGACCCGCGCCGGGGTGCTCGTCATGCCGGAGGCGGAGCGCGCGGCCACGACGGCGCGCATCCGCGCGTACCTCGCGGGCCGGACCGAGACGGCGCAGGGCGAGTTCACCCTGCCGATGCGCACGGGCGTGCTGCGCGTGCGGCGCACCTGGACCGACACCGCCTGGCCGCGGGACCGGACCGTCGCCGCGGCCCACTAGGCTCGTGGCCATGTCCGCCGACTACTCCGACTTCGAGTTCGAGCGCCGGTTCTTCGTCCGCGAGCTGCCGGACGCGCTGCGCGACGCGCCCGCCCTGATCGTCCAGTCCTACTTCCTCTCGGACGGCGGCTACGCGCTGCGCGTGCGGGTGCAGGCGACGGGCGTCGAGGCACGGCTGGGCCCCGACAGCGACGCGCGTGACGTCCTCGAGCTCTACCGCTCGCGCGTCGACTTCGCCGCGGTCACGGTCAAGGGCCCGTCGGTGGGCGGCACCCGGTACGAGGCGGAGCGCCCGCTCGAGCCGAACGTCGGCGCGGAGCTGGTGCGCCGCGGCGGCGCGCAGGTCATCAAGACGCGCTACGCGGCCTGGCTGGGCGCCGACGGCTGGTCGATCGACGTCTTCGGCGGCGCCAACGCGCCGCTCATCGTCGCCGAGTGCGAGCGCTCGGGCCCGGTCACGGACCTCCAGATCCCCGACTTCTGCGTCACCGAGCTCACCGACGACCGCCGGTTCTCCAACGAGTCCCTCGCCGTCGACCCCTTCCGCGGCTGGTCCGCCGCGTACGCCCAGGAGCTCGCCGCCCAGGGCCCGCGCTTCCGCGACGACTTCGGCGGCAACACGACGATCACCACCTGACGCCGCACGGCCCGCGGATCGTCGTCGGTCGAGCCTGTCGAGACCACGGCCGGGTGTCGACAGGCTCGACCAGCGGGACTGGACGAGCCCGGGTTCGAGGCTGCCGTGAGGGATCAGGAGAGCGGGAGGCGCAGGATCCTTCGCGCGGTCGTATCCCTCCCGAAGTGGAGCGCCCCCTGGGGCGCGTGAACGCGACCGCGCGAAGGATCCTGCACCTCCCGCGGCGGTGAGCACACGAGCACAGAACGGCGGCTCAGTGCCAGGTCGTGATCTCCACGACGCCGGGCTTGTACTCGAAGTGCCAGGGCTCGTAGTTCCCCATGCCACCCCGCTGCGCCCACGGCGGGTTCTCCCACCCGTAGGCGGGCCCGTTCTCCCACAGCCACCCGTAGACCTCGCTGGAGCGGTACTCGTCGCCGCACAGGTCGATGGCGAGCCCCCACCCGTGCATGGAGGTGCCGGGCGTGGCGGCGAGGTAGCCGCGGCTGGCCTTGACGGCGTACTGGGAGGAGATGGAGCGGTAGCTGTCGACGAGGCACAGGTCGCGGCCGAAACGGACGCGGAACGCCTCGTTGAGGGCGCTGAGCGCGACGGCGGCGTCGGCGCGCAGCTTCTCCCCGGGCTGCCAGATGTCGCAGAGCGAGTGGTCGGCCAGGCTGCCGTTGCCGCCGTCGATGGACGCCCCGGCGTCGCACCCGGGCAGGGGGCTGCGCTCGGCGGTCCGGCTGGCGGCGGACGCCTCGACGCGCACGTCGCGCGGTGCGGCGGCGATGCCCTGGGAGGTGCGGGGGGTGTCGACGCCCTGCTCGAGGAGCGCCAGCGTGGAGGGGCCCGCGGGCTGGGTGTCGAGGTCGAACGGGGTGCCGCCGTGGGCCTGGTCGTCGGTGACGAGGGGGGCGGCGATGGTCGCGGCGGCGAGCGAGCCGAGGACGGTCAGCCGGGTGACCCAGGCGTGGCCGGCGGGGGCGGCGTGCCGTCCGTCGGAGCGGTCGCCGCGTGCGGTGGAAGCACGCTTGCGGGGCTTCTTGCCGGCCCGGGCGAGCTCGGCCTCCCGGATCTCGCGACGGGAGCGCGGCGCGGCTGCGTCACCCTGCGACGTCGCCTCCACGGCACCTCCGCGCTCGTGCCCCGGCGCGGCCACCGTGGCCGCCCGAGGAGTCCGGACCTGAACGCGGACCGCCCGTCACCGCGTGCCCGCCACGCGCCGTACGACCGATCCGTCACGGAACCATAACGGGGTCGGGCTCCCCCGCCAAGTCCCCGTCCACAGCCGGTCGGGCCGGTCCTGCGGTCCGGTGCCGTGGGAAGGTGTCCACGCTGCTCATGCCCCGCGGGCGGACGGCGTCACGGCCGACGCTGCATGGCGTCGCGCACCTCGCCCACGAGCTCCTCGAGGATGTCCTCGAGGAAGACGACGCCGAGGACGCCGTCGGGCCCCTCGACGCGGGCCAGGTGCGCCCCGGAGCGCTGCATGGCGCGCAGCGCGTCCTCCACCTCGTCGGCCGGCCGCACGGACGCGAGCGCGCGCACGCGCCATGCCGGCACCGGGTCGAACCGGTCGCCGTTCGACGCGTACAGGACGTCCTTGAGGTGCAGGTAGCCGCGCAGGGCGTCGTCGTCGCCCCGCACGGGGAACCGGCTGAAGCCGGTGCGTGCGACGAGGTGCTCGACGTCGTCGGGCGTGGTGCGGGGGTCGACGGTGACCAGCTCGTCCACGGCCACCATGACGTCGCCGGCGGTGCGCGAGGAGAACTCGATGGCCCCGGCGAGCAGGCCCTGCTCGTCGCGGAGCACGCCCTCGGCCTGCGAGTGCTCGACGATCGACTGCACCTCCTGCGCCGTGAACGCGGAGGCCACCTCGTCCTTCGGCTCGACCCCCGCGAGCCGCACGGCGTGGTTCGCGACCCAGTTGAGCGCCGCGATCACCGGGCGCACGGCGCGGCCGAGCAGCACCAGCGGCGGCGCGAACCAGAGGGCGGCCGTCTCCGGGCCGGCGACGGCGAGGTTCTTGGGCACCATCTCACCGAGCACCACGTGCAGGTACACGACGATCGCCAGCGCGAGGACGAGCGAGACGGGGTGCAGCAGCGCCTCGGGGACCCCCAGGGCCTCGAACGGCACCTCGAGCAGGTGCGCGAGGGCGGGCTCGGCGACGATGCCCAGGCCGGTGGAGCACACGGTGACCCCGAGCTGCGCGCACGCGAGCATGAGGGAGACGTGCTCCATCGCCCACAGGGCGGTGCGGGCGCGCCGGTCGCCGGCCTCGGCCCGCGGCTCGATGGCGCTGCGGCGCGCGGAGATGACGGCGAACTCGGCGCCGACGAAGAACGCGTTGCCGGCGAGCAGCAGCACGCCGACCAGCAGGGCGGTCCCGGTGCTCATCGGCCCGCCTCCCCGCGCTCGTGCCCGGCCGGGTCGACGGCGAGCACGCGCAGCCGCTCGACGCGCCGCGCGTCCATCGCCTCCACGCGCAGCAGCACGCCGTCGGTCTCGATCTCGTCGCCGACCTCGGGCACCCTCCCCAGCTCCGCCATGACCAGGCCGCCGAGCGTCTCGTAGGCCGGGCCCTCGGGCACCACCAGGCCGGTGCGCTCCTCCAGCTCGTCGGGGCGCAGCACCCCGGGCACGACCCACGACCCGTCGGCGCCGCGCACCACCCCGGCGCGGCGCGGGTCGTGCTCGTCCGCGACGTCGCCCACGAGCTCCTCGACGACGTCCTCCAGCGTGACGATCCCCGACGTGCCCCCGTACTCGTCGACGACCACGGCCATCTGCAGGCCGAGGCCGCGCAGCTCGACGAGCAGCGGGCCGAGCCGGACCGTCTCCGGCACCCGGGGCGCGTCGACCATGAGGGCGGCGGCCGGCACCTCGCCACGCCGGTCGTGGGGCACGCCGACGGCGCGGCGCAGGTGGACGAGACCGACGACGTCGTCGCGGTCCTCGCCGATCACCGGGAACCGGGAGTGGCCGGTGCGCCGGGCGAGGGCCACGACCTCGGCGGCCGTCGTGTCGCGCTCGACGACGGCCATCCGCATGCGGTCGGTCATGACGTCGCGCGCCGACAGCTCGTCGAGCTCGAGGGAGTTGGTCAGCAGGGTCGCGACCGACTGGTCGAGCGTGCCCTCCTGCGCCGAGCGCCGCACGAGCGACAGCAGCTCCGAGGACGACCGCGCGCCGGACAGCTCCTCGCGGGGCTCGACGCCGACGCGGCGCAGCAGCGCGTTGGCGGAGCCGTTGAGCACGGCGATGAGCGGCCGGAACAGCATGGTGAACACCCGCTGCACGGGGACGACCAGCCGCGCCGTCGCGTGCGGGGCGGAGAGCGCGAAGTTCTTCGGGATCAGCTCTCCGAAGAGCATCGAGAACGCGTTGACCACGACGAGCGCGAGGACCCCCGCGAGCACGCCGGCGACGCCGCGGCCGAGCGCCGTGGCCGCGAACGCCTCGGAGAACAGGGACAGGAGCGCCGGCTGGGCGGTGTAACCGAGCAGGATCGTGGTGATGGTGATGCCGACCTGGGCGGAGCTGAGCTCCGTGGACAGGTGCTTGAGCCCGGCGCGCACGGCGCGGTCCCGTCGGTCCGACGGGCGTGCGGTGTCGCGGCCGGGCGACGGACTGTCGCCCTCCTCGTCGTCGGCCCCGAGCACGGCCGGGTCGAGGGTGACGAGGGAGAACTCGCTGGCGACGAACACGGCGGTGCCCGCGGTGAGCACCACGCCCAGCACGATCATGAGGACGTCGCCTAGCACGGGCGGCTCCCGGTCGTGCGGGGCGGCACCGCGAGGTGGCGGGGCGGCGGGGTTGCCAGGCGGGACGGCGCGGGCGACCCCGCGCGATATCGGCTCTCGTCCATCGTGCTCCGATGCTATCGGGACGGAGCCGGCGGGCGAGTCGGCGTCCGCGCGGGAGAGCCCCGGACAGCGTGTACTCAGCGCTCCCCCAGGGAGCCGGTGCAAGATGGCACCATGACCACCGCGACCCCTCCGAGCACCCCGGGCACCTCGGGCACGTCGGGCCAGCAGAACGCCACCGTGCTCGTCGTCGAGGACGAGCCCGCGATCGCGGCCGCCATCGCCCAGCGCCTGTCCGCCGAGGGCTGGCGGGTCGAGGTGGCGCGCGACGGCCTCGCCGGCGTCGACGCCGCCTCCCGCCTGAACCCGGACGCCATCGTGCTGGACGTCATGCTTCCCGGCATCGACGGGCTCGAGGTCACCCGCCGCATCCAGGCGGAGAACCCGATCCCGATCCTCATGCTCACGGCGCGCGACGACGAGACCGACATGCTGGTCGGCCTCGGCGTCGGCGCCGACGACTACATGACCAAGCCGTTCTCCATGCGCGAGCTGGTGGCGCGCGTCAAGGCCCTGCTGCGGCGCGTGGAGCGCGCGCAGCAGGCCGCGGTGACGACCCCGGCCGACCCGCCCATGGTCATGGGCGACGTCACGATCGACCGGGCCCAGCGCCGCGTGCACCGCGCCGGCGACGAGGTGCACCTGACGCCGACCGAGTTCGAGCTCCTGGTCATGCTCGCCAGCTCGCCCAAGACCGTCCAGACGCGCGAGCGCCTGCTCGCCGAGGTGTGGGACTGGGCGGACGCCAGCGGCACCCGCACCGTCGACTCCCACATCAAGGCGCTGCGCCGCAAGCTCGGGCCGGACCTCATCCGGACCGTGCACGGCGTCGGGTACGCGTTCGAGCCGCCGGAAGCCTGATGGACCCCGCCCCCGGCGCCGACGACGCCGGGCCGGCCGCGCCGCGGCGCAAGGAGCACCACCGGCTGCCCGACGTCCGACCGCTGGACCCCCTGCGCTCGCTCAAGACCAAGCTCGGCGTGCTGGTCGTGGCGACGGTGACGTTCGCCGTCCTCATCACGTGGATCGGCCTGCAGAACGAGCTGGGCCCCACGCGCACGCTGCCCCTGGCGATCTTCCTGTCCCTGGTCATCGTGCAGCTCCTCGCGCGCGGCATGACGTCGCCGCTGCGGGACATGACGGCGGCCGTGCAGGCGATGGCCGCCGGGGACTACTCGATCCGGGTGCGCGCCACGAGCCGCGACGAGGTGGGTCACCTCGCCGAGGCGTTCAACGTCATGGCCGCCGACCTCGACGCCTCCGACCGCGTGCGGCGCGAGCTCATCGCGAACGTGTCGCACGAGCTGCGCACCCCGGTCGCGGCGTTGCAGGCCCAGCTCGAGAACATGGTGGACGGCGTCACCGAGCCCACGCCGTCGGCCCTCGAGCTGTCGCTGGAGCAGACGGAGCGCCTCACCCGCCTGGTCACTTACCTGCTCGACCTGTCGCGCGTGGAGGCCGGCGCGTCCGCGCTGGTGCTCAGCGAGTTCTCGGTGGGCGACTTCCTCGAGGAGTCCGCGCAGGCGATGTCGATGGTCGACGCGGCGAAGGGTCTCAGCTACGTCGTCGACGTCACGCCCCCGGACCTCGCGCTGGAGGCCGACGTGGAGCGGCTGCGCCAGGTGGTCACCAACCTGCTGCAGAACGCGATCCGGCACTCGCCGCACGGCGGCACGGTGCGGCTCGACGCCTACCCGGTGGACGACGACGTCGTCCTCGAGGTGAGCGACGAGGGTCCCGGCATCGCGCCCGAGGACCGCGGGCGCATCTTCGAGCGGTTCGCGAGCGGGGCGGCCGCCGGACGGCCCCATGCCGCGCCACCGTCCGGCATGGCGAGCGGCGGTACCGGCATCGGCCTCGCCATCGTCCGCTGGGCGGTCGACCTGCACGGCGGGCACGTGGAGGTCGCCGACACCGACCGCGGCGCGACGATGCGCGTGACGCTCCCCGCGCAGGCCCGCCCCGCCCCCGGCGTCACGACCGAGCCCTCGGACTGATCCCGCCGCGCCCTCCCCCGGGTGACGTTGGTCACACTCGTCCGTCACAGGACGGCCCGCGTGGTGCGGACATGACGTCGGAACACGGAGTCATCGGGTCGACCCGAGGAGCCGTTGCCCACCGCATTACCGGACGGTCACGATGCCGCGTCGCGAGCCCGGGAACGGCCGTCTGACGCCACTCGGCCTCCCCGGTCGGACGGCCCGGAGGACGTAGGCTGGGACCTGCGCACCGGCGCTGTCGGGCGCATTTCCGGTCGAACGAGTTGCAACTGTGTGAAAGTGGGCGATCCGCGCGTGGTGTCCCCGAAGGACGGGTCAGAGTCGATCAGCGTGGCGAGCGCGTTCGGAGCCAACGAATGGCTCGTCGACGAGCTCTACGAGCAGTACCTGAAGGACAAGAACGCGGTGGACCCCGCGTGGTGGGACTTCTTCGCCGACTACGAGCCGGGTGAGACCAACGGCGCCACCGCGGACGCGGCCCCGGCGCAGCCCGCGGCTCCGGCGCAGCCCCAGGCCCCGGCACAGCCCGCGGCTCCGGCGCAGCAGGCCGCCCCGGCACAGGCCGCGGCCCCGGCCGGCCGGTCGGGCACCGCCGCCGCCGAGACGGCGAAGGCCGAGCGCAAGGCCGCGAAGCCGGCCCCGCTGCCGGCGGACCCCGAGGTGAGCGCCGTCCGCCCGGTCGCCGAGGCCCAGCCCTCGACCGCGCCCTATGCGGAGGTCGCGAAGTCCGCGCCGAAGGCCACCGAGGACGAGGCCACCGACGACGTGCAGAAGCTGCGCGGCCCCGCCGCCCGCGTCGTCACCAACATGGAGGCCTCGATCGAGGTCCCGACCGCGACGTCGGTGCGCGCCGTGCCCGCCAAGCTCATGGTGGACAACCGCATCGTCATCAACAACCACCTCGCGCGCGGTCGCGGCGGCAAGATCTCGTTCACCCACCTCATCGGGTTCGCGCTCGTCGAGGCGCTGTCCGACATGCCGGTGATGAACGCGCACTACGAGAGCATCGACGGCAAGCCGCACGTCGTGCAGCCCGCCCACGTCGGCTTCGGCCTCGCGATCGACCTCGCCAAGCCCGACGGTTCGCGCCAGCTGCTGGTGCCCAGCGTCAAGAAGGCCGAGGAGCTCGACTTCGCCGGCTTCTGGGCCGCGTACGAGGACCTCGTGCGCAAGGCGCGCGGCGGCAAGCTCGGCATGGACGACTTCGCCGGCACCACGATCTCGCTGACCAACCCGGGCGGCATCGGCACCGTGCACTCCGTGCCGCGCCTCATGTCCGGGCAGGGCACGATCATCGGCGTCGGCGCCATGGACTACCCCGCGGAGTTCGCGGGCGCGTCCGAGGAGCAGCTCGCCCGCATGGGCATCTCGAAGGTCATGACGATCACGTCGACCTACGACCACCGCATCATCCAGGGCGCGCAGTCCGGCGAGTTCCTCAAGGTGCTCGCGAGCAAGCTGCTCGGCCTGGACGGCTTCTACGACCGCGTGTTCGCGGCCCTGCGCGTGCCGTACGAGCCCGTGCGCTGGGTGCGCGACAACACCGTGGACACCGACGTCGAGGCCGCCAAGCCGGCCCGGATCGCGGAGCTCATCCACTCCTACCGCTCGCGCGGCCACCTCATGGCGGAGACCGACCCCCTCGCCTACCGCCAGCGCAAGCACCCCGACCTGGACATCCAGAACCACGGCATGACGCTGTGGGACCTGGACCGCGCGTTCCCGACGGGCGGCTTCGGCGGCAAGACCAAGGACACCCTGCGCGACATCCTCGGCCTGCTGCGCGACTCGTACTGCCGCACGATCGGCGTCGAGTACATGCACATCGCCGACCCGGCCCAGCGCAAGTGGCTCCAGGAGCGGCTCGAGTCGGGCTACGCCCGCACCCCGCGCGAGGACCAGCTGCGCATCCTGCGCAAGCTGAACTCCGCCGAGGCGTTCGAGACGTTCCTGCAGACCAAGTACGTCGGCCAGAAGCGGTTCTCGCTCGAGGGCGGCGAGTCGGTCATCCCGCTGCTCGACGCGATCCTGTCGCGCGCCGCCGAGGGCGGGCTCGACGAGGTCGGCATCGGCATGGCGCACCGCGGCCGCCTCAACGTGCTGGCGAACATCGCGGGCAAGAGCTACGGCCAGATCTTCAAGGAGTTCGAGGGCCAGCTCGACCCGAAGAGCGTGCAGGGCTCCGGCGACGTGAAGTACCACCTCGGCACCGAGGGCGTGTTCACCGCCGAGTCCGGCGCGACGACCAAGGTCTACCTGGCCGCGAACCCGTCCCACCTCGAGGCGGTCGACCCGGTGCTCGAGGGCATCGTGCGCGCCAAGCAGGACCGCATCGACCTGGGCGGTGACGGCTTCTCCGTGCTGCCGATCCTGCTGCACGGCGACGCGGCCTTCGCGGGCCAGGGCGTCGTGCCCGAGGTGCTCAACCTCGCGCAGCTGCGCGGGTACCGCACCGGCGGCACGATCCACGTGATCATCAACAACCAGGTGGGCTTCACCACCGGCCCGTCGTCGTCGCGCTCCACGACGTACGCGACCGACGTCGCCAAGGGCTACCAGATCCCCGTCTTCCACGTGAACGGCGACGACCCCGAGGCCTGCGTGCGCGTGGCCGAGCTGGCCTTCGCCTACCGCGAGCAGTTCGACCGCGACGTCATCATCGACATGGTCTGCTACCGCCGCCGCGGCCACAACGAGGGCGACGACCCGTCGATGACGCAGCCGCTGATGTACAACCTCATCGAGGCCAAGCAGTCGGTGCGCAAGCTGTACACGAAGAACCTCGTGGCGCGCGGCGACATCACGGTCGAGGAGGCCGAGCAGGCGCTGCAGGACTACCAGGCGCAGCTCGAGCGGGTCTTCACCGAGACCAAGTCGGCCGGCAAGGCCAGCACGCCGGACGGCGAGGACGAGATCCTCGGCCTCGAGCGCCCGGAGGCGCAGCGCGAGGGTGCCGGCGACATGGTCGGCTGGCAGACGGCCGTCCCGCACGCCGTGCTCGAGCGCGTGGGCGCCGTCCAGGTGTCCGCGCCCGAGGGCTTCACGGTGCACCCGAAGCTCGCCCAGATGCTGCAGAAGCGGCAGCTCATGGCGAAGGAGGGCGGCATCGACTGGGGCTTCGGCGAGCTCGCCGCGTTCGGGTCGCTGCTCATGGAGGGCACCCCGGTGCGCCTCGCCGGGCAGGACTCCCGCCGCGGCACCTTCGTCCAGCGCCACGCCGTGCTGCACGACCGCAACACGGGTGCCGAGTGGACCCCGCTGCTGTACCTGTCGGGCGACCAGGCGAAGTTCTGGGTGTACGACTCCTCGCTCAGCGAGTACGCGGCCCTCGGGTTCGAGTACGGCTACTCGGTCGAGCGCCCGGACGCCCTCGTGCTCTGGGAGGCGCAGTTCGGCGACTTCGTCAACGGTGCGCAGACGGTCATCGACGAGTTCATCTCGTCCGCCGAGCAGAAGTGGGGCCAGCACTCGTCGCTGGTCATGCTGCTGCCGCACGGCTACGAGGGCCAGGGGCCGGACCACTCGTCCGCCCGCATCGAGCGCTTCCTGCAGCTCGCGGCCGAGAACAACATGACGGTGGCGCAGCCGTCCACCCCGGCGTCGTACTTCCACCTGCTGCGCCAGCAGGCGTACGCCCGCCCGCGCCGCCCGCTGGTGGTGTTCACGCCGAAGCAGCTGCTGCGCCTCAAGGCGGCGGCCTCCAGCGTCGAGGACTTCACCACCGGCACCTTCGAGCCGGTGCTGCCGGACCCGACGGTGGACGCGGCGCAGGTCGACCGCGTGCTGCTGTGCACCGGCCGCGTGTACTACGACCTGCTCGCCGAGCGCACCAAGCGCCAGGACACCCGGACCGCCATCGTCCGCCTGGAGCAGCTCTACCCGTTCCCGGAGGAGCAGCTCCGAGCGCAGCTGGCGCAGTACCCGAACGCCGACGTCGTGTGGGTCCAGGACGAGCCGGAGAACCAGGGCGCCTGGTCCTTCCTGCACCTGGCGCTGCCGGACGACATGCCGCGGGTGCGCGTCGCGTCCCGCCCCGCGTCGGCGTCGACCGCCGCCGGCACGGCCAAGCGGCACAAGGAGCAGCAGGAGGTCCTGGTCGCCCAGGCCTTCGACCGCTGACCCTGCCGAGCGAGTACTGATCTCGCCGAGGTAGTCCGAAGGGCGGGCCGCATCTGATG
>NZ_JBHTUY010000018.1:0-61934 GCF_042793335.1 Isoptericola sp. NPDC056573
GGCGACACGAGGTCGCCCGGCCGGCCGCCGGGGTCGGAGCGGGTGGCGGTGCGGCGGTCAGCCGCCAGGGCGGGGCGCCGCCGCCGTCGAGCGCCGCACGACGAGCTCCGGCTCGAAGAGCAGCTCGTCGCGCGAGACCGTGGCGCCCGCGATCATGCTGGCCAGGATGTCGACCGCGGCCCGGCCCATCGCGTCGATCGGCTGCCGGACGGTCGTGAGGGCAGGGTCCGTGGAGTTCATCAGCGCGGAGTCGTCGTAGCCGACCACCGACACGTCGCGGGGCACGTCGAGCCCCGCGCGCCGCACCGCCCGGACGGCGCCGAGCGCGAGCGGGTCGGACGCGCACAGGATCGCCGTCGCGCCGACGTCGAGCAGCCGGCCCGTCGCGGCCTGCCCGCTCTCGAGCGAGTACTGGCTGTGCACGACGAGCTCGTCGGGGAGCTCGACGCCGTGCCGCTCCGCGAAGCCGCGCGCCGCCGCGAGCTTGCGCTCGGACGGCACGTGGTCGCGCGGGCCCAGCAGCAGCCCGATGCGCGTGTGCCCCATGGACACCAGATGCTCCAGCGCCTGGTGGGTGGCGATGAGGTCGTCGCAGGAGACGTGCGGGAAGTCGAGGCTCTCGATCGACGCGTTGATGAGCACCACCGGGAGGTTCAGCGCCTGGAGCCGCTCGTAGTGCGCATGGTCGGCGTCGCGCTCGGCGTAGAAGCCGCCCGCGAAGATGACCCCCGACACCTGCTGGCCCAGCAGCAGGTCGATGTACTCCGCCTCGGAGATGCCGCCCGCGGTGCGCGTGCACAGCACCGGCGTGTACCCCTGCTGCGCCAGCGCGCCGCCCACGACCTCCGCGAAGGCGGGGAAGATCGGGTTGGCCAGCTCCGGCAGCACCAGTCCCACCAGGCGCGGCCGGTCGCCGCGCAGCTTGGTGGGCCGCTCGTAGCCCAGCACGTCCAGCGCCGTGAGCACGGCGTCCCGGGTCGCCTGCGACACCCCGGGCTTGCCGTTGAGCACCCGGCTGACCGTCGCCTCGCTGACCCCCACCTTCGCGGCCACGTCGGCCAGTCGTCTCGACATGTCCTCGACTGTACACGCGATCACGCAAGCCGCTTGCGTGACTTGCAGCGTTTGCGCATCGTTCTCCGGCAGCTGTCAGGGCCACGTGCGGGTTTCCCTGCACGTGGCCCTGACAGCTCGCCGCCCGGGGCGCGTCGCCGTCGGTGCGTCAGGCGCCCGCGGGCCGCCAGGGACCGTGGGGGTCGCCCGGCTCCTGGTTCCTGGTCCACCACCTCGCGGTGTACGACCGGCCCTCGTGCTCGACGACGTCACCGGCGTCGAAGATCCGCGACGACGTCCACACCGCGGTGCCGTCGGCCGTCTCGGCGACCTCCTGCCACGGGCCCCAGTCGGACTCCCCCGGCGTCTGGCCCCGCGTCCACCAGGCGGCCTCCCAGACGGCCCCGTCGTGCGCGACGCGGTCGCCGGCGGTGTAGGTCACGCCGGCGTCCCAGGCCGGTTCCTCGGGCTCCGCCCCGTCCTCGGCGAGCCGGAGGAACGTGATCGAGTGCGCCGGGAAGTCGTAGGTGAACGACGTCCCCGCCCCCTCGAACACCCGGTCCACCGGGACCACGCGCTCGGGCCGCGTCTTGGTGTTCGTCGCCGACGGGTCGGCCTTCATCTCGGTGACCGTCGCCGTCGCGGCCGGCTCGAACCCGCCCGTGACCTCGACGTCGGTGCGCGCCACGGCGTCGCCGACGTTGACCACCTTGGCCACGAGCTCGCCGGTCTCCTCGTCGTGGGTCACGACCTGGAACAGCGACTTCGTCACCGGCTCCGTGTAGGTGAGCTGCAGCTCGCCGTCGAGGTAGAGCGTGACGGTGCGTCCCTCGACGACGACCTTGATCCGGTAGTCACGACCGTTCTCCAGCGGCGTGAAGGACTCCGCCGCGGCGACCTCGCCCTGGCGCGCGCCGTCGGCCCGCTCCAGCACGGACCGGGTGTTGCCCCAGCCGCCCACGTTCCACCAGTAGAAGTCGTCGCTCGCGCTCGCGCCGAACCCGACGAGGAAGCCCTCGGCGCCGCCGGCCTTCCGGGCCGTCACCTCCATCGTGTAGTCGTGCCAGTCCTCGTCGTAGGCGCCGGTCACGATGCTCCGGGCGTCCTCGACCCCCGCGTCGGACTGCACGTACCGGCCGTCCTGGACCGACCAGTCCCCGCGCTGCGCCTCCCAGCGCGACGCGTCGTCGAACGAGTCCGCGAACAGGACGTCGCCCGTCGCGTTGTCGGTGACCCGCACGTCGTCGTACTGCGCCTGCGTGGCCCACGTGGACAGGAAGACGCCGCCGTCGACGTCCGGCGGGACGACGTCGGGCCCGTCGCCCAGCTCCGACGGGACCACCTGGTCGCCGGCGTTCGTCATGAACATCTGCTGGGTGTAGTAGTTCACCGAGCCCCACGACTGGTCGTTGTCGAACCACATCATGTCCGGCGACCACTGCACGTAGTCCTCGTTGGCGAACATCGGCGCGTACGAGGCGAGCTCGACGACGTCGGAGTTGCGCTCCAGCCCGGTCATGTACGCCGCCTCCGCGAGCGCGTTGCCGAAGGTGTTGCCCTTCGACGCGTACTCTCCGAGGAAGACGTGCGGGCCGTTCCGGTCGTAGGAGTCGTACCGTGCGTCGTTCGTGAGGAACCAGGACGGGTCGTTGTAGTAGTGCTCGTCGACCATCGCGACGCCCTGCTCGCGGTTGAAGTCCCAGAGCTCGTCGAACCGCGTGCCGGCGTCGTCGGGCCCGGAGTTGGAGATCACCGTGATGTCGGGGTACTCCGCCTCGATGGCGTCGCGGAACGCCGGGAAGTTCTCCTGGAACTTCGGCGTGTTCTCCTCGTTGCCCAGGCCGATGTACGGCAGGTCGAACGGCTCCGGGTGCCCCAGCTCGGCACGCTTCGCGCCCCACTCCGTGTCCGTGCCGCCCGTGGCGAACTCGATGAGGTCGAGAGTGTCCTGGATCCAGCGCGGGCGCTGCTCGTCAGTCATCTCCGGGATGCGCGACCCGCAGCCGTTGGCGCCCACGGACACGACGGGCAGCGCGAAGGCGCCGAGGTCCTCGGCGAACTCCAGGTACTCGAGGTAGCCGATGCCGTACGACTGGTTGTAGCCCCAGAAGTTCCAGTTGGTCGGGCGTTCCTCGACCGGGCCGATGGTCTCCTTCCACTGGTACGTCCGCTGCCGGTCCTGGCCGTCGGACTCGAGGTAGGAGTCGAAGGTGCCGACGTTGGTGACGCAGCCGCCCGGGAACCGCAGGAAGCTCGGGTCGAGCGCGGCGACCTTCTCCGCGAGGTCCTTGCGCAGCGTGCTCCTGCCGTTGACCGGCCCCACCCACGTGTCCTGCGGGAACAGCGACACCATGTCGAGGCGCAGCGTGCCCTCGGCGCCCGTCGCCACCCGCAGCCGCGCCGCGTTCGTCGTCGCGGAGGCGGTCACGGTGGCCGTGTACCGCGCCCAGTCGTCGGAGCCGTCGACGGCGACCGTCGCCGTGCCGTACGTCGTCGCGCCGTCGGCGGACACGAGGGTGGCCGTGAGGTGCTGGGCGACGTCGGACCGCGCCCACACCGAGAAGTCGTACGACGCCCCCTCCCTCAGCGCGACGCCCTCGTTGTAGGAGGAGTTCGCGACGCCGGTGGTGCCGTCGGAGGTCACCGTGAGGTAGTGCCGGTTGCTGTCGTTCAGCCACTCGCCGCGCTCGGACTCGACGGCGACCTCGCCGCCGCCGGTCTGCTCCCAGCCCGTCATCCCGGTGAAGCCCGCGTTGTCCTCCGTCGCGAACTCGAACGACCGGTTGCGCACCAGCTCGGCGTACAGGCCGCCGTCGGCGGCGTAGTTGATGTCCTCGTAGAACACGCCGTACAGGTCGTCGCTCATCTCCGTGCGCTCGGCGGCGGAGTCGATCGTCAGCCGCTGCTCGACGACCTCCGGCTCGCCCTCCGGGTACGCGTCGAGCAGCGCCTGCTGCTCGGCGGTGGTGATCGGCAGCACCGTGCCGTGCCGCGGGTGGCTCGGCAGCTCGGCGTCGGGCACCGAGGTCCAGTCGCCGCTCGCCAGGTCGTCGGTGCGGAACAGCATGTACCCCTGGCCGCCGTGGTACGACGGCTGGTCGATCATCATGAACCAGGAGTCGTCGGTCAGGGACGGGAAGACCGTGGGCCCCTCGCCCGCGGTGAACTCGCCGCCCCACGGGTTGGGCTCGCCCACCCCGACACGCTCGGCGACGAGGTCCCACCCGTCGCCGTCGGTCACGCCCTGCGTGCGGGACAGGTCGTCGGACGACTCCTCGCGGACGGTCATGTCCGCCTCGTCCTTGGTGAACCGGTAGTAGGTGCCGTCCTCGACCGCGACCGTCGAGTCGATCATGCCCCGACCCGCACCGCGCTCCTCGTCGATCCACACCTGCGGCTCGGAGAAGCTCCCCGCGGAGAAGTCGGGCGTCGTGGCCGACAGCATCCGCTGGTACGACGTCGCGATGTCCCGGTCCTCCGGCGCGACGTCGTCCGGGTACAGCGCCGACGCCCAGTAGACGACGAACTGCCCGGCGGCGGCGTCCCACGTCGCCTCGGGCGCCCAGAGGTTGCCGGCGCCCGGCGGCGCGACCTCGACCTCGCGCTGGTCGGACCAGTGGATCAGGTCCTCGGACGACCAGACCATCATCGACCGGCTGCCGGTCTCCTGCGCGTCGCCGAAGTTCCCCCCGCCCGCGATCTTCAGGTCGGTCGCCAGCAGGTAGTACGTGCCGGTCTCCGGGTTGCGGGTGAGGAACGGGTCGCGCAGCCCCTTCGTGCCGAGCGTGGACTCGAGGACGGGCTCGCCGCCGTTGAGGGTCGCCCACGCGGTCGGGTCGTCCGCCTCGCTGACGGCCAGGTAGATCTTCTCGCCGCCGTCCTGCTCGCCGGCGAAGTAGGGGAAGACGTAGGCGCCGTAGCCGTCGTCGGCGGCGGCTTCGGGGGCCGCCCGCGGCGGGACGGCCGCGGCCGCCGTGGCGGGCAGCGCGAGGGCGAGGACCGCTGCCGCCAGGGGCGTCGACCATCGGGGTCTGTGCTGCCGGGCTCGGGTGTGCATCGTTGTAGAACCTCCGTGTCGTACGTCGTCGTACAGGTGCGGGGGTGGGACGCCGGGCCGGCGGCGTGTGCCGACGACCCGACGCCCGGACAGGCGCTGAGCCGGAGGACGGCTAGGAGCGCCGCAGGGCGAGCAGCCGCTGCAGGACCACGAAGACCAGCAGCAGCGCGCCGATGACGATCTTGGTCCACCACGAGCTGAGGGTGCCCTCGAAGGTGATGATCGTCTGGATGAGGCCGAGCACGAGGACGCCGAGCACGGACCCGAGCACGAAGCCGGTGCCGCCGGTGAGCAGCGTGCCGCCGATGACGACGGCCGCGATCGCGTCCAGCTCCATGCCCACGCCGGTCAGGGAGTAGCCCGACCGCGAGAACATCGCGAAGAGCAGGCCGCCGAGGCCGGCGCACGTGCCGCTGATGACGTACACGAGCACCTTGGTGCGCGCGACGGGCAGGCCCATGAGCTTGGCCGACTGCTCCCCGCCGCCGATGGCGTACACGGTGCGGCCGAACTGCGTGTAGTGCAGCAGGTAGAACGCGACCGCCACGACGACCAGCGCGATCACGACGCTCGACGTGATCCGCCACTGTCCCCCGGCCCACGTGTCCCAGGAGGCCAGGGCGACGAAGGTCTCGTCGTCGATCGGGATCGACTCCGGGGCGACGAGGAAGCACAGGCCGCGGGCGAAGAACATCGCCGCGAGCGTCGCGATGAACGGCTGCACCTCGAAGACGTGCACCATCGCGCCGACGAGCAGCCCGATCAGCGAGCCGACGAGCACGACGAGCGGGATCACGACCCCCGCCGGGACTCCCGCGCGCAGCAGGTAGGCCGCGGTCACCCCCGACAGCGCCAGCACCGAGCCGACCGAGAGGTCGATGCCGCCGGTGAGGATGACGAACGTCATCCCGACGGCCAGCACGATGAGGAACGCGTTGTTGATGAACAGGTTCGCGAGCACGCCCACGGACAGGAAGTTGTCGTAGCGGGCGCCGCCCACCACCAGCAGCAGGACGAACACCACCAGGGTGCCGACCACGGGCAGGTAGCGGCGGTCGACGCGCAGGCGCCGTCCGACGGCGGGCACGCGGTCCGGGGACGGCGCCCCGGGACGCGAGGATGCCAGGGTCGTCATGAGGCCACCACCTTGTCCGTGGCGACGTCCGCGGGCTTGTCCGACGGCGCGACGGGCGCCGTCCTGCCGCGCCGTCGCGTGCGTTCCGAGAGCTTGCGCCGCATGGCGGGCGACTGGAGCAGCGTCACCGCGGCGACCACCAGCGCCTTGAACAGCGGCGTCACGAGCGGCGAGATGCCGACGTTGGTCACCGTGAGCGACAGCGTCGCGATGATGAGCACGCCGACGAAGGTGCCGGAGAGCGAGAACTTGCCCCCGGCCAGCGACGTGCCGCCGATGACGACGGCGAGGATCGCGTCCAGCTCGATGAACAGCCCGGCGTTGTTCGCGTCGGCCGCCATCACGTTGGACGACAGGATCAGTCCGGCCAGCGCGGAGAAGAGGCCGGACAGCGCGAAGACCGTCCACACGATGGTCCGTGCGCGCACGCCGGCGAGCCGGCTCGCGGCGGGGTTGATGCCGACCGACTCGACGAGCATCCCGAGCGCCGTGCGCCGCACGAGCAGCGAGACGAGGGCGAACACGCCGAAGGCGACCAGGGTCGCGACGGGCAGCCCGAGCCAGTACCCGGCGCCGAGCATCTTGAACGGGGCGCTCGTGACCGTGGTGATCTGCCCCTCGGTGATGAGCATGGCGACACCGCGGCCGGCGGTCATGAGGATGAGCGTGGCGATGATCGGCTGGATCCCGAGCACGGACACGAGGAACCCGTTCCAGACGCCGAGCACCAGGCCGAGCGCGAGCGCCATCCCGATCGCGAGCAGCACGGTCGTCGTCGACGCCGGGTCCGGTGCGCCCGCGATGAAGGTGAGGGCCACCGCCCCCGAGATCGCGACCACGGCGCCCACGGACAGGTCGATGCCGCGGGTGGCGATCACCAGCGACATGCCGAGGGCGACCAGCATCAGCGGGGCGCAGTTGCGCAGGATGTCGATCGGCGACCCGAAGAGGTGGTCGTCGAGGATCGACACGGACAGGAAGCCCGGTCGGACGGCCGTGTTCACGGCGAGCAGCGCGACGAGCGCGACGACCGGCCAGAACAGGTGGTGGCGCGCGACGGCGCCGAACCCGCCGGTGGCCTGGGATGTGGGCATCAGCGGTCCCCTCCGCTCGCGATGAGCTCGACGACGTCGTCGACGCCGACGGTGTCGGTGTTGGTCAGCTCGGCGACCTTCTGCCGGTCGCGCATGACGGCGATGCGGTGGCTGAGCCGCACCACCTCCTCGAGCTCGGCGGAGATGAACAGCACCGCCATGCCCCGGCCGGCCAGGTCGGACACCAGGCGCTGGATCTCCGCCTTGGCGCCGACGTCGATGCCGCGCGTCGGCTCGTCGAGGATGAACAGCTCGGGGGCGGTGGCGAGCCAGCGGGCCAGGAGCACCTTCTGCTGGTTGCCGCCCGACAGGTTGCGCAGCAGGGCGTCCGGGTTGGCGGGGCGGATGTTCAGCGCCTCGATGTACCGGTGCACGATCTCGTCGACCTGCTTGCCGGGCAGCCGGCGCAGCCAGCCGCGCTCCGCCTGGAGGCCGAGCACGATGTTCTCCCGCACCGTCAGGTCGCCGACCACGCCCTCGGCCTTGCGGTCCTCCGACGAGAACGCGATCTTCCGCTCGATCGCCGCGCGCGGGGTGCGCAGCCGGGTCAGGGCGCCCTTCACCGACAGCGTGCCCGTGTCGGCCCGGTCCGCCCCGGCGAGCAGGCGGGCCACCTCCGTGCGCCCGGAGCCGAGCAGGCCGGCCAGCCCCACGACCTCGCCCTCGTGGACGTCCAGGTCGAACGCCTGCACGGAGCCGCGCCGCCCGAGCCCCACGGCCTGGACGAAGGGCGTGCCCTGGGCCGCGTCGACGGTGTGCTCGGTGCGGACCTCGAGGTCCTCCAGCACCTCCATCGACCGGCCGATCATGCGCGAGACGAGCTCGCTCCGGGTGATCTCCGACGTCCGGTACTCCCCCACGCGCGCGCCGTTGCGCAGCACGGTCATGCGGTCGGAGAGCTCGAACACCTGCTCGAGGAAGTGCGACACGAACAGGATCGCGACGCCCTGGTCGCGCAGCCGGCGCACGACGGCGAAGAGCCGCGCGACCTCGTCGGCGTCGAGGCTGGACGTCGGCTCGTCGAGGATGAGCACCTTGGCGTCCACCACCATCGCCCGGCTGATCGCGACGAGCTGCTGCACGGCGATCGAGTGCGACCCGAGCGACGACGCGGGGTCGACGTCGAGCCCCATGGTGGCGAGGTGCTCGGCCGCCCGGCGGCGCGTGCGGGGCCAGTCGATCGCGCCGAACCGCCGCGGCTCGTTGCCGAGCATGATGTTCTCCGCCACCGTGAGGTTCTCGCAGAGGTTGACCTCCTGGTACACGGTGGCGATCCCCGCGGCCTGCGCCTCGCCCGGGCCGGAGAACCGGTGCGGCTCGCCGCCGACGAGGATCTCGCCGGAGTCGATGCCGTAGACGCCCGTGAGCGCCTTGATCAGCGTGGATTTTCCCGCGCCGTTCTCGCCCATGAGGGCGTGCACCTCGCCGGGCAGGAGCCGGAGGTCCACGCCGTCGAGCGCCTTGACGCCCGGGAACTCGATGGAGATCCCGGTCATCTCGACGACGGGGCGCACGTCCTCCGGGCCTGCGGCGCGGCTGCTGCCGGCGGCACCGGCGTCCGATGGCGTCATCCTTGACCTTCCGTGGAGCGCGGTGGGTGCGGCGCGGGCGTCCCGCTCCGCACCCACCGCGGGTCTCGGTGGAGCGTACCGACGATCAGTACTGGCGGTCCGGCAGGGCCGCCTTCGCCGCCTCCTGGTCGAACGCCTCGTCCTGCGTGACGATGCGCTTCTCGACCGCCTCGCCCGCCACGACCTTCTTCGCGATCTCCGCGAGGTCCGGGCCGAGCAGCGGGTTGCACTCGACGATGTAGTTGATCTTGCCGTCGGCGAGCGCCTGCATGCCGTCCTTGACGCCGTCGACGGTGATGATCTTGATGTCCTTGCCCGGCACCTTGCCCGCGGCCTCGATCGCCTCGATGGCGCCCAGGCCCATGTCGTCGTTGTGGGCGAAGACCAGGTCGATGTCGTCGTACTTCTGCAGGAAGCCCTCCATCACCTGCTTGCCCTCGGTGCGGGTGAAGTTGCCGGTCTGCGAGTCGATCATCTCGATGTCGGAGCCCGCGATCGCGTCGGCGAAGCCCTGCTGCCGGTCGATCATCGGCGCGGCGCCGGTGGTGCCCTGCAGCTCGACGGCCTTGTAGCCCTCGCCGTCGTACTGCTCCACGGCCCACTCGCCGGCGCGCTTGCCCTCCTCGACGAAGTCCGACCCGATGAACGACTCGTACAGGGTGTCGTCCTCGGAGTCGACGGCCCGGTCGGTGAGGATCACCGGGATGCCCGCGGCCTTGGCCTCCTCGAGCACGGCGTCCCAGCCGGTCTCGACGACGGGCGAGAAGGCGATGACGTCGACCTGCTGCTGGATGTAGGACCGGATCGCCTGGATCTGGTTCTCCTGCTTCTGCTGCGCGTCGGAGAACTTGAGGTCGAACCCGTTCTCCTGGGTGAGCGTGTCCTGGATGGACTTGGTGTTGGCCGCGCGCCAGCCGGACTCGGCCCCGACCTGCGAGAAGCCGAGGACGATCGTGTCCGAGGCCGCGGCGGACTCGCCGCCCCCGTCCCCGCCGCCCTGGGGCGCCTGCTCGCTGCTGCACGCGACGAGCGAGGCTGCCGTGAGGGCCGCGACGAACATCGCCGCTCCGGCGCGCCGGAAGTTCTTGCTCATGATCTCCTCCTCGAGACGCCGGCCGACCGGGGGACCCGGTCCGTGGGTCTGCTCTGACCCTCCGGCAACGCTTGTGTGACCGCTAACATAGCGGAGATGTGACCGGTCACATAGAGGTGCTCCACGATTCCACGTCACGGTTCCGTAACGCCGCCACCGGTGCTCCGCGCGCGGCGCGGAGACCGTCAGGAGTGGCCGGGGTCGAGCTCGTCGAGCTCGTCGACGTCCGCCGCGATCATCTCGACGATGGTGTCGACCGTGACCCCCGGACCGTTGCTCAGCTCGCCGATCTTCTCGCGGTCCTTGAGCACCACGATGCGGTCGGCGAGGCGCACCACCTCCTCCAGCTGGGAGGAGATGAAGACGACGGCGACCCCCTCGCCCGCCAGCCGCGCCACCCGGCGCTGGATCTCCAGCTTGGCGGCGATGTCGATGCCCCGCGTCGGCTCGTCGAGGATCAGCACGTGCGGCCGCGTGGCCAGCAGCCGGGCGAGCAGCACCTTCTGCTGCGTGCCCCCGGACAGCTCGCCGGCCGGCCGGTCCAGGTCCTCGGCCGACAGGTGCAGGGCGTCGAGGTACGTGTCGACGACCGCGTCCTGCTCGCCCCGCGACAGCGGCCGCGACCAGCCCCGCAGCGCCTGCAGCGCCAGCACGATGTTCTCCCGCACCGTGAGCCCCGCGACGATGCCGTCGTCGCGCACGTTCTCGCTCGACATCGCGATCCGGTGCCGCAGGGCGGCCCCCGGGCTGCGAAGCTGCACCCGGACGCCGTCGAGCCACAGCTCCCCGCGGTCGGGGCGCTCCACCCCGCTCATCAGCCGGGCGAGCTCGGTGCGCCCCGACCCGCGCAGCCCCGCGAAGCCCACGACCTCGCCCCGGGACAGCTCGAGGTCGGTCGGCTCGAGGACGCCGTGGCGCCCGAGGGACGACGCCCGCAGCGTCGCCTCGCCCGTGCCCGCGTAGTGGTGCGCGAGCCGCTGGGAGCGCAGCGCCTGGAGCGCGTCGATGTCCTCGCCGAGCATCTTGGAGATCACCTCGGCGCGCTCGACGTCCGCCGTCCGGAACTCCGCGACGACGCGGCCGCCCCGCAGCACGGTCATCCGGTCGCTCACCTCGAAGACCTGCTCGAGGAAGTGCGAGACGAACAGCACCGCGACCCCCTGGTCGCACAGGCGGCGCACGACGCCCAGCAGGCGGGCGGCCTCGTCCGCGTCCAGGCTCGACGTCGGCTCGTCGAGCACGAGCACGCGCGGCTCGAGGACGATCGCCCGGGCCACCGCCACGAGCTGCTTGGTCGCGGGCGACAGCGCGGACAACGGGGCGCGCGGGTCGATGTCCTCGATCCCGAGCGCGGCGAGGGCGGCCGCCGCACGCGCCCTGGTCCGGCCCCAGTCGATGCCGAACCAGCCGCGCACCTCGTGCCCGATCATCACGTTCTCGGCGACGGTCAGGTGCGGGCTCAGGTGCGTCTCCTGGAAGACGGTCGCGATACCGTCCGCGCGGCTCTGCGCGACGCTCGTCGGCGGGGTCGCGACGCCGTCGACCACGACGGTCCCCGCCAGGATCGGCAGCGTCCCCGTGAGCGCACCGATGAGGGTCGACTTGCCCGCGCCGTTCTCCCCCATGAGCGCGTGCACCTCGCCCGGCCGCAGCGCCAGGTCCACGTCGTCGAGGACCCGCACCCCCGAGCGCTCCACCGTGATCCCGCGCAGCACGACCACGGGGGCCTGCGCCTCGGACCGGGACGTCATCGGGCGGCCTTCCGCGGCGGGGCGCTCGACGCGCGCGCGACGATCTCCGGGGGGATCTTCGTGACCGTCGGGATCTCCTGCTCCTCGATCGCGGACCGCAGGACGTCGACGACCGAGACGCCGAGCGCGTGGAAGTTCTGCCGCACCGTCGTCAGCGGGGGGATGACGTGCCGCGCGAGGGGGATGTCGTCGAAGCCCACGACGCTCACGTCGTCGGGCACCGAGAAGCCACGGTCGTGCAGGCCGTGCACGAGGCCCACGGCCATGTCGTCGTTCGCGGCGAAGATCGCCGTGTACTCCGGGAGCTCGCGGATGCCGCGCGCGAAGTCGTAGGCGAAGTCCGCCGTCCAGTCCCCCACGACGATGGGTCGCTCGCGCAGCCCCCACGACTTCGTCCGGGCGTGGAAGGACCGCTCGCGCGTGCGGGCGTCGAGCCAGTCGAGCGGCCCGGCCAGGTGCAGGATGTCGCGGTGGCCGAGCGAGACGAGGTGGTCGACGGCGAGCGCCGTGCCGGCCTGCTGGTCGACGGTCACGGTGAGGAACGTCGGGTCCTTGTCGGGCTTGACGACCAGCACCGGGACCCCGACGGCGATGCGGCGCAGCGCGGCGATCGACGACGACCGCGGCGCCACGACGCAGAGCGCGTCGACGCCCTGCGCGACGAGGTGGTCGACGGCCTCCTGGGGGGTGATCTCCTCCCCCGCCCGCAGGAGCACGGAGCTCACCACGTACCCGGACGCGCGGGCGGCGGACTCGACGGCGTACAGCGTGCTGGTCGGCCCGAACGTCGCCGCGCTCTCCACGAGGACGCCGATGCGCCGGCTGCGCTGGGTGGCCAGGGCCCGTGCCGTCATGTTCGGCCGGTAGCCGAGCTGCTCGATGGCCTCCTCGACCCGGCGCCGGGTGGCCTCGCGGATGTTCGGGTGGTCGTTGAGCACCCGCGACACCGTCATGTGCGAGACGCCGGCGAGCTGCGCGACCTGCCGGATGTTCGGCTTGTCGGCGGCGGGACTCGCCATGCGGGGCCTCCACGGGATGCGTCCACCGGACGACCGGCCGGCGGCTCGGCGGCGTCAGCCTACCGAACCGCCGGCACGGCGCCGGTGGTGGTGCTCAGAGCCCCTGGGCGAGGCGGTAGTACACCTGGTTCCAGCGCACCTGGTCGGCGAAGCCGCGGCGCGTGGTGTCCTCGTCGATGACGAGCAGCTCGGTGCGCGCGATGTTCGCGAACACCTCGAACGCCTCGACGCCGGCCGCCGTCGACATCACCGTGTGGTGCGCGCCGCCCGCGGTCAGCCAGGCCTCGGCGGAGGTGGTGAAGTCGGGACGCGGCGCCCAGACGGCGCGGGCCACCGGGAGGTTCGGCAGGTCCTGCGTCGGCGGGACGACGTCCACGACGTTCGCGGTGAGGCGGAAGCGGTCGCGCATGTCGGCGAGCGAGACGACGACGGCCCCCTCGGTCGCGTCGGCGTCGAACACCATGCGGACCGGGTCCTCCTTGCCGCCGATGCCGAGCGGGTGGATCTCCACGCGGGGCTTCGACGTCGTGAGGGACGGGCAGACCTCGAGCATGTGGGCGCCGAGGATGACCTCGGAGCCGGGCGTGAGGTCGTAGGTGTAGTCCTCCATGAGGGAGGCGCCGCCGGGCAGGCCCTCGCCCATGACCTTCGCGGCGCGCACCAGGACGGCCGTCTTCCAGTCGCCCTCCGCACCGAAGCCGTAGCCCTTGCTCATGAGCCGCTGGACGGCGATGCCGGGCAGCTGGCGCAGGGCGCCGAGGTCCTCGAAGTTCGTGGTGAACGCCTTGGCGCCGCGCTCGACGAGGAACGCCTCCATGGCGATCTCCTGGCGGGCCGCGTAGCGCAGCGACTCGTGCCGCTCCCCGCCGCGGCGGAGCTCGGGGACGACCTCGTAGAGCTCCTCGTACTCCGCGACCAGCGCGTCGATCGCGGCGTCGTCCACGGCCTCGACGGCGTCGATCAGGTCGTTGACGCCCCACGTGTTCACGGAGACGCCGAAGCGCAGCTCGGCCTCGGTCTTGTCGCCCTCGGTGACGGCGACGTTGCGCATGTTGTCGCCGAAGCGCACCAGCTTCAGCTCGTGCGTGGCGGCCCAGCCCGCCGCGCCGCGGACCCAGGTGCCCACCCGGCGGGTCACGGCCGGGTTCGACACGTGCCCGACGACGGTGGTGCGCGCGACGCCGAGGCGCGTGGCCAGGTAGGCGTACTCGCGGTCGCCGTGCGCGGCCTGGTTGAGGTTCATGAAGTCGAAGTCGATGTCCGCCCAGGGCAGCTCGACGTTCGCCTGCGTGTGCAGGTGCAGCAGCGGCTTGCGCAGCGCGTCGAGGCCGGAGATCCACATCTTCGCCGGGCTGAACGTGTGCATCCACGTGATGACGCCGAGCACCTTGTCGTCCGCGTTCGCGTCGAGCATGGCGCGGCGGATGGAGCCCGCGTCCTTGAGCACGGGCTTCCACACGACCTTCGCGGGCACGTCGGACGACGCGTCGAGCGCGCGGGCGACCTCCTGCGACTGCTGGGCGACCTGCTCCAGCGTCTCGGGGCCGTACAGGTCCTGGCTGCCGGTGAAGAACCAGACCTCGCGGTCGGCGTACGGCTTGCTCATGGGTGTCCTCTCTGGATCAGTCTGGTTCAGGTCTGCTTCGCGGGCGGCCGGGCTCAGTGCTGGCCGTAGACGTTCTGGTAGCGGGCGTACAGGGAGTCCACGTGCTCCTGCGCGATGGGCAGCGGCTCGCCGAGCTGGCGCGACACGTGCACCGTGCGGGCCACCTCCTCGACCATCACGGCGGCCTTCACCGCAGCACGGGCGTCCTTGCCGATGGTGAACGGGCCGTGGTTGCGCATCAGGACCGCCGGGCTGCGGTGACCGCTCAGGGTCTCGACGATGCCGCGGCCGATGGAGTCGTCGCCGATGATCGCGAACGGCCCTACGGGCACGGGGCCGCCGAACTCGTCGGCCATCATCGTGAGCACGCAGGGGATCTCCTCCGCGCGGGCGGCCCACGCCGTCGCGTAGGTGGAGTGCGTGTGCACGACGCCGCCCACCTCGGGCATGTGCGTGTACACGTAGGCGTGCGCGGCGGTGTCCGACGACGGCGAGCGGTCGCCCTCGACGAGGTTCCCGTCCAGGTCGCACACCACCATGGACTCCGGGGTGATGTCGTCGTAGGCGACGCCGGACGGCTTGATGACCAGGAGGTCGCCCGAGCCGTCGGGGGTGCGGTCGTCACGGACGCGCTCGGACACGTTGCCGGCGGTCCACACGACGAGCTCCCAGCGGGGCAGCTCGGCGTGCAGGGCCGCGACCTTCTCCTTGGCGGCGTCGACGGCGGCGCGCAGGTGCGCGGGGACCTCGGTGACGGTGCTCATGTGCTTCTCCAGTGCGGGGTGTGGTTCGTCGACTGCGGGTGTCGTCAGAGGGCTGCGGTGGCGGCGCGCTCGACCGCGAGGCCGGCGGAGTACCGCTCCAGGTAGGCGGCGAAGCCGGCGACGTCCTCGGCCTCGGGCTCGGCGACGTCGAGCCGGGCGTCGGCGAAGACGCGCTCGGCCAGGTAGGCGTCGAGGGCGGGCGCCCCGCCGTCCGTCCCGGCCTCGGCCCGCGCACCGGCGTACGCGGCGAGGAGGGCGATGCCCCAGGCGCCACCCTCCCCCGCCGTCTGCCCGACGGCGACGGGCGCGTCGATCGCCCCGGCCAGCAGCCGCTGGGCGACGCCCGCCGTCCTGAACAGGCCACCGTGCGCGAACATCGTGTCGATCGCGACGCCCTCGCCGTGCAGCACGCGCATGCCGAGCGCGAGCGTGCCGAACACGCCGTAGAGCTGCGTGCGTGCGAAGTTCGCGAGCGTGAGGCGGCTGTCGGGGGTGCGCACCACGAGGGGTCGGCCCTCGTCGAGGCCCGTGATGGGCTCGCCGGCGAGGTAGTTGTACGCGAGGAGCCCGCCGCCGTCGGGCGCGCCGTCGAGCGCGGCGCGGAAGAGCGCGCCGAAGACGGCGTCGGGCTCGGCCGGCTGCCCGAGCGCGGCCGCGAACTGGCCGAACACGCCGGCCCACGCGTCGAGCTCGCTGGCGCCGTTGTTGCAGTGCACCATCGCGACGAGGTCCCCGGCGGGCGTGGTGACGAGGTCGAGCTCGTGGTGCACGGTGGTCAGCGGCCGCTCGAGGACGACCATCGCGAAGATCGACGTGCCCGCGCTGATGTTGCCGGTGCGCGGGGCGACGGAACCGGTGGCGACCATGCCGGTGCCGGCGTCACCCTCCGGCGGGCACAGGAGCACGCCGGGCTGCAGGGTGCCGGACGGGTCCAGCAGGGCCGCGCCCTCGGGCGTGAGGCGGCCCGCGTCCTGTCCCGCCGTCAGCACCTGGGGCAGCAGGCCCTCGACGTCGAGCCCCGGCCGCTTGGCGGCGGCGAGGTGGCGGAACTGCTCCAGCATCCGCGCGTCGTAGTCGCCGGTGGCCGGGTCGATCGGGAACATGCCTGACGCGTCGCCGACGCCGAGCACGTGCCGGCCGGTCAGGGCCCGGTGCACGTAGCCGGCGAGCGTGGTGAACGACGCGACCTGGGGCACGTGCGGCTCGTCGTCGAGGATCGCCTGGTACAGGTGGGCGATCGACCAGCGCAGCGGGATGTTGTGCCCGAACAGGGCGGACAGCTCCGCGGCCGCCGGCCCGGTGCTGGTGTTGCGCCAGGTGCGGAACGGGACGAGCAGCTCGCCGTCGGCGTCGAACGGCAGGTAGCCGTGCATCATCGCCGAGACGCCGAGCGCGGCGTAGGTGGTGGGCCGCACGCCGTAGCGCTGCTCGACGTCGGCGACGAGCGCGGCGTACGCGCCCTGCAGCCCGGCGTGCACGGTGTCGAGCGCGTAGGTCCACACCCCGTCGACGAGCTCGTTCTCCCACGCGTGCGAGCCGCTCGCGAGCGGCGCGTGGTCGGGCCCGATCAGGCACGCCTTGATGTTGGTGGAGCCGAGCTCGATGCCCAGCGCCGCCCTCCCGGCGACGATCGCCTCCTGGATCTCGCGCACGTCGTCCGCCTGCGCGGCCTGCTCCGCCATCCCTGCTCCGTCCCCGCCCGGCCCCGGGCGTCGTGGTGGTCGATCCATGTTAGCGCTCACATCGGGTGCTCCCCACCCGCGAGGTCGTTCTGGTCTCGCCGAGGTAGTCCCAGTCTGGCCGAGGTAGTTCACTGCGTGCCGAGGTAGTCGTGACCCTGCCGAGGTAGTGGACTGGTCCACTACCTCGGCAGGCTCGGCACTACCTCGCCGCGAGGTGGACTACCTCGACGCGGTGGGGGCTACCTCGTCGGGCGGCCGGGCGCGACGACGTCGAGCCGCGCCGGCTCGCTGCGCACCTCGCCGTGGGCGTTGGCGACGACGGCGCGCACGAGCAGGCCGTCCGGCTCGCGCCCGGCGTGCTTCAGCGTCCAGCGCGCCGTGCCGCCGGTGGCCCGCGTCGCGGGAGCCGGGGCCGGCGACCAGGTCGCGCCGTCGTCGTCCGAGGTCTCCCACGTGACGACCGGCACCGGCGTGCCGGTCACGCGGACGTCGAACGTCGCGGGGCGGTTCCCCCGCACCGTCGCGTCGCGGGGGCCCTTCGTCACGGTCGGCTCCTCGACGGCCTGGTCGACCACGGGCCAGCCGTCCTCCCAGCCCAGGCGCTGCAGCCCGAGGGTCGGGAAGCCCGGGATCTCGGCGTTCGCGCCGTCGTAGTAGTGGAACGCGAGGACGCCGTCGGACACCGACTGGCCGCCCGGCCCGACCACCGCGCCGTGCGAGGAGAGCAGCACGGTGCCGCCGCCGTCGGCCAGGTCCTTGCCGTCCTGGTCGAGGAACGGCCCGGTGACGTCGCGCGACCGCCCGACCGCCACCTGGTAGGTGCTGTCGAGACCCTGGCAGCACCTGTCGAACGAGACGAACAGGTAGTACCAGCCGTCGTGCCTGGTGAGGTACGGCGCCTCGACGGGGTTGCCCGGCATCATGCGGTCCACCAGGTGCGTGGCGTTCTCGAGCGCGCCGTCGGCGAGCTTGCCGGTGGGCCACTCGAGCTCGACGAGGAAGATGCCGTACCAGTACGACCCGATCGCCATGTACGGGGTGCCGTCCGCACCCTCGACGATGCCCGCGTCGATCGCGTTGAACGTCTTGCCGCCGGCGATCTCCTGCGGCGAGTCGATCACCGGCCCCTGGTCGACCCACGCGTAGTCCGGGTCGTCCGGGTCGAGGGTCGTGTTGGTCGCGAGGGCCGTCACCGAGGTGTTCGTGCCGAAGCGCGACGCCGAGTAGTAGAGGTAGTAGGTGCCGTCGTGCTCGTAGACTTCGGGCGCCCACAGGTTGTCGGGCAGCGCCCCGTCGCCGTCCGCCGCGAAGCGCTCGTCGATCCACGCGGGGATCTCGTCCCAGACCGTGCCGTCGTGGGCCCAGGTGACCCCCTCGTCGTGGCTCGACCACATCTGGATCGTGCCGCCGTTCTCCCGGTTCACGAGGCCCGTGGTGTAGACGCGCCAGGTGCCGTCGTCGTCGACGACGAGCGCCGGGTCGTGCACCGGCGAGGTCTCCCCGGTCACGGAGAGGCCGCCGGTCGGGGCGGTCGGTGCCGGGCGGCCGCGCTCGGCGGCGCCGGGCGTGGCGGTCGCCGGACCGACGGTGGTGGCGGCGACCAGCGACGCGCCCAGCAGCGCCGTCGTGAGCACCCCCGCCGCCGCGGCACGGGCCCGCCTGAGAGATCTGCGCATCGTGACTCCTCTACAACGATGTAGAACTGCGAACGCGCCGAATCTACCCAGCCGCCACGACGGCGGTCAACGAGCGGTGGTCGACGAACCGCGGTCAGCGGGCGGGCGGCGGCGCCGTGCTGGAGCGCACCACGAGCTCGGGCACGATCCGTTCGGTCGGCACGCTCCCGCCGGCCAGCGCCGCGACGACCATCGCCACGCTGCGCTCCCCCAGCACCCCGAACGGCTGGCGCACCGTGGTCAGCGGTGGCACGAAGTACGCGGCCCCCGCGACGTCGTCGAAGCCCACCACCGACACGTCGTCGGGCACGGAGAGCCCCCGCTCCCAGAACGCCCGCAGGATGCCGAGCGCGAGCTGGTCGTTCCCGGCGAACACCGCCGTCGGGCCCTCGTGCGCCACCACGGCCTCGGCCAGGTCGCGTCCCGCGGTGTACCCGTCCTCCGCCGACCAGCTGCAGTACCGCGGGCGGCTCGGCGCGATCCCCCGCGCCTCGAGCGCCTCCCGCCAGCCGGCGGCGCGCTCGCGGGCGTCGAACCAGTCCTGGGGGCCGGCCACGTGCAGGACGTCGTGGTGCCCCAGGCCGAGCAGGTGGTCGGTCGCGGCGCGCGCGCCCGCCCGCTGGTCGACGGCGAGCGAGAGCGTCGTCGGGCCGGCCGCCGTCGTGCCCGCGTCGCGCGGCAGCTTCTCCAGCGCGGCGACGACCAGCACCGGCACCGGCGCGCGGAAGGACTCGACGGCGGCCGCGACGTCGTCCTGCGGCGCGATGACCACGATCGCCTCGACACCCTGGTCCATGAAGTGCTCCAGCGCCTCGTGCATCGCCGCGGCGTCGTAGCTCCGCAGCGTCGCGACGGAGACGAAGTACCCCTGGTCCCGTGCGGCGCCCTCGATCGCGATGAGCGTGCTGGTGGGGCCGAACAGCGCCGACCCCGTGGTCACCACGCCGAGCGTCGCCGAGCGCGCCGTCGCCAGCGCCCGCGCGGCGCTGTTGCGCCGGTAGCCGAGGGTCGCGATGGCGTCCAGCACCCGCTCGCGGGTCTCTCCGCGCACGCTCGGGTGCTCGTTGAGCACCCGGGAGACCGTCTGGTGGGAGACTCCGGCGACGGCCGCGACGTCGGCCATGGACGGGCGCCGCGACCGAGGACGCGTCGCCTGCCCGCCGGCGTCGGTCATGGCTCCTGCGCCGCGTTCCTCGCGTCGACCTCGTCGAGCACCCGGCGCAGGTAGGTCAGCGTGAGCTTGCCCGCCGCCCGGTCGTACTGCTCCTCGTAGCCGTGCTTGGTGTACATGGCGAGGTTCTTCTTCGAGTCCTTGCCCGTGAACGCCCACACCTCGGTCACCTCGGACGGCAGGAACTGCAGGATCGCGAACATCAGCGACGTGCCGATGCCCTTGGCCTGCTGGTCCGGCGCGACCGCGAGCCGCCCGAGCGTCGCCCTGGCGCCCTCGATCTCCAGGCGCAGCGACCCCACCAGGCGGTGCCCCTCCCACGCGCCCACGGTCACGACGTCGTCCCGCGCCATGTCGTCGCGCAGCTCGTGCAGCGTCTGCGTCAGCGGCGGGATGTGCGGGTCGTCGTACAGCTGCGCCTCGCTGACGAACGCCGCCCGCCGCAGCGTCAGCAGCTCGCCCGCCTGCGCGTCCTCGACCAGCGCGATCCGCAGCGTGTCGTCGCCGTTCCCCTGCTGGACTTCCTGGGCGTCAGTGCCGCGTGCCTCGCTCATGAGGACATCGTGGCAGACGGCGCGGGGGTTCGCTGCAGCCTGCATCGCCACCCGCCCCCGAAGGCGCCGCCAACTCGTCGCAACCGAGCAACTGATCGAGAGCGAGACAGGGCGTTGCAGATCGACCCCTTTCCGTGTACTTTCGGGCCGACAGCCAGGATCGACGACGATATTTCTGCGCCTCGTCATCGCACGACCCATTCACCTCCCCAGAGAAGAGGAACAGTGATCGAGTCACGCATGTCCAGGTCAATTGCAGGAGGCCTGATCTTGGTTGGCCTTGTGGTCACCAGTGCAGGTTCAGCGGTCGCAAAGCAGCCGACGCTCTACAGCACAACGACGGGCGTCTCGTCTTGGAACACGGACACGTCCACCACCGGATATATGGGTAGCCTCTACGTCAAGGACACCAAGGCCGACAGCCGTTCTGTCTACTCAGATTTCAAGACTTTCAACACCGCGACAGACAATTACAGTGTCCAGATGCGGCTGACCAACCAATTGGGTTCGGGACAGACTACCAAGGCTGGTACCTACGCCAATACCTGGGTCTACTACCACAAGGGGTGCACGCGGATCAATATCGTTCCGGACGATTGCGGATCGACGCGCTATCCGTCCCACTGATGACCGCAGCGCTCCTTGAAAAGGTGGAGGTCGTCTCCGGGAGCACCCTCGTGCTGCCGGAGGTCGACCTCCACCTCGGCTATGGCGAGGTGGTGGCGCTGACCGGCCCCTCGGGCAGCGGGAAGACCACACTGCTGGACGTCGTTCTAGGGCTGCGTCAGCCCACAGCCCGACGGGTGGAAGTCCTTGGTCACCATCTCGAAAGAATGTCCTCGCGGCAGATCGCGGATCTGCGGAGAGAACAGATGGGACAGGTCTCCCAGACTCCCGACCTCCTGCCGGAACTCACCGTGGCCGAGAACGTCGCGGTCGGGCTGATCTTCTCGGGGATGCGTCGACGCCGAGCCTTGGAACGCGCCGAGGAGGCGCTCGACACGGTCGGGCTCTCCGGCGCCGGGAGCCTGCGCCCGACGGCACTGTCGGTAGGTGAAGCCCAGCGGGCGTCCATCGCGCGCGCCCTGGCCCCGGAGACGACACGGTTGCTGGTCGCGGACGAGCCCACCGCGTCGCTCGATGCGGACAACGTCCGCCAGGTGATGGACGTGATCCTCGCGGCGGCTCGGACGCGAGACCTCACGGTCCTCCTGGCCACGCACGACCGGTACGTCGCAGATCGGTGCGGCCGAGAGGTGGCCCTGCGGTCCCACGTCGCACACCGGCCGCGATGATGAGGACTTCGCTCACCCTTGCTCTGCACCTGGCGTTCGCGCGGTCGGCGCGGTGGCGGTGCGTGTGCGTCGCTGCGGCGTCCGCGCTGGCGGTCCTCGCCGCCTGCCTCGGTCTGGCGTTGATCGGAGCCGCCCAGACCGCGGAGCTCCGGATGGCAGCCCGTGCCCCGATCCCGGCGGTCAGCGCCAGCGACGGGACGGTGCGAGTGGAGCTCCGTGGCTTCGAGATCGACGCCCGGTCGATCACGGTCCGGTGGATCGAACCGCTCGTGGACGACGTGCCCGCACAGAGTCTCCCGCCGGGGATCAGCCGGATGCCCGGACCAGGAGAAGCAGTCCTGTCCCCTGGACTGCTTGCCCTGGGTGTCACGGCCGAGGAGCTGGGGTTTGAGCCCTCGGACGCGGGCTCCGGGCCGGGAGGGGCGATCGGCGAGCAAGGTCTGGCCACGCTGGACGAGCCGATGGCGTGGGTGCGTCCCGTCGAGGACCGCACCCTCACCGACCGAGCTGTGGCGGTCGCCCGCTTCTCGACCATGGCCGAGGCCCAGCATCTGAGGGACCAGGGGCTGCCTCTCGAAGACCCTCTCTCACCCGGAGCTCCTCTTCCGTCCCCGAGCCAGATGCAGTTCTTCGTCCTCCTCGCGCTCGTGCTGCCTGCCTTCCTCCTGCTGCTCTTCTCCTGCCGCGCCCGTTCTGAGGCACGCACCCGCAGGTCGGAGACGCTGCTCCGACTAGGCGTGCGCGACTCACGCGTGCGGCAGGTCTTGATGATCGAGACCCTCGCACTGGCCCTGCTCGGGTGCATACCGGCGGCGGCGCTGTACCTGCTGGCAGGCGCCCGCATCAACCACCTCCCGTTCACCGACACCGTCTTCGTGCAGTGTGCTCTTGCGCTGCCGGGAGGCGTCGTCGCCACCGTGGTCCTGGGTTCCCTCGCAGTGATCGCGGTCCTGTCCGTCACGGTGCCCCTCACCGCGTCGTTGCGCGCGGAGCGCGCCGAGAAGACCTCCGCATGGCGCATCGTCCCCGCTCTCGCCGGCGTGGTGCTCATGTGCGGCTCACTCGCGTTCGGAGCAGACGGAGCAACCCTCTACGGGGCAGGCGTGCTGTCGGCCGCACTCGGCATCCCACTGGCGGCACCGCTGCTGGCTTCGTTGCTCTCGAAGGCCTGGCGGAAGCGCACCCCGCGTCCGTCCGTGTGGGTCGCCACCGCACGGGTGGGGATCCGCCCCCGTACGTTGTCAGCCACCGCCAGCCTGTTGTCGGTCATGGTGCTGCTCGGGTCTGTCGCGCTGAGCGTCGGTGCCGCGTGGGCCGGTGAACGTGCCCGAAGTCACGACGACTCACCGCTCGTCGTCGTCGCCAACTGGGTCGACCCCCGGCCGGGAGACACTCAGCGCCTCGTGCGCAACCTGGACGAGTTGTTCGCCGGGCTGGTCGTGCTGCCCCTTCGCCAGGGCGGCCAGTACGGGCAGGTCGCGTACGCCGACTCGTGCGCCAGCCTCCGTCCGGTGGCCGCACAGCTGGGAGGCGACCCTTGCTCACCGGATGGCGGGCTCGCCGACGGCGCGGCTCAGATCCTCGACCAGATGATGCTCGAGGTCAGCTTCACCACCGCGCCGCCACCCGACGTAGGGAGCGGTGACGTCCTCGTCCTGACGGACGGCCATGCTCCCATGACCGCCGTCTACCGGGCAGGGAAGGGTCTGGCTGCCTTCAACCCCGCACAGGTCTCCGGAGACCTGACCACGTGGAACCCTGCGACCGGCTGGGTGATCTCGGGGGGACTCTCCGCATTGCTGATTCTCGGGACGGCGGTCGTCCGCGAACTCATCGAGCGGTCACGGAGCGCATTCGCTGACCGCGGGCGACTGGCGCGGCTCGGGCTGCTGCCCGCGGACGCCTTGAGCGTCGGCCGTTGGTCGGTTCTCATCCCGGTGCTCGCCGTCGTGCCGCTCGGCTACCTCTGCGGCCTGGCCGCGTCACTCGGAGGCACGAGCATCTCCCTCACGACCTACACGCCCGTGTGGATCTCGCTTGCGGCTCTCGGTGCCGTCGCGGTGACGTGGGCGGCAGCGTGGGTGGGCAGCCTGGTCGCGCCCCAGGACAGCGACCTGACGGGCAGGACCTGACGGGCCGCATGCCGCGAAGCTCCTCAGGACCGGCGGACGAATCGGCGCACGTCGAGAAGGTTCGGTGACAATGGGCGGGTGACGACCGAATGGGTGCTGACCCTCTCCTGCCCCGACCGCCCCGGGATCGTGCACGCCGTGGCGGGCGTGCTCGCCGAGCACGGCGGCAACATCACCGAGTCGCAGCAGTTCGGGGACCCGGCGTCGGGCCTGTTCTTCATGCGCGTGCAGGTGGAGGTGCAGGTCGACGCCGAGGCGGGACGCGAGGCCCTGACCGCCGCGCTCTCGCCGGTGGCGGAACGGTTCGGCATGACCTGGCAGCTCGACGTCGTCGGCCGCCGCCTGCGCACGCTGGTGCTGGTCAGCAAGGCGCCGCACTGCCTGGTGGACCTGCTGTACCGCGAGCGGTACCAGGGCATGCCGGTCGAGGTCGTCGGCGTCGTCGGCAACCACCCGGACCTCGAGGACATGGCCGCGTTCTACGGCAAGCCGTTCCACCACGTGCCGGTCACGAAGGACACGAAGGCGCAGGCGGAGGACCGCCTGCGGGAGCTGGTCGCCGAGCTCGACGTCGAGCTGGTCGTCCTCGCGCGGTACATGCAGATCCTGTCGGACGAGCTGTGCCGCGACCTCGCGGGCCAGGTCATCAACATCCACCACTCGTTCCTGCCGAGCTTCAAGGGCGCGCGCCCCTACGCGCAGGCGCACGACCGCGGCGTCAAGCTCATCGGCGCGACGTCGCACTACGTCACGGGCGACCTCGACGAGGGCCCGATCATCGAGCAGGACGTCGAGCGCGTGGACCACTCGCGCGCGGTCGCGGACCTCGTCGCGATCGGCGAGGACGTCGAGCGCCGCACGCTCGCACGCGCCGTGCGGTGGCACGCCGAGCACCGCGTGCTGCTCGACGGCCACCGCACGGTCGTCTTCCGCTGACGGCTCGCCGCCGGCGGGACGGGGTCAGGCGACCGACACCTCGACCAGCGTGTTCCACGGGTCGTCGAACCGGAGGGTCCGGCCGTCGTCGCGCGTCGCCACGCCGGCGTGCTTCAGCCGGTCGGCGAGCGCGCCGACCTCGTCGCGCGTGGGCAGCGTGAGCGCCACCTGCCCGAGGCCGAGCGTCGCGGCACGCGGGCCGGCGCCCGCGCTGTTCCAGGTGTTCATCGCCATGTGGTGGTGGTACCCGCCGGCCGCGACGAACAGGGCGCCGTGGAACGTCGCCATGATCTCGAAGCCGAGGGTGTCGACGTAGAACCGCTGCGCCGTGGGGATGTCGCCGACCTGGAGGTGGACGTGCCCGACCTGCGCGGCCTGCCCCGCGGCGCCCGCCAGGGCGTCCTCGGTGAGGTGCCGCTGGAGGAAGACCTGCGGGTCGAACCAGTCGGAGCCCATCGCCACGCGCCCGCCGCCGTCGTGCTGCCAGACCTCGCGCGGCCGGTCCCAGTAGAGCTCGATGCCGTTGTCCTCGGGGTCCGTGAAGTAGAACGCCCGCGACACCCAGTGGTCGGAGTTCCCCGCGAACCGCGACAGCGGGTGCTGCGCGGCGTGCGCGACGGCGGAGGCGAGCGCCTCCTCGGTGTCGAAAAGCACGGCCGTGTGGAACAGCCCGGCCTGGTTCCGCGACGTCGCCGGCAGCCCCGGCGTGTGCTGCAGCGCGACGACGGGCACCCCGCCGCGCCCCAGCACCACCCGGTCCGGGGCGCCGAGGGCCGGGATCTCCTCGAGCGCGATCGCCTCGCGGTAGTAGGCGCTCATCGCGCCGAGGTCGCCCACGTGCAGGGTGACGGCGCCCATCGCGGTCTCGGCGGCGAGGAGGTCGGGGTGGCGGGTCATGATCGGCTCCTGGTGCTGGGGTGGACGAGGGTCAGAGCAGCGCGAACCCGGTGGTCCACTGCGTCTTCTCCCCCGCGGCGAGGGTGAGCTGCAGGAACCCGAGGGCCTCGAGCTCGCGGGCGCGCTTCAGCGACCCGGCGTCGACGACACGGACGGCGGACCCGTCGAACGCGGCCGCGAACGCGGACTTGGCCGTGGCGTCGTCGCCCGCGACGAGGACGGTCGTCGGCACGTCGCCGACGGTGCCGCTCACGAGCGTCGCGGCGAAGTTCGTGTTGAACGCCTTGAGCACGGAAGCGCCGGGGAGCTTCTCCGACAACCCGGCCGCGGCGGAGGAGTCCGCCGGCACGACGAGCGCGTCGAAGGTGGCGAAGTCGAGCGGGTTGGTGAGGTCGACGACGGTGCGGCCGGCGAGCTGGTCGCCGTAGGTCGCGACGACGTCGTCCAGCGCCGGGTACGGCAGGGCCAGGACGACGATCTCGCCCGTGAGCGGCTCGCCGAACGCGGCCGCGGTGACGGCGGGGTCCACGGCCGCGGCCTTGGCGACGTCGCGGGCGACGACCTGCACGTCGTTCCCGCCGGCGAGCGCCAGGCCCGCGATCGCGGAGCCCATGTTCCCGGTGCCGAGGATGCTGATGGTGGTCATGGTTCCTCCTGAGGATCCGTCGTCGACCATTTGGTTGACGCTACAACCAACATAGACCGCTATAGTTGTAGCGTCAACCTTCGATCGAGGGTGACGGACCAGGAGGGCGATCACGTGACGACGACCCGGCGCACGACGGCGGCCGACGACGAGCCGCGCTGGCTCGACGCCGAGCAGATGCGCACGTGGCTCCGGCTCCAGGCGGTGATCGAGCTGCTGCCCGCCACGCTCGACCAGCAGCTGCGCCGCGACGCCGACCTCACCCACTTCGAGTACATGGTGCTGGCGATGCTCTCCGAGGCGCCCGAGCGTGCCCTGCGCATGACCGAGCTCGCCCGCCTCACCAGCGCCACGCTCCCCCGCCTCTCGCACGTGGCGCGCCGGCTCGAGGCGCGCGGCTACGTCGAGCGCTGCACCGCCCCGGACGACCGCCGCGCGACCATCGCCCACCTCACCGACGAGGGCTGGCGCAAGGTCGTCGCGAGCGCCCCCGGCCACGCACGCACGGTGCTGCAGGACGTCTTCGACGACCTCGACCCGGACGAGGTCCGCACCCTCGCCGGCGCGCTCGACAAGGTCCTCGCGCACATCGACCCGCACGACCGCTTCGGCCTCGGCGAGCGCTCCGCCCGCTGACCCCCGGCCGTCGTCCACCCCTCCGACCAGGCCCCGCGCCCCGGCGACCCTGAGGAAGATCCATGCCCGGGGCTTGTTTCGAAAACGTTTTCTACCTACTCTCGGGACGTCGGCGACCCCGACCGCTCGATGACGAGGCCTCGTGGCCGAGCACCACTCAAGGATGAGCAGGCTCGAGAACGAAGGATGGGATCGATGAAGCGCACGACGAAGAGATGGCGCGCGTCCGTGGGAGCGGCGGTGGCCGGGATCGGCATCCTCGCCGCCACGGCACTGAGCGCACAGGCTGCCGGGAGCACGCTCCACGCGGCGGCCTCCGAGCAGGGCCGGTACTTCGGCACCGCGATCGCCGCCGGCAAGCTGGGCGACTCGCAGTACACGACGATCGCCGACCGCGAGTTCGGCATGATCACGGCCGAGAACGAGATGAAGATGGACGCCACCGAGCCGCAGCAGGGGCAGTTCAGCTTCTCCTCCGGCGACCGGATCCTCGACTGGGCCACCAGCCACGGCAAGCGGGTGCGCGGCCACGCGCTGGCGTGGCACTCCCAGCAGCCGGGCTGGATGCAGAACATGAGCGGCTCGCAGCTGCGCCAGGCGATGCTCAACCACGTCACCCAGGTCGCGACGCACTACAAGGGCAAGGTCTACGCCTGGGACGTCGTCAACGAGGCGTACGCGGACGGCTCCTCCGGCGCCCGCCGGGACTCCAACCTCCAGCGCACCGGCAACGACTGGATCGAGGCCGCCTTCCGTGCCGCCCGGGCCGCCGACCCGAACGCGAAGCTCTGCTACAACGACTACAACACCGACAACTGGTCCCACGCCAAGACGCAGGGCGTCTACACCATGGTCAAGGACTTCAAGGCCCGCGGCGTGCCGATCGACTGCGTCGGCTTCCAGGCCCACTTCAACAGCGGCAACCCGGTGCCGAACAACTACCACGAGACGCTCCAGCACTTCGCCGACCTCGGCGTGGACGTGCAGATCACCGAGCTGGACATCGAGGGCTCGGGCAGCTCGCAAGCCGAGCAGTACCAGGGCGTCACGCAGGCGTGCCTCGCCGTCTCGCGCTGCACCGGCATCACCGTGTGGGGCGTGCGCGACTCCGACTCGTGGCGGGCGAGCGGCACCCCGCTGCTCTTCGACGGCAACGGCCAGAAGAAGGCCGCCTACACCTCTGTCCTGAACGTCCTCAACGACGGCCAGGGTGTGCCCGGTGGCGGCGACCCCGACCCGGGCGAGACCACGCCGCCGCCCACCGGCGGCAGCGGGTGCACCGCCACCTACTCCGAGGGCCAGAAGTGGGGCGACCGCTTCAACGGGACCGTGACCGTCCGGGCCGACCGGAACATCACCTCGTGGACCTCGACCGTGACCGTCAGCTCCAGCCAGCGGATCAGCGCCACCTGGAACGGCACGCCCACGTGGGACTCGTCGGGCAAGGTCATGACGATGCGCCCGGCCGGCAACGGGACGCTGGCCGCCGGCCAGTCCACGTCGTTCGGCTTCACCGTGATGCACGGCGGGGACTGGGCCTGGCCCAAGGTCAGCTGCTCGGCGTCCTGAGCGGCTGAGCACGTGCGCCTGAGCGCCGCGGGCCCCGGGCCCGCGGCGCTCAGGTCGCGCCGGTGATCGCGGCGAGGATCTCCTCGTGCGCGGCCGTCGCCGGGAACGACCCGTTGTTGCGGCCGTGCCGCAGCACCTCGATGCGGTCGGAGACCGCGCGCACGTCGTTGAGGTTGTGGCTGATGAGGATGACGCCGAGGCCCAGCTCGCGCAGGCGCTGGATGTGCGTGAGCACCTCGGCGGTCTGTGCCACCGAGAGCGCCGCCGTCGGCTCGTCGAGCACCACGATGCGCGGCTGCCCGATGAGGGTGCGCGCGATGGCGACCGCCTGGCGCTGACCGGCGGACAGGTGCCGCAGCGGGGTGCGCACCGACGGGATCCGGATGGTGAGGTGCTGGAGGAGCGCGCGGGTCTCGGTCTCCATCTCGCCGTCGCGCAGCAGGCCCGCGCGCCCGCGCAGCTCCTGCCCGAGGAAGACGTTGGCGGTGACGTCGAGGTTCTCGCACACGGCGAGGTCCTGGAAGACGCTCGCCACGCCGAGCTGGTTCGCCGCCGAGGGCGACGGGATCGACACGGGCTCGCCGTCGATCTCCAGCTGCCCCGAGCTCGGGCTCAGCACGCCCGCCACGATCTGGGCGAGCGTCGACTTGCCCGCCCCGTTGTCCCCGACCAGGGCGACCACCTCGTGCGCGTGCACCTCGAGGTCCACGTCGACGAGGGCCTCGACGGCACCGAAGTACCTGCTGACCTGCCGCAGCGCGAGCAGCGGCGTGCGTCCCCTCACCGGTTCCCCTTTCCTGTGCGGACCTGGCCGACGGCGACCGCGCCGTGCGGCCCGTCGTCGGGCTGCTCCAGCAGGTCGGTGTGCTGCAGCGCGAGCGCGAGGGCTCCCTCCAGCTCGGCGCGCGTCCCCAGCGCCGCGGGCACCACCTCGAGAGGCGTGACCTGCTGCAGCAGGGTCCGGCGGCGCAGCGCCTCGCGCAGCGGCCCGAGGAAGACCTCGCCCGTGGCGGCCAGCGCTCCCCCGACGACGACGAGCTCCGGGTTGAGCGACGTCGCCAGCCCGGCCACGACGCCGCCGACCACCGTACCGGCGTCGGCGACGATCTCCCGACAGCCCGGGTCGTCCTCGTTCGTCAGCCGCACGACGTCGGCGAGGGTGAGGTTCCCGTGGCTGCTGCGCAGCGGCTCGAGCAGCGCCCGGTCGCCGACGACCGTGTCGAGGCAGCCACGGCTGCCGCACGAGCAGATGTTGCCGGCGGGGTCCACCTGGACGTGGCCGATCTCGCCCGCCGTGCCCGCGACCCCGCGGTGCACGCGGCCCGCCAGCACGATGCCCGCCCCGACGCCGTGCCCGGCACGGACGTACAGCGCGTCGTGCACCTCGCGGGCGGCGCCGACCGTGCTCTCCGCCAGCGCCCCCAGGTTCGCGTCGTTGTCCACGAACACCGGCCGGGCCAGCCGCTTGGACAGCACCTGCGCGACGGGCACGCCGTCCCAGCCGCGCAGGATGCCCCGCACGGTGACCTGGCCGCTGGCGGCGTCGACCGGCGCCGGCAGCCCGAGGCCGATGCCGAGCACCTCGTCGAGCTCCGACCCGACGCGCTCCAGCAGGTCGACGACGAGCAGGGCCGCGCGGTCGAGGCTCGTGTCGGCGCGGTGCTCCGCCGGCAGCGGCAGCACCTGCTCGGCGAGGATCTCGTGCGACACGTCCGCGATCGCCACCGTGAGGTGCCGCGTGCCCACCAGCACGCCCGCGACGAGCCCCACGCGGTGGGCGAGGGTGACGAGCTGCGCGCGCCGGCCCGAGCGGATCGTGTTGCGCACCTCGACCAGCTCGGCGGCGACGAGCTCCTTGACGATGGTCGACACCGTGGCGGGCGAGAGCCCGGTGGCCCCGGTGAGCTCGACCTGCGTCAGCCCCCCGTGCCGTTTCACCGCGTCGACGACGCGCGCGCGGTTCGCCTCGCGCAGCGACGACTGCGATCCCACCATCGGCAGCCGTCCTCTCACGCCGGGGATTCTATGGTGCGACGACGCGCGGGGCGGCGGTCGTCCGCCGCCCCGCGCGTCGAGGCGGGATGGTCCGGCCCCGGCCGGACCCCCAGGTCAGCGCAGCACCGAGGCGCGACGCTTGTTGTAGATGTCGAACGCGACCGCGAGCAGCAGCACCAGGCCCTTGACGACCTGCTGCATCGACTGCGGCACGCCCATCAGCTGCATGCCGTTGGACATGACGGCCATGATCAGACCACCGATCATGGCGCCGCCCACGCGGCCGACGCCGCCGGTAGTCGACGCGCCACCGATGAAGCACGCGGCGATCGCGTCGAGCTCGAACATGTTGCCCGCGCCCGGCTGGGCGCCGTTCATGCGCGAGGAGTAGACCACGCCGGCCACCGAGGCCAGGACGCCCATGTTCACGAAGATCCAGAAGTTGACCTTCCGGACCTTGACGCCGGACAGCTCGGCCGCGTGCCGGTTGCCGCCCACGGCGTAGACGTGCCGGCCGAAGACCGACTTCTGCGTGACGAGCGTGTAGGCGATGATCAGCACCGCGAGGATGATGAGCACGATCGGCAGGCCGCGCGAGATCGACAGCTGGTAGCCGAACCACATCACCACGGCCGCCACCGCCACGAGCTTGACCACGAACAGCGGCATCGACTCGACCGTCTGCTGGTAGGCGATCTTGCCCTGGCGGGTGCGCCACTGGCTGACGCCGAACCCGACCACGGCGATGCCGAAGATGACGAGCGTGAAGACGTCGAACCCGTTGCCGCCGAGCAGGCCGTTGAGGAACCCGTTGGCGATGTCGTAGTAGGTGCCGCCGAACGGCGACAGCGACTTGTTGTCCAGCACGAGGAACGTCAGGCCGCGGAACAGGAGCATGCCGGCCAGGGTCACGATGAAGCCGGGGATCCCGACGTACGCCACCCAGAAGCCCTGCCAGATGCCGACGAGGAGGCCGACGAGGAGGGCGGCCAGCACGCCGACGTACCAGGGCAGGCCCTGCCGCACGACGACGACGGCGCTGACGGCCCCGGTGAGGGCCACCACCGAGCCGACGGACAGGTCGATCTGCCCCGCCACGATGATCATCACCATCCCGATCGCGAGGATCAGGATGTACGAGTACTGCAGGACGATGTTCGTCAGGTTCGTAGGCGAGAGGAAGTTCGGGTTCAGGGCGGCGAAGAGCACGACGATCGCCAGGAAGGCGATGACGATGCCGCTCTGGCGCATGTTCCGGGTCAGGATGTCCCGGACCGAGTCGATGGCGTTCATGAGGCGGTTTCCTTCGTGGGCAGGGGCTGGTCGCGCTCGATCGTCATGAGCTCCATGAGGCGCTCCTGCGTCGCCTCGGCGACGGGGAGCTCACCGGTGATCCGACCGAAGGCGAGGGTGTACACACGGTCGCAGATGCCGAGCAGCTCGGGGAGCTCGGAGGAGATGACGACGACCGCCTTCCCCGCCGCGACCATCTTGTTGATGATCGTGTAGATCTCGAACTTGGCGCCGACGTCGATCCCTCGGGTGGGCTCGTCGAGGATGAGCACGTCGGGGTCGGTGTACAGCCACTTGGACAGCACGACCTTCTGCTGGTTGCCGCCGGAGAGCTTGCCGACGTCGACCAGGACGTTGGGCGTCTTGATGTTGAGGGAGCCGCGGTAGTCCTCGGCGACCCGGAGCTCCTCGTTGCCGTTGACCCAACCACGCGGGGCGAGCTTGGGCAGGCCCGCCGCGGAGATGTTGTGCCGGATGTCGTCGATGAGGTTCAGGCCGTAGTGCTTGCGGTCCTCGGTCGCGTACGCGAGGTTGTGCCCGATCGCCTCGGACACGTTGCGGACCTGGATCGGCTTGCCGTCCTTGAAGATCTCGCCGCGGATGTTGCGCCCGTAGGTGCGGCCGAAGATGCTCATCGCGAGCTCGGTGCGCCCGGCACCCATGAGGCCGGCGATCCCGACGACCTCGCCGGCGTGCACGTTGAACGACGCGTCGACGATGATCTGCCGACCGATCTGCGTGGGGTGGTCGACGTTCCAGTGCTCCACACGGAGCACCTCGTCGCCGACGACGGACGCCCGCTCGGGGTAACGGTGCTCGAGGTCTCGGCCCACCATGCCGCGGATGATGCGGTCCTGGGTGGAGCCCGGCTCGGACATGTCGAGGGTCTCGATGGTCCGGCCGTCGCGGATGATCGTCGTGCGGTCGGCGATCTCCTCGATCTCGTTGAGCTTGTGGGAGATGATGATCGACGTGATGCCGTGCGCCTTGAGCTGGCGCAGCAGCTCGAGCAGGTGCTCGGAGTCGTCGTCGTTGAGCGCAGCGGTCGGCTCGTCGAGGATCAGCAGCTTGACCTCCTTGGAGAGCGCCTTGGCGATCTCGATGAGCTGCTGCTTGCCGACGCCGAGCTGGCTGACGGGCGTCGTCGGGTTCTCGTCGAGGCCCACCCGCTCGAGCAGGGCGTGGGCCTTCCGGTTCGCCGCGTTCCAGTCGATCATCCCGAACCGGCCCCGGGTCTCGTTGCCGAGGAAGATGTTCTCGGCGACGGACAGGTACGGGACCAGGGCGAGCTCCTGGTGGATGATGACGATGCCGCGGTCCTCGGAGTCGTTGATCGACCCGAACTCCGCGGGCGTCCCGTCCAGGACGATCTCGCCGTCGTAGGTGCCGTGCGGGTAGACGCCCGACAGCACCTTCATGAGCGTGGACTTCCCGGCGCCGTTCTCGCCGCAGATGGCGTGGATCTCGCCCTGCTCGACCGTCAGCGTGACGTCCGACAGCGCCTTGACGCCGGGGAACTCCTTGGTGATGGAGCGCATCTCCAGGATCGTGCTCATCTGCGCTCTCGTCCCTCCTTCGGTGGGGTGCGCCGCCGCCGGACAGGTCCGCGGCGGCCCCGGGGGCGGGCCCACCCGTCGTCCGTCCCGGAGCGGGAGCGGCGACGGGCGGGCCCGCCCGTGCGGGTCATGACCTGCGGATCAGTCGTCCGCCTGACCGGCCTTGACCTCGTCGGCGGTGTAGTAGCCGGCGTCGATCAGCACGGGCTGGATGTCGTCCTTGAACACCGTCTGGACCTCGAGCAGGTACGACGGCACGACCTTGACGCCGTTGTCGTACGTCTCGGTGTCGTTCGCCTCGGGCTCCTCGCCCTTCACGAAGGACTCGGTGGCCTTGACCGCCTGCTCGGCGAGGAGGCGCGTGTCCTTGAAGATCGTCGAGGACTGGACGCCGTCGTCGATGAGCTTGATGTTGGCGATCTCGGCGTCCTGGCCGGTGACGACCGGCAGGCCCTCCTCGAGGGTCGGCCCCATGCCCGCGCTCTGGAGCGCGTTGATGATGCCGCGGGAGAGCACGTCGGCCGGCGCGAGCACGCCGTCCAGCTTCTCGCCGCCCTGGTACGTCGAGGTGAGCAGGTCCTCCATGCGCTTCTGGGCCGTCTCCAGCTCCCAGCGCTGCGTCGTGACCTGGCCGAAGTCGGTCTGGCCGGACGGGACGACGATCGTGCCGTCGTCGATGAGCGGCTGCAGCACCGACATCGCGCCGTCGAAGAAGAACCCGGCGTTGTTGTCGTCCGGCGAGCCGGCGAAGAGCTCGATGTTGTACGGGCCCTTCTCGCCGGTCTCCTTGCCGTCGGCGTCGAGGTAGCCCAGGCCGCGCAGCAGGGCGTTGGCCTGCGCCACGCCGACCGCCTCGTTGTCGAACGTCGTGTAGAAGTCGACGTTCTCGCTGTCGCGGATCAGGCGGTCGTACGCGATGACCGGGATGTTCGCCGCGGCGGCCGCGTCGAGCTGGCTGGTCAGCGCGGTGCCGTCGATCGAGGCGATGACGAGGACGTCGACGCCCTCGGTGATCATCGAGTCGATCTGCTGCGTCTGGGTCGGGATGTCGTCGTTGGCGAACTGCAGGTCCACGGAGTAGCCGAGGTCCTCCAGGCCCTTCTTGACGTTGTTGCCGTCCTGGATCCAGCGCTCGTAGGTCTGCGTCGGCATCGCGACGCCGATCTTCACGTCGTCGTCGCCGTTCCCCGCGGCGCCGTCCGCACCGCCGCCGCCGCCGGCCCCGGAGCCGCCGCACGCGGCGAGTCCCAGCGTCAGCGCCGCACCGGCGGCCACCGCGCCCATCGTCTTGGCGAGTCGCATCCTCGCGCTCCTTCTCGTCGTCGAGTGTCCCCCGGCAGCGACCGTCGCCGCCGGCGCCCGGACGCCGAGGTCTCCCCCGGACGGCCGAGCCGGTCCGCGGTACAGACTGCTGCGTTCGAGTTCCGAAGTCAAAGCCTCGGCGGGTGGAAAGCGATAACGATCGCGTCACGGCCCGCCGCCCGAGCCCTGACAGCGCGACGAGGGCCACGGGACGGCGTTCCGTCCCGTGGCCCTCGAGATGGCGGACCCTCGGCGGTCAGTTCGTACGTCGAACACAACGACGAATATGACGGCGAGGGCGTGCGTCGGTCAGCGCTGCGGGTCCTCCAGCACCGCCACGGTCCGGGCGGGCACGGTGACCGTGCCCGTGCGCGCGTCCCACCGGGTGCGCTTGACGACGGCGTCGCTCCCCGAGCGCTGCACGCCCGAGAGCCGGAAGTCCCGGCCGCGCAGCTCGGACAGCTCGAGCGTCACGGGCTCCGGCGACGCGTTGAACACCGTCAGCAGACCGTCGAGGCGACGGTCCGCGTCCCGACCCACGGTGTCGTCCACCGCCATCGCGACGACGCCGGGCGTCGCGTCCGGACCCGCGCCCGGGAACGACACCTTCTGCTCGATCGCCGCGGCGCTGCCGAGCCGGAGGAGCCGGGTCGACGAGCGCAGCTCGAGCAGCTCGCGCGCCGCCCCCGAGGCCGCCGCGATGTCCGACGGCGCGGGCTTGAGCGACGGGTCCGCCAGGAGCGGCGCCATCACCGGCCACGCGTCGGCGTTGTCCGCCGCCGGAGGCAGGCCGCGGCCGAAGCCGTTGTCCCGCCCCGACCAGTCGATCGCGTTGAACCAGTCGCCCGAGTCGTAGGAGTTGCGGTCCAGCGACTTCGAACGCAGCAGGTCCGTGCCCGCGTGCCAGAACGACGGGGTCTGGGCGAGCGCCGTCGTCGCGAGCGACACGGTGTTCATCCGGACCCGGTCCGCCATCGCGGTGTCCTGCGGCAGCTTCAGCGTCAGCAGGTCGAACAGGGTCTCGTTGTCGTGCGCGTCGACGTACGTGACGACCTCCTCCGGCGAGTCCGCGTACCCCGCGGGCGCGCCGCGGTAGTCGAGCTCCTCGCCCCGCGTCGTCTCGCCGGCGCCGTCGTCCGAGGCCCGGAACGCGAAGTCCCGCAGGTTGCCCGCGAGGCCGAGGCGCACCAGGTCGCTCTGGTGGCCGAGGTCCGCGCGCTCGTCGGCGGAGCCGTCGTTGACGCTGCCGGCGTCCCCCTCGCTGGCCTCGCGTCCGTTCGGGTCGGTGAACAGCCCCGTGCCGAAGCCCTGCGTGAACCGCGACGCGGCGTCCACCGGCGACCCGCCGTGCACGGCGTCGCGCAGCCGGTCGCTGAACGTGCCGATGCCGGTGCCGCCGAGCTGCCCTTGCGTGGCCTGCGTGAACAGGGCGTTGTCCGCGACCTCGCCGAAGTTCCAGCCCTCGCCGTACAGGTAGACGGCGGACCCGTCGACGCCGTCCTTGCGCGGCGTGAGGGCGTCGAGGGCCTCGCGCACGGCGAGCATGTTGTCCCTCGAGTGGTGGCCCATGAGGTCGAAACGGAAGCCGTCCACCTTGTAGTCGCGGGCCCACGTGACCACCGAGTCGACCATGAGCTTGCCCGCCATCGCGTGCTCGGTGGCCACGTTCTGGCAGCAGGTGCTGGTCTCGACCGCCCCCGTGGTCGGGTTCAGCCGCTGGTAGTAGCCCGGGACGACCCGGTCGAGCACGCTCTTCGCGTCCTGCCCGCTCGCCGCGGTGTGGTTGAACACCTGGTCGAGCACCACCTGCAGGCCCGCGTCGTGCAGCGAGCCCACCATCGTGCGGAACTCGGCCACGCGCGCGCCCCCCTCGGCGTCGACGGCGTACGAGCCCTCGGGGACCGAGAAGTGGAACGGGTCGTAGCCCCAGTTGAAGCCGTCGCTCGCGGCGGTGTCGGCCACCGCCGCCTGCTGCTCCTCGCCGTCGGGAGCGAACCCGGACAGGTCGCCCGTGGTCGCCTGGTCCGCGCGGTCCTCGGGGATCGTCGCGATGTCGAACGTCGGCAGCAGGTGCACCGTCGTCATGCCGGCGTCGGCCAGCTCGCGCAGGTGCGTCATGCCGTCCGAGCGCCGCTGCGCGAACGCGAGGTACGTGCCGCGCTCCTTCGCCGGCACCGTCTCGTCGGAGACGGAGAAGTCACGCACGTGCAGCTCGTAGATCGTCTGGTCCACGGCCCGCTCCACGACCGGCTGGCGGGTGGTGCGCCAGACCTTCGGCTGCCAGCGCTTGTCGTCCAGCCCCACGACCACGGAGTGCGTCGAGTCGAGGGTGAGGCCCACGGAGTACGGGTCGGTGACGACGTTCGTCTCGACCTTCCCGGTGCCCGGCACGTAGACCGTCACCGCGTACCGGTAGCGGGCGCCGTCCCACGCGAGCTTCTTCGCCGCCCGCTTGCCGTCGAGGGTCCACGAGCCGTCGCGCTCGCGGACGGCGTCGAACCGCTCGGGGTCCTCGCCCAGGTCACGGCCCGCGGGCCACACCAGCAGGTCCACGTCCCGCGCGGTCGGCGCCCACAGGGCGAACGACGCCCACCTGCCGCTCGGGTGCCGCTGAACGCCGAACGTACGCTTCGATGCCTGCTCGCTGTACAGGTCGTCGAGGACGCCGGGCACCTGCACGCCGGTCGCCGCCGACAGACCCTCGCCCGACGCCCGGGTCACCAGGAGCTGACCCGTCAGGAGCTTCTCGACGGCCGCGCGGCCCAGCGGCTTCCCGTCGTCGCCCACCGGGGCCAGCGCCGTGTGGCCGGCAAGCGCCGGGAAGTCGCGCGCGACGTCGTCGGGCACGTCCCCCGCGGGTGCCAGGTCGTAGGACGCGGCCCCCTCCGGGAGGTCTCCCCCGTCCGGCCCGCGGACCTGGCCGTCGGCGACGGCCAGGCCGCCCTCCGGCGCGGTCCACAGGGTCCAGTCGTCGCCGGAGCCGAGGTCGCCGGGCGCGAGCACCAGGCCCTGGCGGACCCAGTGCGCGGCCTGCTGCCCCGTGCCGGGCAGCGGCGGGTTCTCCACGCCGATCTCGAGCACGTGGGTGGCGAGGTCGTAGGAGAAGGCCACCGTCTCGCCCTCGCCCACGCTGAAGGAGTAGTTGGCGCCGTCGGGCTTACCGCCCACGCCGTAGTTCTCGGCCCAGCTCAGGCCGTGCGCCACCTTGGCCTCGTAGGCGCCGGCGGCGAGGTCGTCCGTCGACCACGTGTACGTGCCGTCGCCGTCGGGGTCCTTGAGCCACGACGCGAGGCAGTCGGGCGCCCACGATCCCGGGCACCCCACCTGGTCCTGGAACGACCCCGCCAGCGTGACGACCGGGCCCTGCGCGGTGGACGAGAAGTCGTGGCTCACCGGGTCCCAGTAGAACGTGACCTCGCCGCCCTCGTGCGAGTACGTCGCGTTGCCGCCGTCGCGCACTCCCCCGGCGCCGTAGTTGACGTCCCACGAGCCGTTCACGGCGACCTTGTACTCGTAGTCCCCCGCCGGCAGGTCGAACGTCCCGGCCCACACGCCGTCCGGGCGCTCGGTGAGGCGGGCGCCCTCGCAGTCCGGCGTCCAGTCGCCGGCGCAGCCCATCTCGCTGTTGTGGCTGCCCGGCACGGTCACCAGGTCGATCTCGGGTTCGGGCTCCTCGTCGCCGACCACGCCGGACACGTCGACGCCGACGGAGGCGAACGTCGAGGCGGCCGTCCGGTCGCCGTCGGCGTCCTGCGTCACGGCGCGGTACTCGACGAGGGTGCCCTCGGCCAGGCCCTTCGTGTCCTGGAAGACGCGCGGCGTCGTGTCCTCCGCCGTGCCGAGCGCGTGCCACTCGTCGGTGCCGACCTCGCGCCACGCGAAGGACGTCTCCGCCCAGGCGTCGTCGTCGACGTCGGCCGCCACGGCCGCGGTGCCCGAGACCGCCGCGCCCGCCGCGGGGACCGCGACCTCGAGCGTGCCGTCCGAGTCCGCGCCCACCGTGCGGTCCGCGCGCAGCACGACCGCCGACGTGGCGGGCACCTGCACCGTGACCTCGCCGGCGTCGTCCGCGGTGACGGGCTCGCCGCCGCCGTACAGGACGTCGTACGACGCCCCGGGCGTGAGCGTGGTGAAGGTGGCGCTCTTCGCCTGCGCCGCGTTGTTCACCGCGACCAGGTGCTCGACCTTCTCCTCGCGGTCGATCCGGCTGAACGCGTAGACCCCGGCCCCGTTCTCGGCGTACCGCTCGACCTGCGCGCCGGTGGCGAGCGCCGGGTGCGCCTCCCGCAGCGCGGCCAGGTCGGCGATGCGCGAGTAGAGGGGCGCGTCGGTGGCGTACCGGTCGGTGCTGCCCGCCGGCTCGCCGGTGACGAGCGGCTGGTCGGCGTACTCGTCGACCTGCGTGGCGAACAGCGTCTGGCGGGCGTCCTTGTCCCCGCCCGCGCCCGCGAAGCCCTGCTCGTCGCCGTAGTAGACGACCGGCTGACCCCGCGTGAGGTACATGAGGTCGTGCGCCAGCTCGTCGCGGGCCAAGGGCTCGTCGGTGCCCGCGAGCATGTATCCGACGCGGCCCATGTCGTGGTTGCCGAGGAAGGTGGGCAGGGCGGAGGCGGACCTCGTCGGGGTCGTGTACCGGTCGTCGCTCGCGAACAGGCTCGCCAGGCCGCGGGCGCTGTTGCCGCTCGCGTAGCTGGTCGCGGCCGCCTGGAAGGAGAAGTCGAGCACCGAGCTCATGTCCGTGTCGCGCACGTACGGCGACGTCTTGGCCGCGTCGGCGTCGTACACCTCGCCGAACATGAAGAAGTCGTCCTTGCCCTGCGCGTGCGCGTAGTCCATGACCTCGGCCGACCACGTCTCCCAGAACTCCGGGTTCACGTGCTTGACCGTGTCGATGCGGAAGCCGTCGATGCCGAGGTCGATCCAGTCGGAGTAGACGTCGACGAAGCCGTCCACGACGCGCGGGTCCTCGGTCATGAGGTCGTCGAGGCCGTCGAAGTCGCCGTACGTGACCGACTCGCCCGTCCACGTCGAGTTGCCCCGGTTGTGGTAGAGCGTCGGGTCGTTGAGCCAGGCCGGGACCTTGGCGTCGGCGTCCTCGTCCGCGACCACCGGCGTGTACGGGAACGACGTCGCGGCGTCCAGCTCCGGGAAGTCCGCGGAGCCCGCGACGTCCGCCGGGTCGAAGGCGTTCCCTGCGGCGTCGGTGTACGGCGACGTGGCCTGGTCGACGTACCCGTACTCGCCCTCGGCGTAGTCGATCACGTCGGCCGTGTGGTTGGTGATGATGTCGAAGTAGACCTTGATGCCCTTCGCGTGGGCCTCGTCGATCAGGGCGCGCAGCTCGTCGTTGGTGCCCAGGTGCGGGTCGATCCGCGTGAAGTCCGTGATCCAGTACCCGTGGTAGCCCGCGCTCGCGTCGTCGCCCGTGCCCTGCACCGGCCGGTTGAGGAACGACGGCGTGAGCCAGATGGCCGTGGTGCCCAGGCCCTCGACGTAGTCGAGCCGCTCGCGCAGTCCGGCGATGTCCCCGCCCTGGTAGAAGCCCTTGTCGGTCGGGTCGAAGCCGTGGTCGAGCCGGTCGCCGTCGATCCCGCCGGTGTCGTTCGACGTGTCGCCGTTCGCGAACCGGTCGGTCATGACGAAGTAGAACCGCTCGTCCGAGCCCGGCTGGCGCACCGGCGGCGCCACCAGGTCGGCGTCCGCCGCGTCGTCGTAGGCGCCCGCCAGCGTGAGCGGCGTGAGCGCGACGCGGTGCGTCGTGTCGTCGTAGGTGACCCGCACGCGCGCGTCGCCGCCGAGCACCAGGGGCGCATTCTCGTCGGTGCCCTCGCGGCCGTACGACTCGTCCCAGGCGCCGTCGAGCGCGACCTTGTACTCGTACGTGCCCGCCGGCAGGTCGACGTCGGCGCCGAACGTGCCGTCGCCGGCCGGCGCGAGCGCCGTCGCCGCGCAGGTCGGGTCCCAGTCCTCGGCGCAGCCGAGCTCGGTCTGGAGGCTCCCGACGAGGGTGGCGGTGCGGTCCGCCGCGCCCGCCGCGGGCGCCGACGTGAGGGCGAGCCCGCCGAGTCCGGCGGACAGCGCAGGGACGGTGAGCGCGACGGCGGTCAGCGATGCCGCCGCGCGACGGGTCGGGCGCCGTCGACCGGCGCGGGCCTGGGCAGCACGAGGCATGGGAGGACTCCTTCGTCGTCCGGGCGCGCGGGTCGCGACCCGCCGCGACTGTACCGTTGCTGCAATCTTGCAGCAAGACATCACGGAAGGTCTCCGAGCCCACGACCAGCGTCGTCGCCGGACCGCCCCGCCCGTGCCGTGCCGTGCCGTGCTGTGCCGGGCCGCGCCGGCGTGATCAGCCGGCGAGCAGCGCGCCCCGGGCGGCGCTCGCGAGCACGTCGGCCAGCTCCTCGACCCGCTCGGGGTCTGCCGGCAGCTGGGGCGTGGCCACGCGCAGCCAGGCGGGCCGGGGCGGGGCGACGAACGTGCGCGACGACGGCGTCAGGACGATCCCGCGGGCGCCCAGCTCCGCGAGGGCCTCGTCCTCGTTCTCGGCGCGCAGCCAGACGACGAGGCCGCCCGGCGGCACCGCGGTCGGCACGTCGTGACGGCCCAGAGCGGCCGCCAGGTCGGCGGCGCGCGCGGCGTACCAGCGGCCCGAGTCCGCGACCAGCTCCCCGACGCTCGGGGTGGTCAGCAGGTGCGCGAGCGCGTTCTGCAGGATGCGGCTCTGCGCGAGGATGCCGTGGCTGCGCAGGCGGCGGACCCCGAGCACGACGTCGCGGGCCCCGCCCACCACCGTGGTCCGCAGGTCGAGGCCGAACGCCCGGCAGAAGGAGGTCACGCGGACCACGCGGCCGGGCAGCAGCTCGCCGAGGCTGAGCGGGCGCACCGGGGCCAGCGGGCCGAGCACGTCCTCCTCCAGCACCCAGGCGTCGGGGGCGTGGGTGCGGATCACGTCGGCCAGCTCCGCGAGCCGCCGCGGGGTCACGCCGCCGGCGAGGGAGAACTCGCCCCCGGGCTGGTAGACGACCGTGCGCGCCCCCGCGACCAGCGCCCGTTCCAGCGCGTCGGGCAGCGGGCCGGACGCGTCGGACGCGACCCCCAGGACGTCGAACCCGACCGACCGGAGGTTGCCGATCGTCCCGGACACGGCCGGCTCCTGGACCGCGATCGCCCCGCCGGGGGGCGTGGCGGCCTCCGCGGTGAGCAGCGTGGCCTCGCCGGCGCCGCTCACCGTGACCCACTCGGCCGCCTCGAACGGCCAGTCCCCCCGCACCGCCTCCAGCAGGGCGGGCGAGATCGCCTCCCGCCGCAGCGAGTTCGTCTGCGGCTCGCGCAGGCTGTGCGCGAACGCCTCGAGCAGGTCGGGTAGGCGATCGGTGGTCGGGTGCGCGGAGGCGAGGTCCACCGACGACCAGCCGGCGAACTCCGGCGCCCGCCCGGCCCGGGGCCACCCCGGGGCCGCGACCGGGCCCACGACGAACGTGCCGCCCCGGCGCCGCGTGCGCACGAGGCCGCGGTCGACGAGCAGGGACCAGGTGCCCGCCACGGTGGAGCGCCCGAGGCCCGCGGCGGTGGCGAGCTCCTCGATCGTGGGCAGCCGGGTGCCGGGCGCGAGCACGCCCTCCTCGATCCAGTCGGTCAGCCGCTCCGCCAGCGCGGGGCCGGACAGCCCGCGCACCTCGGCGACGAGGTCGGCGGGCAGGCCCGGGGCGTCGGGTCCGGCGTCGGGTCCTGTGGTCGTCATCGCTCCTCGCCCGTCGTGGCCAGCGCACCCCGCGGCGACGGGGACGCTATTTCATCCAGATATATATCAGGTGGGGCACGGCTCGCTCGACCGCTGGCGCCCTCCCGCCCTGCTGGTCTCATCTGGCGGACGCTGACGGCACCGGGCTTGAGTCGATCGCCCTGCCATGGTTTAACGTCTCCCCGTGACCACGAATCTTCCATCACATATGTCGGTGATGGACACGGCCGACCGGATCCGCTCCGGCCGGGAGAGCGCGCGCTCGGTCGCCGAGCGCGCCCTCGCCCGCGCGGACGCCGTGGACCCGGCCGTGCGGTCGCTCGTGTGGCGCGACGACGCCGCGACCCTCGCGGCGGCCGATGCCGTCGACGGCGCGCGCGCCGCCGGCGCCCCGCTCCCCCCGTTCGCCGGCGTCCCGGTCACCGTGAAGGACACGTTCGCCGTCGCCGGCCAGCCCTGGACCCGCGGCTCCCTCGCCGTCGACGAGACCCCGGCCACGACCACCGACCTGCTGCCCGCCGCCGCGTTCGCCGCGGGCTTCGTCCAGGTCGGTCGGGCGGCCACCCCCGAGCTGGCCATGACGACGTCGTGCGAGAGCCCGCGCTCGGGCACCACCCACAACCCGTGGGACCTCGACCGGTCGCCCGGCGGGTCGAGCGGCGGGTCGGCCGCGGCCGTCGCCGCCGGCATCGTGCCCGCCGCCCTGGCGAGCGACGGGGGCGGGTCGCTGCGGATCCCCGCGGCGTTCTGCGGCGTCGTCGGCCTCAAGCCCGGCCGCGGGCTGCTGCCCCAGCGCGTGCAGGGCTGGGAGGGCGGCGCGACCGAGGGGGTCGTCACGCGCACGGTGCGCGACACCGCCGCCGTCGTCGGGCACCTCGCCGCCCCCGACCCGCTCGCCTGGACGCGCACCGCGACCGCCGCCCCGGACTACCTCGCCGACCTCGAGCGCGCGCCCGCGCCGCTCCGGGTCGGGGTGCTGACGCGCTCGTGGGACGCGCGGATCGCGGTGGACGCCGCGTGCGTCGCCGCGGCCGAGGACACCGCGGCGGTGCTGCGCGCCGCGGGCCACACCGTCGTCGGGCTGGGCGCGACCGACGAGGGCGCGGAGCTCATGGAGCTCTACCCCTCCGTCGTCATCCCCGCGTGGCTGCGGCAGGTCCCGCTCGACCGCCCCGAGCGTCTGCAGCCCTACATCCACCGCGTCATGGCGCAGGCGGACGCCCTCGGCGCCGCCGACTACGTCCGCGCTGCCGTGCGGGTCCGCGCGCTCGCCCGCGAGGTCACCGCGGACCTGTTCCGCGACGTCGACGTGGTGGTCACGCCCACCACCGCGACCCGCGTGCCGCGCGTCGGCGTCGTCCTGGACGAGCTGCGGCGGCACGCCCCGGCCCGCGACGCGGTCGTCTACGAGCGCACGCTCGCCTTCACCACCGTCCCCAGCATGATCGGCGTCCCCGCGCTCACCCTGCCCACCCACCTCGACGACGACGGCCTCCCGCTCGGCACCCAGCTCCTCGCCCCGCAGGGCGGGGAGGGTCTGCTGCTGCGCCTCGGCCACGTCCTGGAACGGCACCACGCCTGGGACCGACGCCTCCCGCCCCACCACGCCGGCGACCCTGCCGGCGCCGCACCCGAAGGAACGAGACTGCGATGACCCACCGCACCACGCGCCGGGCCGCCCGGCCCCTGACCCGCACGCTCGCCGTGACGACCGTGCTCGCGCTCACCGGCGGGCTGGCCGCGTGCTCGTCCGGCGACGGCGGGGGCGACGCCGCGTCGGGCGACCTGTCGGGCCGCACCCTCAAGGTCGCCGTCTACGCCGGCTCCTGGGGCGAGTCCTTCACCCAGGCGTTCGTCGACCCGTTCGAGGAGGAGACCGGCGCGACCGTCGAGCTGGTGCCCGGCGGGCCCGCGGACTGGCTCACGGCGCTGCGCTCGTCGAAGGGCGGCACCCCCGCCTACGACGTCGTCGCGTTCACGCCCAACGTCGTCCCGAGCGCCGTCTCGGCCGGGGTCGTCGCCCCGCTGGACACGGACCGCATCGCCGAGTTCGACCAGCTCAACACCGTGCTCGCCGAGCAGAGCGACGTCGACGGCACGCAGTACGGCGTCCCCCTGACGGTCGGCTCCACCGGCATCGCCTACCGCACCGACAAGGTCGACGAGGCGCCCACCGACTGGTCCGACCTGCTCGACCCGAAGTACTGCGGCCACGTCGCCGTCTCGCCGCTGACGTTCAACACGGGCATCGAGTTCGTCGCGGGCCTGATCAACGAGGCGGGCGGGTCCATCACCGACCCGGCCGACGTCGACGCCGCGTTCGAGCAGCTGCAGACGCTCAAGGACTGCGCGTCGGCGTTCCCCGCCGACGGCACGAGCGTCGAGACCGCGCTCGCGAACGGCGACGCGTGGATCGCCGCGCACTGGGACGGCCGGGCGTTCGTCCAGCAGAACGCGGGCGAGCCGATCGGCTTCGCCTACCCCGAGTCCGGCTCCGTCGGCGCGCTGACGTCGCTCTTCGTCACGGAGGGCACCGAGGAGGAGGAGCTCGCGTACACGTTCCTCGACTACGTGGCCTCGAGCGACTACCAGCCCGTGTTCTCCGAGGGCACCTGGTACGCCGCGTCCAACGACGAGAACACGTACACCGAGCAGTTCGACGAGCAGATCACCAGCGGGCCCGGCGCCTACGACGACTTCGTGTGGGTCGACTACGAGGCGATCACCCCGCAGCTGCCCGACCTGCAGGCGCGCTGGCAGGAGATCTTCGGCTGATGACGGCGACGACGACCCCGGCGTCCACGACGACGACGCAGGGACGGGTGGAGATCCGCGGGCTCAGCGTCGGCTACGGCGGCCCGCCGGTGCTCGAGCTGGACGAGCTGACGATCGAGGCGGGCGAGTTCGTGTCCGTCCTCGGCCCGTCGGGCTGCGGCAAGTCGACCCTGCTCGGCGTGCTCGCCGGGTTCGTCGCGCCGACCACCGGGACGGTCGCGATCGACGGGGACGACGTCACGCACGTCGCCCCGAACCGCCGCGAGACAGGGCTGGTGTTCCAGAGCTACGCCCTGTTCCCGCACATGACGGTGCGGCGCAACCTCGAGTACGGGCTGCGCACGCGGCGCGTGCCGCGCGACGAGCGGGCCGCCCGCGTGGCCGACGCGCTGCGGCTCGTCGACCTCGAGGAGTTCGCGGGCCGCTACCCGCAGCAGCTCTCGGGCGGGCAGCAGCAGCGCGTGGCGATCGCGCGGGCGCTGGTCACGCGGCCGCGCGTGCTCCTGCTCGACGAGCCGCTGTCGAACCTCGACGCCAAGCTGCGCCGCCAGATGCGGCACGAGCTGCGCGAGCTGCAGCGCGAGGTGGGCACGACGACCGTCTTCGTCACGCACGACCAGGCGGAGGCGCTCGCGCTGTCCGACCGCGTCGCGCTGCTCGCGCACGGCGGTCTCGAGCAGCTCGGCACCCCGGAGGAGCTGTACCGCGCCCCGCGCACCCGCTTCGCGGCGGACTTCGTGGGGGCCGCCAACCTGCTGGCGGTGCGCGACGCCGACGGCGGCCGCACGGTGCTCGGCCGGCCGGCGCCCGACGACGCCGGCGCCACGGTCGCGCTGCGCCCCGAGCACGTGCGGCTCGTGGAGCCGGGCGGCGACGCCGCGCCGGCCACCGTGCTGTCGGTCGGGTTCGCCGGCGAGCGGTACGAGTACCGCCTGCGCACCGCGGACGGCACCGACCTGCTCGCCAGCCCCGCGGGCGCGTCGCGGCGGTTCGCCGAGGACGAGGCCGTGGGGGTCACCTGGTCGGACGACGCCCTGCTGCCGCTCGGGGCGGCTTGACGTGACGCTCGCCGCCCCCGCCCCCGCCGCGTCGGCCGCGCCGCCCCGCGCGGCCGGGACCCGCCGTACCCGCCGCCCGCGCGACCTGCGCGGCCACGTCGCCGCGATCGTGCCCACCCTGTTCGTGGTGGTCGCCTTCCTGGTGCCGCTCGCCGGCCTGCTCGTGCTGAGCCTGCGCCCGACGGACGCGATGAACAACGTGCTGCCCGGCATCACCGGCGCGCAGTACGCCGAGGTCTTCTCCACGCCCTACCTGTGGGGCTCGGTCGTGGAGAGCCTGTGGCTCGCGGTCCGGGTGTGCGCCGCCTGCCTGATCCTGGCGTTCCCCGTCGCCTGGTACCTCGCGCGCTCGACGTCGCCCGTCGGCAAGAGCCTCGTCTTCGTCGTCACCCTCTCCCCGCTGCTCACGAGCGAGGTCGTGCGGTCCTTCGGCTGGCGGGTCGTCATGGCCGGCGAGGGGCCGGTGAACGTGCTGCTCCAGTCGCTCGGCCTGATCGACGAGTCGCTGCCGCTGCTGCGCTCGCCGTGGACGGTGTTCCTCGCCGTCGTGCACGTGCTGCTGCCGTTCGCCGTGCTCGCGCTGTCCGCCTCGCTCGGCGCGATCGACCCCCGCCTGCTGCAGGCGTCCGCCGACCTCGGCGCGTCGGGGCTGCGCACGTTCCGGTCCGTCGTGCTGCCGCTGGCCACGCCGGGCGTCGTGGCGGCCACCGTCATCGTGTTCTCGCTGAGCATGGGCGTGTACGTCACGCCGCTCATGGTGGGCGGGGCGAACCAGTCGCTCGCCGGCCTGCGCATCCAGACGGAGGCGATGGTGGCGTTCGACCAGCCCCGCGCCGCCGCGCTCAGCTTCGTGCTGCTCGCGGTGACGCTCGTCGTCTGCGGGCTCGTCGGCCTCCTCGGCCGCCTCGCCGAGAGGGGTCGTCGTGGCTGACCGTCGCCTCCCCCGCGCCGTCGGCCGCGGCGCCCGCGCCCGCCGCGCGCTGAGCCTCGTGCCCGTCGTCCTCGTCTGCGCGTTCCTGCTGCTCCCGCTCGCCGTCGTGGCGCTGAGCTCGTTCAACGCCGAGAACAACTTCCGGTTCCCGCCGTCCGGGTTCTCGCTGCGCTGGTACGGCGAGGTGTTCGGCTCCCCGCAGTGGCTCGACTCGCTCAGCTACTCGCTGACCCTGGTGCTCCTGGTCGTGCCGGTGGTGGTGATCCTCGGCACCCTCGGCGGCTACGCCGTCGGAGCGGGCACGTTCCCCGGACGGCGCGCTCTCGGCCTGCTGTTCCTGTCGCCGATGGCGGTGCCCGGCGTGATGGTCGGGCTCGCGCTGCTCTACCAGCTCCAGCGCACCGGGACGGTGGGCTCGGCCACCGGCCTGTGGCTGGCGCACCTCGTCGTGACGTTCCCGTTCTGCGTGCGCGTCGTCGCGGTGAGCGCCGCGGCGCTCGACCCCGCGCTGCCGCGCGCCGCGCGCTCCCTCGGCGCGTCGCCGCTGCGCACGTTCCTCACGGTCACCGTCCCGCTGCTGCGGCCGGGCATCGTGGCCGGGGCGTTCCTCGGCGCGGTCATCTCGCTCGGCGAGGTCGCGGTGTCCGTGCTCGTCGCGGGCGCCGGCGAGGCCACCGTCCCCGTCCGCATCTACTCCGCGGTGCAGGTCCAGCTCGAGCCGACGGTCGCCGCCGTCTCGACGCTGCTGCTGCTCGTGAGCGTGGTGACCATCGCCGTGCTCGACCGCACCGTCCACGTCTCGAGGTTCCTGTAGACCATGGCAGCACCCGCAGCCCCCCGCCGGTGGCGCATCGGCATCGACGTCGGCGGCACCTTCACCGACCTGGTCGCCGTCCCCGGCGACGGCTCCTCCTGGTCGCTCGCCGACGCGATCACGCACAAGGTGCCGAGCACGCCCCACGACCCGTCGGAGGGGGTCGAGACCGGGCTCGCGCAGCTCCTGGAGCGGGGGATCGACGTCGCGGACGTCGCGTCCGTCGCGCACGGCACGACCATCGGGCTCAACGCGATCCTGCAGGGCCGGGTCGCCCGCGCCGCCCTGGTGACCAGCCGCGGCCACCGGGACGTGCTGCAGATCGCCCGCGCCCGCATGCCGCGGTCGTTCGACCTGCACGCGACGCCCGCCGCGCCGATCGTGCCGCGCGAGCACGTGCTGGAGACCGACCACCGCTTCGCGTCCGACGGCGACGCGGTGGGCGCCGGCGTCGATCCCGCGGAGCTCGACCGCCTCGTGGCCCGGCTCCGCGCGCTGGCGCCCGAGGTGGTCGCCGTGAGCCTCCTCGGCGGTTATGCGGCCCGCGAGGCGGAGCAGGAGCTCGCGGACCGGCTCGCGCGGGCCCTCGACGTGCCCGTGACGTCGGCGGCCGCGGTATGGCCGGAGGCCGGCGAGTACGAGCGCACCACCCTCGCCCTGCTCGACGCCCAGATCACGCCGCTCATGACGGGCTACTTCACCGCCCTGCGCGAGCGCCTGGCGCGGCTGCGCGTCGACGCCCGCGTGTACATCACCACCTCCAACGGCGGGTCCGTGTCCATCGACTCCGCGATCCGGCGGCCCGTGCAGACCGTGCTGTCCGGCCCGGCCGGCGGCGTGTCCGCCGCCGCCACCGCGTGGCCCGGCACCGACATGGTGACGCTCGACATGGGCGGCACCAGCAGCGACATCGGCGTGCTGCGCGGCGGGCGGCCCGTCCTCACGACGACCGCCACCGTGGGCCCGCACCCGCTCATGACGCCCGTGGTCGAGGTGTCGGCCATCGGCGCCGGCGGCGGCTCCGTGGTCTGGGACGACCGCTCCGGGTCCCGCTCCGTCCTGCGCGTCGGCCCGACGAGCGTGGGCGCCGTCCCCGGCCCGGCGGCGTACGACGCGGGGGGCACCGAGCCCGCGCTCACCGACGCGTACGTGCACGCCGGGATCATCGACCCGGCGACGTTCCTGGGCGGCACCTTCCCGCTGCGCGGCGACCTCGCCACGGCGGCGCTGGCGCGCGTGGCCGAGCACGACGGCACGGACGACGGCACGGACGTCGGCACGCCGGACGCGCGGGCCGACGGGGCGGCCGACGCCGCGTTCCGCGTCGCGTCCGCGGGCATGGCGGCGCGGCTGCGCACCGTGCTCGCCGCGCACGGCGAGGTCCCGGAGCGCTACACCTTCGTCGCGTTCGGCGGCGCGGGCGGCACCCACGCCGCGCTGCTCGCCGACGAGGTCGGTGTCTCGCGCGTGCTGGTCCCGGCCGCCGCGGGCACGTTCTGCGCGCTCGGCGCCGCCATCGCGCCGGTCCGCCGCGACGTGGCCCGCACCGTGCGCACCGTCGTCGCCGAGGCCACCCTCGACGACCTCACCGCGGCGTGCGCGGAGCTCGAGGCCGAGGTCCTCGGCTGGCTGCGCACGCAGGACGTCGACGCCGTCGGCACCGTGACCCTGAGCGCGGACCTGCGCTACGCCGGCCAGCCGACGACGCTCGAGGTCGAGCTCGCCGCGCGGTCCACGACCGACGCCGCGACCGCTCCCCTGCGGCTCGCCGCCGACGTCGGGCTGCGGCGGTTCGCCGAGCAGCACGAGCGGGTGCACGGCTTCGTCGACGCCGCCGCGACCGTGCGCGCCGAGACGGTCCGGGCGAGCGTCACCGTGCACCCGGGCGAGGTGCGGACCGGCCGGGGCGGCTCCGGTTTCGTCAAGACCGGCGCGCGGGACGTCCGGTACGACGCGGTGCCCCGCCCCGCGGGCGTGTGGGCCCTCGCCGCCGACGGCGGCGAGGCGTCCGTCGCCGGCCCCGCGGTGGTCGAGAAGGCGGACACGACCGTGCTGGTCCCCGCGGGCTGGACGGCGACGACCGACGACGGCGGGAACCTGCACCTCGTGCGGGACCGCTCCGAGCAGGAGGACTGACCGTGCCGACGCACACCCCGACGACAGGACCCACGAGCGGGCTCGGCACCGGGCTCGGCACCGGGCTCACGACCGTCGAGAAGGACGTCGCGCAGACCCGGCTCCAGGCCGCCGTCGAGGAGATGTGCCTCACGCTGCGGCGGGCGAGCCGCAGCCTGTACGTGCGCGACGCGGCGGACTTCGCCTGCGCGGTGGCCGACCTGTCGGGCCGGTTCGTCGCCTACCCGCAGGACGTGGGCGTCTCCGGTTTCGTGGGGCTCGACCTCACGCCGACGATCGAGGCCGCGACCGCGCACGGGCCGCTCGGCCCCGGCGACGTCGTCCTGACCAACGACCCGTACCTGTCGGGCGGGCTGTCCACCCACCTGCCCGACGTGCACGCCGTCGCGCCGTTCTTCGACGGCGACGAGCTGGTCGGCTACGGCTGGGCGTTCGTGCACGTCTCCGACGTGGGCGGTCGCGTGCCGTCCTCGGTGAGCGTCGTCAGCGACTCCGTCTTCGCCGAGGGGCTGCGCGTGCCGCCCGTGCGGTACGTGCGCGGCGGCGAGGTGGTGCCCGAGGTCGAGGCGATCCTCGCGGCGAACTCCCGCACCCCCGACGCCAACCGCGGCGACCTGCACGCGATGCTCGCCGCCCTCGACACGGGCCGGCGGCGCGTCGCCGAGCTCACGGCCGACCTCGGGCCCGCCGGTCTCGCGGACGTCGGCGCGTTCGCCCGCGAGCAGAGCGCCGCCCGCGCCCGCGCCGCGCTGCGCACGCTGGCCGACGGCACGTACCGCTTCGAGGACTTCCTCGACAACGACGGCGTGAGCGACGTCCCGCTGCGCGTCGTCGTCACGGCGACCGTCGACGACGGCACCGTGCACCTGGACCTCACGGGCACCGACCCGCAGGTCGAGGCAGCCCTGAACATGGTGACGTTCGGGCGCGCGCACTCGTGGGTCGTGACGCGGCTGTTCGCCCTGATCGGCACGCTCGACCCGGCGGTACCGCTCAACGGCGGGCTCATGGACGTCATCGGCTTCACGGCCCCCGAGGGCACGCTGCTCCACGCCACCGGCACCGCCGCGACAGGCGTGCGGCACGCCACGACCTCGCGGGTCAACGACGTCGTCTCCGGCGCCCTCGTCCAGGCGGCGCCCGAGGTGCTGCCCGCCGCGTCGAGCGGCCTCGTCGTGCCCGTGGTCTTCGCCGCGGCCGACGGGTCGCGCGTGGACGTCGTGGAGCCGATGGTGGGCGGCACCGGCGCCCGGCACGGGGCCGACGGCGCGGACGGCCGCGACTCCGGCATCTCCAACCTGTCCAACAACCCCGTCGAGACCGTCGAGGCGAACGTCGCCGTGCGCGTGCGGCGCTACGCCCTGCGCCCCGACTCGGGCGGCGCCGGGCGGTGGCGCGGCGGCAGCGGGCTCGAGCTCGAGTTCGAGGCTCTCACCGACGGCGGCCTCCTGGCCCGTGGGCTCGAGCGGCTGCGGTTCCGGCCGTGGGGCTTCGCCGGCGGCCTGCCGGGCGCCCTCACCGAGCTCGTGGTCAACGAGGGGCGCGCGGACGAGCAGCGCCTGTCGGTCGTGGACGTCCACCCGCTGCGCGCGGGCGACCGCGTGGTGCTGCGCACGTCCGGCGCGGGCGGCTACGGCGACCCGCTGGAGCGGGACCCGCACGCCGTGCTCGCCGACGTCGGCGCCGGGCTCGTCACGACGGCGCACGCGCTGGACGCCTACGGGGTCGTGCTGCGCGACGGCGCGCTCGACGAGGGCGCTACGGCCGCGGAGCGCGGCCGCCGGGCCACCGTGGGGGCGAGCGCGGCCGGCGCGTCCCGGCACGGGCTGGGGCCGGAGCGGGAGCGCTGGGAGCGGGTCTTCCCGCCCGGGCTGGCCGACCGGCTCGACGTGCACCTGCGCACGCTGCCGACGACGACCCGCGCCGCCCGCCGCCGGGAGATCCTGCGGGGCGTGCTCGCCGGCCTGCCGCCGCGCTTCCCGGGCGTCGACGCCGACGATGCGGCGATCGACGCCGCCGGGCGGTCCTTCGCCGCGGCCGTCGCCGCGGTGACCGAGCCCGCGTGACCGCGCCCGCGCAGGCGGGCGGCCGCCCCACGCCGTTCGACGCCGTCGTGGTGGGCGGCGGCCCGCGCGCCGTCGCCGTCGTCGCACGCCTCGCCGCGCGGCGCCGGCCCGACGCGCCCTGGGGAGCCCCCGCGGACCCCGCGCTGCCCCCGCTGCGGGTCGCCGTCGTCGACCGCGTGGAGGTGGGTGCCGGGGCGACCTGGCGCACCGATCAGTCGCCGCTGCTGCTCAACAACACCTGGGCCGCGCGGACCACCGCGCACGCCGACGCCACGACGCCGATGACCGGCCCCGTCGTGCCGGGACCGGACCTGGTGGCGTGGGCCCACGCCGCGCCGGGCGACGCGTGGGCGCGCCCGGAGGCGCGGGCCCTCGGCCCCGGCTCGTACCCCAGCCGCCGGCTCCAGGGCGCGTACTACCGCGACCAGCTCGCGGAGGCCGCACGGCGGGGCGCCGTCGAGGTCGTGCCGGTGCACGGCGAGGTCGTGGACGTGCGCTCGCCCGAGCCCGGCGTGCGGCACGTGGTCCTCGCACCGGCCCCGGGCGACGACGCCGGCCCCGACAGCCCCGACAGCCCCGGCGCCGCCGGGCCCGCGGTGCTCGCGGCCCCCGTCGTCGTCCTGGCGCAGGGCATGGTGCAGGCGGTCCGCTCCCCGCAGACCCGCGAGCACCGGGACGCCGCGCGACGGCACGGCCTCGTCTACGTGGAGCCCGGCATGCCCGCGGAGCGCGACTGGGCCGCCGTGCCCGCCGGCGAGGACGTCCTCGTGGTGGGCCTCGGCGCGAACTTCTTCGACGTGCTCGCGCTCCTCACGGTGGGGCGCGGCGGCCGGTTCGTCGACGCCCGCACGGGCTCGCCCGTGGACGCCGCGGGGCGGTCGTGCGACGACGGCGGCGCCGACGGCCCGCACGCCGGCGACGCCCTGCGCTACGTGCCGAGCGGGGCCGAGCCGCACCTGCTGGCCGGCTCGCGCCGCGGCCTGCCCTACCGCGGGAAGGGCGCGCTGGCCGACGGGGTCCCCGCCCCGTACGCGGCGCGGTACGCGACCCGCGAGCGCTTCGACGCCCTGCGGGACCGGGCGGGCGGGCGCCCGGTGCTCGACCTGGCGCGGGACGTCTGGCCGCTGCTGGCCCGCGAGCTCGTGCTGGCGCACCTCACGGCGCTGGCCGAGCACCGCCCGTCGGCCCTGCGCTCCCCCGTCGCGGCCGACGACCTCGTCGCCCTGGTCGCGGCGGCGGACGACCCGGCGGCCCTGTGCGCCGACCTCGTGCGCGACCCCGCCGACGCCTTCGACCCCGCCCGGGCCGACCGGCCGCCGCGCGTCGGCGCCGCGGCCTGGCCCGCGTGGGTCGCGCGCTGGGTCGACGACGAGCAGGAGTCCGTGGCCTCGCCGGCGACGTCCCCGCGCGCCCGCGTGAACCAGGCCATGGAGACCCTCCGCGGCGAGGTCGCGCGCCTCACCCGCGCCGGGGTCGTCGACGGCGCGTCGCTCCAGTCCACCGGCGAGGGGATGCTGGTCCCCCTCGGGCTCGCCCTCGCGTCCGGCCCGCCGCCGCGGCGCGCCGCCCAGCTGCTCGCGCTCGTGCGCGCGGGTGTGGTCGAGCTGCTCGGCGAGGGCACCCGCGTGACGGTGGAGGACGGGGCGTTCGTGGCGCGCAGCGACGTGCGGGGGCCCGTGCGCGCGCGGGCGTTCGTCGAGACCCGGATGTCCCGCGGGGCGGTCGGGCCCACGGACGACCCCCTGCTGCGCGCGCTCCTCGACACGGGCCGCGCCCGGGCGCACCCGCTCCCCACCGGGGCGGGCGGCGCCGTCGCCTCGGACAGCCTCGACGTGACCCGGGACGGCTTCGCCCTCGTCGACGCCGCGGGGGACGCCGACGACCGGGTGGTCGTGCTCGGCATCCCCGCCGAGGCCGTCCAGCGCGGGTCGGCGATCGGCGCCAGCCCCGGCGTGCCGTCCCCGCTGCTGGCCGGCGCCGACGTCGCCGCGGCCCGCGTGCTCGGCGCCGCGGCCGGGCCCGCCGCCGGCTGAGCCGACGACCGGCCCGGCACCTGGCAGGTCAGCCCGCCAGGTGCCCCCAGCGCGGGGCGAGCTCGTGCCACGGGCCGATCTCGGCGATCTCGCCGTCGGCGAGCACGACGACGCGGTCGGCGCGGGACAGCGCCGCGCGCTTCGAGGTCGCGCCGACGACGGTGGTGCCGCGCTCGCGCAGCGACGCCCACAGCTCGATCTCCGTGGTGGCGTCCAGGGCGCTGGACACGTCGTCGGCCAGCAGCAGCTCGGCGTCCGTCGCCAGGGCGCGGGCGAGCGCGAGCCGCTGCACCTGGCCGCCGGACAGCCGGACCCCGCGGTGCCCGACGAGCGCGTCCGGCCCGCCGGCCTCGTCGACGTCCTGCCCGAGGCGCGCGGCCGCGACCGGGCCGTCGACGTCGCGCTCGTGGTCCAGGCGCACGTTCTCGCTGAACGTCCCCGACAGCACGCGGGGCACCTGCGCGACGTGCGCCACCTGCCCCGGGCGCAGGAACGCCTGGGCGTCCGCGACCTCCCGCTCGTTCCACCGGATGCTGCCGGTGTGCTCCATGAGGCCGCTGAGCGCGGACAGCAGGCTCGACTTGCCCGACCCCACCTGGCCGAGCAGCAGCACGAGCTCGCCGCGCCGCACCTCCAGGTCCACCCCCGACACGCCGATGGTGCCGTCGTCGTGCACGGCGGTGACGCCCTCGAGGCGCAGCCGCTCCAGGGCCTCGCGCGGGCCGGCGGACGGCCGCGGCGCGTCGCCCGTGAGCAGGTCGACGCCCGCGGGCAGGTCCATGAGGTCGGCTCCGGCGGCGAACCGACCGGTGGCCCGCTGCCACGACCGGGTGCCCGGCGCCTCCGTCACGACGGCCCCCGCCACGACGCCGAACCAGCCGAACCCGTTCACGGCGTTCGCGACGAGCAGCGCGGTCGCCAGCCCCCACGTGCCGGTGAGAAGGCCCGCCCAGGCGGCGACGACACCGAGCTGCACCATGATCATCGGCACGCCGTCGAGGGCCGCCTGGATCCGGTGCTCGAAGATCGCGGCCCGCACGCGGCCGGCGTCGACCTGCCGCAGGTGGCCGTGCACCTCGGGCGTGCGCGCCGCGAGCTTCACCGTGCGGGCGGAGTCGAGCGCCGAGACGAGGGCGCGACCGAACCGGGCGCGCGCGGCCGACGACCGGGTGGCCGAGCGGCCCGCGATCGGCCGGCCGACCGCCGACGCGGCCGCGGAGACCACCATGACGGCCAGCAGCACGCCACCGGCCAGCCACGACCCGCTCAGCAGCGCCGTCACGCCGGCGATGAGCAGGCCGTTGACGAAGTCGACCCAGCGGTCGGCGTAGCGCACGAAGCGGTCGGAGTCCATGGCCCGTGCCACGACCTCGCCGGGCGGGGTGGCGCGCAGGCGCTCCTGGCGCGTCTGGCCCGACATCACCGACATGCGCACCCGGAGCAGCACCTCCACCCACCACCGCGGGTAGACGTACAGCGCCCACGCCAGCGCCAGCGGCGCGACGACGAGGAGCACGACGAACGCGACCATGAGCGCGGTGGGGAAGCCCGCGTCGAGGCCCTCGACCGCCCGCCCCCAGAGGAACCCGGTGAGGGCGCCCTGCGCGGAGACGAGGCTCGCCACGAGGAAGAGCGCCGCGCCGACCACGCCCCACGCGGGCCGCACGAACAGCGCGTGCAGCACGCCCCGCGCCAGGCTCGGGCCCTCCCCCGGGTCGGCGAGCTCGGGCGCCGCGCCGCGGCGTCGCCTGCCGCCCACGTGCGACGTCGCCTGCGCGGCCGCCACGGCGGTGCTCGCCGGCGCCGCCTCGTGCCCGGTGAGGGCCGACGCGACCTCCTCGGCGGCACCGGCGCTCGCGACGGGCGCGTCCGCGGCGTCGCTCGCCACGAGCAGGTCGCGGTACGGGCCGTCCTCGCGGGCGAGCCTGCCCCGGGGCCCCTGCTGGACGATGCGGCCGTGGTCGAGCGCGGCGAGCAGGTCGGCCCGCTCGATGGTCGTGAGCCGGTGCGCGACGAGCACGCCCGTGCGGCCGGCGAGCAGCCGCTCGGACGCCGCGACCACGCGCGCCTCGGTGAGCGGGTCCATGCGCGCCGTGGCCTCGTCGAGCACGACCACCTGGACGTCGCGCACGAGCAGGCGCGCGAACGCGACGAGCTGCTCCTCCCCCGCGGACAGCGAGGTGCCGCCCGGGCCGAGCAGGGTGTCCAGGCCGTCGGGCAGGCCGGCGACCCAGGCGTCCAGGCGCAGCTCGCGCACGGCCGCCTCGACGTCCTCGCGCGGGACGTCGGCGAACAGCGCGATGTTCTCGGCGAGCGTGCCGGCGAGGATCTCGGTGCGCTGCGTGACGACGCCGACGGCGGCGCGCAGCTTCTGCAGGTCGAGGTCGCGCACGTCGACGCCGCCGAGGAACACCGTGCCGGGCTCCGGCTCGACGGCGCGGGACAGCAGCGACGCGAGCGTCGACTTCCCCGATCCGGTGCGCCCGACGAGCGCCACGGTCTGCCCCGCCGGGACGCGCAGGTTCACGCCCTGCAGCGCGAAGGTGCCCTCGGCGTACGAGAAGTGCAGGTCGCGCAGCTCGATGCCCACCGGCCCCTCGGGCAGGTCACGACCGCCGGTCGGCTCCGGCTCCACGGACAGCATCTGCCTGATGCGCGTGATCGCGCCCAGCCCCTCCTGGATGTCCGGCAGGTGGTGGATGAGGTTGTCCACCTGCCCCACGAACATCGAGGTGACCAGGAACAACGTCACGAGGTCCTTGACCTCCAGGGTGCCGCCCGACGCCAGCGCGGCACCGGCCACGGCCACGCCGGCGAGCAGCGCGGCGAGCACCAGGCCGGCCCGGCGCAGCATCGTCGACTCGACGACCACCACGTCGCGGAACTTGCGGTGCACGTCCGCCGAGCGCTGCGCCAGGCGGCGGACCGCGAACGGCTGGCCGAGGCTGGTGCGCAGGTCGTCGCGGGCGGCGACCGACTCCTCGAACGCGGCGGCGTGGTCGGTCCAGGCCGCTTCCTCGATCACCTTGCGGCGGGCGATCTCCCCCAGCATCGGCCGCACGAGGACGCCCGCGAGCGCACCCAGCAGGGGGAAGAGCGCCCACGCGGGCCACCAGGTGAGGCCCGCGACCACGTACATCGGCACGACGCCGACGACCGTGCGCCCCGCGCCCCAGAGCTGGCGGCGCACGAGCGTGCCGACGGCGTGCGTGTCGTCGTCGACGCGGTCGAGCACCTCGCCCACCGCCTGCTCGGTGAGCGTGGCGAGCGGCTGGTGCAGCGCCGCCGTGAGCAGGTCGCCGCGCAGCCGCCCCTCGGCGCGGTCGACGACGCCCGCCCACACGACCTGCCCGGCCGCGTCGAACAGGGCGGCGCCGACCACGCACAGCGCGAGCAGCGACAGCAGCGCGCCCGTCGGGTCCTCTGCGAGGCGCCCCGCGACGACGGTGCCGAGCGCCGCGCCCACCGCTCCGAGGGTGAGCGCGACCAGCGCGACCGCGGCCACCGGTCCGCGCAGCCGCCGCCAGTCGAGGCGGCGGGCCGGGTCGGTCGTCGTGGTCGAGGTGGACGTGGCGTGGTCCGCGCGCGCGGCAGGGGCGTCGATCATGGCCCGAGAAGCCTATGCGGCGCCCCCGACGCTCCGCCGCAGTTTTTTCGTCAGATCAGGCCCAGCGCACGCACGGCGTCCCGCTCCTCGGAGAGCTCCTGCACGCTGGCCGCGATGCGCTCGCGCGAGAAGTCGTCGATCTCGAGTCCCTCGACGACCTCCCACGCCCCGCCCGACGACGTCACCGGGAAGGACGAGACGAGGCCCTCGGGGACGCCGTACTGCCCGGTCGACCACAGGCCCGCGCTGGTCCAGTCGCCCGCGGGGGTGCCCAGCACCCAGTCGTGGACGTGGTCGATCGCCGCGTTCGCCGCGGACGCCGCCGACGACGCCCCGCGTGCGTCGATGATCGCGGCACCGCGCTTGGCGACCGTCGGGATGAAGTCGTCGGCGAGCCAGAGCTTGTCCTCGTCCGCGTACCGGGAACCCGGCGTCCCGCCGACGTCGGCCCGGAACACGTCCGGGTACTGGCTCGCGGAGTGGTTGCCCCAGATCGTCACGCGGCGCACCTGCGAGACCGGCACGTCCGCCCGCTTCGCGAGCTGCGACAGCGCGCGGTTGTGGTCGAGGCGCGTCATCGCCGTGAAGCGGTCCTTCGGCACGTCCGGCGCGTTCGACGCCGCGATCAGCGCGTTCGTGTTGGCCGGGTTGCCCACGACCAGGACGCGCACGTCGTCGGCCGCGCCCGCGTTGATGGCCCGGCCCTGCGGACCGAAGATGCCGCCGTTCGCCTCGAGCAGGTCCGCCCGCTCCATGCCCGGGCCGCGCGGCCGGGCCCCCACCAGGAGGGCGACGTTCGTGCCCGCGAAGCCGGCCGTCGGGTCGTCGTGGATGTCGATGCCGTCGAGCAGCGGGAAGGCGCAGTCGTCGAGCTCCATCGCGGTCCCCTCGGCGGCCTTCACCGCCTGCGGGATCTCCAGCAGCCGCAGCCGCACGGGGGTGTCGGGGCCGAGCATCGCGCCCGACGCGATCCGGAAGAGCAGCGCGTACCCGATCTGGCCCGCCGCCCCGGTGACGGTCACGTTCACTGGTGTGGTCATGCCCCTACTCTGTCGCAGCCGGGCGCCGGGGTCGACCGCCACTCCGGGCGGGCTCGGGTCCGGCGCGCCGACCGTCGTGGCGGAGCGCGACCTGGGACGACGCGCGGTAACGTGCCAGGAGCGCCACCGTCGGCCCGCGCTCAGCAACCGTTCAGACCACGGTGGAAGCATGCCCGCGCAGCCGGCCGTGAGGCCGGTCACGCACGACCGGCCCCTCCACCGCGAGGGGCACACCGAGACGCCCGTCTCCCGAGCAGAGAAGGACCCTCATGTCCCAGGACATCGCCGCCGAGAGCGGTACGGCTTCGGTCGACGTCGAGACGGCGGCCGACCACCCGGAGCACGGCCTGTTCGCGCGGCTCGCCGCCGAGGCCTTCGGCACGTTCGTGCTGGTGCTCGGCATCGTCGGCACCGCGACGTTCAACGCCGTCAACAACGGTCAGATCCTCCCGGTGGCACTCGCCGGCGGCATCCTCGTCATGGGCGCCATCGCCGCTGTCGGCGGCGTCTCCGGCGGCCACTTCAACCCCGCCGTCACCTTCGGTCTGACGCTCGCGGGCCGCTCCGCCTGGCGCGACCTCGCGCCGTACTGGCTCGCCCAGCTCGTGGGCGGCACGGCCGCGGCGGCCGTCATGTTCTCGATCATCCCCGACTCGTTCCCGGCGCTGACCGGCGCGGCGGACAAGGCCGCGGTCTTCCAGGGCACGGCGAACGGCTTCGGCGCGCACTCGCCCCTCGCGGCCCTGACCGCGTCCGCCGCCCAGAGCGGCGGCTCGCCCGCCGAGTTCTCGATGTGGGCCGCGATCCTCGTCGAGGTCGTCGTCACAGCGGTCTTCGTCGGCGTCATCCTCGGCGTGACGAGCAAGCGCTCGACGGTCACGTTCGCCCCGGTGGTCATCGGCCTGACGCTCGGCGCGATGCTCGTCGTCGCCTGGCCGGTCACGAACGCCTCGCTCAACCCGGCCCGCTCGTTCGCCTCGGCGGTCTTCGGCGGCGGCTGGACCTGGGGCCAGCTGTGGGTGTTCGTCGTCGCCCCGCTCGTGGGCGGGGCGCTCGCCGCCCTGTTCTACCGGGCGTTCGCCCCGGTCCCCGCGGTCGTGCAGGTCGAGGTCGGCTCCGCGGCCGGCGACGACCTCGACGACGAGCCCCGCCAGCACGACGTCGTCGACGACGGCGCCCTTCCGGCGCGGTCGGAGGTCGACGAGAACGAGGGCGAGTGGGACGGGGCGGACGTCGACGAGCCCGCCCCCCGCGACGAGGGCACCGAGGGCAAGGGCGACACCCCGCGCGCCTGACGTCCCGACCCGCGCACGAGGGCCGGTACCCCGCAGGGGGTGCCGGCCCTCGTGGCGTCCGCGGAGGACGCACCCACGGCACCCCGAGCCGCTCACCACGAGCCTCGCGGACGCGGCCTGCTGACGGGCGGCTCTCAGCCCAGGCCGGGCGCGGTCAGGGCGAGCACGCCGATGACGACGGCACCGCCCCAGCACAGGAAGACGTCGAAGCCCCGGCTCCGCACGACGAGCCCGACGGGTCCGGTGGACGACGTGGCCCGCCAGGTGCCTGCGACGGCGAGGGTCAGCGCGATGGTGCCGGTGCCGACGCGGGCACCGACGAGCACGCCGAGCACGACGGCGAGGACGATGCCGGCGAGCACGGTGACGATGGCGCGCTCCGGGCCGGGCAGGTGCCGAGCCGGCGCGTCGGCCTTCGCCTCGACCGAGTGCCACCGGGGCGCGGGCTCGGACCCTCCGGGGTCGCGCGGAGGGTCGGGCAGCGCACGGGGATCCACGGCAGCCGAGCCTACCGCCGCCCGACCGGGGCGGGCGCCGGACCTCCACGCCCGCGGGTTACCGTGAGGACCGTGCCCGAGCCGACCCCCGACGCCTCCCCCCTCCTCCCCCGGTCCGTCGTCGTGGTGGGCGCCGGCCTCGCCGGCGCCCAGACCGTCGCCGCGCTGCGCGCGCACGGCTTCGACGGGCGGATCACGCTGCTGGGCGCCGAGGGCGTGCCCCCGTACGACCGGCCGCCCCTGTCCAAGGAGCTCCTGACGCGGCCCGAGCCGGTGTGGCTGAGCGCGGACCTCGGCGTCGACGTCGACGCGCTGGCCGACGACGTCCGCCTCGCCGAGCCCGCCCGCGCGCTCACGTCCGGGCCGGGCGGCGTGGTCGTCACGACGGCGCGGGACGAGGTCGCGGCCGACGCCGTCGTGCTCGCGGTGGGTTCCGTCCCGCTCGTCCCGCCGGGGTTCGCCGCGTCGTCGCTGCTGCACACGGCGGCCGACGCCGACCGCCTGCGGGCGGCGCTGCGCCGCCCGGACGGGCTGCGCCTCGTGATCGTCGGCGCGGGCTGGATCGGCGCCGAGGTCGCGGGGGTCGCGGCAGGCGCCGGCGCGGACGTCACGGTGCTCGAGGCGGCCGCCGCCCCGTTGTCGCGCCAGCTCGGTCACGACGTCGGGTCACGCCTCGCGGGCTGGTACGCGGAGGCCGGGGTGCGCCTGCGCACGGGCGCCGCGGTGGCGGCGGTCGAGGACTCGGGGGTGGTCCTGGCCGACGGCGAGCACGTGCCCGCCGACCTGGTGCTCACCGCGGTGGGCGCCCGGCCGGCGTCGGGCTGGCTGGAGGGCGCGCTGCCGCTCGACCCGCGCGGCGCGCTCCTCGTGGACGGCGACGGCCGTGTCCCCGGCCACCCCAGGGTCTGGGCGGTCGGCGACGTCGCGTCGCGGGCGCACCCCGTGTTCGGCACGGTACCGGGCGGGCACTGGTCGGCGGCGCTGCACGACCCGGACCCCACCGTGCGCGCGATGCTCGGCGTCGAGCAGGCCGGCGGGGGGCACGCGCCGTACGTCTTCTCGCAGCAGCTCGGGCACGACCTGGCGCTGCTGGGCCTGCCGGTCACCGCCGGGCCCGACGCCTCCCCCGTGGTGCTGCGCGGCGTCCCGGGCGAGGGCCCGTGGGCGGCGCTCTACCTGGACCCGGCCCAGGACCCGGCCGTCGAGGGCGCGCCCGACGGCGTCGCGACCGTCCGCGCCGTCCTCCTCGTCGACTCGCCGCGCGACGTCGGCGGCGTGCGGCGCCTCATGAGCCGCGGCGAGCCGCTGCGCCTGGACCTCGCCCGGGCCACCGACCCCGCCGTCCGGCTCAAGTCCGCCGTCGCCCCCTGACGCCGAACAGGCGGGGTGGGCCCGTGTAGGGGGGGGGGACCAGGGCACCCACCCCGGGGGGGCGGGGGGGTGGGGGGCAAGGGGCGG
>NZ_JBHTUY010000019.1:0-34822 GCF_042793335.1 Isoptericola sp. NPDC056573
GTGCCGCTGTTCCCCGCGCCCCCCCCCGCCCCCAACCGCATGTTCGGCGGGTTTCGCGGGGCGGTGCCAGGGTGGGCGCATGACCGCACCGCTCGCCGTCCGCTCGCTGGCGCTGGGACTCGCGGCGGGCTCGCGCGCGACGCTCGGCGTCGCCGGCCCGCTGCTCGGCCCGGTGCCGGGGCATCGGCTGCCCACCCACCGGCTCCGCCGCCCGGCCACGCTGCCGCGCGTGCTCGCGGGCCTCGCCGTCGCCGGGGAGCTGGTGGGCGACAAGCTGCCCACCACCCCCAGCCGCCTCGACCCGCCGGGTCCGGACGTCCGGGCGGGGAGCGGCGCCGTCGGCGGCCTGCTCCTCGCGCTGCGGCACCACGCGCCGGCGCCGTCGGTCGTGGCGGCGATGGTCGCCGGGGCCGTGGGCGGCGCCGTCGGCACGGGTGTCGGGGCGGCGTGGCGCGCCGCCGTCGCGCACCGCGGCTGGCCGGACCTGCCCGCCGCGCTCGCCGAGGACGCCGTCGCCCTCACCCTCGCCGCCTGGGCCACGCGCGCCTGACCCACGCCCGCCCCGGCCCGTGGGCATTCCTGGTCGCGCGCCTCAGGGACGGTTCAGGGACGGTTCAGGGGCGGCTCGTGGTGACGGGCCGCGGGGCGTCCGGAAGAGTGGCGCCATGGTGCGGGCGACGACGGGGCAGGCATGGACGCGGTAGGCGGCGTGGTCGGCGCGATCTTCGCGTTCGTCTCGACGGTGGCGATGCTGGCGCTGCTCGCCTGGACGGCGCGGCGGGTGATGGGCGCGCCGGTCGGCTGGATCCGGGCCGCGCTGGTCTCCCTGGCGGCGATCACGGGCGCCTCGGCGGCGCTCACCAGCGGGCTGCGCGCGGCGGGCTGGTGGAGCGGCGAGGGCACCCTCGAGGTCGACCCGTGGGTCGCGCTGGCGGGGATCGTCCTCGTCTTCTGCTGGGCGTTCGTGCTGGGGCTGTGCGTCCTGCTCGTGCTGGAGCTGCTGGTGCCCACGGGCACGCTGCCCACCCCGTGGCGCGCCGTCCGGCGGCTGCGGCAGGGACGCCGTGAGACGCGCCGGTACGCGCAGGTCGTCGCGATCGGCGTCCGGCACGGCCTGGGCGGGGCGTTCGGGCGCCACCGCCGCGACGGCGGCACGACGTCGCGCTCCGACGTCCGCCGCCTCGCGGTCGGCCTGCGCGACACGCTGTCCGACGCGGGCGTCACGTTCGTGAAGTTCGGCCAGACGCTCTCCACCCGGCGCGACCTGCTGCCCGACGCCGTCACCGAGACCCTCGCGACCCTGCAGAGCGACGTGCCCCCGGCGCCGTGGGACCAGGTGGAGGCGGTCGTCGAGAGCTCGCTCGGTCGCCCCGTGGGAGAGGTCTTCGCCGCGTTCGACACGGAGCCGCTCGCCTCGGCGTCGGTCGGACAGGTGCACGCCGCCCGGCTGCTCGACGGCCGCGACGTGGTGGTGAAGGTGCAGCGCCCGGGCGCGCGCGAGCAGGTCGCCGTGGACCTCGCGATCCTCGGCCGGCTCGCCCGCAGGCTGGAGCGCGACACGGCGTGGGGCCGCGGCCTCGGCGTGGTCGCGCTCGCCGACGGCTTCGCGGCGTCCCTGCGCGAGGAGCTCGACTACACCGTCGAGGCGGAGAACACGCGGGCCCTGCGCACAGCGCTGGACGTCGTGACGCACGACGGCGCGTCGTCGGGCCCGCTCGTCGTGGTGCCCCAGGTGGTCGACGGGCCGTCGAGCGGCACGCTGCTGGTGCTGGAGCGGCTCGACGGCACGCCGGTCGGGCAGGCACAGGGCGCGCTGGGCCGGCTGGACGACGCGACCCGCGCGGCGCTCGCGGACCGGCTGCTGCGCGCCGCGCTCGACCAGCTGCTCGTCGCCGGCACGTTCCACGCCGACCTGCACCCGGGCAACGTGCTCGTGCTGGCCGACGGCGGGCTCGGCCTGCTCGACATGGGCTCGGTCGGCAGGCTCGGCGAGCCCGAACGGATCGCTCTCGGCGCCCTGCTGCTCGCGATCGACGGCGACGACGCGATCGCCGCCACCGACGCCCTGCTGGAGCTGCTCGACGCGCCGCCCGGCCTGGACGTCCGCCGCCTCGAGCGCGAGGTGGGGCAGCTCGTGCTGCGGTTCCGCGCGGGCGCGGGCGCGGGCGCGGGTGCGGCGTTCGCCGGGCTCGTGCGGCTGGTCACGGCGGCGGGCATGGGCGTGCCGCCGCAGGTCGCCGCCGCGTTCCGCACGTTCGCGTCGCTGGAGGGCACGCTCGACCTGATCAGCCCCGGCTACGACCTGGTGGCCGGCGCCCGCACCCACGGCCGGCCGCTGCTGCACCGCCTCGTCACCCCGGAGGCGGTGCGCCGCAAGGCCACGCAGCAGCTCCTCGGCTTCGCGCCCGAGCTGGAGCGGCTGCCCCGCCGGGTGACCCGCATCGTCCGCGACCTGGAGGAGGGGCGCTTCACCGTCACCGTGCGCGCGTTCTCCGACCCCGCCGACCGGGCCTTCCTGACCGGCCTGGTGCAGCAGCTCATCATGACGCTCGTGGCGGTGGGGGCCGTCGTCGGCGCGGTCGTGCTGTTCGTCGCCGACGGCGGGCCGATGCTCGCGCCGCGGCTGCCGTGGTTCACGGTGCTCGGCGCCGCGCTGGGCTTCGTCGGCACGGTGCTCGCGGTGCGGGTGCTCGTGGTCGCGTTCCGCGGCACGGCGCGAGACCGGTGGTGAAAGCCCCGCGGAGGGGCATGATCGGCACATGAGATACGCGGAGCACATCTCGGAGCTCGTCGGGCACACCCCGCTCGTCCGGCTCTCCCGGGTCACCGACGGTCTGAGCGCGACGATCCTCGCCAAGGTCGAGTACGTGAACCCCGGCGGGTCGGTCAAGGACCGCATCGCGCTGAAGATGATCGAGGCGGCGGAGGCGTCCGGAGAGCTGCGGCCCGGCGGCACGATCGTCGAGCCGACGTCGGGCAACACCGGCGTGGGCCTCGCGCTCGTCGCGCAGCGCAAGGGCTACGACTGCGTCTTCGTCTGCCCCGACAAGGTGAGCGAGGACAAGCGCGACGTGCTGCGGGCGTACGGGGCGCGCGTCGTCGTGACGCCCACCGCCGTCCCGCCCGACCACCCGGACTCCTACTACTCGGTCTCCGACCGGCTGGTGCAGGAGATCGACGGGGCCTGGAAGCCGAACCAGTACGCCAACCCGAACGGCCCGCTGTCGCACTACGAGTCCACCGGGCCCGAGGTGTGGGCGGACACCGACGGCCGGGTGACGCACTTCGTCGCGGGCGTCGGGACGGGCGGCACGATCACCGGCACGGGCCGCTACCTCAAGGAGGTGTCGGCGGACCGGGCCGACGGCGGCCCGGTCCGGGTCGTCGGCGCCGACCCGGCGGGCTCGGTCTACTCGGGCGGCGACGGGCGGCCGTACCTGGTGGAGGGCGTCGGCGAGGACTTCTGGCCGGGCGCCTACGACCCGTCCGTCCCCGACGAGGTCATCGCCGTCACCGACGCGGACTCCTTCGCCATGACGCGCCGGCTCGCGCGCGAGGAGGGCCTGCTCGTGGGCGGGTCGTGCGGGATGGCGGTCGAGGCGGCGCTGCGGCTCGCGCGGCGGCTCGAGGAGGAGGACGCGGCGGCCGCGGCGGAGGCCGTGATCGTCGTCCTGCTGCCCGACGGCGGGCGCGGCTACCTGTCGAAGATCTTCTCCGACACGTGGATGCGGTCGTACGGCTTCCTGCCCGACGAGGAGGGCGTCACCGCGGGCGACATCCTGCGTGCGAAGGACGGGCGGCTGCCCGACCTGGTGCACACCCACCCGAGCGAGACGGTGCGCGACGCCATCGAGATCCTGCGCGAGTACGGCGTCTCGCAGATGCCGGTCGTCGGCGCGGAGCCGCCCGTGAAGATCGGCGAGGTCGCGGGCGCCGTGACCGAGCGGGCGCTGCTCGACGCCGTCTTCTCCGGCCGCGCGTCCCTCGCCGACCGCGTCGACGCGCACATGCAGCCCCGGCTGCCGCTCATCGGGGCCGGCGAGGGCGTGGAGGCCGTGCGCGCCGCGCTCACCGACGCCGACGCGCTGCTCGTCGTCGAGGACGGCGACCCCGTCGGCGTCCTCACCCGCCACGACCTCCTGGGGTTCGTCGCGGGCCGGTGACCACGCTCGTGCGTAGGCTGGCCGGGTGAGCACCAGCGACCACCCCGACTGGACGACGTTCGGCTTCTCGACCCGCGCCATCCACGCGGGCCAGGACCCGGACCCGACGACCGGCGCCGTCGTGCCGCCGATCCACCAGGTCTCCACGTACAAGCAGGACGGCGTGGGCGGCCTGCGCGGCGGGTACGAGTACTCCCGCTCCGCCAACCCGACGCGCACCGCGCTGGAGGAGGCGCTCGCCGCGGCGGAGCACGGGGAACGCGGCTTCGCGTTCGCCTCGGGCCTGGCCGCCGAGGACACGCTGCTGCGCGCGGTGCTGCGCCCGGGCGACCACGTGATCGTGCCGAACGACGCCTACGGCGGCACGTACCGGCTCGTCGCGCGGGTCTTCGGGCCGTGGGGGATCGCGCACACGCCGGTCGACCTCTCCGACGTCGACGCGGTGCGGGCAGCCGTCCGTCCCGAGACCAAGGTGCTGTGGGTCGAGACGCCGACCAACCCGCTGCTGGGCGTCAGCGACGTCGCGGCGCTGGCGGGCGTGGCACGCGACGCCGGCGCGCTGCTCGTCGTGGACAACACCTTCGCCACGCCCTACCTGCAGCAGCCCCTGGCGCTCGGCGCGGACGTCGTCGTGCACTCCACGACCAAGTACATCGGCGGGCACAGCGACGTCGTCGGGGGAGCGCTCGTCGTCGCGGCGGGCGCGGTGCTGCCGGGCGGTCTCGAGTCGCCTGCGGGCGGCACGGACGTGGCCGGCGCCGTCGGCTTCCACCAGAACTCGTCGGGCGCCGTCGCGGGCCCGTTCGACGCGTGGCTCACGCTGCGCGGCCTCAAGACGCTCGCCGTCCGGATGGACCGGCACCAGGCGAACGCGGCCGCGGTGGCGGACTTCCTCGCCGGGCACCCTGCCGTGACCGAGGTGCTCTATCCGGGCCTCGCGTCCCACCCGGGCCACGACGTCGCGGCCCGCCAGATGCGCGGGTTCGGCGGCATGGTGTCGTTCCGCGCCGGCAGCGAGGCGAAGGCGCTCGACGTGTGCGCGCGGACGCAGGTGTTCACGCTGGCCGAGTCGCTCGGCGGCGTCGAGTCGCTCGTCGAGCACCCGGGCCGGATGACGCACGGCTCGGTCGCGGGCACGTCGCTCGAGGTGCCCGACGACCTCGTGCGCCTGTCCGTCGGGATCGAGGACGTGGACGACCTGGTCGCGGACCTCGAGCAGGCGCTCGCGTAGCGGCGAGGGTCGTCGGTCAGCCGCGGACGACGGTGACGGGGCAGGGTGCGAAGTCGAGCACCTGACGGCTGACCGAGCCCAGGAGCAGCCGGTCGAAGCCGCCGAGGCCGCGCGCCCCGACGACGAGCCGCTCGGCGCCCTGCGCCGCGACCACGAGCTGCTTGGCGGCCTGGCCGTGCACCACCCGGCGGGTGAGCCGCTCGGGCGGCAGCGTCACCCCGGCCGCGCGCACCGCCTCGGCGAGCGAGTCGGCCGCGAACTTCTCGTAGTCGTCGACGGGCGGCGCCCACCCCCACGACCCCGGCAGCGGGGCCAGCGTCGTGATCTGCCACGCGAAGACGGCGTCGATCGACGCCCCGGTCCTGTCCGCGACCTCGCACGCGTGCCGCAGCGCGGCGACGCTCGGGGCCGAGGTGTCGACGCCGACGACGATGCGCGGCGCCGTCTCGGCGGGCACGTCGTCCTCCGGGGCCCCGTCGGGGTTGCCGTGGCGCACCACCGTGACGGGCACGACGGCGTGCTCCACGACCGTCGTCGACACCGAGCCCAGCACGGCCCGGCCCAGGCGTCCCCGCCGGCGCCGGCCGAGCACCAGCATGTCGGCGTCCGCGCCGAGCTCGAGCAGCCGGTCGGCCGCCGGGCCGGGGAGCGCCGCGACCGTGCCGTCGACCTCGACACCCGTGCGGGCGCGGGCCGCGTCGAGCAGCCCCTGCGCCTCCTCGCGCACGGGGGCCAGCGCGGCCTCGTGCGCGGCGGCATCGGCGCCCTTGCCGGCGCCCGCGTCGACCATGACCAGCGTGAGCGGCACCGCGGCCGCGGCCGCCTCCCGCAGCGCCCAGTCCAGCGCCTCGTCCGACTCGACCGAACCGTTGACCCCGACCACGATGCCGCGCATCGGCCACCCCGACTCTCTCGTCGTGCGTCCGCCGCCCCGTCACGACGTGCGGGGCGGCCCTGGCTTGCAGCATAGGTCGGGCGCCGTCGCCCGTCAGGGCGAGGTCACGGGACGTCGATCACGCACCGCCGTCAGCACGACGCCGGCCCGACAGGAGTGCGTCGACGGGCCGGGTCACGACCTCCACCCGGTCGACGAGGTCCGCGGGGCCGGTGACGACGAGGGCGCGGTCGGCGGCCGCCACGTACACGGCGGTGGTCTCGCGGGCGGTGACGCGGACACAGTCCGCCTCGTCGCCGTCCACGACGAACGTCCCCGTCGTCAGCGGGGCCTCGTCGACCTCGGCGACCAGGGCGCGCATCGCGCTGCGGTAGTCCTGGAACGAGTCCGCGAAGTCCGACCCGTCGCGCTCTGCGGCACCGTCGGCCGCCGAGCCGCCGGCCTCCTCGGCCGGTGCGGGCTCGACGGGAGCGGCGATGTCGGCGTGCAGCGGCGCGGCGCGCGCGCCGCTGCACGCGGCGCGGACCACGTCCTCGACGTCGTCGTCGGGCACCCGGGTGCGCAGGGTCTCGACCTCCAGCGCCTCCCCGGTGAACGACCGGTAGGCGCGCACGAACCGCTCGCACGTCGGGTCGTCGGAGTCCACGTGCCCGGTGAGCGACTGGTCCTCCAGGTCGAGGCCCCAGGTCAGCGGGTCGCGCACCTCGCCCAGGACGCCGGAGAACTGCGCCAGCCGCGCGTCGTCCCCGTTCCACGCCCGCCGACCCGCGTCGTGGCCCGCGCCGCCCGTGGCTCCCGGCTGCTGCTCGATCTCGTCCATCGGTACCCCCCGGGTTGACCTCTGCGGCGACCACCGCGGCGGCGACCGCCTTTCCCCGAGCCTGGACCGCCCCGCCCGCGGCTGGCAATCCGGCACGCCGTCACGCCCCTGGCGAACATGGGCTTACGGAGGGGTGTCGGCGAGTTGGGAGCGCATAGAGTCGTAGCGGTCAGGCTGTAGCCGTCAATCCGACGGGGTGCAGGTAACGCCGCTCGTGAGGGAGCAGCACATGTTCGAGAGATTCACCGACCGAGCCCGTCGGGTGGTCGTCCTTGCTCAGGAAGAGGCAAGGATGCTCAACCACAACTACATCGGCACCGAGCACATCCTGCTCGGACTCATCCACGAGGGTGAGGGCGTCGCCGCGAAGGCCCTGGAGTCGCTGGGGATCTCGCTCGACGGCGTCCGCACCCAGGTCACCGAGATCATCGGCGAGGGCCAGCAGGCCCCGAGCGGGCACATCCCGTTCACGCCGCGCGCCAAGAAGGTGCTGGAGCTGTCGCTCCGCGAGGCGCTGCAGCTCGGGCACAACTACATCGGCACCGAGCACATCCTGCTCGGCCTCATCCGCGAGGGCGAGGGCGTCGCCGCCCAGGTGCTCACGAAGATGGGCGCCGACCTGAACAAGGTGCGCCAGCAGGTCATCCAGCTGCTGAGCGGCTACCAGGGCAAGGAGCCCGTGGCCGCCGGTGGCCCGCAGGAGGGGCAGCCGTCCGGCTCCGCCGTCCTCGACCAGTTCGGCCGCAACCTCACCCAGGCCGCGCGCGAGGGCAAGCTCGACCCGGTCATCGGCCGCTCGACGGAGATCGAGCGCGTCATGCAGGTGCTGAGCCGCCGCACCAAGAACAACCCCGTGCTGATCGGCGAGCCGGGCGTCGGCAAGACGGCCGTCGTCGAGGGCCTCGCCCAGGACATCGTGCGCGGCGACGTGCCGGAGACGCTGAAGGACAAGCAGCTCTACACGCTGGACCTCGGCGCCCTGGTCGCCGGTTCCCGCTACCGCGGTGACTTCGAGGAGCGCCTCAAGAAGGTGCTCAAGGAGATCCGCACCCGCGGCGACATCATCCTGTTCATCGACGAGATCCACACCCTCGTCGGGGCGGGTGCCGCCGAGGGCGCGATCGACGCGGCGAGCATCCTCAAGCCGATGCTGGCCCGCGGCGAGCTGCAGACCATCGGCGCGACCACGCTCGACGAGTACCGCAAGTACGTCGAGAAGGACCCGGCCCTGGAGCGCCGCTTCCAGCCGATCCAGGTCAACGAGCCGTCGCTCGAGCACGCCATCGAGATCCTCAAGGGCCTGCGCGACCGCTACGAGGCGCACCACCGCGTGTCCATCACGGACTCCGCGCTGGTCTCCGCCGCCCAGCTCGCCGACCGGTACATCAACGACCGGTACCTGCCGGACAAGGCGATCGACCTGATCGACGAGGCGGGCGCGCGCCTGCGGATCCGCCGCATGACGGCGCCGCCGGAGCTCAAGGCCCTGGACGAGGAGATCGCCGAGGCCCGCCGCGACAAGGAGTCGGCGATCGACGAGCAGGACTTCGAGAAGGCCGCCGGGCTGCGGGACAAGGAGAAGCAGCTCACCGCCCAGCGCGCCGACAAGGAGAAGGCCTGGAAGTCGGGCGACCTCGACTCCGTCGCGGAGGTCGACGACGAGCTGATCGCCGAGGTGCTGGCGATGTCGACCGGCATCCCGGTCGTCAAGCTCACCGAGGAGGAGTCCAGCAAGCTCCTGCACATGGAGGACGAGCTGCACAAGCGCGTCGTCGGGCAGAACACGGCCATCAAGGCGCTGTCCCAGGCGATCCGCCGTACGCGTGCCGGGCTCAAGGACCCGAAGCGCCCCGGTGGCTCGTTCATCTTCGCCGGCCCCACGGGTGTCGGGAAGACGGAGCTGGCCAAGGCGCTCGCCGAGTTCCTGTTCGGGGACGAGGACGCGCTGATCCAGCTCGACATGTCCGAGTTCTCGGAGAAGCACACCGTGTCGCGGCTGTTCGGCTCGCCCCCCGGCTACGTCGGCTACGACGAGGGCGGACAGCTCACGGAGAAGGTCCGGCGCAAGCCGTTCTCGGTGGTCCTGTTCGACGAGGTCGAGAAGGCTCACGCGGACATCTTCAACTCGCTGCTGCAGGTCCTCGAGGACGGTCGCCTGACCGACTCGCAGGGCCGGGTGGTCGACTTCAAGAACACCGTGATCATCATGACCACCAACCTCGGCACGCGGGACATCGCCAAGGGCGTCCAGACCGGCTTCAACGCCGGCGGCGACCTGGTGACCTCCTACGAGCGCATGAAGGCGAAGGTCAACGAGGAGCTCAAGCAGCACTTCCGGCCGGAGTTCCTCAACCGCGTCGACGACGTGGTGGTCTTCCCGCAGCTCTCGCAGGACGAGATCATCGAGATCGTCGACCTGGAGATCGCCAAGCTGGACAAGCGTCTGCGCGACCGGGACATGGCCATCGAGCTCACGCCCGCCGCGAAGAACCTGCTGGCGGAGAAGGGCTACGACCCGGTGCTCGGCGCCCGTCCCCTGAAGCGGGCGATCCAGCGGGAGATCGAGGACACCCTGTCCGAGAAGATCCTGTTCGGCGAGCTCAAGGCCGGCGACCTCGTGCTGGTCGACGGCGAGGGCGAGGGCATCCTCGGGGAGTTCACCTTCCGCGGGGTGGCCAAGAGCGAGCACGAGCGCGGGCCGGTCTCGGTCGGCGCGACGGCGGCGCTCGACGCCCCCACCGGCGTCTCGGTGCACGACCTGCCGCCCACCGGCCAGATGCAGGCCGGCGCGGAGTGACGCGCTGAACCCCACGGCCTGACGGTCGACGACGAAGGCCCCGGACCCCCTCACAGGGTCCGGGGCCTTCGTCGTGCCCGCAGCCGTCCGAGCGTCGTCTCGAATCCTGGTCCCGCATCGTGAGACTTTCCGGAGATCTCTCGCGCTGGGCGTGCGCGGCGCCTACCTTCCCCGCCATGCACGCCGACACGAACGGACTCCGGTCCCCGGGCACCCGCACCGCGGGCGCCGCCGTGCCGTGCGCCCGCCGGGGCTGTCGGCCCTGTCGTCGCTGTCGCCGCTGACCCGACGCACGCCGTCGTCTCCGCCTCCCCGGCAGCAGAACCCGCTCGAGACCACCGCCCCGTCCGCCGTCGCGCGGGCGGGTGACGTGGCGTACCCCCGCACGCCCCGAGAGGACCCCGTCATGCCCCGAACCATCTCCCTCCGCCGCGCCCGCGCCCGCGGCGCCCGACGGGCGGCCGCCGCCGTCGTCGGCTTCGTCGGACTGCTGGGCACCGCCGGCTGCGTCGCCGACGCCGCCGCGGACAGCCCGGGCGGCACGCTGGCCGCCTCCGACCCGCTGCCCTCCGCCGTGCCGGACGGCACGACGCTCGTCGTCGGCGACCCCAGCACCGAGGTCGCGCTCGAGCTGGCCGGCGACGAGATCGAGCACGACTTCTCCTTCGACGTCGAGTGGGCCAACCTGTCGGGCGGGCCGCAGACCATCGAGGCGTTCCGGGCGGAGTCCCTCGACGTCGGATCCGTCGCCGAGATCCCGTCCATCCACGCCACCTGGACGGGGGTGCCGGTGAAGAACATCGCCACCAAGTACCGGGAGAACTGGCAGGACGCACCCGTCTACGAGCTGGCCGGCCGCCCCGGCATCACCCTCGGCTCCCTCGACGACCTCGCCGGCAAGCGCATCGCGTTCAGCCCCGGCCAGGCGCAGGGCGCCCTGGTGCTCAAGGCGCTCGCCGCCGCCGGACTGACCCAGGACGACGTCGAGCTCGTGGAGCTGCCCAGCACCGGCGACGTCTACTCCACCGCGCTGGCCGCCGGGGAGGTCGACGTCGCCCCGCTCGGCGGCACCCAGCTGTTCCGCTACCTCACGAAGTACGAGGCGGACGGCGCCCAGTCGGTCCAGCACGGGCTGCGCGACGACGCGGGTCACCTGTACGCGCCGGTCGCCGTCCTGGAGGACCCGGCCAAGGCGGCGGCCCTGGCCGAGTACGTCGAGGTGTGGGCGCGAGCGCAGGTGTGGATCGCGAACCACCCCGAGGAGTGGAAGCAGGGGTACTACGTGGAGCACGAGGGGCTGACCGACGAGGACGCCCAGTACCTCACCGACCACGCGGCCGTGCCCGACATCCCGGCCGACCTCACCGAGGGCATCGCCCGCACGCAGGAGACGATCGACCTGCTCGCGAAGGAGCTGGACGAGGACCCGCTCGACGCGGCCGACCTCTTCGACCAGCGGTTCGTCGCTGCGCAGACCGCCGGCGTCGAGGCGCAGCAGGCGGCGGAGGACGACCGATGACCGCCCTCGGCACCGTCACCCGGGCGGGCACCGCGCCCCGCGCCCGCACCGCCTTGGGCGCCGTGCAGAGCGGCGAGGGCCGGCCCGCGGGACGGCTCGACGTCCGCCCCGCCGGGCGACGGCTCGGGCTCGGGCGCCCGCTCCCGGTGGCCGGGCTGCTCGGCGTCGTCGTCCTGGTCGGGGTGTGGGTGGCGGGCTCCGCCACGGGGCTCATCGACCAGCGGGTGCTCAGCGCCCCCTGGACGGTGGTCACCACCGCCGGCGACCTGATCGCGAAGGGCGACCTGCAGGAGAACCTGGGCGTCTCGCTGACCCGTGCGGCCCTCGGGCTGGCGTGGGGCGTCGCGACCGGCGTCGTGCTGGCGCTCGCCTCCGGCCTGAGCCGCGTGGGCGACGCGCTGCTCGACGGCCCGATCCAGGTCAAGCGCGCCATCCCGAACCTCGCGCTGCTGCCGCTGCTCATCCTGTGGTTCGGGATCGGCGAGCCGATGAAGGTCATCACCATCGCGCTCGGCGTGTTCATCCCGATCTACGTGCACACGCACAACGGGCTGCGCTCGATCGACTCCCGGTACGTCGAGCTGGCCGAGACGGTGCGGCTGAGCCGGCCGCAGTTCGTGCGCCGCGTCGTGCTTCCGGGCGCGCTCCCCGGTTTCCTGCTCGGCCTGCGGTTCGCCGTCACCGGGTCGCTGCTGTCGCTGGTCGTCGTCGAGCAGGTCAACGCCACCGCGGGCATCGGCTACATGATGGAGCTCGCCCGCACCTACGGACAGACCGAGGTCATCATCGTCGGCCTCGTCGTCTACGGCGTGCTCGGGTTCAGTGCCGACGCCGCCGTCCGGCTGCTGCAGAGGAGGGCGCTCGCATGGCGACGCACGCTGGAGGACTGACCGCCACGCCGACCGCGACCGGCACGGACGTCGTCGCCGAGGCGCCCGCCGTCACCGTGCGCGGGCTCGTGCGCGCGTACGGCGCGGAGCGGGTGCTCGACGACCTCGACCTGGAGCTCGGCGCGGGGGAGTTCGTCGCGATTCTGGGCCGCAGCGGCTCGGGCAAGTCGACGCTGCTGCGGGCGCTCGCGGGCCTCGACCACGGCGTGGCGGGGTCGGGCGAGGTGCGCGTGCCCGACCAGGTGTCCGTCGTGTTCCAGGACTCCCGGCTGCTGCCGTGGGCGCGGGTGCTCGACAACGTGGTGCTGGGCCTGGACGGCGTCCGCCGTCGGGCCGCCGGCGACGCCGGGCGGGCCGCGCTCGCCGAGGTGGGCCTCGCCGGCCGGGAGCGGGCGTGGCCGAACGAGCTGTCCGGCGGCGAGCAGCAGCGGGTGTCCCTGGCCCGCTCGCTCGTCCGCTCGCCCCAGCTCCTGCTGGCCGACGAGCCGTTCGGCGCCCTCGACGCCCTCACCCGCATCCGTATGCACGAGCTCCTGCGCGACCTGTACGACCGGCACCGGCCCGCGGTGCTGCTCGTGACGCACGACGTCGACGAGGCGATCGTGCTCGCCGACCGCGTCGTCGTCCTCGACCGCGGCCGCATCGCCGTCGAGCGACGCATCGACCTCCAGGAGCGGCGCGACGCCGCCGACCCCCGGTTCGCCGCCATCCGCACCGAGCTGCTCGACGCCCTCGGCGTCGAGCGGAAGGACGTGACCGTATGACCCGCACCGCCGGCCGCGACGGCCACCGCCCCGGACCTTTCCACCTCAACGCGTTCCTCATGAGCACCGGCCACCACGAGGCGTCGTGGCGGCTGCCGGAGAGCTCCCCGGACCACACGTCCACGAACATCGCCTACCTGCAGCGGCTGGCCCGCACCGCGGAGGAGGGGCTGCTCGACTCCGTCTTCTTCGCCGACGGCCCCGGCCTGCGCAGCGACGTCGGACGCCGCCCCGCCGGGTCGCTCGACCCGCTGATCGTGCTCACGGCGCTCGCCGCCGCCACCGAGCGCATCGGCCTCATCGCGACGGCGTCCACCACCTACAACTCGCCGTACAACCTGGCGCGGCGGTTCGCGTCGATCGACATCGTGTCGGGCGGCCGCGCCGGGTGGAACGTCGTGACGACGGCCGGCCCGGACATCGCGCGCAACTTCGGCCTCGACGACCAGCCCGCGCACGCCGTGCGCTACGAGCGCGCCGCGGAGTTCCTCGACGTCGCGTACAAGCTCTGGGACTCGTGGGACGACGACGCCGTGCTCGCGGACAAGGAGCGCGGCGTCTGGGCGGACGCGGCGAGGATCCACCCTGCCGGGCACGTCGGGGAGCACTTCTCCGTCGCCGGCGCGCTCACCACGCCGCGCACCCCGCAGGCGCGGCCGCTGATCGTGCAGGCCGGGTCGTCGGATGACGGCAAGGGGCTCGCGGCGCGGTACGCCGAGGCCGTCTTCACCGCGCACCAGACGCTCGACGACGCACGGGCCTTCTACGCCGACCTCAAGGCCCGGGCCGTCGCGGCGGGTCGCGACGCCGACGGGATCAAGATCCTGCCGGGCATCGTGCCCGTGCTCGGCTCCACCGAGGCGGAGGCCCTGGCCGCCGAGCGCGAGCTCGACGAGCTCATCGTGCCCGAGTACGCGCGTCGCCAGCTCGCCGCGACCCTGCGCGTCGACCCCGAGGACCTGCCGCTGGACCGCCAGCTGCCCGCCGACCTGCCCGACGAGGACGAGATCGAGGGCGCCAAGAGCCGGTACACGCTGATCGTGGAGCTGGCCCGTCGGGAGCGGCTGACGGTGCGCGAGCTCATCGGCCGCCTGGGCGGAGGGCGCGGGCACCGCACGCTGGCGGGCACGCCCGAGCAGGTCGCCGACGCCCTCCAGGAGTGGTACGACGCCGAGGCCGCCGACGGCTTCAACGTCATGCCGGCCGTGCTGCCGCGCGGGCTGGAGGAGTTCACCGCGCACGTCGTGCCGATCCTCCAGGCGCGCGGCCTGTTCCGCACCGCCTACGAGGGCACCACCCTGCGCGAGCACTACGGGCTCGAGCGGCCCGCGAGCCGGTACTCGTCGTCGGTCGCGTCGGCTGCGTCCGTCGAGGCCGCCGAGCTCGCCACCGCGGGGGTGGGGGCATGAGCGCCGACGTCCTCTGGTACATCCCCAACCAGGTGCGCGCCGGCCACCGTGGCGACGTCGTGACGGCGGACCACAACAGCCTCGACACCCTCACCGAGCAGGCCCTCGCGCTGGAGGAGCACGGCTGGGACGGGGCGCTGCTCGGCACCGGGTGGGGCCGGCCGGACACGTTCACCGTGGCGGCGGCGCTCGCCGCCCGCACCACGACGTTCAACCCGCTGGTCGCGATCCGGCCCGGCTACTGGCAGCCGGCCCACCTCGCCTCGGCGGCGGCGACGCTCGACCACCTCACCGGTGGCCGGGTGCGGATCAACATCGTGTCCGGGCAGGACGGCGTCGCGCAGTACGGCGACACGGTCACCGACCGGGCGGCACGCTACGGGCGCACGCGCGAGTTCCTGCAGCTGGTGCGCCGGCTGTGGACGCAGGACGACGTGACGTTCGACGGCGGGCACTACCGGGCCGACGGCGCCACGCTGCCGCTGCGTCCCGTGGCCCGGGAGGGGCGTGCGCACCCGACGCTGTACTTCGGCGGCGCGTCGCCCGAGGCGGAGGCGGTGGCGGCCGCGGAGGCCGACGTGCAGCTCTTCTGGGGCGAGCCGCTGGACGGCGTGGCCGAGCGGATCGACCGGCTGCGCGCGCTGAGCGAGCAGGTCGGCCGGGAGCACGCGCCGCTGCAGTTCGGGCTGCGCGTCACGACCTTCGTGCGCGACACCACCGACGAGGCATGGCGTGACGCCGAGGCCAAGGTGGAGCACCTCGCCGAGGCGTCGGGACGCCAGGGGTGGCGGCGCGACGCCGACCACCGTGCCGCGGACCGCCCGGTCGCCGTCGGGCAGCAGCGCCTGCTCGACCTCGCCGCCCGCGGCGACGTGCTCGACGAGAACCTGTACACCGCGCCCGCCCGCGCCGGGGGCGGCGGGGCCGGGACCACCTGGCTCGTGGGCTCGCCGTCCGACGTCGCGAAGTCCCTGCGCCGCTACCAGGACCTCGGTGTCACCCACTTCGTGCTGTCGGACACCCCGTACCTGGACGAGATCCGCCGCCAGGGCGAGCAGCTGCTGCCGCTCCTCCGCGACTGACCGGAGCATCGCCGGCGGCCCCGGACCGTGCTGGTCCGGGGCCGCCGGCGACGTCGTGAGGCGGTCAGCCGGCGGTCTGCCACGGGCCGTGCGCGGAGGTGCCGGGCTCCTGGTTCCGGGTCCACCACCGGGCCGTGTACTCGACGTCGTCGTGCACGACCACGTCGCCGGTGTCGAAGATGCGCGTCGGCGTCCAGACGGCTGACCCCGAGCCGGCGACGACGATCTCCTGCCACGCGCCGGTCGCGCTGCGGCCGGGCTGCTCGGCGCGCGTCCACCACGTCGCCCGCCAGGTCGAGCCGTCGAAGCGCACCTCGTCCCCGGCCGCGTAGGCCCGGGCCGCGTCCCAGGCCGCCGCGGGGAACGCGACCCGCGGGCCCTCGAGGTCGACGGTCGTGACGTTTTCGCCGGACGTCGAGGTCCACGTGGTCGTGGGGGTGAACCCGCCCGCCGCGAGGTCGTCGGCGGTGACGACGTGGTGCGCGGAGGTGCAGGTGTACCGGTCGTTCCCCGGCAGGTCCCGCCAGCGGCAGTTCGGCGCGCCGTCGGCGGGGTCGAGGCCGGCGAGGTTGCCGGTCGGCACCACGGTGGTGGCCCGCGACGACAGGTTCTGCACCGTGTAGGTGAACCGGAGGGTGTCGCCGACGGCGTAGTCCTCCTGCGGGTCGGTGAGCGTGCCGCCCGTCACCTGGATGTCGCCGGGCACGACGTGGGGCGCGGCCAGGACCCAGTCGAGATCGAGCTTGGCGAACCGGATCCCGTCCCCGGGCTCGTAGAGCAGGCCGACCGTGCCGTCGGGCAGGGTGGCGAGGGTCGAGTAGGACATGCTGCCCGCCCGGAAGGTGCGTGCCTCCGGCCAGGTCTCGCCGTCGTCGTAGCTGATGCGGACGGTGCCGTTCGACCGCGCGCTCTGCGAGGCCGCGTTCGAGAACAGCAGCACCTTGGCCTCGTCCGACCCCTGCGGCGCGTTCGGGTGGGCGCGGACGACGGAGGCGTTGTTGGCGGGGTCGGGCAGCTCCCGGTCGATCGTCACGTCGCCGTAGGTGACGCCGCCGTCGGTGGAGAAGGCGACCTTCCGGTAGCCCGAGCGGGCCGAGTCCCGGGAGTTGAGCATCACGCGGCCGTCGGACAGCTCGACCGTCTTGTTCTCGTCCATCCCGGTGCCCACGGGGGACCCGACCTGCCACGTCGCGCCGTGGTCGTCGGAGTAGACCGACACCGCCTGGAACACGCCGTCGGCGTTGATGATCGTGTACTGCTGCAGCAGGCGGCCGGCGTGCTCCCCGTACCTGAGCTGGACGCCCTGGCCGGACGCCGCGAACCGGGAACGCCAGCCGAGGTCTGCGGTGACGTCCGCGGTGATGGTGCGGTGGGTCCAGGTGCGGCCGTCGTCGGAGGACGTCGAGACGTTCGCGTGCAGCACGTTGCGGTCGTCCGGGTCGGTGCCCGGTCGGGAGCCGCCGAAGCCCTGGTCGTACGACTTGACGTGGAAGTTGAAGATGTCGCCGGTCTCGCGGTCGACGACGTAGCTGGGGTCGGAGAACCCCTCGACGGGGGCGGTCGTCCGCCCGGCGGCGACGACCTCCTGCTCGTCCCACGTCGCGCCGCCGTCCGTCGAACGACGCTGCAGGACCGAGTTCGGCCCGGGCGCGTCGATCGCGGTCGGCCGGCCGTCGTACGACGCGAGGACGTCGCCCTCGGGGGTGACCGTCAGGGCGTGCCCGGTCAGAGTCCCTGCCAGTCGGGCTTGGACGCGAACGTCTGGCGGTAGTAGTCCCCGAGCTGCAGCCGCGAGGCCGCCGCGTCGTCGACCAGCACCGTCGCGTGCGGGTGCAGCTGCATGACGGTGCCCGGCCACATCGCGGAGATCGGACCCTCCACGAGCTGGTGCACCGCCTCCGCCTTCTGCCGGCCCGTGGCCAGCAGCACCAGGTGCCGCGCCGCCATGATCGTGCCCAGCCCCTGCGTCAGGCAGTGGGTGGGCACCTGCTCCACGTCGTCGCCGAAGAACCGCGCGTTGTCCACCCGCGTCTGCGCCGTCAACGTCTTGATCCGCGTGCGCGACGCGAGCGACGAGCCCGGCTCGTTGAACGCGATGTGCCCGTCGGTGCCGATCCCCAGGAGCTGCAGGTCCACCCCGCCCGCGTCCGTGATCGCCGCCTCATAGGCCGCGCACGCCGCCGGGATGTCGTCGGCCAGCCCGTCGGGCCCGGACACCTGGTCCGCCGGCCACTCGACCCGGGAGGCGATCTCCGTCTCGATCACGTTGCGGTACCGCTGCGGGTGCGCCGCGTCCAGGCCCACGTACTCGTCCAGCATGAAGCCTCGGGCGTCGGCGAACGACAGCCCGTCCTCGCGGTGGCGACGCGCGAGCTCGTCGTACACCTTCAGCGGGCTCGACCCCGTCGCCAGCCCCAGCACGGTGGCCGGGTCGCGCCGCAACAACGCCTCGATCGCGTCGGCCGCCAGCACGGCCAGCTCCTCGGCGGGGGCGATCACGACCTCCATCAGAGGGTCCTCTCGTTCTCTCGGGCTTCCACGGCGACGACGTCCCCCGTCGCGGCGGATCGGTAGGCGGCGTCGATCACGGCGGGGCGCTCGCCCGCCAGGACGGCGTCCACGACGGGGCGCGCAGGTAGGCCGCGGCGGCGACCTGGCCGGCGTCGGGCGCGATCGCGGCGCGACCGTCGGCCCCGATGCCGACCACGGCCACCCCGACCGGGGGAGCGCCGACGGGGGGCGGCGCGAGAGGAAGGGTCACGCCGTGGTCACCTCGAGGGCGCGGTCGATGGGGTCGTAGTGCGAGACGACGGCGGCGCGGAAGCCGTCGACGTCGCCGGCCTCGGCGGCGTCGAGCATGAGCCCGTGGGCCTGGGCGGTCTGCACCAGGTCGGAGGCGACGGAGATCCCGAGCTTCGGCACGACGGCGGTGTGCACGTCCCAGAACGCCGCCACGAGCTGACCCACCAGGGAGTTGTCGAGGCGGGCGAGCAGGCCGGTGTGGAACGCGCGGTCCTGCTTGGGGAACGTGCGGCCGTCGTCGGCGGCGTCGACCATCTCGCCCACCAGAGCGTGCAGGTCGGGGTTGGACGTGCCGGCGAGGCTCGCGACGATGCGCTCGGCCATCGCGAGGTCGAGCGCGCGGCGGATCTCGACGACGTCGCGCAGCGCCCTCAGGTCGTCGCCCGGGCTGAGCACCCCGCGGAAGACGAGCGCCTCGACGAGTGCGTCGAGCGACATGTGCCCGACGAAGGTCCCGTGGCCGTGGCGGACCTCGACGATGTCGAGCGTCGCCAGCGTGCGGACCGCCTCGCGGACGCTCGAGCGCGAGACCCCGAGGCGCTCGCACAGCTCGGCCTCGGTGGGCAGCGGGTCCCCGGGCCGGAGCCCCTCGCCGAGGATGAAGTCCTTGATCCGGTCGGCGGTGGTCGTCCGCCGTGGGGGGTTCCCGTGCGCCGTCACCGGGCTGATCGTGCTGAACCACCGGTCCTGCTCCACCATCTTGACCCTTCCTCGTTGCTCGTCCTAGTGTCAGGCTACACAACATCAGACATCTGATGTCGGCTGACACGGTTGTTCGCCGACCTCACCGTCAGGAGAACCAATGAAGCTTCGCGATAGCTCTTCGTCCGGGCGGCGGCGACTCGCCGCCGTCGCCACGGGCGTCGTCGTCGCCCTCGGCCTCGCCGCCTGTTCCGGCGGTGCGGGCACCGCCGGCACCGCGACCGGACAGGCCGGGGCGTCGCAGACCGACGTCGACGAGAACGCCGTCATCAAGGCGGGCATCTCCTACGACCTCGGGGGCGGCTTCGACCCCATGACGACGACAGGCGCGGTGACCGTCGCGGCCAACTGGCACGTCATGGAGGGTCTCACCGAGATCGATCCGGCCACGCGCGAAGTGTACGCAGCGCTCGGCGCGGAGCTGCCGAAGAAGGTGGACGACACCCACTACGAGGTGAAGCTCCGCGACGGCGCGACGTTCCACAACGGCGACCCGGTGACGACGGACGACGTCGTGTACAGCTTCGAGCGCGTGCTGGACCCGAAGAACGAGTCCCTCTACGCCGACTTCATCGACTTCGTCGACTCGGTGACCGCGGTCGACGACACGACCGTCTCGATCACCACGAAGTACCCGTTCACCCTCGTGGCCGAGCGTCTGGCGACGGTCAAGGTCGTGCCGAAGACGGTCGTCGAGTCGGACTACGACGCCTTCAACGCCCTCCCGGTCGGCACCGGCCCCTACCGGCTCACCGAGGCGACCCCGGGCGACAAGATCACGTTCGAGCGGTTCGACGGCTACACCGGGCCGCGCCCGGCCCAGGCTGCCGGGATGCAGTGGGACCTGCTCTCCGACCCCGCCGCGCGCGTGACCGCGCAGAGCTCCGGCACCGTCCAGGCGATCGAGGACGTGCCGTATATCGACATCCCCACGCTCGAGGGCACCTCTCAGGTCGAGTCGGTCCAGTCCTTCGGCCTGCTGTTCATGATGTTCAACACGGACGAGAAGCCCTTCGACGACCCGCGCGTGCGCCAGGCGTTCTTCTACGCCCTGGACATGGACAAGATCATCGAGACCGGCATGCTCGGCAACGCCGAGGCCGCGACGGGCTTCCTGCCCGGGAACCACCCGAACTACCACGAGGCGTCGACGGTCTACACCTACGACCCCGAGAAGGCGAAGCAGCTGCTCGCGGACGCCGGCGTCGAGAACCTCGCGATCGACCTCACCACCACCGACACCGGCTGGGTGGGCGACGTGGCGCCCCTCATCAAGGAGGACCTCGAGGCGGTCGGCGTGAAGACGACCCTGGACGTCGGGCAGTCCGCCGGGCAGTACGCCAAGGTCGACGACGGCGGCTTCGACGTCATGGTCGCCCCCGGCGACCCGTCGGTCTTCGGCAACGACCCCGACCTGCTGATGCGCTGGTGGTACGGGACCAACGTCTGGTCGCAGTCCCGGTACCGCTGGGACGACGACCCGAAGTTCGCGGAGCTGCAGAAGCTGCTCGACCAGGCCGTGCAGGCCTCCGGCGACGAGCAGCAGGAGCTGTGGAACCAGGCGTTCGACCTGATCTCCGACGAGGTGCCGCTCTACCCGCTGTTCCACCGCAAGCTGCCCACCGCCTGGAACGCGGAGCAGCTCGCCGGCTTCCAGCCGCTGCCCGTGACCGGCCTGTCGTTCCTCGACGTCGGCTCCACCACGAGCTGATCGCGTCGGTCCTGCCGGGTCCCGAGGGGGACCCGGCAGGACCGCCGGCGAGCACTGCGACCCGACCCACGTGAACGGAACGGAACTGCCGATGTCCACGACCAGCACCGCGCCGCGGGCGCCGCACGCCCCCGGAACCGCCGGATGAGCAACGTGCTGCGGCTGATCGCGCGCCGCCTCCTCCAGCTCCCGGTGATGATCCTCGGCATCACCTTCCTCGTCTTCTTCGTCATGTCGTTCTCGCCGATCGACCCGGCCTACCTCGCCCTCGGCGAGGGCGCCTCGGCGGAGGCCCGCGACGCCTACAACGAGGCCAACGGCTACCACGACCCGCTCCTCGCCCAGTACGCCCGCTACCTGGGCGGGCTCCTCCACGGCGACCTGGGCACCTACACCGCTCGGCACCTGTCGGTGTCCGACGCCATCTCGCAGGCGCTGCCCATCACGCTGGCGCTGACCTTCATGGGCCTCGCCGTCGCGATCGTCTTCGCGTTCGCGCTCGGCATCCTGGGCGCGCTGTACCGCGACCGGTGGCCCGACCAGCTCGTCCGCGTCGTGTCGATCGTGTCGCTCGGGACCCCGTCGTTCTGGCTCGCGGTGCTGTTCATCCAGCTCTTCACGCTGCAGCTGGGCTGGTTGCCGGGCAGCGGTCCCCTGCCGGCATTCCGCGACGACCCCGCGGGGTACCTCGCCCGCATGGCCCTGCCCGCCGTCGCTCTCGCGATCCCCGTGATCGGCCAGATGACGCGCGTCATCCGCACGTCGATGGTCGAGGAGCTGGACAAGGACTACGTGCGCACCGCCGTCGGCGCCGGTCTGCCCCGCGCGGTCGTCGTCGGCCGCAACGTGCTGCGCAACGCCCTCATCACCCCGATCACGGTGCTCGGCCTGCGGGTCGGCTACCTGATCGGTGGCGCCGTGGTCATCGAGGTCATCTTCGCGCTGCCCGGCATGGGCACGCTGATCCTCGAGGGGATCACCTCCAACCAGGCCAACCTCGTGCAGGGCGTCACCCTCACGGTGGCCCTCGCCTTCGTGCTCATCAACATCGTGGTCGACCTGCTGTACGTGCTCGTCAACCCGCGGATCAGGACGGTGTGACGTGCGACGCAACCTCACAGAACGGCTCTCCGGCCCAGCGCTGCGGCTGCGCGCCCTGCCGCTGACCTCCAAGATCGCGCTCGTCGTCGTCGCCGTGGTGGCGCTCGCCGCGGTCTTCGCCCCGCTCGTCACGGTCCACGACCCGCTGGCCTCCGGCACGCCCGTGCAGCCGCCCAGCGGCGAGCACTGGTTCGGCACCGACCGGCAGGGGCGCGACATCTACTCCCGCCTGGTCTACGGCGGGCGCTACTCGCTGGTGATCGGGATCGGGGCCACCGGCGTGGCCCTCGTGGCGGCCGGCATCCTCGGCGCGATCACGGCGACCGCGCACAAGGCGGTGTCCGAGACGCTGATGCGGGTGCTCGACGTCGTCATGTCGTTCCCGGGCATCGCCCTCGCCGCCGTGTTCGTCACCGTCTTCGGCCGCTCGCTGCCCGTGCTGGTGCTCACCATCGCGTTCCTCTACACGCCGCAGCTCACCCGCGTCGTCCGGGCGAACATCCTCGACCAGTACGGCGAGGACTACGTCTCCGCGAGCCGGGTCATGGGCGCGCGCACGTCGTGGATCCTGGCCCGGCACGTGCTGCGCAACTGCATGGCACCGGTGCTGGTCTTCACCACGGTGCTGGTCGCGGACGCGATCGTGCTCGAGGCGTCGCTGTCGTTCATCCAGGCCGGCGTGGCGCCGCCGCAGCCGTCCTGGGGCAACGTGATCTCCGACGGCCGCGCGCTCGTCATGGGCGGCTACTGGTGGGCGACGTTCTTCCCCGGCCTGCTCATCATGGTCACGACGCTGGCGCTCAACGTGCTCGCCGAGGGCATGACCGACGCGATGGTCGCCGCGCCGCGGTCCGCCGCGCGCCCGGCCGCCGTGCAGGACGAGGAGACCGCGGAGGCCCACGCGGTCGAGGCCGCCGCGGGCGTCGCGGAGGGTGCGACGTCGGTCGAGGACCTCGAGGTCCCGCCCGCGGGGCACGAGCCCGCCGTCCCCCTGGAAGAACGGCTCGCGGAGCTGCGGGAGGCCGAGCTCGCCCGCGCCGACCGGAGGGTCTACACCGGCGACGCCGCGCCCCTGCTCGAGGTGCGCGACCTGTCCATCCGGTTCCCCGCCCGGCACGGCGACGTCGCCGTCGTCGACGAGGTGTCGTTCGCCGTGCGCCCGGGCGAGGTGATGGGGCTCGTCGGCGAGTCCGGGTGCGGCAAGTCGATCACGTCGCTGGCGATCATGGGCCTGCTCGACCCTGCCGCGCAGCTCGACGGCCAGATCCTCTACCGGGGCCGCGACCTGCTGACCCTCAAGGGCCGCGAGCGGGCCGCGCTGCGGGGCACGGACATCGCGATGATCTACCAGGACGCGCTGAGCTCGCTCAACCCGTCCATGCTGGTCCGCGCCCAGATGAAGCAGCTCACGCGGCGGGGCGGCACCCGCACCGCCGAGGAGCTCCTTGAGCTCGTGGGCCTCGACCCGGAGCGCACGCTCAGGAGCTACCCGCACGAGCTGTCCGGCGGGCAGCGCCAGCGCGTCCTCATCGCCATGGCGCTCACCCGTGACCCGAAGCTGGTGATCGCCGACGAGCCGACGACGGCCCTCGACGTCACGGTCCAGGCCCAGGTGATCGAGCTGCTGGACGAGCTGCGCCAGAAGCTCGGCTTCGCCCTCGTCTTCGTCAGCCACGACCTGGCGCTCGTCGCCCAGATCGTGCACCGCATCACCGTGATGTACGCGGGCCAGGTCGTGGAGCAGGCGGCGACCCGCGACCTGCTCCTCGACCCGCGGCACGAGTACACGCGCGGGCTGCTCGGGTCGGTGCTGTCCATCGAGTCGCGCGCCACGCGGCTGCACCAGATCCCGGGCACCGTGCCCTCGCCGCGCGACTTCCCCGCCGGCGACCGGTTCGCGCCCCGCTCCTCGCGGCCCACCGAGGGCCTCGACGTGCGACCCGTCCTGCGGGGCGTGCCGGGCCAGGACGACCACCGGGTGGCCGTGTCGCCGGCGGGCCCCGAGCTCGTGGCGGCGGGCGCCGCCTCTCGACCCATGATCGGAGACGCGCGATGAGCGCCACCCCCACCGCGGCCGACGACGCCCCCGTCATCGAGCTGCGCGGCGTGCACGTGGTCTTCTCCTCGCGCACCGGCACGCTGTTCAAGGCCCGGCACGTGCACGCCGTCGACGACGTCTCGATCCAGGTGCGCCGCGGGCAGACCATCGGCATCGTGGGCGAGTCCGGGTCGGGCAAGTCGACGATGGCCAAGGTCCTCGTCGGGCTGCAGGCGCCGACGCGGGGCGAGATCCGCTTCCGTGGCGACGTCGTGACGCGGTACACGCACGCGGTGCGCAAGCAGCTCGGCCGCGTCGTGTCGGTCGTCTTCCAGGACCCGGCGACCGCGCTCAACGCGCGGATGACCGTCCGCGACACGCTGCGCGACCCGCTCGACGTGCACCGGATCGGCACGCCCGCCTCCCGTGACGCGCGGGTGCGCGAGCTCGTGCACCTGGTCGGGCTCCCGTCGTCCGCGCTGGACGTGCTGCCCGGCCAGATGTCCGGCGGCCAGCGCCAGCGGGTGGCCATCGCCCGGGCGCTCGCCCTGGAGCCCGACGTCATCGTCGCCGACGAGCCGACGTCCGCCCTCGACGTGTCGGTGCGCGCCCAGGTGCTCAACCTGCTCGACGACCTCAAGGCGAGGCTCGGCCTCGGGATGGTCTTCATCTCCCACGACATCCAGACCGTGCGGCACGTCTCCGACGAGATCGTCGTCATGCGGAACGGCCGGGTCGTCGAGTCGGGGCCCGCGGCGCGGGTCCTGGACGACCCCCAGGAGGAGTACACGCGCACGCTCCTCGGCGCCGCGCCCGCCCTCCTGTGACGCCGGACCCCCGGCGCACCCCCACCACCAGCAACCCCAGTTCGGAGCAATCGTGACCCAGCACCGCTTCCACGGCATCGTGCCGCCCGTCCTCACCCCGCTCACCGCGGAGGGCGAGGTCGACGTCGCGTCCCTCGAGCGGCTCACCCGCCACCTCGTCGACGCCGGGGTGCACGGCGTCTTCGCCCTCGGCTCCACCGGCGAGGTCGCGTACCTCACCGACGACCAGCGCGACCTCGTGGTGCGGACCGTCGTGGCCGCCGCCGACGGGCGGGTGCCCGTGCTGGCCGGCGCGATCGACCTGACCACCGAGCGCGTGATCGCGCAGGCCCGGCGGCTCGTCGCGGCCGGGGCGGACGCCGTCGTGGCCACCGCTCCCGTGTACGCCCTCAACGACGAGGCCGAGATCGAGGCGTCGCTGCGCCGGATCGCCGCCTCGGTCGACGTCCCCCTGTTCGCCTACGACATCCCGGTGCGCGTGCACACCAAGCTGTCCGCCGGGCTGCTGGTCCGCCTCGGCGAGGACGGCGTCCTCGCGGGGGTGAAGGACTCCTCGGGCGACGACGTCGCGTTCCGCCGTCTGGTCGCCGCCAACCGGGCCGCCGGATCCCCGCTCGCCCTGTTCACCGGGCACGAGGTGGTGGTCGACGGGATGCTGCTGCTCGGCGCCGACGGTGTGGTGCCCGGCCTCGGGAACGTGGACGCGGCGGGCTACGTGCGGCTGTGGGACCTCGCGCGGGCCGGACAGTGGGACGACGCCCGGGCCGAGCAGGACCGCCTCGCCGCCCTCTTCGAGATCGTGTTCCAGGCGCAGGGCCGTTCCGCGGACGTCTCCGGCGTCGGCGCCTTCAAGATCGCCGCGTGCCAGCAGGGTCTGATCGACACCGAGGTCATGTCGTTCCCGCTCGGGTCCCTCGGGGACGAGGTCGCGCGGCAGGTGGGGTCGATCACCCGCGCCGCCGGGCTCCTGGCCGGCTGACCGGTCCGATGACGGTGCAGGAGACCCCCGGGGCCGGCGTGGTCGTCGGCGTCGACCTCGGCGGCACGAAGACCGCCGCGGCCGTGGTCGACGCCGCGGGCCGCGCCGGGCCGGTGCGCGCCACGCCCACGCCGGCCCAGGACGGGCCCGACGCCGTGCTCGACGCGGTCGCGGCGCTCGTGGCCGACGTCGCCCGGGCGGCGGGCGAGCCGCTGCGGGCCGTGGGGGTCGGTGCGGCCGGCGTGATCGACGCCCGCCGCGGCGCGGTCGTGTCCGCGACCGAGACGTTCGCCCGCTGGCCGGGCACCGACGTCGCCGGGGGCCTGCGCCGTCGCCTCGGGCCGCTCGCCGCGGCCGCCCCGCTCGCCCTGACGGTGGAGAACGACGTCGACGCGCACGCGGCGGGCGAGGCGTGGCGCGGCGCCGCGGCGGGCGCGCGCAGCGCGCTGCTCGTGGCCGTCGGGACGGGGGTGGGCGGCGCGGTCGTGCTGGACGGCCGGCCCCTGCGCGGGGCGCACCACCTGGCCGGGGAGATGGGGCACATGCCCGTCCCCGGCGCCGACGGCCTGCGGTGCGCCTGCGGACGCCTCGGCCACCTCGAGGCCGTCGCCGCCGGCCCCGCGATCCACCGGCGCTACCGGGAGCTCGGGGGAGACCCCGCCAGCGCCGATGCGCGGGACGTGGTCGCGCGCGCGGCCGCCGGCGACGGCGTCGCGGTCGGTGTGGTGCGCGCCGCGGGAGCCGCGGTCGGCCGGGCGATCGCCGGGGTCGTCACCGTCCTCGACCCCGAGGTCGTCGTGGTCGGCGGCGGGGTCGCCGGCGCCGGGGAGCTCTGGTGGTCGGCGCTGCGGGACGCGCTCCGCGCGGAGGTCGTCGACGTCCTCGCCGCCCTGCCCGTGGTGCCCGCCGCCCTCGGCCCCGACGCCGCGATCGTCGGGGCGGCGCGCGGCGCCTGGCGCGCCGTCGCTGCCCCGACCCTCAGCCCGACCGACCACCCCGGAGCCGCCTCGTGACCTCGTCCCCGACCCGCCCGCACGCCGCCGTCCTGGACGCGATGCGCGGCCGCCTCACCGTCTCCTGCCAGGCCTACCCGGGCGAGCCGCTGCGCGACCCGCGCACCACCGCCCAGATGGCGCGCGCGGTGGTGGCCGGCGGCGCCGCCGCGGTCCGCGCCCAGGGGACCGATGACGTGGCGGCCGTCGTGGCGGCCGTCGACGTGCCCGTCGTCGGGCTGTGGAAGGACGGCGGGTCCGGCGTGTTCATCACGCCCACGCTCGACCACGCGCTTGCCGTCGCGCGGGCCGGTGCGCACGTCGTCGCGCTCGACGGCACCCGGCGTCCGCGGCCCGACGGGCGCACCCTGGCGCAGACCGTCGCGGCGCTGCGGTCCGGGGCCGACGTGCTCGTCATGGCCGACTGCGGCTCGCTCGACGACGCGCGCGCGGCGCAGGACGCCGGCGTCGACCTGCTCGGCACCACCCTCGCCGGGTATACGGGGGAACGCCCCAGGACGGACGGCCCGGACCTCGAGCTGCTCGACGAGCTGCTGTCCGGCTGCGAGCTGCCGGTGGTGGTCGAGGGCCGGGTCCACACGCCCGACCAGGCGGCCGCCGCGCTGCGTCGGGGCGCCTTCAGCGTGTGCGTCGGCACCGCCATCACGCACCCCACGACGATCACCGGCTGGTTCGTCGACGCGATGCCCTGACCGCGCAGGCTCAGCCGAGGCGGGACAGGACGGCGTCGGCCAGGTCGGCGACGTCGTCCACCAGCACGACGGCGCCGGCGTCGGCGAGCTCGCCGGGCGCCGCGTACCCCCAGGTGACGCCGACGCAGCGGATGCCGTGCTCCGCGGCGCCGTGCACGTCGTGCTCGCGGTCGCCGACCATGATCGCTGGGCCGTCGGCCGGGTCCACGGGAGAGGTGCGGCCGAGCGCGGCGAGCGCCTTGGCGACGACGTCGGCCTTGGTCGACGTGCCCTCGTCGAGCGGGGCGCCGAAGACGCCGTCGACCAGCTCCGTGAGCCCGAACCGGTCGCAGATCGGCCTCGCGTAGACCTCCGGCTTCGACGTGGCGACGGCCAGGGTGCAGCCGGCGGCGCGCAGCGCGCGCAGCACGTCCGGGATCCCGTCGAACACCCGGTTGTCGTACATGCCGCCCGCCGCGAACACCTCGCGGTAGGCGCGCACGGCCTCGTCCACCCGGTCGGCGGGGATGCCGTGCGCGGGGAAGGAGTCGGTGATCGGCGGGCCGACGAACGAGCGCAGCGTGGCGTCGTCCGGCACGGGCAGCCCGAGCGCGCCGTAGGCGTGGCGGATGCCCGCGACGATGCCTGGCGCGGAGTCGGTGAGCGTGCCGTCGAGGTCGAGCAGGACGAGCGGGGCGGGGGAGCGGGTCACCGCAGCAGGCTACGTGGCCGGGTCCCCCGCCCGCCGGGGGCGGCCGGGGATCAGACGGCGCGGGCGTGCGCGACCAGGCGGTCGAACGCGGCGTCGAGGGCATGGTCGACCCGCTGCGCCGAGGGGTGCGCGTCGTGCCAGGCGATCTGCTCCACGGCCGCCTGGTCGTACGTGATCGTGGTGCCGAACTCGGGCACCAGGGCGCGCAGCTTGGCGCAGTCGAACACCATCGAGTGGGCCTTGTCGCCGAGCAGGCCGGGACCGACGTCGGGCAGCACGCGCGCGATCGTCTCGGAGGCGACGTGCACGAGCTCCGGCTCGTCGACGCCCGCGGCCGCGGCGAGCCACCGGTAGACCTGGTCCCACGTCGGGGCGTGCGTGCCCATGATCTGGAAGGTGTCGCCGACGGCCCCGGGGTGGCCGAGCAGCCCCACGAACCCCACGGCGAAGTCCTCCGTGTGGGTCAGCGTCCACAGCGAGGTGCCGTCGCCGTGCACGACGACGGGCTTCCCGGCGCGCAGCCGCGCGACGTCGGTCCACCCGCCGGTGGTGGGCAGCAGCGTGCGGTCGTAGGTGTGCGACGGGCGCACGATCGTCGCGGGGAAGTCGCGGTCGCGCCAGGCGCGGACCAGCACGTCCTCGCCGGCGATCTTGTCGCGCGAGTACTGCCAGAACGGGTTGCGCAGCGGGGTGGACTCCGTGACGGGCAGGCGCTGGGGCGGAGTCTGGTACGCCGACGCGGAGGAGACGAACACGTACTGGCCGACCCGACCGGTGAAGCGCTCGACGTCGTGCGCCACGTGGTCCGGCCGGAACGCGCGGAACTGCGCGACGACGTCGAACTCCCGACCCGCCAGCGCGGCGTCGACGGCGTCGTCGTCGGTCACGTCGGCCACGAGCGTCTCGACCTCCGGCGGCAGCGGCCGCGTCGTCGACGTGCCGCGGTTGAGGACCGTGACCCGGTGCCCGAGGCCGACGGCGCGGGCGACGCTCGCGGCGCTGATGACGCCGGAGCCGCCGATGAACAGGACGTCCTGAGGGCTGCGGATGCTCATGGGTCCATCGTGCCCGTCCTCGCTGCCGACCGGACCCCGACGTGCCCGCGGTTTGACAGGCAGCCGTGGCAACTGGTTCCGTACAACAGAACTGAGTTCCGTGTGACGGACCATGAGGCGCCGCCGGGTGCCTCGCTCGACGAGGAGCAGAAGGAGGGGCGATGAGGCTCAGACAGCTGGCCGCAGCAGGGTCTGCGGCGCTCGTGGCGGTGACGCTGACCGCCTGCGGCGCGGGGTTCACGACCGCCGCAGCGGGGGGCGCGGCGTCCGACGGCGCGGGCGCACCGGAGGCGGAGCGCGTCTTCAAGGTGGCGTTCAACCAGAACGCCGACCAGCCCGAGGCCGTGGCGATGACCCACCTGGGGGAGCGGCTCGCGGAGCGCACGGACGGCCGCTACTCGGTGGAGGTGTACCCGAACGAGACGCTCGGCGCGCAGAAGGACACCGTGGAGCTGGTGCAGTCCGGCGCCGTCGACCTGGCGCTCGTGGCCGGGTCGCTGCTGGAGAACATCAACCCGGACTTCGTGGCGCTGAACATGCCGTACGTGTACGACTCGCAGGCACACCAGGAGGCGGTGCTCAACGACCCCGCGATCACCGGTGACCTGTACACCTCGCTCGAGGAGCAGAACATCCGCGTGCTGGGCGGCTTCTCCGCCGGCGTGCGCAGCGTCTACACGTCGGCGCACCCGGTCGAGACGCCCGAGGACCTTGCCGGCCTCAAGATCCGCGTCATGGAGACGGACACCAACAGCCGGATGATGGACCTCATGGGCGGCGTCGGCACGCCCATGGGCCAGGGCGAGGTCTACACCGCGATCCAGTCGGGCGTCATCGACGGCGGCGAGAACAACGAGTCGATCTACCGCAACCTCAAGCACGACGAGGTCGCGCGGTACTACTCGTACACCAACCACCTCATGATCCCGGACTACCTCATCACCAACCCGGCCACCTTCGACGCGATGTCCGAGGCCGACCGTGCCGCGTTCCTCGAGGAGCTCCAGGCGGCCTACGACGAGTCGAGCCGTCTCACGACCGAGGTCATGACGGAGAGCCAGCGGGCCGCAGCGGAGGCGGGCGCCGAGTTCAACGCGCCCGACGTCGATCCGTTCCGCGAGGCCGTCGCCCCGCTGCTCGACGAGAAGCTCACCACGCCCACGTCGCGCGAGCTCTACGACCGCACCCGCGCCGTCGCGGAGCAGATGGCGGAGGAGGAGCGATGACCCGCGTCAAGAACGGCCTCGACGTCGTGCTGCGCTGGCTGTGCGTGCTGCTCCTGGGCGCGCTGGTGCTGGTCGTGGCGTGGCAGGTCTTCACCCGCCAGGTGCTGTCGGCGCCCAGCGTGTGGTCCGAGGAGCTCGCCAAGTACCTGTTCGTGTGGCTCAGCTTCTTCGGCACCGCCCTCGTGTTCGGCGAGCGCGGGCACATCGCCGTCGACTTCCTGGTGCGCAGGGCGCCCGAGCACCTGCAGCGCGCGGCCGCCGTGCTCAGCCAGGTCGTGACGTTCGCGTTCGCCGCGCTGGTGCTCGTCTACGGCGGCTGGCAGCTCGCCCAGCTCACCTGGACCCAGGACGTGCCCAGCCTCCCGCTGATGGTCGGCTGGCTCTACCTGGTGCTCCCGGTCTCGGGCGTGCTCGTGCTCTTCTACACCGTCTACCACCTGGTGGCCGTCGTGCGTGGCGTGGAGAACGCCACGACCGACGGCGAGCCGGACGCAGTCTGAGGGGGCTCACATGGAGGTGGCAGCAATCGCCGGGCTGGTCCTGATCGTCGGGATCCTCGCCCTCCTCGCGCTGGGGATCCCGATCTCCGTGGCCGTCGGCACGTCGTCGGCGCTCGCCGCGATCACCGTGCTCGGCTTCGAGAACGGGCTCCTCACGTCGGCGCAGCAGATGTTCCGCGGCGTCAACAACTTCTCCCTGCTGGCGATCCCGTTCTTCGTGCTCGCCGGCGTGATCATGAACAACGGCGGGATCGCGCTGCGGCTCGTCAACTTCGCCAAGATGCTCGTGGGCCGCGCCCCCGGGTCGCTCGCCCAGACCAACGTCGCGGCGAACGCGATGTTCGGCTCGGTGTCGGGATCGGCCGTGGCGGCCGTCGCGGCCGTCGGCTCGACGATGGGCCCGCTGCAGGCCAAGGAGGGCTACCCCAAGGACTTCGCCGCCGCGACCAACATCGCGTCCGCGCCGTCCGGCATGATCATCCCGCCGAGCAACCTGATGATCGTGTACTCGCTCGTGTCGAGCACGTCCGTCGCTGCACTGTTCGTGGCGGGCTACGTGCCGGGCATCCTGTGGGCCGCGGTCTGCATGGTCATCGTGCACCTGTACGCCCGCAAGAGGCCCGAGCTGCGCGTGACGGAGAAGCTGTCGGGTCCCGCCAGGCTCAAGGTGGCGGGGGAGGCGGTGCCGGCGCTCCTGCTCATCGTCATCGTCATCGGCGGCATCCTGGCCGGCCTCTTCACGCCCACCGAGGCGTCGTGCATCGCCGTCCTGTACTCGCTGGCCCTGTCCTTCGTGTACCGCTCGATCAAGGTGCGCGACCTGGGCGAGATCCTGCTCGAGTCCGGCCGGACCACGGCGATCGTCATGTTCCTCGTCGGGGTGTCCGCAGTGATGTCCTGGGTGATGTCGTTCGCGCAGATCCCGCAGCTCGTCACCGACGCCCTGCTGACGGTCAGCACCAACCCGTACGTGCTCATCGTGCTGATCGTGGTGCTGCTGCTGATCATCGGGTGCTTCATGGACCCGACGCCGGCCGTGCTGATCTTCGCGCCGATCTTCCTGCCCGTGGTCACGGCGTTCGGCATGGATCCCGTCCACTTCGGGATCTTCATGGTGCTCGCGCTGTCCATCGGCACGATCACCCCGCCCGTCGGGCCCGTCCTGTTCGTCGGTGCCAGGGTGTCGGGCATGTCCATCGAGAGCGTCATGCGGCGCCTGGTGCCGTTCTTCGTCGGCCTGGTGCTCCTGCTGCTCGTCGTGGCGATGACGCCGGCCCTGTCGCTCTGGCTGCCGGGGCTGCTCGGGCTCGCCTGACCGCGTCGCCCCGCGACCGTCCACCGTCCACCACCGATTCGGAGGATTCCATGGAACAGCGCTACGCCACCGCCCCGGAGCAGATCCCGGGCATGACCACCCAGGACCTGCGGGACCGTTACCTCGTGCCCGACCTGTTCGTCGACGACGAGGTCCGCACGGTCTACACCCACCACGACCGCGTGGTGCTGGGCGGCATCAGCCCGGTGTCCGCGCCGCTGAGCCTGCCCGGCTTCCCGGAGATCCGCTCGGAGCGGTTCTTCGACCACCGCGAGGCCGGCATCGTCAACGTGGGCGGCCCGGGCACGGTCACGGTGGACGGCACGGAGCACCGCCTCGCGCACGGCGCGTGCCTCTACGTGGGGCGGGGCGCGGCGGACGTCGTCCTCGCCTCGGACGACGCCGCGGGGGAGGCCGGGCCCGCCCGGTTCTACCTCTTCTCGGCGCCGGCGCACACCGCGTACCCGACCACGCTGGTGGAGCCCGGGCAGGGCACGGTCCGGGAGCTGGGCGACCAGGTCACCTCCAACCGGCGCACGCTCAACCAGTACATCCACGAGAACGGCGTGCGGTCCTGCCAGGTGGTCATGGGCGTCACGACGCTGCACCCGGGCAGCATGTGGAACACCATGCCGGCGCACACCCACGACCGCCGCACGGAGTGCTATCTGTACTTCGACCTGCCCGCCGAGGCGCGCGTCGTGCACCTGCTGGGCGAACCCACTGAGACGCGGCACATGGTCGTCGCCGACCGGGAGGCGATCATCTCGCCCAGCTGGTCGGTGCACTCGGGTGTCGGCACCGCCGCATACTCCTTCGTGTGGGCGATGGCCGGGGAGAACCAGGCGTTCGACGACATGGACGGGTTCGACGTCGCCACGATGCGCTGATCAGGACGCGCGGACGCGCGGGGACGAGGAGGAACGGTCGATGAGCGAGGCGACGACGGCCAGCGAGAAGACGCTGATGGTGCTCGAGGCGGCGATGACGCACGGGCGCTTCAGCGAGATCGTGGCGGCGGTGGACCTGCCCAAGGCGACGGTGCACCGCATCCTCGCCACGCTCGTCGACCGGGACTTCATCCGGGTCGCCGACGGCGGGACGCACGTGCCCGGCCCGAAGATCCTGTCCCTGGCTGGGGCGGCGTACGAGCGCGTGGACGTCTCGACGATCGTGCAGCCCTACGTGGACGATCTCGTGCGCCGCGTGCAGTGCACGGTGCACGTCGGCGTGCGCAGCGGCGACGAGATCATCTACCTCGTCCGCACCGACTCGGACAAGCCGTACCGGATGCCGTCGCGTGTCGGGGCCTCGATCCCGCTGCACACCTCGGCGATCGGCAAGTCCATCCTGGCGCGGCTCGACGACGACGCCGTCGAGCGGTTCGTCAACCGCGCCGGGCTGCCGCGCCGCACGGCTCGCAGCCTCGCGACGCTGGAGGACCTGCGCGCCGAGCTGGCGGACATTCGCCGCGACGGGTACGCGTTCGACCGCGAGGAGAACGTGCCCGGGGTCGTGTGCATCGGCACCGCGGTCCGGGACCACTCCGGCCACTCCAACTACGGCCTGTCGATCTCCTCGCTCGCCCTCGAGCACACCGAGGGCCAGCTCACCGCGATGGCGGACGACCTGCACAAGACGGCCGCCGACATCACCCACGCGCTCGGGGGCGACCGGTAGGGCCAGCGCCCCGCCCGCCCCGGGCCCGACGAAGGAACGAGACACGTGAGCACCACCACCACCGACCGCCCGACCGGCACGGCCCCCGTGCTCGACCCGGCCGTCGCCCGACTCTTCAGCCTCGAGGGGCGCACCGCGGCCGTGACGGGAGCCAGCAAGGGCATCGGCCTCGCGATCGCGACGCTCCTCGCCCGTGCGGGAGCCGACGTGATCGGCGTCAGCACGACGATGCCGGAGGGCGATTCGGACGCCCGTCGCGCGGTCGAGGCGGCGGGGCGCCGGTTCACCCCGGTCGCGACCGACCTGTCCGACCGTGACGCCGTCGCCGCCCTGGCGGCGACGCTGGTCGAGCGGGAGGTGGACGTGCTGGTCAACAACGGCGGCACCATCCGCCGAGCCCCGGCGGCCGAGCACCCGGACGCCGACTTCGACCACGTGCTCGAGGTGAACCTGCGCTCCGCGTGGGTCCTCTCGCGCGAGGTCGGGCGCGCCATGGTGGCCCGGGGGCACGGGAAGATCGTCGGCACCGCGTCGATGCTGAGCTTCCAGGGCGGCGTGAACGTGCCGGGCTACACGGCGTCGAAGTCGGCGCTCGCGGGCCTGACCAAGGCGCTGGCCAACGAGTGGGCGGGCCGCGGCGTCAACGTCAACGCCGTCGCGCCCGGGTACGTGGCCACCGCGAACACGGGGGCGCTGCGCGCCGACGAGGACCGCAACGCCGAGATCCTCGCGCGCATCCCCGCGGGCCGCTGGGCCACGCCGGAGGACATCGCCGGGGCGGTGCTATACCTCGCCTCGCCCGCGTCGGACTACGTGCACGGCGCGATCATCCCCGTCGACGGGGGCTGGCTGGCGCGCTGAGCGGGGCCCGGACCACCTCGACGTAGCGATTCGTCGTCGTCCCGCGCCGGGACGACGAC
>NZ_JBHTUY010000020.1:0-5717 GCF_042793335.1 Isoptericola sp. NPDC056573
GGGCCCGGCGGCCGGCTGCCGGGCCCGGGCCCCCGCCCCCACGACGCGCTAGGGGGGCCCCGGGGGATCCGGGGCCGCCCTTCGCGCTTCGTCCGTCTGCTCGGCTCGTCCGTCTGCTCAGCCCGACTTGCGGCGGAACATCTTCTGCACCGGCCCGGAGGTCTCCGAACCGTGCACCTGGCCGGTGTTGCCGTCCTTGCCGGCGGTGGGGTGGCTGGCGGCGTTCTTCTTCTCCAGCGCCTCCCGGAAGCGCGCCTTCGTGTCCTCGGTGGGCTTCGCCCTCGAGTCGTCCGTCATCACGGTCACCTCGTCGTCGGTCGGGGTGGGTGTGCTCGCGCGGCGGGCCGCGTGGCACCTGGTGCCGTCCAGCATGCCCCGGCGGCCTACCGGACGCCAGGGCATTTCACGCGGACCGGACGCGCCTCCCGCTCAGTCCGTCGCGCCGCGCCCCGCCGCCGCGGGCTCGCCGTCGGCCGCCGACCCGCGCGCCTCGTGCTCCGCCCGCAGCGACGTGATCGCGGTCTCGAAGTCCTCCAGGGACTCGAAGGACTGATACACGCTGGCGAAGCGCAGGTAGGCGACCTCGTCCAGCTCGCGCAGCGGCCCGAGGATCGCGAGACCGACCTCGTTCGCCTCGATCTCCGGCCGACCGGAGGCCCGCAGGGTCTCCTCGACCTTCTGCGCGAGGACGGCGAGGTCGTCGGAGCTCACCGGCCGGCCCTGGCACGCCTTGCGCACGCCCGCCACCACCTTGTCCCGGCTGAACGGCTCGGTCACCCCGGAGCGCTTGGCCACCGACAGGCTGGCCGTCTCGATCGTGGTGAACCGACGCTGGCACGCGGGGCATTGGCGCCGGCGACGGATGGACGCGCCGTCGTCGGAGGTGCGCGAGTCGACGACTCGTGAGTCCGCATGGCGGCAGAACGGGCAGTGCATCGCTGGTCTCCTGCGCTCGGCTCCGGACCGGCGCCCGGCTGCCCGTCAAGGTAAGCGGCGGGCGACCGTCCGCGCAAGCAGGATCCCTGGGAGCGGCGATGCCGTCAGTCCAGCGGGAGCAGGACCACCTGCCCGGTCTGGAGCTCCGCCGAGGTCAGCCCGTTGAGGTCGCGGAGCTCGGCGACGACGTCGCGCAGGTCGTCCCCCGTGTCCCGCACCTGCTGCGCGTACTGCCACAGGGTGTCGCCGGGCGCCACCGTCTGGAGCCGCACCTCGACGCCTGCGCCCGGCGCCTCCGCCACGGCCCGCTGGCCGACGAGGCCCGCGCCCACGAGGACGAGGAGCACCAGTGCCGCGACCACCACCCGTCCCCTGCGGGTCAGCCGGAGCCCTCCGAGCCCGAGGAACCCGTGAGCGTCGCTGGTGCTGCGCACGTTCTGCATCGTCCTGCCTCCGGTCCACGTGGTGCCGCGATGGGCGGCCGCTCCGTCGAGCATCCGTCGTCGAACACCCGTTCGTCGAACACCTGTACGTCGAACTGCTGTACTAGGTGTACCACGTCGGGGCGACACGGTCGAGACCTGATCGAACAGATGTTTGATGTCGGGCCGGAACTGGCTTAGAGTGGCCGACAGCGCGATGGAAGGTTTGTCGGATTTCATCGGCCCGCCCACGGGCCGCGCCCTGCAGGACGGAGAACGCGATGACCAGCGGACGGGACCAGGCCCCGGCGTCCACGACGACGGCGACGTCATGGGCAGCCCAGGACGAGACCCCCGGGGAGGCGGCCGCGTCGACGGTCCCGGCCGGCACCACCACGAACGTGCTGGCGTCGGTGAGCGAGCTCTCGCCCTCGTCCGACCGCCTCACGCCCCGCCAGCGTCGCGTGCTCGAGACCATCCGCAGCTCCGTCGAGGCGCGCGGCTACCCCCCGACCATGCGCGAGATCGGCGAGGCCGTCGGGCTGGCGAGCCCCTCCTCGGTCAAGCACCAGCTCACCACGCTCGAGCGCAAGGGCTACCTGCGCCGTGACCCCAACCGGCCGCGCGCGATCGAGGTCGTCGACCTCGAGTCGCCCGCGACCGGCGGTGCCGTCCCCGACGCCGACGCGGCGCCCGGGTTCGTGGCGGGGTCGCTCGCCGCCTCCGACGCGCAGCCGGCCCAGGCACCGTCGTACGTCCCGCTGGTCGGCCGGATCGCCGCCGGCGGTCCCATCCTCGCGGAGCAGGTCGTCGAGGACGTCTTCCCGCTCCCCCGGCAGGTCGTCGGCGACGGGGACCTGTTCCTGCTCAAGGTCGCGGGCGACTCGATGGTCGACGCCGCGATCTGCGACGGCGACTGGGTGGTCGTGCGGAGCCAGCCCGTCGCCGAGAACGGCGAGGTCGTCGCCGCGATGATCGACGGCGAGGCGACGGTCAAGACCTTCAAGCAGGCCGGCGGGCACACCTGGCTGCTGCCGCAGAACGCCGCCTACTCGCCCATCCCGGGAGACGAGGCGCAGGTGCTCGGTCGGGTCGTGGCGGTGCTGCGCAGCCTCTGAACGGCGCTCCGCCCCGGCCCCGCCCGGCGCCCCGCGTCCGGTCCGGTCAGAAGCCCAGCCGGCGCTGCACGGCCCGCATGCTCTCGGCCGACGCACGCAGCCCGGCGACCTCCTCGTCCGACAGCGGGGTGTCGATGGTCTCCCCCACGCCGCGCCGGTCGACGAGGGACGGCACCGACAGGCAGACGTCGCTGATGCCGTAGAAGTCGTCGAGGCGGGAGGAGACGTTCATCACGCGGTGCTCGTCGTTGAGCACCGCCTCGATGATCCGGGTCGCCGCCAGGCCGACCGCGTAGTTGGTCGCCCCCTTGCCGGCGATGACGCGGTAGGCCGACTCGACGACGTCGGTCGCGATGCGCTGCCGGGCCGGCTCGTCGAGCGGCGGGCGACCCCGGAAGGGCCGCCAGTCCAGGAGGGGCACGCCGGCGATCGTGGCCGAGCTCCACAGCACGATCTCCGAGTCGCCGTGCTCGCCCGCGATGTTCGCGTGCACGTTCCCGACCGCGACCCCGCAGTGGCGGGCCAGCGCGTCGCGCAGCCGGGACGAGTCGAGGACGGTCCCGCTGCCGAACACCCGGCCCCGGGGCAGGCCGCTGATCTCCTGCGCCGCGTAGGTGACGACGTCGACCGGGTTGGTGACCATGAGGAACACCGCGTCCGGGGCCACCTCGAGCAGGCCCGGCAGGATGGAGCGCGTGAGGCCTACCGTCGCCTCGGCCAGGTCGAGGCGGCTCTGGCCGGGCTTCTGCTTGGCCCCCGCCGTCACCGCGACGATGTCGGCGCCGCGGCACACCTCCACGTCGTCCGAGCCGTCGATCTCGGCCTGAGGGATGAACATCCCCCCGTGCCGCAGGTCGAGGACCTCGGCCTCCACCTTCGCGCGGTTGACGTCCAGGAGGGCGACGGACCGGGCCGCGCCCCGGGCCAGCGCCGCGTACGCGAGGGTGGAACCCACCGCGCCCGCTCCGACGATCGCGAGCTTGGTCGTCCTGCGTGTCTCGTCCACGGCCCCACGCTAGGTGTCGAGACGCCGGAGCGCAGCGCGGACGAGCTCGCCGTCCGTGGTCGGCCAGAAGTCCGGCATGGATCGGGTCAGGAACGACCCGTAGCGCGCGGTCGCGAGCCGGGGGTCGAGGACGGCCACGACCCCTCGGTCGTCGCCCGTGCGCACGAGCCGGCCGGCGCCCTGCGCCAGCAGCAGCGCGGCGTGCGTGGCCGAGACCTGCATGAACCCGTTGCCGCCCGCCTGCTCCACGGACCGCGCCCGCGCCGCCTTCACCGGGTCGTCCGGGCGCGGGAACGGGATCCGGTCCACCAGCACCAGCTGGCAGCTCGGCCCCGGGACGTCGACGCCCTGCCACAACGAGAGGGTGCCGAACAGGCAGGTCGCCGGGTCGTCGGCGAACGCCTTCACGAGGGTCGGAAGCTGGTCGTCGCCCTGGCACAGCACGGGGACGTCCAGCCGCTCGCGCATCGCCTCGGCCGCGGCCTGCGCCGCCCGGCGGGACGAGAACAGCCCGAGGGTCCGTCCTCCGGCGGCCTCGATCAGCCCGGCGATCTCGTCGAGCTGGGCGTCGGTCGTCGGCTCCCGGCCAGGCGCGGGCAGGTGCCGCGCGACGTAGAGGATCCCCTGGCGCGGGTAGTCGAACGGGCTGCCGACGTCGAGACCCGTCCAGTCGGCCGTCTCGTCCGTCCCGCCCGAGCCGGCGAGGCCCAGCGACCGCGCCACCGGGTCGAACGTGCCGCCGAGGGTGAGCGTCGCCGAGGTGAAGACTCCCGTGGCCTCGCCCAGCAGGTGCGTGCGGATCAGCCCCGCCACCGCCAGCGGCGCCGCGTGCAGGCGCGTGACGCCGTCGCCCGCCCAGGGCGCGTTCTCCGGCGGGCGCGAGCACCACAGCACGTCCGCCGTCGTGTCCTCCGCCGCCATCCGTTCCGCGACCTCGAAGAGCTGCAGGACGGCGGACTGCGCCATCTTCGTGCCGGCGTCCGGCGCCTCCTGCCCCTTGCCCGGGCCCTGGGGCTTGAGCCGGGTGAGGAGCTCGCGCGCGGCGTCGCGCACCGCGCCGACCGCGGCGCGCAGGTCGTCGGGGAGGCCGAGCGGGAACCGCTCCGCGGGGGCCGTGGCGAGCAGGCTGCCCAGTCGCTGCGAGGCGGCGTCGAGCGCCTCGGTCTCGGTGCCGCCGTGCCGCCGCGCGAGGCGCGCGGCGTGCTCCACGACCGTCAGCGACAGGTCGACGGTCGCCGCGGCCGTCACGCGCTCGGCGAGCTCGTGCGCCTCGTCGACCACGACGGCGTCGTGCTCGGGCAGCACGCCCGGGTTCCCCGAGACGGCGATCCCCAGCATCGCGTGGTTGGTGACGACGACGTCGGCCTCCCGGGCCGCCGCGCGGGCCCGCTCGGGGAAGCACTCCGCGAGGAGCGGGCACCGCTGCCCCAGGCACTCCAGGGCCGTGACGGACACCTGGCGCCAGGCCCTGTCGGGGACACCGGGCACGAGATCGTCCCGGTCGCCCGTGTCGGTGTCGTCGGCCCACGCGTGCAGCCGGCGCACGTGGTCGGCGAGCGTGGCGGCGTCGTCCCGACGCCCGCCCTGGCGAGATCCTCCGGGCGGCCTCGAGGGCGCCGGGTGCTGCTCGGCGCCTGCCCCCTCGCCGGGTCCGGGGTCGGCCGGGAGGTCGAAGAGCGTCGCGCCCTCGACCGGGTAGCCGCCGGTCACCTTGTGCTTGCACAGGTAGTTGTGCCAGCCCTTGAGCAGGGCGACCTTGGGAGGGCGGGGCAGCTTGGGCCCCACGGTCTCGGCGACCAGCGGCAGGTCGCGCGTGACCACCTGTCGTTGCAGGGCGAGGGTGGCGGTGGAGACGATGACCCGCCTGCCGTCGACGACCGCGTGCCGCACGGCCGGGACGAGGTAGGCGAGCGACTTGCCCGTGCCCGTGCCGGCCTGCACCAGGAGGTGCCGGCCGTCGTCGACGGCCTCCGCCACCGCCTCGGCCATGCGGCGCTGGCCCTCGCGCCGTCCGCCACCGAGGGCCCCCACCGCGAGGTCGAGGAGCTGCGGGGCGTCGGGGGCGTCGGCGGAGGTCACCCGTCGATCCTAGGGTGACCCGCCGACCGTTCCGGGCCGGCGCCCCCCCCCCCCCCCCCCGGCCGCCCCCCCCGCCGGCCCCCGGCCCCCGCGGGGGCCGCCCCCCCCCCGCCGCGCGGGCGATAGGCGGGCCCCCGCCCCCCCCGTCACCCCGCG
>NZ_JBHTUY010000020.1:5727-22248 GCF_042793335.1 Isoptericola sp. NPDC056573
TGAGTGCGGCCCCCGCCCCCGTGGGGGCGGGGCCCCCCCCCCCCGCCCCGGGGCCCCGGGGCGCGGGGGCCCCCCCGGCCCGTCGCGGGCCGTCAGCCCGCGACGGCGGCGTCCTTGAGCTCGGCCGCGAGCGCCTCGTCCACGCGACCGCGCAGGCGCGTGCCCTCGGCCAGGTGCTCCTCGGCGACCGTGCCGCCCGCCTCGTGCACGCGGTGCACGAGGTCGCCGCGCGAGTACGGGACGACCAGGTCGATCTCGACGTGCGGCTGGGGCAGCTCGGCCGCGATCAGCTCGCGCAGCTCGGCCATGCCCTCGCCGGAGTGCGCGGACACCACGACGCTGCGCCGCTCCCGACGCTGCACCCGGCCGACCACCGCCGGGTCGGCGACGTCGGCCTTGTTGAGCACGACGACCTCGGGCACGTCCGCGATCCCGGGGATCTCGGCGAGCACCTCGCGCACCGCGGCGATCTGGCCCTCGGGGTCCGGGTGGGAGGCGTCGACCACGTGCAGCAGCAGCGCGGCGTCGCCCACCTCCTCGAGCGTGGACCGGAACGCCTCGACGAGCTGGTGCGGCAGGTGCCGCACGAACCCGACGGTGTCCGTGAACGTGTACGGCCGGCCGTCCTCGGTGCGGGCCCGGCGCACGGTCGGGTCCAGCGTCGCGAACAGGGCGTTCTCCACGAGGACGCCCGCGTCGGTGAGCGCGTTGAGCAGCGACGACTTGCCGGCGTTGGTGTAGCCGGCGATCGCCACGTTCGGCACGCCGTGCCGCTTGCGGTCGAGGCGCTTGGTCTCGCGCCCGGGCGCCATGGCGGCGATCTCGCGGCGCAGCTTGGCCATCCGGTTGCGGATGCGCCGGCGGTCCAGCTCGATCTTCGTCTCACCGGGGCCACGGGAGCCCATGCCGGCGCCCTGGCCGCCCACCTGGCCGCCGGCCTGGCGGGACATCGAGTCGCCCCAGCCGCGCAGGCGCGGCAGGAGGTACTCGAGCTGCGCGAGCTCGACCTGGGCCTTGCCCTCCCGAGACTTCGCGTGCTGGGCGAAGATGTCGAGGATCAGCGCGGTGCGGTCGACGACCTTGACCTTGACGATGTCCTCCAGCGCGCGGCGCTGGGAGGGGGCCAGCTCGGTGTCGGCGACCACGGTGTCGGCGCCGACCGACGCGACGACGTCGGCGAGCTCGGCCGCCTTGCCGGACCCGAGGTACGTGCCCGGGTCGGGCTTCTGACGACGCTGCAGCAGCCCGTCGAGGACCTGCGAGCCGGCGGTCTCGGCGAGCGCGGCGAGCTCGCGCAGGGAGACCTCCGCGTCGCGGGCGGCGGCCTCGCCGCCGGAGTACAGGCCGACGAGCACCACGCGCTCCAGGCGCAGCTGCCGGTACTCGACCTCGGTGACGTCCTCGAGCTCCGTGGAGAGACCGGCGACGCGGCGCAGCGAGATGCGCTCCTCGAGGTCGAGCTGGGCGCCGTCGTGGGCGGTGTGCACCGTGGCGCCCTCGGACCGCGCCGTCCCGGCCCGTGCGAGCACCCGGGCGACGACGTCCTGCGCGATCGCCTGGGCGTCGCGCTCGGCCTCGCGACGCGCGTCCGCCGAGGTCTCGGCGTCGGGTGCCCCGGCGGTCTCGTCGGTCTGCGGGGTGTCGGGGTTGGTCGGGGTGTCGGTCAAGGTGTGCCTCTCGGGTCGGGGTCGGCGGTCCGGCCGCCGTAGGGATACAACAAGGGTCCCACGCGAGACAGTCCCGGCGGAGGGTTTTTCACCGGGCGGCGGTGCCGCCGGGGTGCCGGACGGCACGGCGCGGCGGCACCGCCGCGGGTCGGGGTTTCTCCGGGTCGGGCGGCGGCGACCTAGGATCGCCGGGTGAGCGACGAGCCCGACCACTACTTCACCGCGCAGCCGGCCTCGGCCGCCGAGCGCCGTCGCGCCGTCGTCGAGCTCGCCGGGCGGGAGCTCGAGGTGGACGTCGCGTCCGGGGTCTTCTCCCCCGGCGGCGTCGACAAGGGGACGCGGGTGCTGCTGCGCGAGGTACCGGCCCCGCCCGCCGCCGGCGACCTGCTCGACCTCGGCTGCGGCTGGGGGCCGATCGCCCTCTCCCTGGCCCTCGCCTCCCCGGGCGCCACCGTGTGGGCCGTGGACGTCAACGAGCGGGCGCTCGACCTGCTCCGCTCGACGGCGGCGCGCCTCGGCCTGGAGAACGTGCGGGCCGTGCGGGCCGAGGACGTGCCGGACGACGTGCGGTTCGCCGCGATCTGGTCGAACCCGCCGATCCGGGTCGGCAAGGCCGTGCTGCACGACCTGCTGCGCGCCTGGCTCCCCCGGCTCGCCCCGGACGGCGAGGCGTGGCTCGTGGTGCAGAAGAACCTGGGGTCCGACTCGCTGGCCCGCTGGATCGAGGCCGAGCTGGGCCGCGGCGTCGAGCGTGCGGCGTCGTCCAAGGGCTTCCGCGTGCTCCGCGTCGACTGACGCCCGACCGGGGCGGCAGCCCTCGCTCAGAGCTCCGCGAGCTCCGTCTCGCCGCTGAACACCAGCTCCGCGGGGCCGGCGAGCTCGACGTGGCCACCGTCGAGCAGCCGGACGCGCACGAGCCCGCCGGGCACCTCGACCTCCCAGACGTCGGGCACGGGGCCGTCGGCACCCGCCGCGGCCCAGGTGCGCACCGCGAGCGCCGCGGCGCAGGCCCCGGTACCGCAGGACTGCGTCTCGCCCACGCCGCGCTCGTGCACGCGCATCCGCACGTGCCCGACGGCCCGCCCGTCGGGGTCCACCGTCTCGGCGAGCGGCACGACCAGCTCGACGTTCGTGCCCTCCGGGGGCACCGGGTCGACCTCGGGCGCCCGCGTCAGGTCGGCCTCGGCGAGCTCGGAGGCCCGCGCGAGGGCGACGACGGTGTGCGGGTTGCCCAGGTCGACGCTCAGGGCCGGGCGCGGGGTGTCCCAGCCCCGCACCAGCACGGCGGCGTCCGCGCCGCGCGACGCCGCGGCGTCCCCGCCGGGCAGCGCCCAGGGGCCCATGTCCACGGCGTACCAGCCGCCGGGCTCCTTGCGGACCCGGCGCACGCCGGCCCGGGTGCCGAGCGCGAGCTCCTGACCGTCGTCGAGGTCCGCGAGGCCGAGCTGCTCGGCGAAGGCCGTGAAGACGCGCACGCCGTTGCCGCACATCTGGGCGACCGAGCCGTCCGCGTTGCGGTAGTCCATGAACCAGATCGCCGCGGGCTCCTCGGCGAGCACCCGGTCGGCGACCGCCTCGCCGGCGCGCGCGACGGCCGCGGTGGGCGCGAGGCGGATGACACCGTCGCCGCCGATCCCGGCGCGGCGGTCGGCCAGCCGCCGCACCTGGTCCGGGGTGAGCTCGAGGTCCCCCCGGGTGTCGGCCAGCAACACGAAGTCGTTCTGGGTGCCGTGACCCTTGGTGAAGCGCAGCGTCATGAGCCCAGACTACGGCGCACGGGCACCGTCCCCGCCGCGGGCAGCCGCCCGGCGTCGGCGGCGCGCACCACCGCGAGCGCCTCGTCGAGCAGGTCGGGCGACCCCGCGTCGAGCCAGCGCACGCGCGGGTCCCGGCCGAACCAGCCCATCTGCTTGCGCGCCAGACGGCGGGTGTTCGCGACGATCGCCTCGCGCGCGCCGTCGAGGGTGAGCTCCCCGCGCCAGCACGCGAGCAGCTCGGCGTAGCCGACGGCGCGGGCCGCCGTGGTGCCCAGGCCCGCCCCCGTCCCGCCCTGCTCGGGCGAGGCGAGCGACCGCACCTCCTCGACGAGCCCCTCGTCCCACATGCGCTCCACCCGGCCCGCGACACGGGCGTCGAGCACCTCGCGGTCGCAGTCCAGCCCGATCTGCACGGCCGGGCGGACGTGCTCCTGGCGCGGCAGGTTGGCGGTGTACGGCTGCCCGGTGAGCTCGATGACCTCGAGCGCGCGCACGATCCGGCGGGTGTTGTGCGGGCCGATCGACGTCGCCGCGTCGGGGTCGAGACGGGCGAGCTCGTCGTGCAGCGCCCGGCGGCCCTCGCGCTCGGCGCGGCCCTCGAGGCGGGCCCGCACGTGCGGGTCGGTGCCGGGGAAGTCCATGTGGTCGAGCAGCGCGCGCACGTAGAGGCCGGAGCCGCCCACGACGACCGCCCGCGCCCCGCGACCGGAGATCGCGTCCAGGTCGGCGCGCGCGGCCTCCTGGTAGCGCGCCACCGACGCGTCCTCGAGCGGGTCCAGGACGTCGAGCTGGTGGTGCACGATGCCGCGCCGTTCGTCGACCGGCACCTTCGCCGTCCCGACGTCCATGCCGCGGTAGAGCTGGAACGCGTCCGCGCCCACGATCTCGGCGGCGGCCGTCCCGCGCAGGACGTCACCGGCGCCGCCCGGGGACAGCGCCTGCGCCAGGTCGAGCGCCAGGTCCGACTTGCCCGTCGCCGTGGGGCCGACGACGGCGACGACCACGCCCGTGCCGGGCAGGCTCCCGGACGGGCTCGTGATGGGGGGCGGTGCGGTCACGCCCACGACCCTAGCCCGCCGTCGGCGCGCTGTCGGACCGCCTGGTTAGGGTGTCCTTCGCCACCCAACGATGCCCGGCGCGACCACGCGTGCGCCCGGGATCCCGCACAGGACGAGGACCCATGGCCTTCTTCACCAAGCCCACCGTCGCGGCGCCCGCCGCACCCGCCCCGCTCACCCGGGAGCGGCTCGAGTCGCTGATGACCCGCCGCGAGTGGTACTTCGGGATCGACGACGACGGCGACCTCGGCGGCGTCTGGGACGAGAACACGTTCTACTTCCTGCTGGTCGGGGAGCCGAACGGGATCCTGCAGATCCGCGGCCGGTGGAGCCGCACGCTCCCGGTCGCCGAGCTGGAGCCGCTCACGGCGCTCCTCAACGAGTGGAACGTCGGGCGCATCTGGCCGAAGGTCTTCGCCCGGCCGGAGGACGACGGGTCGGCCGTCGTGGTCTACGCCGAGGTGGCGACCGACCTGCGCAGCGGCGCGAACGACGAGCAGCTCGAGCGGATCGTCGACTGCGGCCTCGCGACGGGCCTGTCCTTCTTCGAGATGCTGGACGAGCGCTTCCCCGCGGCCGAGGGCACGCAGGGGGCGGCACAGGAAGCAGCACGGCCCACGGCGGGCGACGCCCGGTGACCAGCGGCACCGACGCCTTCCAGGTCGACCTGCGCGGCCTGGTCGAGCTGCTCAGCCGGCACCTGTACTCGAGCCCCCGCGTCTACCTGCGCGAGCTGCTGCAGAACGGCGTGGACGCGATCACCGCACGCCGCGCCCTGGACGCCGACGCGCCCGCGCGCGTGCTGCTGCGCCCGCTCGACGACGGCGGGCTCGAGGTGCACGACACGGGCGTCGGCCTCACCGCCGACGAGGCCCGCGACCTGCTCGCCACCATCGGCCGCAGCTCGAAGCGCGACGACGGCCCGTCGGCGGACGACCTCGGCACCGGGTTCGTCGGGGGGCGCGAGGAGTTCCTCGGCCAGTTCGGGATCGGCCTGCTGTCGGCGTTCATGGTCGCCGACGAGATCGACCTCGTGTCGCGCTCGGCGCGCGACCCGCAGGCCGCGCCGGTGCGGTGGCGCGGGTACGCCGACGGCCGCTACGAGCTCACGGAGCTCGACCCGACCGACCCGACCGTGCCACCCATGCCCCCCGCGCCCGGGAGCGTCGTGCGGCTGCGCCCGCTGCGCGACGCCGAGCACTGGCTCGAGCCCGACACCGTGGCGGCCCTCGCCGCCGACTTCGGCGGGCTGCTCCCCGTGGACGTGTCGGTCGAGGTGCGCCTGGAGGACGGCGGCACGGTGCGGCGGCGCCTCAGCGGCGACGAGCTGCCCTGGCGCGGCCACCACGCGGACGACGCCGAGCGCGCGCGGGCGCTGGCCGCGTACTGCGAGCGCACCCTCGGCTTCACGCCGCTGGCCCACATCGACCTCGACCTGCCCGTCGCCGGTCTCACCGGGGTCGCGTTCGTGCTCCCCGCCGCCGTGGCACCCACGACGGCCGCGCACCACCGGGTGTCGCTCAAGCGCATGCTGCTCGGCACGGGCGTCGAGAGCCTCCTGCCCGAGTGGGCGTTCTTCGTGCGCTGCGTCGTCGACGCGTCCGCCCTGCGGCCGACGGCCTCGCGCGAGGGGCTGTTCGAGGACGACGTCCTCTTCGCCACCCGCGAGGCGCTGGGCGAGCAGGTCCGCGCCTGGACCCTCGACACCCTCGCGGAGCCGTCGCCGCTGGCACGGTCCTTCCTGTCCACGCACCACCTCGCCGTCCGTGCCCTGGCCGTGCAGGACGACGCCATGCTCGACCTGGCCGCCCGCGTGCTGCCGTTCGAGACCACCGTCGGCACGCACACCCTCGCCGACCTGGCCGAGCCCGCCGACGGGGAGGCCCCCGCGCGGGTGCTGTGGACCACCAGCGTCGAGGAGTACCGCCGGGTGGCCGCGGTCGCCGCGGCCCAGGGCCTGCCGGTGCTCAACGCGGGGTACGTCTACGACGCCGACCTCCTCGCCCGCGTCGCCCGGCGGCGGCCGCAGTGGCACCTCTCCCCCGTGGTGCCGGGCGACCTCGAGGCCGTCCTGGGCGAGGTGGAGCCGTTGCGCGAGCTCGAGGTGACCGACGCGCTCGCCGCCCTGGGCGACGACCTCGCCGACCAGGACTGCGACGTCCAGCTGCGCGTCTTCTCCCCGACCGAGGTCCCGGCCATGCTGCTGACGGACCGGGACGGCGAGCACGCCCGCCAGGCCCGCGAGGCCGCCGCCCCCGTCGACGACGACACGGACGTGTGGGGCGCCGTGCTCGCCGGTCTCACCGGCCCGGCCCGCGCCCGCCGACTGGTGCTCAACGACGCCAACCCGACCGTCCGCGCGCTGCTCGCGGCCGGCGACGCCCCGGTCCGCGCCGCGGGCGCCCGCTCGCTCTACGTCACCGCGCTGCTCGCGTCGGGCCGGCCCCTGGCGGGCGCCGAGGCCGGCCTGCTCGACGACGCCCTGCGCACCCTCCTGGAGCGCGCCCTGCCCGAGCCCCGCACGACCGACACCGAGGACGACGCCCGATGACCCGCACCCTGGACGAGGCGAACCGCGCCGTCTCGACGATCATGAGCATGCCCTACGGCGTCGCGCGCAGCGCCGCCGCGGAGCAGGAGGCCGCCCGCATCACCGCGGAGGGCCCGGACGAGGCGCGCGCCTACGCCCTGTTCGCGCTGGTGGACTCCTACACCTCGACGCCCGAGGCGGAGAAGGCGTTCCTGCCGTTCACGCAGCTGCTGCGCTGGTGGGACTCCCACCCCGAGCTGTTCGACGGCAGCGACACCCACTCCCTGTTCTGGTCGTTCAAGTGGATGGTGGGCCTCCTCGCGCGCTTCCCGTCCGTCCCGACCGCGCAGCTCGACGCGACGCTCGACGACATGGAGCGCCGGTACGCCCTCGCCGGGAACGGGACCAGCGCGGTCGCCGGCGAACGGTTCGCCTGGCTCCGTGCCCAGGGTGCCCCCGGCACCGAGGAGGCGTACCGCACCTGGATCACGACGCCCCGCGACTCCTTCTCGGACTGCGCCGCCTGCCTGCCCGCCGGCCAGGCGGAGTACCTCGCCGAGACCGGTCGCGTGCGCGAGGCTGCCGACGTCGTGAGCGCCGCCGTCGCGTCGGGCGCCACCTGCGGCGACGAGCCCGCGGGGATGGAGTCCCTGCTGGAGCTGCTCCTGCTGGACCTGGGCGACGCCTCGCGCGCCGCCGCCGTGCACCGCAGCGCGACGAGCCATCTCGACGCCGCCGTCTCGAAGGAGGTCGCCGCCTCCCGCCACGTGGAGTTCCTCGCGCGGACCGGGCACCCCGAGCGCGCCCTGCGCCTGCTGCACACCTACCCCGAGCACCTCACGGTGTCCGACTCGCCGGGCGAGCGGCTCGCCGTGCTCACCCATGTCGCGGTCGCCACCGGGGTGCTGCGCGAGACGCACGCCGACACGCCCGTCGACCTCGCCGCGGTCCCGGCGCGCACGGTCGCCGAGCTCGACACGTGGGCCCGCGCCGAGATCGCGCCGATCGCCCGCGCCTTCGACGCCCGGCACGGCACGGACCGGCACGCCCGCCTGCTCGACGCCGCGTGGGCGCGCCAGGCCCGGCGCCTGCCCGTCGAGCTCGGGGTGCTCGCGGCCGCCGAGCGCGCGGCCGCCGTCCCGGGCGCGACGCCCGACACGATCCCTGACACGATGCCCGACGCGCTCGCGACGTCCCTCGCAGGGGCCGACGCCGCCTCTCCCGCCGGGGTCGACCTCGCCGGCGTGACGGGCCCTCGCCTCGACGCCGACCCCGTCGGCGCCGCCCTCGCGCGTGCCGAGGGCGAGCCGGATCCTGTCGAGGCGTCCGCGGCCTACCTCACCGCCGCCCGCCTGGCGGAGGAGGCCGGACGCCTCGAGGACGCGGGCTTCGCCCTGGCGGAGGCCGCGCAGGTCGCCGCCACGCTCGGCGACGACGAGGGCGCGGTGCCCGCGTTCGCGCGGGCCGTCGGCCTGCTCCGGGCCGCGGGGACCGACCCGGCCCACGTCGGCCCCGTGGTCCGGGCCGCCGCCACGGCCCAGGCGCGCGCCGGCGACGTCGACGCCGCCCTCGCCGCCGTCGAACGGGTGCACGACGACGTCGCGCGCGCCACGGGCGGGGTCCCCGATGCCCCGACGCCCGCGATGTCGGAGGAGCTCGCCGCCCGCCGCGCGGCCTTCGTCGCGGCCGAGGATCGACAGCTGCGCGAGGTGCACGCCCGCCTCCTCGCGACCGCCGGGCGGCACGCCGAGGCGGCGCGCCAGGCGGAGTCGGTGGCCGAGGAGTTCGGCCGCGCAGGCCTGCCCTTCGACGCCGCCCACGCGTTCTGGCTCGCGGGCAGCGCGCTGCGGGCCGCGGGCGACGCCACCGCGGCGGTGGACCCGCTGCGCGCGGCCCTGGAGGGCCTCGCGGCGACGGGCGCGCGAGCCGACCTGGCCTCCGTCGCGGACGAGCTCGTCGGGACGCTCCGGGGTCTGGGTCGCGCCGAGGAGGCCGACGCGGTCGCCGCGTCGCTCGTGCCCTGACGCGCAGGTCAGCCCGCGCTGCCCTCGGCGACCCCGTAGGACGCCGGCAGGTGCTCGTGCCCGCCGGGGACGGTCGTCACGCGCCACGACCACCGCCCCGGCGCGGCGGCGACGTCCAGCAGGGCCGCGACCGCCGGGGCGAGGAGCACGGGGCCGCCCGACACCGGGCCAGGTGCCGGGTCGGGTGCCGGGTCGGGCACCGCCGCGGCGCCCGGGGTCCCGGGCGCCGCACCCCCCGCGACGACGACCGCGGGGGCGCGGCGCAGCGCGGTGACGGCCTCGGCCGGCGCCTCGGCGGCGTCGGACACCTCGAGCACCACGACGTCCGGCGGCCCGTCGTGCCCCGCCCGTCGCGCCGCCGCGCGCAGCGCGAGCAGCGCCACCGACGCCGGGACGTGCGCGGGCGGGACGGGGGCCGGGTCCGCTCCGGCCCACGCGGCGACGTCGGGCACCCAGCGGTCGGCGATGCCCGCCCCCGCGAGGGAGGGCCGCCGCCGGCCGAACCCGCCGCTCGCTCCCCGAGGGACGGGGGCCAGCACCACGAGAGGTGCGTCACCGTCCCCGCCCGGCGGTGTCAGGGCGACGGACGCGGCCACCAGTCGGTCGAGGGCGCCCGCCACCACGACACGGACGTCGCCGAGGAGGTCGGCGCCGCCGCCGGCACCGGGCACGAGCAGGGACGTTCCGGGCAGGACGACGGCACGGGCTGGCACGCGCCCAACCTACCCTCGGCCCCTCCCGCCGCCCCGGCAGCCGTCGCGGGCCGGCGCTCCTACGCCGTCCGGCCCTCGGTGCACGAGCCCCGCCTCGGGTCCCGGCGTGTAGCGTGGACGGGTGAGGTTCTTCGGTTCACGCCGGGCAAGCAGGATCCGGCCGACCTCCGTCGGCCGGGAGGACGAGCTCGTGGGCGACCTTCGGGACGACGAGCTCCACGACCGGATCGAGGGTCTGCTCGCCGACCACGTCGGCGCGGACGACGCGCTGGCCCCGTTGTCGCGCGACCGCGTGACGGACTGGCTGGAACGGTCCGGGTTCTCCTACTTCGTCGACTCCGACGGTGACGTCGGCGGGCTCTGGCACGGCTGGCTCTTCTACTTCCTCGTGCTCGGCGAGCGGTCGGAGGTGCTCCAGGTCCGCGGCCAGTGGCACCGGGACCTCAGCATCGACCGCCTCGGCGAGATCCTCGAGCTCTGCAACGAGTGGAACGCCGAGCGGATCTGGCCCAAGACGTACGTGCGCGTACGCGACGACGGCTCCGTCGTGGTGTGCGCCGAGGTCACGGTGGACGTGGGCAGCGCGGTCGGCGAGGCGCAGCTCGACCAGCTGCTGCAGTGCGGCCTCAGTACGGGGTCGATGTTCTTCGAGCACCTCGACACGACGTTCCGCGACCCCCTGAGGGACGGATCGTGACCGGCACCGCCCGGTCCGGCGGCACCGCCCGCCGCCTGCTCGGCGGCGTCCGGCGTGCGGCTGACGCGGTCGGTCGTGCCGTGCAGGACGCCGGCGCTCGCGTGGCCGCCCGCGGGGAACGCGCCCCCTCGCGCCCGCGCGGCACGGCACCGAGGCCGCTGTCCCACGCCCGTGTCGCGGACGACCTGTCCCGCCGCGGCTACCGGTTCCGCACGGACGACGACGGCGACGTGACGGGCACCTGGGACGGCAACCGGTTCTGGTTCCTGCTGCTCGGCGACCACGACGAGATCCTGCAGGTGCGCGGCCGCTGGGCCGGGACGGTGCCCGAGGGCGCCCGCCTGGCGGTGCTGCAGGCCGTGAACGACTGGAACCGCGAGCGCGTGTGGCCCAAGGTGTACGCACGGGCGGAGGGCGAGGGGCTCGCGCTCTACGCCGAGGTGTCGGTGGACTTCGAGCACGGCGCGACGGACGAGCAGCTCGCCGCCACGGTGTCGTGCGGCCTCGTCACGTCGTCGCAGTTCTTCAGCACCGTGGGCGCGATGACGCCCGGCGGGCCGGGGCTCGACGACCAGGCCTGACCCGCCGGACGTGAGCCCACCGGAGGCCCCACGGGCCGCCGGTCAGCCCCGGAGCGAGGGCATCCCGAGCACGACCGGGCCCGAGGACGGCGCCGCGCCGTGGGAGTGCTCGTCCTCGCCCCCGCCGAGGCGCGCCGTCTCCCGCTGCGCCCACGCGTCGCCCGACCGGGTGCGACGCACGGCGTACGCGCCGCCGTCGAGCACCGCGTCGGCGACGAGGAAGTGCGGCGCCGACCGCGTGACCCCCACGGTCACGACGTCGCCCGGTCGCGGCAGGCGCGGGTCGAGCGTCGCGGCGTCCGCCAGCCGGGGGTCGTCCAGGGACGTCGGCGCCCCGGCGAGGCCCTCGGCCCCGGCGGCCACGTCGTCGAGCAGGGCGGCGGGCAGCGCGAGGTGCACGAGCCGGTTGTCGGGGGCCCGGCCGGAGAGCCGGTGCGTGGCGCCGTCCTTCTTCCCCGCCCCCTCGGAGACGAGCACGTCGAGCGTGCGCCCGACCTGGCGCGCGGCCTCCTCGCCGGCGATGCGCTCCTGGAGGGCCAGCAGGCGCTCGAACCGCTCCTGCACGACCTCCTTGGGCAGCTGCTCGTCCATGGTCGCGGCCGGCGTGCCGGGGCGCGGCGAGTACTGGAACATGAACGCCGAGCTGAACCGCGAGGCCTCCACGACGCGCAGCGTCTCGCGGAAGTCCTCCTCGGTCTCCCCCGGGAAGCCCACGATGATGTCGGTCGTGATCGCGGCGTCCGGCATGGCGTCGCGCACGCGGTCGAGGATGCCGAGGAACCTGGCCGACCGGTACGAGCGGCGCATGGCCCGCAGCACGCGGTCCGAGCCGGACTGCAGCGGCATGTGCAGGCTGGGCATGACGTTCGGCGTCTCGGCCATCGCCGCGATCACGTCGTCGGTGAACGCCGCCGGGTGCGGGGACGTGAAGCGCACCCGCTCCAGCCCCTCGATGGTCCCGCAGGCGCGCAGCAGCTTCGCGAACGCACCGCGGTCGCCGAACTCGACGCCGTAGCTGTTGACGTTCTGGCCCAGCAGGGTGACCTCGACGGCGCCGGCGGCCACGAGCGCCTCGACCTCGGCCAGGACCTCCCCCGGCCGGCGGTCGCGCTCCTTGCCGCGCAGGTGCGGCACGATGCAGAACGTGCACGTGTTGTTGCAGCCGACCGAGATCGAGACCCAGCCCGCGTAGACGGACTCGCGTCGCGTGGGCAGCGTCGAGGGGAAGACCTGCAGCGACTCCGCGATCTCCACCTGCGCCTCGGCGTTGTGCCGGGCCCGCTCGAGGAGGACCGGCAGCGCGTCCAGGTTGTGCGTGCCGAAGACGACGTCCACCCACGGGGCCTTGGACACGATCTCGCCGCGGTCCTTCTGCGCGAGGCAGCCGCCCACGGCGATCTGCATCCCCGGCCGGTCCGCCTTGATCCCGGCGAGCTGCCCGAGGTTCCCGTAGAGCCGGGTCGCGGCGTTCTCGCGCACCGCGCAGGTGTTGATCACCACGACGTCGGCACGGCTCGCCGCCTCGTCGGCGGCGGTGGCACGCGAGTAGCCGGCCTGCTCGAGCATGCCGGCCATGTGCTCCGAGTCGTGCACGTTCATCTGGCAGCCCAGGGTGCGCACGAGATAGGTGCGCTGGACGGGCGACACGTCCGTGGGACGGGCCGACACGGCGGGGCTCTGCGTGGTACTGGACATCGCATCTAGGGTACGGTGCCCGACGGCCGGGCCCCGACGAGGTGACCCACCCCATCGCTCGAGAGCACCGCTCGACGACGTCGCCCCACGACGTCCGACCCGCGACGCTCGAGACACGCGGCCTCCGCCGCAGGGACTCGGACCGCGCACACCGCGTGTGCACTGTTACTGAACCGTTGCGGAACCGGACAACCCGGTGCTGGTCGCGGAAACACCGAGTGGATAGGTTCGAGAGATGGATCACGGCGATGCGACCACGACGACCGACCCTGCCGAGACGTCGTCCTCCCTCGGCGCGCCGCTCGTCGAGCTGAAGAACGTCAACAAGCACTTCGGCGAGCTGCACGTGCTGCAGGACATCGACCTCACCGTGCGCAAGGGCGAGGTGCTCGTGGTCATCGGCCCGTCGGGCTCCGGGAAGTCGACCCTGTGCCGGGCGATCAACCGGCTCGAGACGATCGACTCCGGGGAGATCCACATCGACGGGCAGCCCCTGCCGGAGGAGGGCAAGGCCCTCGCGAAGCTGCGGGCCGACGTCGGCATGGTGTTCCAGGCGTTCAACCTCTTCGCGCACAAGACGATCCTGGAGAACGTCACGCTCGGGCCGGTCAAGGTCCGCAAGGAGCGCACGGGCGCCGCGAAGGAGCGTGCTCTCGAGCTGCTCGACCGGGTCGGGGTCAAGAACCAGGCCCAGAAGATGCCCGCCCAGCTCTCCGGCGGGCAGCAGCAGCGCGTCGCCATCGCCCGGGCGCTGGCGATGAAGCCCAAGGTGATGCTCTTCGACGAGCCCACCTCGGCGCTCGACCCGGAGATGATCAACGAGGTCCTGGACGTCATGGTCGCCCTCGCGAAGGAGGGCATGACGATGATCGTCGTCACGCACGAGATGGGTTTCGCCCGCAAGGCCGCGAACCGCGTCGTCTTCATGGCCGACGGCCAGATCGTCGAGGAGGCCACGCCCGAGGAGTTCTTCACCGCGCCCAAGAGCGACCGGGCGAAGGACTTCCTGTCCAAGATCCTCTCCCACTGACCTGACCACACCCACGCACAGGGCGGGAACCCCCGCCGGCCGCGCGGTCCGGGACCTGACATCGGCGTCCCCGGCCCGTACGGGCGACCACAACGAAGGGTAAGAACGATGCGCACACGACACGCAGGGGCCGCCGCGCTCGCCGCACTGACCGCACTCACGCTCGCCGCCTGCGGCGGCGGCGAGGTCGGGGGCGGCGGTGGCGACGGCGAGGAGACCGGCGGCGCCGGGGGCGGCGACTCCATCAAGATCGGCATCAAGTTCGACCAGCCGGGCCTGGGCTACCAGGACGGCAGCGAGTACACCGGCTTCGACACCGACGTCGCCCGGTACGTCGCGGAGAAGCTCGGCTACTCCGAGGACCAGATCGAGTGGGTCGAGGCACCGTCGGCCAACCGCGAGACGATGCTGCAGACCGGCCAGGTCGACATGATCTTCGCGACCTACTCCATCACCGACGAGCGCAAGGAGCAGGTCGCGTTCGCGGGTCCGTACTTCATCGCCGGCCAGGACCTCCTCGTCGCCGAGGACAACACCGACATCACCGGCCCGGAGTCGCTGAAGGGCAAGAACCTCTGCTCCGTGACCGGCTCGACGTCGGCGCAGCGCATCAAGGACGAGTACGCGACCGACGTGCAGCTCGTCGAGCGCCCGGGCTACGCCGAGTGCGTCACCGCGCTCACGGCCGGCCAGGTCGACGCCGTGACGACGGACGACATCATCCTCGCCGGCCTGGCCGCCCAGCCCGCCAACAAGGGCAAGGTGAAGGTCGTCGGCAACCCGTTCTCCGAGGAGAACTACGGCGTCGGCCTGCCCCAGGACAACGACACCTGCGAGGACATCAACGCGGCCATCACGTCGATGATCGACGACGGGTCGTGGGAGAAGGCCGTCCAGGCGAACACCGAGGGCACCGGGTACACGCCCAACGCCGACCTCAACCCGCCGACGCCGGACGCCTGCGCCTGACGAGGCCGTCCGACCGTCCGATCGGCACGAGGGGAGCGGCGCCGCCGCGCCGCTCCCCTCGTTCGTCGATCACCAGCCCGTCCACCGCGGCTCCGCCCGCACACCACCCTCCGGGAGGCTGACACACCGTGGGTGATTTCCTGTCCCAGATCGGCGAGCTCTTCGCGCTCTACGACGTGCCCGGCGCGTTCTGGGTCAACATCCAGCTGACGTTCTGGGCCGCGATCTTCTCGCTGATCCTCGGCACCGTGCTCGCGCTCATGCGGATCTCGCCCATCGCGAGCCTGCAGTGGGCCGGCGCGGCCTACGTGAACATCCTGCGCAACACGCCGCTGACCGTGATCATGACGTTCCTGTTCCTCGCGGTCTGGACGCAGCTGCAGATCACGTTGTCCGACGACTTCGCGCAGAACTTCTTCCGGTTCGGCGTCATCGGCCTGACGGTCTACCACGCCGCGTTCGTGTGCGAGGCGATCCGTTCGGGCGTCAACACCGTCCCGCTGGGCCAGGCGGAGGCCGCCCGCGCGATCGGGCTGTCGTTCCTGCCCGCCGCCCGGCTGATCATCCTGCCGCAGGCGTTCCGGGGCGCGATCGCGCCCCTCGGGAACACCTTGATCGCCCTGCTGAAGAACTCGACGGTCGCGGTGGCGGTGAGCGTCTCCACGGAGACCTCGACCCTCATGCGGGAGATGATCGAGAGCAACGCGAACTACATCTACGCGATCTTCATGATCTTCGCGATCGGATTCGCGGTGCTCGTGATCCCCATCGGTCTGCTCACCACCTATCTCTCGAACCGACTGGCGGTGCGTCGATGAGCTCTCAGCATTCCGTCCTCTTCGACGCGCCCGGCCCCCGGGCGCGCCGGTTCATCGTGCTCGGCAACGTCGTGGGTGCGCTCGTGGTGCTCGGCATCGCCGCGCTCGTCGTGGCCCAGCTCGCCGCCAAGGGCCAGTTCGCCGCAGCGTTGTGGGAGCCGATCTTCACCTCCAGCGCCTGGCAGAACTACTTCATCCCGGGCCTGCAGAACACGCTGCGCGCCGCGGGGTTCGCCATCGTCGGCGCGGTGGTCTTCGGCCTCATCTTCGGGTCCGGGCGCCTCGCGCGCGTGCGCGCCGTCCGCTGGGTCAGCGGCGTGGTCGTGGAGTTCTTCCGCGCCGTGCCGGTGCTGCTCATGATGGTCTTCTTCTGGCTGCTGTTCGGGTTCAACCGGATCAGCGACGACCCGGCCTTCCTCGCCGTCGTGATCGCCCTCGTCCTCTACAACGGCTCCGTCATCGCGGAGCTCGTCCGGGCGGGCGTCGGCAACCTGCCGAAGGGCCAGTCGGAGGCCGGCCTCGCGGTCGGCCTCACGGGCGGGCAGGTGCTGCGGTCGATCCAGCTCCCCCAGGCCCTCATCGCGATGCTGCCGGCCCTGGTGTCCCAGCTCGTGGTGGTCCTCAAGGACACCGCGCTCGGCCAGATCATCACCTACAACGAGCTGCTGCGGGCGGCGCAGATCTTCGGCAACGGCAACAGCAACAACCTGCAGACGCTGACGGTCGCGGCACTGATCTTCATCGTCATCAACTGGGCGCTGACCGCCGTGGCCCGCTGGCTGTCCCGCTACCTCAGCGGCCGGACGTCGGGCGTCACCGCGGCCGGTCCCGGCATCGGCAACCCGACCGCCGTCGCCGGCGGCGCGGCGCCGGGCGCGCCCGGGAACGCCATCGCGGCCACCGGGGACCCGAGCGCCACCTGACGCGCCGGCACGACCGCGCGTCCCCTGGACGACGTCGCCCCCGGACGCTTCTCGCGTCC
>NZ_JBHTUY010000021.1:0-20882 GCF_042793335.1 Isoptericola sp. NPDC056573
ATGCTGGCGCGGCCCCGCCGCCGTCCCGGAGGTCTCGATGACCCAGCCCGACCCGTTCGCCCCGCCGTCCGGCGCCGCCCCGCGCGAGACGACCCCGGCGACGCCACCGGCGACCGCGCCCGCGGCCCCGCCGCAGCCGCGGTTCGGCGCGTACGCGCCGCCCGGGCACACGCCGCCGTCGGCGGGCGCGCCCCCGGTCCCGGCGGGCTGGGCCCCGCCGGGACCCGCGCCGGCCGCGCCGACGGGCCTCGCGACGGCCGCGGTGGCCCTCGCCGTGGCGTGGTGCGCGATCCAGGTGGTGCTCCTGGCCGCCTCGTTCCAGGCGGTCGCGCCCTACGAGGCGGCGCTCGCGGCGGGCGGGTCCCTCCTGGAGGTCTCGACGCCGTACGACGAGCTCGGCAACCTCCTCCTGCCGCTCCAGGTCGCGGCGTTCGTCGTCGCGTGCCTCTGGCTCCAGCAGTGCCGTCGCGCCGCGGTGGTGCTGTCCCCGACGGTCCGGCAGGTGCGCGGGCCGGTGTGGGTCTGGCTGGGCTGGGCGGTCCCCGTCGTCTCCCTCTGGTTCCCGTTCCAGGTGGTGCGCGACGTGCGCGCCGCCGTGGTGGGCGGGCGGACGCCGGGCCGCCTCGGCTGGTGGTGGGCATGCTGGCTCGTCGGCCTGTGGGCGTCGAACCAGGCGGCCTTCTCGTCCCTCGGTCTCGCCTCGCGCGACCCGGAGACCATCCCCGTGTTCGAGGGCCTCGCCACCGTGGCCGTGGTGGCGGGCGGCCTGCTCTGGGTCGGCCTGGTGCGCGAGATCACAGGGGGCCTGCGGGCCCGGCTCGCCCCGGTCGCCTGACCGGCGGTCACGGGCCCGTACGCTGCCTGGCATGACCCCATCGCCGTCGACCTCACCCTCGTCGACCCCGACCTCGTCGACCGCGCAGCGACCCCCGCGCGCCGAGCTCCACCTGCACCTGGAGGGCACCCTCGAGCCGGAGCTGGCCTTCGCGCTCGCCGAGCGGAACGGGATCGCCCTGCCGTTCGAGGACCCGGCCGCGCTGCGCACCGCGTACGCCTTCACCGACCTGCAGTCGTTCCTGGACCTCTACCACGCGACGTCGCAGGTGCTCCGCACGGCGGAGGACTTCGCGGACCTCACGGTCGCGTACCTGCGCCGGGCCGCGGCGGGCGGGGTGCGGCACGCGGAGCTCATGGTGGACCTGCAGACCCACGTCGCGCGGGGCGTGCCCCTGGCGGAGGTCGTGGGCGGCGTGACGCAGGGCCTCGAGGCTGGCGAGGTCGAGCTGGGCGTCAGCGGCCTGCTGATCGCGGCCTTCCTGCGGCACCGGCCGGGGGCGGAGGCGGAGGAGCTGCTCGACGACCTCCTGGCCCTCGACGCGCCGGTCGCCGGCGTCGGGCTCGCGTCCACCGAGGTCGGGTTCTCGGCCGCCCCGTTCGCGCCCGCGTTCGCGAAGGCCGCCGCGCACGGGCTGCGGCGTACGGCGCACGCGGCCGAGGAGGGCCCGGCCTGGCACGTGACCGAGGTCCTGGACGTGCTCGGCGCGGAGCGCGTGGACCACGGCATCCGCGCGCTCGAGGACCCGGACGTCGTGGCGCGCCTGGTGCGCGACCAGGTCCCGCTCACCGTGTGCCCCGTCTCCAACGTGCGGCTGCGTGCCGTGCCGTCCCTCGCCGAGCACCCGCTGCCGGCGATGCTCGAGGCGGGCCTGAACGTCTCGCTGAACTCCGACGACCCGTCGTACTTCGGCGGTTACGTCGACGAGGTCGACGATGCCGTGACCGCGCAGTTCCGCCTGACCCGCGACCAGCGCGCCGACCTCGCGGCGGCGTCGTTCCGCGGGTCGTTCCTGCCGGCCGGGACGGTCGCGCGCCACGTGGCCGACGTCGAGGAGTGGCGCCGGGCGGGCTGAGCAGCGCGTCCGGACCCCATGCCTCAGCGCGCGAGCAGCGCGGGGCCGACGGCGCCCGCGGCGGCGTCGTAGCGTGCGGCGCGGGCGGGCTCGTCCCCGGGCAGCAGCCCGGCGAGCTCGAGCGACACGAGGCCGTGCACGAGCCCCCACAGCCCGACGGCGACGGGCTCGGCGTCGCTGGGCCCGACGCCGAGCACACGCGCGGAGGCGGCGAGCAGCACACGGAAGGTGGGCTGCTCGGTGGCGGGCGGGGCGTCGGCGCCGGGACGCACGGCGCGGTCGAACATCGTCCGGTAGAAGTGCGGGTCGGCCAGCGCGCTGCGCCGGTACGCCACCCCGAGGGCGCGCAGGTCGGCGACGGGGTCGTCCGTGCGCGGGACGGCGGCCAGGTGCGTGGCGAACCGGCGGAAGCCCTCGGCACTGACGGCGGCGAGCAGCTCCTCGCGCGAGCCGAACAGGGCGTAGACCGCCGACGCGCTGGTGCCGGCGGAGGCCGCGACCGACCGGACCGTCACGGCCTGCTCGCCCCCCGTGGAGAGGGCTTCGGAGGTGACCTCCAGCAGGCGGGTGCGCAGGGCGTCGTCGTGCAGGCGGGGGCGAGCCATGCGGCGAGCGTAGACCCCTTGACGCGCGTTTGCGAACGGTGTTTCATAACGGTGTTCGTAAACGTTCCGACGCCGTCCCCGTCACCGGAGGTCCCCGTGCTCGAGCTCACCGACGCCGCCCGCATCACCGCGGGGGTCGTCCTCCTGACCGTGGTCGGCATCGAGTCCGGCGGCTGGTTCCTCGTCAAGGTGGTCACCGGGAAGGCGCCCGCGACGCCGTTCCAGACGTCCTTCTTCCGGGCGGGTCACGCGCACGCCGGGGTCCTCGTCATCCTCGGGCTGCTCTGCGTCGTCCTGGCCGAGGCGACGGACCTCGTCGGCGTCTGGCGGTGGGTCGCCGCGACCGGCGTGCTGGTCGCCGCGATCCTCCTGCCCGCCGGCTTCTTCCTCTCCGCCGTGGGGGCGGGGCGCACGTCGCCGAACCGGGCCGTCCTGCTGCTCCCCGCCGGCGCGGTCGTCCTCGCCCTCGGCGTCGTGACGCTGGCCGTGGGGCTTCTCACAGCCGGCTGAGGGCCCGCCCGGCGGCGGCAACACGCGCCCGGGACCTGCGGCGTCGTGGCCCGTGGCGCGGGTACCGTGGGGGCATCATGGCGACCCGGACACCCGCCCGCAGAATCACCGGGACCCCGATCACCGGGACTGCGCGGGGGACTTCGCGAACGGGGCGGACCGCATCCGTGGCCGCCCCGACCCGGCGCGCGCCCGCCCGGTCGTCCTCCACCCGGTCGTCGGGCAAGAGGTCGGGCCGGAGCCCGGGCCGGGGCACCGGCACGCGCAAGCAGCCGGCACGACGACCGGTACGGTCGGGCCCGTCGGGCCAGTCGTGGCCCGTCCGGGCGGTGCGCGGCCTCTACCTGGGCGTCGCGCACGGGATCGGCGGCCTGACCCGCAGCATCACCAAGGGAGCAAGAGACCTGGAACCCGAGCACCGCCGAGACGGCGTCGCCTTCTTCCTCATCGCCCTCGCGCTGGTCGTGGCCGCGCGCGAGTGGTGGGGGATCTCCGGCACCTTCGGCACCGTCGTGCACGCCGTCGTCGCCGGCACCGTGGGGCTGGCCGGCGTGGCCGTCCCCGTGCTGCTCCTGTGGCTGGGGTTCCGCGTCATGCGGCACCCCGAGCGGGGGCAGGCGAACTCCCGCGTCGCCATCGGCCTGATCTTCGTCGTCGTGTCCGTGTGCGCGCTCGTCGCGATCGCGGAGGGCACCCCGGCCCCGTCCGACGGCTTCGAGGCGCTCCAGGACGCGGGCGGCATCATCGGCTACCTGGCCGCGACCCCGGTCGTGACCGGGCTGACCGAGTGGGTCGCCGTCCCGCTGTTCCTGCTCCTGGGCTTCTTCGGGCTCCTGGTGGTCACGGCCACCCCGGTGCACCGCATCCCCGAGCGGCTGCGGGGCCTCTACGACCGACTCACCGGCAACCACCGCCCCGACGAGGCCGTGGACGACGACGGGCTCGCGCTCGCCGAGGGTGTCTCCCGGCACGACGGCACCGACCCGGCGCCGCGCAAGAAGCGCTCCCGCAGGACGAAGGCGGAGCGTGCCGCGGAGGCGGCCGCCGCCGACGGACTGGACGGGTACGCCGGCGACGAGGCGTTCGAGAAGGCGGCCACGCTCGAGAAGGAGGCCGCCGGCAAGGGGGCGAAGGCCGGCCGAGGCAAGGCCACCCAGCGCGTCGGCGCCGCCGCGACCGCGCCCACCGAGGCGGTCGCCGCCGTGGTGCCCGACGAGCCCGCCCCCGCGCCCGCCGGCGACCTGCCGCCGATGGGCCGCGCCGAGCAGCCGATGCTCGACGGAGACACGGTCTACCTGCTGCCCAGCGAGGAGTCGCTCGGCAAGGGCGCGCCGCACAAGACCCGGTCCGCGGCGAACGACCGCGTGGTCGAGTCGCTGACCAAGGTCTTCGAGGACTTCGGCGTCGACGCGCAGGTGACGGGCTTCACCCGCGGGCCGACGGTCACGCGGTACGAGGTCGAGGTCGGTGCGAAGACCAAGGTCGAGCGCATCACGTCGCTGTCGAACAACATCGCGTACGCGGTGGCCAGCGCGGACGTGCGGATCCTGTCGCCCATCCCGGGCAAGTCCGCGATCGGCATCGAGATCCCGAACTCCGACCGCGAGACGGTCGTGCTGGGCGACGTGCTGCGCTCGTCGGCGGCCCGCCGCACCGAGCACCCGATGGTCATGGGCGTGGGCAAGGACGTGGAGGGCGGCTACGTCGTCGCGAACCTCGCGAAGATGCCGCACATCCTCGTCGCGGGCGCGACCGGCGCCGGTAAGTCCAGCTTCATCAACTCGCTGATCACGTCGATCCTCATGCGCGCGACGCCGGAGCAGGTGCGCCTGGTGCTCGTCGACCCCAAGCGCGTCGAGCTGACGATCTACGAGGGCATCCCGCACCTCATCACGCCGATCATCACCAGCCCCAAGAAGGCCGCCGAGGCCCTCGACTGGGTGGTCCGCGAGATGGACGCCCGCTACGACGACCTCGCGACCTTCGGCTACAAGCACGTGGACGACTTCAACACCGCCGTCCGGGCGGGCAAGGTGAAGCCGCTGCCGGGTTCGGAGCGCAAGATCGCCCCGTACCCGTACCTGCTGGTCGTCGTCGACGAGCTCGCCGACCTCATGATGGTCGCGCCGCGAGACGTCGAGGCCTCGATCCAGCGCATCACCCAGCTCGCGCGCGCCGCCGGCATCCACCTGGTGCTCGCCACGCAGCGGCCGTCGGTGGACGTCGTCACGGGCCTCATCAAGGCGAACGTGCCGTCGCGGCTCGCCTTCGCGACCTCGTCGCTGGCCGACTCGCGTGTCGTGCTCGACCAGCCGGGCGCCGAGAAGCTCATCGGCCAGGGTGACGCCCTCTTCCTTCCCATGGGCGCGGCCAAGCCCATGCGCGTGCAGGGCGCGTGGGTCACCGAGTCCGAGGTGCACAGCGTCGTCGAGCACGTGAAGGAGCAGCTCAAGCCCGTCTACCGCGAGGACGTCACCGCGCCGGCGGCGGCCAAGAAGCAGGTGGACGAGGACATCGGCGACGACCTCGACCTGCTGCTCCAGGCCACCGAGCTCGTGGTGACCACGCAGTTCGGCTCCACGTCGATGCTCCAGCGCAAGCTGCGGGTGGGGTTCGCCAAGGCGGGTCGCCTCATGGACCTGCTCGAGTCGCGCGAGATCGTCGGCCCGTCCGAGGGGTCGAAGGCGCGCGAGGTGCTGGTGACCCCGGACGACCTGCCGTCCGCGCTCGCCCTCATCCGCGGCGAGACGCCGCAGGCGTACGACCAGGACGCCGACGGCGGGTCCGCGGACGGCGGCGCGGCGGACCCGTACGCCGACGGCACCGACGGGCACGCCCCGCCCGTGGCGAAGGACTACCACGACGACGCCGACACCGACCTGGAGAACGGCTGGCGCTGAGGGTCGGGGTCAGTCGTCGCGGGGGAGCACCTCGGGCGGCGGGCCCGTGGCGACGGGCGGTTCCTGTCGTTCCGGGGCGACGTCGCCCACCGCGTCCCGGACCCGGTCCTCGCGGGCCTCGAGCTCGCCGGCGGACAGGGTGGTCGTGCCGGGGTCGTCCAGGGCGTCGGGGAGCGCGACCACGTCGTGCCCGCCGCCGATGTCCACGGTGGTCCCCGTCCAGGTCACTCCCGTCACGCGCGCGGGGTCGTCCGGGGTGTCCTGGGTCAGGGTCGCCGTGAGCAGGACGCCGTTGCTGGTCCGTGCGTCGCAGCACGCGGCGCTCTGGTTCGACAGCAGGTTGCCGAGGCCGTAGGCGACCCACATCCCCTCGCCGTCGGGGCCCTTGCCCACGCGGTCGATCCGCTGGGGCACGTGCGCGTGGTGCCCGATGACGAGGTCGACCTCGCCGGACCGGGCGAGCCGCCGCACGACGTCCTCCTGCTGGTCGGTCAGCGTCTCGGTGTACTCGACCCCGGCGTGCAGGCTCACGACGACGACGTCGGCGCCCTCGTCGCGGGCCTGGCGGGCCTGCCGCACGAGGCGGTCGGCGTCGATGAGGTCGACCGCCCAGGGCGCGTCCGCGGGCATCGGGAGCCCGTTGAGCCCGTAGGCGGCGGCAAGGTGCGCGACCGTGATCTCCCGGCCCTCGCGGGTCAGCACGTACCGCTGGGGCTCGTCCTGCTGCGTCGCGCTGCGGGCCGTCCCCGCGAACCCCATCCCGGCGGCGGTCAGGCGCCGGATCGTGGCGGTCACGCCGTCGTAGCCCCGGTCGACGGAGTGGTTGGAGGCCGTCGAGCACCCGTCCCAGCCCTGCTCCTCGAGGTCGCGCACCAGCCCCGGGGGCGCACCGAAGAGCGGGTAGCCGCTGGGGTCGGTGCCCTTCGGCGCCACCGGGACCTCGAGGTGGCACAGCGCCAGGTCGGCGCCCTGCACCCAGGCATCGAGGCCGTCCAGCAGGGGGGTGAAGTCGGCGTCCCGCGGCCCGCCGGCGGACCTGACGACCGGGTCGTGCGTGAGGAGGTCGCCCGCGGCCAGCAGGGTGAGCTCGACCGGCCGGGGGGTCGGGCTCGGGGTCGGCGACGGGCTCCGGACGGGGGACGCACCCGCCGACGGCGCGTCCGCGCCAGGGGTGGGCGCGGTCCCCGCGCCCCCGAGCCCCCCGGCGGCGAGCACCCCGCCGACGCCGAGGGCCGTACCGCACAGCGCGGCGAGGACGACGAGACGTCGTCGTGAGGGTCGTCCGTCGTCGGACGCGTGGCGCGGCACGCGAGGAGAGTACTGCCCGCGCGGCCTGCCGGCCCACGGGCGTCCGACGCCCGTCGCCCCGATAGGGTGGGTCGGTGGTCAACGAAGCGCCCTCGCCCTGGAACGTCGCCAACGCGGTGACCCTCGTGCGCATCGCGCTCGTCCCGGTGTTCGCCTGGACGCTGCTCATGGAGGGTGGCGACTCCGTCACCTGGCGCCTCGTGGCGACGGGCGTGTTCGTGGTCGCCGCCGTGAGCGACCGCGTCGACGGCTACCTGGCCCGGTCGCGCAACCTCGTGACCGACCTCGGCAAGATCCTCGACCCGATCGCGGACAAGGCGCTCGTGGGCGCGGCCCTGATCCTGCTCTGCTGGCCGCTGGGCGAGCTGCCCTGGTGGGTGCCGACCGTCATCCTCGCGCGCGAGCTGGCCGTCACGGTGCTGCGGATGGTGGTGCTGCGGTACGCCGTGATGCCGGCGTCGCGCGGCGGCAAGCTGAAGACGGTGCTGCAGGCGGTCGCGATCACGCTCTTCCTGCTGCCCCTGGCGGCTCTCCCCGGCGTCGTGCACGTCGTGGCGTGGATCGTGCTGTGGGCCGCGATCGCGGTGACCGTCGTGACCGGGGTCGACTACTTCGCGCAGGGGGCGCGCCTCCTCGCGGCCGGCCGGCGTGAGGCCGGGCCCAGGCCCGCCGCGTGACGCAGGGCGGCGAGGGACGGGTGCCACCGGAGTCGGGGACGGGGCTGCTCGCGCGGGCGGTGCTCGACGGCGCGCGCGCCCGGGGCTGGACGCTGGCCGCGGCGGAGTCCCTCACCGGCGGGCTGGTCGTGGCGACCCTCGTCGACGTGCCGGGGGCGTCGACCGTCGTGCGCGGCGGCGTGGTCGCCTACGCGACCGACCTCAAGGCCGCGGTGCTCGGCGTCGACCCGGACCTCCTGGCGCGACGAGGGCCGGTGGACCCCGGGGTCGCCGGCCAGATGGCGTCGGGCGTGCGCCGGGCGCTGAGCGCCGACGTCGGCCTCGCGACCACCGGCGTCGCCGGGCCCGACCCGCAGGACGGGCACGCGCCGGGCGAGGCGTACGCCGCCGTGAGCACCCCGGCGGGCGACCGGGTGCTCCGCCTCGACCTCGCCGGCACCCGCGCCGAGGTGCGGGCGGGGGTGGTGCGCGCCGTGCTGACCCTGGCGCTCGAAGCCTGCGGCGACCCGTCGTCCGCGGCGACGCCCCGCCGCACGACAGGCCTGTGAAGGGTGCGTGACGAGCCTGTCGCGGGTCGTGACCGCGGGAACAAGCCCCCGGGTGCCCGCGTTGCGAAGGGTGTGATGACCGACAGGGCACGAAGCCGTCTCGATGCGCGCCACACCAGGCCGGGCATGCCGCGCGCGCGGTACGGTAGTGCCACCCCTGCAGCCAGGGGAACGACAGGACGGACGAGGAACCCGGTCACGACCGGTCCGGTGCCGGGACGATCGGACACGGAGAGGGGGCGCGAGATGGTCGTACTGCGACGTGAGATCGGCGACGTGCTGCGCGACGCGCGGCAGCGCCAGGGGCGCACCCTGCGTGAGGTGTCGTCCGCAGCGAGGGTCTCGCTCGGATACCTGAGCGAGGTGGAGCGCGGGCAGAAGGAGGCGTCGTCGGAGCTGCTGGCGTCGATCTGCGAGGCGCTCGACGTACCGATGTCCCTCGTGCTGCGTGAGGTCAGCGACCGGATCGCGGTGGCCGAGGGCCTGCACATCCCCGACACGATCCCGGCGGACGTCTACGCCGGGTTGCTCAGCCGTGCGGGCGAGCCGCGCGACGCCGAGTCGATGCGAGGAGACCTCGCACCGGTCGGCTGACCAGGACCCACAACTCGGACCCACAGCTTCAGATCCGCAGCTTCAGATCCACAGTTGCTCCAGATCCACAGCTGCTCCAGATCCACAGATCCGGCCCCGCGGGCGTTGCCCGCGGGGCCGGATCTGTGTGTACCCGGGTGAAATGGGGGACGTTCAGGGCGCGGCCTGGCAGGTCGGGCACCAGTAGATCGCCCGTTCGCCCCCGTCCGGTCGGCTGCCCGGGCCGCTGGTGCTGCCCAGCGCGACGGGGGTCCCGCAGCGTCGGCACGGCTTGTGGTGCCGCCCGTGCACGGCGAGCTCGACGGCCCCCAGCCCGGTGCGTCGCCCCGTCTCGACGCTGCGCGCCATGAGGCGCCGGGCCGTGAGGAGCAGCGCACGGCGGGCGTCGCCGTCCAGGTCGCCGACGGGGGTCCACGGCCACCGCCGGGTGGCGAACAGCGACTCCGCCGTCCAGATGGTGCCGAGCCCGGCGACGGTGCGCTGGTCGAGCAGGGCGACGCACAGGGGACGCGCGGGGTCCGCGGCGAGCCGGAGCGCGCCCTCGTCGACCCGATCCGGGAAGTCGTCGGCGAGGACGTCGGGGCCCAGGTGGCCCAGCAGGCGCGGCTCGTCACGGGTGCGCAGCACGTCGAGCATGCCGAGCCGGAGGCCGAGGCAGGTCCACGACGCCGTGGCCAGCACGGCGCGGACGGCGGGGGAGCGACCGGCCGCCTCGCGGGCCCCCGTGCGGTACACCCGCCAGGAGCCGTCCATCCGCAGATGGGTGTGCAGGGTGCGGCCGTCGTCGAACCGGGTGAGCAGGTGCTTGCCGTACGCGACCGACTCGCGGACGGTGGCCCCGACGAGGTCCACGCCCGCCGCCGAGGGCCAGCGCAGGTCCGCGCGCACCAGCGGTGTGCCGCGCAGCGCGGCGCCCAGCCGTTCGGCGGTGAGGCGCAGCACGTCTCCCTCGGGCACGGTCGGAGCCTAGGCCGGGCGCAGGCCGCGCGGCGTCACGCCGAAGCCGGAGTCGAGCAGCGCGGCCGCGGCGGGGGTCCGGTCGCGGGCCGCGGTGAGCGCGGGGACGCCGTCGACCCGCTGCACGGTGACGCGCCCCAGCCGGTCGGCGCGCGTCTCGGCCACGAGCAGGCGGGCCGCGGCGGCGAGCCGGGGGCCGTCGCCCGCGTCTCCGCGGCCGAAGGACAGCACCGTGCGCCCGCCCCGCTCGACGAACAGCACCAGCTCGCCGTCGACCAGCACGACGACGGCGCCGGCCTTGCGCCCCGGGCGGTGCGAGCCCGCGCCATCGTCCCCCGGACCCGGGACGCGGGCGCCGGACGACGACGCGCGCGGTGACGCCGCGTTCGGTGACGCCGCGCGCGGCCAGGCGACCGCCGCGCCGTACGGGTTGGCCGGGTCGGTCGCGGCGAGGAGGACGGCACCGGGCTCGACCCGGCCGCCCCCGGCGCCGCCCGAGCTCTCGACGAGCGCGTCCCGGGCCCGGGCGCGGTCGGCGGCGTCCGTGCGCAGCTGGTCGACCGCACCGGGCAGCGCGAACTGCGAGCCGCCCAGGCCCTCGACGAAGTATCCGCGCCGCACGGCCCCGCGCTCCTCGAGCACCCGGAGCACCCGGTACACGTCGCGGAAGCGGGCGGTCACGCCCTCCGCGGGCGCCGCCGCGCGCGTCAGGACGCCGTGCCGCTCCAGCAGCACCTGGGTGAGGGCGTGCGCCCGCACGGTCGGGTCCTGCTCCACGGCCGGCAGCGCGGACCATCGCCCGCCACCGGTGCGCGGCACGGCGGCAGCCGACGTCGGACGGGCGAGCCCGAAGCGGGAGGGGCGCACCGGGCGGGCCCGGCCGGGGGCGGCGGGAGCGCGGTGCGCGCCGCCGCCCTGCCTGGCCCCGCGCCGCGTGGACCCGCCGAGCGACTCGCGCAGCGGACCCAGGCGGTCGTTCGTCACCCAGCCCGCCCACACCAGGTCCCACAACGCGTCGAGGGTCGCCGCCTGGCCCGCGTCCGCGAGCTCCGCGAGGCGGGGCAGGAAGTACCCGCCCGAGCCGGTGAGCAGGTCGAGCACCGCCCGGTGCAGGTCGCTGTCGAGCGGGCCGCCCTCGTCCACCGGGTCCGGGTCGCGCAGCGTGAGCGGCGCGCCGTCGGCCAGGTGCAGGCTCACCATGCCGTCGCCGCCGCCCGAGCCCGGGAGCCGGCCGTGCCCGCACCAGAGCACCTCGCCGGCGGTGGTGAGCTCGTCGAGCACCGCGGGGGAGTAGTCGGAGACGCGGGCGGGCAGCACGAGCGTCTCGAGCGCCGACGCCGGCACGGCCGCCCCCGAGAGCTGCTCCACCGCGCGGAGCACCCCGTCCGCGCCGCGCAGCGTGCCGCCGCCCGACCCGGCGCCGCCCACCCGGGTGCCGATCCCGTGCCAGCGCGGGAGGAAGACGCCGAGCGACTCCGGCTCCACCGGCTCGACCTCGGCGCGCAGCGCGGCGAGGGACCGGCGCCGCAGCGTGCGCAGCACCTCCGGGTCGCACCACTCGTCGCCCGTGCCGCCCAGCGAGGACGGCCGCAGCGCCCCGCGCGCCACCGCGCCCGCCGCCTCCAGCCGCGCGAGCACCTGGGTCACGACCGCGATGCCGAGGCCGAAGCGGCGTGCGACGTCCGCGGCGGGGAACGGGCCGTGCGTCCTGGCGTGGCGTCGGACGAGGTCGCCCAGGGGGTCGGGCACCGGCTCGGTGAAGGTCTCGGGGACGCCGACGGGCAGCGCCACGCCGAGCGCGTCGCGCAGCCGGCCGGCGTCCTCGACCACCGCCCACTGCTCGGCGTCGTCGCCTCCGTGGCCCCCGACCCGGACCTGCAGGACGCGGCGGGCGCCCTCCAGGTCGGCCAGCCACTCGCCGACCCGGGCGCGCGCGTCCTCGCGGGTGCGGTCCCGCAGGGCGCCGAGGGGGTGCGGCCCGGTGCGCCGCAGCACGTCCCACAGGCCCTCGGCGTCCCGCGCCTGACGGTCGGGCGCCAGCGCCTGCAGCTCCGCCTCGGTGCGCTCGACGGCGCCGGGGTCGAGGAGGTCCGCGAGCGGGGTGGCGCCCTGCTCGCCGAGCAGCTCCGTCAGCAGGTCCGGGTCCAGGGACAGCGCGGCCGCGCGCCGCTCCGCGAGCGGCGCGTCGCCGTCGTAGAGGAACTGGGCGGTGTAGCCGAACAGCAGCGCCTGCGCGAAGGGGGACGGCGTCGAGGTGGTGACCTCGACCAGCCGCACCCGGCCGCCCTGCAGGTCGCGCATGAGCTCGGTGAGCGCCGCGACGTCGAAGTCGTCGCGCAGGCACTCCCGCGCCGCCTCGAGCATGATCGGGAAGTCCGGGAACTGCGACGCCACCTGCAGCAGCTGCGACGCCCGTTGCCGCTGCTGCCACAGCGGCTGCCGCCGGTCCGGGCGGCGGCGGGGCAGGAGCAGCGCGCGCGCCGCGGCCTCGCGGAACCGCGCGGCGAACATCACCGAGCCGCCGAGCTCCTCGCGCACCGCGTCGAGGACCTCGTCCGGGTCGACGAGCAGGTCCTCGGCGGTGACCGCCGGCGCGTCGCCGTGCCCCGCCGTGCCGTGCCCGGTGCCGTCGGACCCGCCCCAGCCGGGGCCGCCGAGGTCCCAGCCGGAGTCGCCGGCGTCGGGCAGCCGCAGCACGATCCCGTCGTCGGCGTGCATGGCCGCGACGTCCGTGCCGTACCGCGCGCGCAGGCGCGCCGCGACGACCAGCGCCCACGGCGCGTGCACGGGCGCCCCGAACGGGGAGTGGATCACGACGCGCCAGTCGCCCAGCTCGTCGCGGAACCGCTCCACCACCACGGTGCGGTCGTCGGGGAGCCGCCCCGTCGCGCGGCGCTGCTCGCCCAGGTACGCGGCGAGGTTGTCCGCCGCCCAGGTGTCGAGCCCGGCGTCGCGCAGCACGTCCCGGCCGCGCGCGGTGCCGCGCTCCTCGTCGTCGGCCAGCAGCGCGTCGGTCTCGCGGACGAACGCGCCCACCGCGCGGCCCAGCTCCGCGGGACGACCGGGGGAGTCGCCCTTCCAGAAGGGCAGGCGCCCGGGCAGGCCTGGCGCGGGGGTCACCAGCACGCGGTCGGGCGTGATCTCCTCGATGCGCCAGGTCGAGGAGCCGAGGGTGAACGTGTCGCCGACGCGCGACTCGTAGACCATCTCCTCGTCCAGCTCGCCCACGCGCTTCCCGCCGCGGGGCCGGTCGGCCGCGCCGCCCCCCTCCGCCGGCGCGCCCGCCGTCGGCGCCTCCGTGGCGAGGTAGACGCCGTACAGCCCGCGGTCGGGGATGGTGCCGCCGCTGGTCGCGGCGAGCCGCAGCGCGCCGGGCCGCCCGGACAGGCGGCCGGTGGCGCGGTCCCACACGATGCGGGCGCGCAGCTCGGCGAACTCCTCGCTGGGGTAGCGGCCGGCGAGCATGTCGAGCACGGCCCGCCACGTCGCGTCGCCGAGGGCACGGAACGGGTGGGCCCGACGGAACGCGGCGAGGAGGTCGTCGGCCTGCCAGTCGTCCGTCGCGAGGGCCGCCACCACCTGCTGGGCGAGCACGTCCAGCGGGTTGGCCGGGACGTGCAGGTGCTCGATCTCGCCCGCGCGCATGCGCTGCGCCACCACGGTGGCCGGCACCAGGTCGCCGCGGAACGTCGGGAAGACGACGCCGTGCGACACCGCGCCCACCTGGTGCCCGGCACGTCCGATGCGCTGCAGCCCGCTCGCGACCGACGGCGGCGCCCCGACCTGCACCACCAGGTCCACGGCGCCCATGTCGATGCCGAGCTCGAGGGACGACGTCGCGACCACGGCCGGCAGCCGCCCCGCCTTGAGGTCCGACTCGGTGCGGGTGCGCTCGACGCGGCTCATCGAGCCGTGGTGCGCGCGGGCGAGCACCGGGGCGCCGTCGCCGTCCGGGAGGCCGACCGAGGCGCCCGACTGCCCCTGGGTCTGCGCCGGCCACTGCGTGCCGGGCTCGGGGAGGTCGACCCCGGAGCGCTCGGTCCAGATCTCGTTCATCCGGGCGGTGAGCCGCTCGGCGCCCCGGCGGGAGTTCGTGAAGACGAGCGTGGAGCGGTGGTCGGCGACCAGGTCGACGACCCGCTCCTCGACGTGCGGCCACACGGAGGCGCGGCGCAGCGGGGACGCGGCGTCGCCGGTGAGGTCCACCTCCTCGTCGCCCGGCCCTCCGCCGTGGCCCGGGGCCGGCCCCCGGGTCGCCGGCTGCGGGGCGGTCGGGTCCGGCACCCCGCCGGAGTCGAGGTCCGCGAGGTCGGGCACGGGCACGACGACGTCGATCGCCCACTTCTTGGTGGCCTCGGGCTGCACGACCACGACCTCCCGGCCGCCGTCCTCGGGCGTGCGGTGGCCGGCGAGGAACTCGGCCACCGTCTGCGCGGGGCGCACCGTGGCGGACAGCCCGATCCGCTGCGCCGGCCGGTCCAGCAGCTCGTCGAGGCGCTCGAGGCTCAGCGCCAGGTGGGCGCCGCGCTTGGTGCCCGCCACCGCGTGGATCTCGTCCAGGACCACGGTCTCGACGCCCGCCAGGCCCGCGCGCGCCTGCGACGTGAGGACGAGGAAGAGCGACTCGGGGGTGGTGACCAGCACGTCCGGCGGGCGCGTGGCGAACGCGCGGCGTTCCGAGGCGGGCGTGTCGCCCGTGCGCGCGCCGACGGTCACCTCCTCGACCGTGAGCCCCCCGCGGGCGGCGGCCTGCCGGATGCCGGCCAGCGGGGAGCGCAGGTTGCGCTGCACGTCGGCGGCGAGGGCCTTGAGCGGGGAGACGTAGAGCACCCGGCAGCGTCGGGCGCGCTCCGGCGGCGGCGCGGTGGTGAGCCGGTCGATCGCCCAGAGGAACGCCGCCAGGGTCTTGCCGGAGCCGGTCGGGGCGACGACGAGCGCGTGCCGGTCGGAGCTGATCGCCTCCCACGCCCCGGCCTGCGCCGCCGTGGGCGCCGCGAACGCCCCGGCGAACCAGGCGCGGGTGGCGGGGCCGAACCGCGCGAGCACGCCGTCGTGCCCGCCGTCGTGCCCGCCGTCGTGCCCGGCGGCAGGGTCGGCGGCAGGGTCGGCGGCAGGGTCGGCGGCGGGGTCGGCGGGAACGCCGGACGGGGGGACGACCACGTCGTCATCCTGGCAGGGAGCACCGACAGCCCGCAGGGCGAGGCGGCACTGCGCGGCCCTGCGCGCCCCGGTCGCGGCGTCCGGCGTGCCGGCGACCCTCCCGGCCGTGCGAGGCTGGGGGCGTGCGCTATCGCGAGTTCGCCGAGCTGGTCGACGAGGTCTTCGGGCCCGCCTACGGGCGCGCCCTCGTGCGCGAGCAGGTGCTGCCGCGCCTCGACGGCCGCACCCCTGCCGAGGCGCTCGAGGCCGGTCTCGAGCCGCGTGACGTGTGGCACGCCCTGTGCGACGCGCTCGACGTCCCCGAGCCGGACCGCTGGGGTCGCGACGACCGCCGCCAGGCGCCGCCCGCCCGCTGACCGCCCGGCGCCCGGGCCGACGTCGGGCGGGCGGTGCATCATGGCGCCATGCGCGACCACCGGCCCCCGCTCGTGACGGTGGTCGACGTCCGCGCCGCCCTCTGGTCCCTGGCCTCGACGGCCGCCGGGCTCGGGGTCGCGATCGCCCTGGTCGACGGCGTGCGCGTGACGTCCCCGTGGGACGTGCTGCTCGCGGCGCTCGTGGTGGGCCTCGGCGACGCGCTGCTGCGGGCACCGCTGCGGCGACTCGCGCGCGCCGGCGGGGCGGTCGTGGCGCTCCTGCTCGGCCTGGCCGCGCAGGTGCTGGTCGTCTGGGCCGCGCTGACGCTGCTCCCGGGGGTGACGAGCGACTCGTGGGCGGACGTGCTCGCCGTGCTCCTCGTCGCCGCGGTGGTGATGGCCTGCGGGCACTGGGTGGTCGGGGCGCGCGACAACGCGTACGTCGTCGGCGACCTGCTGCGCCGGGCCCGCCGGCGCGCCGGTCTCCCGCGCCGGGCCGATCGCGACGACGCAGGGGACGACGCCGGGGACGGCGGTGCGGACGACCGGCCCCCGGGCGTGCTCGTCGTCATGCTCGACGGCGTGGCCCGCCCGACGCTCGACCACGCGCTGGAGGCGGGGCTCGTGCCCACGATGGAGCGCTGGCTGGGGTCGGGCAGCCACCGGCTCGAGTCGTGGTGGGCGCGCGTCCCGTGCACCACCCCGGCCAGCACCCTCGGCCTGCTCCACGGCACCACCGACGCCGTCCCGGCCTTCCGCTGGTGGTCGCGGCGGCTCGGTCGCCTGGTGGTGACGAACCGTCCGGCGGACGCCGCCGAGGTCGAGCGGTCGGCCTCCGACGGTCGCGGGCTCCTCGCCGACGGCGGGGTGGCCGTGTCGACGATGTTCTCCGGCGACGCGCCGACCAGCCTGCTCGTGATGAGCCGCGCGGCGGAGGGCCTGGGTCCCGGCCAGCTGTTCGTCCGCTTCTTCTCCAGCCCGTTCGTGCTCGTGCGGGCGGTGGCCGGCACCGTCGGCGAGGCGCTGAAGGAGGTGTACCAGGGGTGGCAGCAGGTGGTGCGCGGGGTGCGACCCCGCGTGGCGCGGCGGGGCTGGTACCCGGTGCTGCGGGCGGTGACCAACGTGCTGCTGCGCGATCTCAACACCTCGCTCGTGGCCGAGCAGCTCGTGCGCGGCGCGCCCGTGGTGTGCGTGGACCTCGTCGACTACGACGAGATCGCGCACCACGCCGGCCCCCTGCGGCCGGAGGCGCTGCGCGCACTGGAGGGGCTCGACCGGGTGGTCGGGCTGTGGGAGGAGATCGCGCGCGGCGCCCCGCGCCGCTACCGCATGGTGGTCGTGTCGGACCACGGGCAGTCCCTGGGGGCCACCTTCGAGCAGGTCGTGGGGCGGTCGTTCGCCGACGAGGTGCACCGGCTCATGGCGATCCCCGCCCCGGTGCGGGGCGACCGGGCGGACGGCGAGGCGTGGGGCCCGGCGAACACCGCGCTGCACGCGCTGCGCCGGGACGGCGACGGCGACGGTCAGCTCCTGGTCGGACCGGACCGCGACACCGTCCGGACGGACCTGCCCGAGGTCGAGGTGATCGGGTCGGGCAACCTCGGGATGGTGTGGTTCTGCCGCGAGCCGCGCCGGCGGTCGGCCGCGGAGGTGGCGGCCCGATGGCCCGCGCTCGTGCCCGGCCTGGTCGAGTCGCCGGCCGTCGGCTTCGTCGTGGTCCACGGCGCGCACGGACCGGTGGCGCGCGGGCGGCTCGGCTCGCACGAGCTCGCGACCGGCCGTGTGACGGGCCGGGACCCCCTGGCCGGCTACGGGTCGCGGGCCCGCGCCGACCTGCTGCGCGTCGCCGGGCTGGAGGACGCCGGCGACCTGGTGGTCGTCTCGGCGGTCGGCCCGATGGGCCGGGTGCACGCGCTCGAGGGGCTCGTGGGCTCGCACGGAGGGCTCGGCGGCGCGCAGAGCGAGGCGCTGCTGCTGCACCCCGCCGACCTCGTCGTGCCCGACGACGAGCGCGAGGACGTGGACGGCGCGCGCGTGCTGGTGGGCGCCGAGGCGGTGCACCGCCGGCTCGTGGCGTGGCTCGCCGCCCTGGGGCTGCGGGAGGGCCCGTGACCGGGGCACCGGGAGGGCGCGACCCCGCCGGCCCGTCGGGGCTCCGGGTGACGTGGCTCGGGCACTCGACCGTCGTCCTCGACGTCCCGCGCGCGGGAGGCGGCACCGCCCGGCTCGTGACGGACCCCCTGCTGCGGCGGCATGCGGGTCTCCTGCGGCGCCGGGGCGACCGTCCGGACACGGACGCCTGGCGGGGCGCCGACGCCGCCCTGCTGTCCCACCTGCACCACGACCACGCCGAGCTGGGCTCGCTGCGGCTGCTCGGCGACGTGCCGGTGCTCACGGCGCCCGCCAACGCCCGCTGGCTGCGCGGCAAGGGCCTGCGCGGCGTCGGCCTCGACCTGCCCCCCGCGGCGGGCCACCCGCCCGGCCGCGACGTCGCGCACCACGCCGCGCAGCACGTCCCGCAGCACGGTGACTGGCACGACGTCGCGGGCGTGGAGGTGCGCCTGACCGCCGCGGTGCACGGTGACCGGCCGATGCCGCACCGCCCGAACGCCGCGAGCGGGCACCTGGTGCGCGGGCGCGGCACGACGGTGTGGGCCGTGGGGGACACCGAGCACCACGCGGGCGTGGGGCGGGTGCGCGAGCTGGCCGGCGGGCGGGTGGACGTGGCCCTCGTGCCCGTGTCCGGCTGGGGCCCGCGGCTCTCGGGCGGCCATCTCGGCCCCCGCGGCGCCGCCGAGGTGTGCGCGGAGGTCCGCCCGCGGGTGGCGGTCCCGGTGCACTGGGGCACGCTGCACGTGCCGGGCGGGCAGCACCTGCCGCGCGGGTGGATGGACCATGCCGGGGAGGCCTTCGCGGCGGCGTGCCGCCGGGCGGCGCCGGACGTGCGCGTGGTGGTCCTGCAACCCGGCGGCACGTGGCGCGACACGCCCGGGGACGACGACGGCCTCGAACACGTGTTCGGGTAGAGTCTGCCCCCAGGAGGGTCCTCGGAAGTCGTCCTCCACAGCCGTGACGGACCGCCCCGACCGTGTCGGTGGCGGCACGTACGGTCGACGACAACATGAGCACGCAGCCACGAACGCCGGCGCGCAGCCGCCGCGCCCAGAACGCAAAGGTGACCGACATGCCCGCAACGGCAGACCGCGAGAAGGCACTCGAGGCCGCGCTCGCCCAGATCGACCGCAGCTTCGGCAAGGGCTCGGTCATGCGCCTCGGCGACGAGGGTCGTGCGCCCGTCGAGGTCATCCCCACCGGCTCGATCGCGCTGGACATCGCGCTCGGCATCGGCGGCCTCCCGCGCGGTCGCGTCGTGGAGATCTACGGCCCGGAGTCCTCCGGCAAGACCACCGTTGCCCTGCACGCCGTGGCCAGCGCCCAGCGGGCCGGCGGCATCGCGGCGTTCGTCGACGCCGAGCACGCGCTGGACCCGGAGTACGCCAAGAAGCTCGGCGTCGACACCGACGCCCTGCTGGTCTCGCAGCCGGACACCGGCGAGCAGGCGCTGGAGATCACGGACATGCTGATCCGTTCCGGCGCGCTGGACATCATCGTCATCGACTCCGTCGCCGCGCTCGTGCCCAAGGCCGAGATCGAGGGCGAGATGGGCGACAGCCACGTCGGCCTCCAGGCCCGCCTGATGTCGCAGGCGCTGCGCAAGATCACCGGCGCGCTGAGCGCGTCGGGCACCACGGCGATCTTCATCAACCAGCTCCGCGAGAAGATCGGTGTGTTCTTCGGCTCCCCGGAGACCACCACCGGTGGCAAGGCGCTGAAGTTCTACGCCTCGGTGCGCATGGACATCCGCCGCATCGAGACCCTCAAGGAGGGCACGGACGCGGTCGGCAACCGGACCCGCGTCAAGGTGGTCAAGAACAAGATGGCGCCGCCGTTCAAGCAGGCGGAGTTCGACATCCTGTACGGCGTGGGCATCTCCCGCGAGGGCGGCCTGATCGACATGGGCGTGGAGCACGGCTTCGTGCGCAAGTCCGGCTCGTGGTTCACCTACGAGGGCGACCAGCTGGGCCAGGGCAAGGAGAACGCGCGGGCGTTCCTGCGCGACAACCCCGACCTGGCGAACGAGATCGAGAAGCGGGTCAAGGAGAAGCTCGGCGTCGGCGCCAAGCTGGACGCCCCCGCGGCAGAGGCTCCCGTCGAGGGGGCCGCGGGTTCCGCGACCGGGCTGAGCGTGGACCCGGCACCGGCGGCCGCCAAGGCGGGCGCCAAGGGCAAGAAGGCGCCGTTCTGACGGGCGCCGCCGATTCCGGCATCGTTCGGGTCGCGCTCGCTCGGGTGAGCGCCGCCCTGACCGGGACGGTGCTCGTCGTGGCCGCCGAGGGAGGGCTCGCATGACGTCGGGGGATACTGCCCCGGGCGGTCGCGGCGTGGGGAAGCGTCGCGGCCGCCGTCAGGGCGGCTCGGCGCGGCCACGCGACAGCTGGGCGGACCACCCGGGGACCGGCTCGGACAACGGCGCGGACGACGGCGCGGAGGACAGCGCGGAGGACGGCGGGAGGTCACGCCGGCGACAGCCGCGCCGCACGGTGGCGGAGCGTCTCGAGGCCGGCGAGCTGACCGTCGAGGACGCGACGGAGAAGGCCCGCGAGACGCTGCTGCGCATCCTCACGGCGGCTCCGAAGAGCCGCGCGGAGCTCGAGCAGTCGCTCGCGCGCAAGGGCTACCCGGAGGCCGTCGTGGGGCCGGTGCTCGACCGGTTCGACGAGGTAGGGCTGGTCGACGACGCCGCGTACGCCGACATGCTGGTGCGGACGCGGCACGCCGAGCGGGGGCTCTCGCGGCGCGCGCTGGCGATGGAGCTGCGACGCCGGGGCATCGCCGAGGAGACCGCCGCGGACGCCCTCGAGCAGGTGGACCCCGACGACGAGCGCGCGGCGGCCCTGGCCCTGGCCCGCAAGCACGTGGCGCGCACCCGTGGGCTGGACCGCGACGTGCGCGTGCGCCGCGCGGTCGGGGCGCTCGGGCGCAAGGGCTATGCGCCGGGCGTCTCCTTCGGCGTCGTGCGCGACGCCCTCGCGCAGGAGGGCGAGGACGAGTTTGACGACTACCCCGGTGTGGAGGACTGACCGGCACCCAACTCACGGGTCCTGCCGGCACGCGTGACGTCGTCCGACGGTCGTGTCAGCCACGGAGTATGCCCCCCTGGACCTCACGCGCAGGCACTTCGACGACGTCGCCCCCGGACGCGAGAAGCGGGCGGGGGCGGCGGGGTGCAGGGGGCCCGCGGTGGGGCCGGCGCGGGCGGGGGGGGGGGGGTCCCCGGTGGGCGGCGTGGCGGTGCC
>NZ_JBHTUY010000022.1:0-18597 GCF_042793335.1 Isoptericola sp. NPDC056573
GGCCACGGCCGGGGTCGCCGGGGGGCGCCCGGGCCCTTCGCCGGTGTTGAGGTGGCTCAGCGGCCCCGCAGGCCCTTGCGGTCCGGGCGGGCCTTCATCGGGTCGACGCCCTTCGGGATCGGCAGGCGGGCGCCGCCCAGCGCCTTGAGGCGCTTCTTGACCTGCTCCGCCTCGGGCTTGGTGAGGCTCCGCTTGAGCTTCTGCACCTTCTTCGCGACCTTGGGCAGCGGGACCTGCCCCTCCTCGTTGCCGACCTGGATGAGGGTGATCGGCACGTTCGGCAGGACGCGCGCCGTCTTGCGACGCTCGTCCTCCAGGAGGCGCTGCACCCGGTGCGCGGGGCCCTCGGAGACCAGGACGACGCCCGGGCGACCGACGCCGCGGAACACGAAGTCCTGGGTGCGCGGGTTGATCGCGACCGGCTCGTCCGCGAACTCCCACCCGCCGCGGACGGTGCCGAGCGCCGCCCGGGCGGCGCCGGGCTGGCCCTCGATCTGCGTGTACGCGGCCTTCTCGGCCTTGCGCGTCAGGGTGAACATCGCGCCCAGCGCCGCGAACGGGACGCCGAGCACCACGATGTACAGGATCTGGAAGCCGGTCGGCAGGTCGAGCAGCAGCACGACGGCGGCGACGACCGCGAGGATCCCGACGAACACGCCCAGGATCAGCCACGTCACCGTGGGGTCCTGCTTGCGCGTCATCTGGTACGCGGCCCACACCTGGTGGTACCAGCGCTGCTTCTTGGGCTTCTTCTGCTTGCCGGTGGCGTCAGCGGGCGCGCCGGCGTCGGACTTGGTGCGGGCCATGGTCGTCAAGTCTAGTGGGCCCGCGGCGCAAGAAGGCTCGCGGCCTCCTGGCGCGACGTCGTCGGCTCCGCGAGGTGCGCGAGGGACTCCGGGATGGGCAGGCCGCGGCGCGTCATCGCCTGGCCCCACAGGCGGCCCGCGCGGTACGACGAGCGCACCAGCGGCCCGGCCATGACGCCCAGGAAGCCCATCTCCTCGGCCGCCTCGGACAGCTCGACGAACTCCTCCGGGCGCACCCACCGGTCGACCGGGTGGTGGCGGAGCGACGGGCGCAGGTACTGCGTGATCGTCACGAGGTCGCAGCCGGCGTCGTGCAGGTCCTGCAGCGCGTCGCGGGCCTCGTCGATCGTCTCGCCCATGCCGAGGATGAGGTTCGACTTGGTGACGAGGCCGGCCTCGCGCGCCCGGGTGAGCACGGACAGCGAGCGCTCGTAGCGGAAGGCGGGGCGGATCTGCTTGAAGATGCGCGGCACCGTCTCGACATTGTGGGCCATGACCTCGGGCCGCGACTCGTTGACGACGTCGAGCAGCTCGGGGATGGCGTTGAAGTCGGGGATGAGCAGCTCGACGCCGGTGCCCGGGTTGAGGGCGTGGATCTGGCGCACCGTCTCCGCGTACAGCCAGGCGCCACCGTCGGCGAGGTCGTCGCGGGCGACGCCGGTGATCGTCGAGTACTTCAGCCCCATCGTCCGCACGGACTCGGCGACGCGACGCGGCTCGTCGGCGTCGAAGTCGGCCGGCTTGCCCGTGTCGATCTGGCAGAAGTCGCAGCGGCGGGTGCACTGGTCACCGCCGATGAGGAACGTGGCCTCGCGGTCCTCCCAGCACTCGAAGATGTTGGGACAGCCCGCCTCCTCGCACACCGTGTGCAGGCCCTCGCCCTTGACCAGGCCCTTCAGCTCCCGGTACTCGGGACCCATCGTGGCCTTCGTCTTGATCCACTCGGGCTTCTTCTCGATGGGGGTGGCGGCGTTGCGGGCCTCGATGCGCAGCATGCGGCGGCCCTCGGGTGCGATCGTCACGGGTGTCTCCCGGTCGTCGTCGAGCAGGTGGACGTCGGGCGGGCGGAGCCTGTGCGGACCCTGACCGCCGGACCTCGTCAGACTACGTGAGGGGTGTGTCCCGGCGCCGCGACCTGCTCACCGTGTGGACGTGACCTCAGCAACACCCGGCGCGGCCACGGTCGAGGTGGGGGCCGCGCGCAGGGGGCCGAGGTGGCGGGCGAGGGCGTCGACGAGCGGGGCCCGCACGTCGTCGAGGGTGACGCGGCGGCCGGTCTCGATCGTCAGCGAGGTCACGTCCGCGTCGGTGATGCCGCACGGGACGATGCTGTCGAACCGGCTCAGGTCCGGGTCGCAGTTCAGGGCGATGCCGTGCATGGTCACGCCCTTGGCGGTGCGCACGCCGATGGCGCAGACCTTGCGCTCGAGGCGGTCGCCGTCGGCGGCGAACCAGACCCCGGTGCGGTCGGTGACCCGGATCGTCGCGAGGCCGAACCCGGCGCAGACCTCCATGACGGCCTCCTCGAGCGCGCGCACGTACGCGACGACGTCGATGGGCTCGGCGAGCCGCAGGATCGGGTAGACCACCTGCTGTCCCGGGCCGTGCCAGGTGATCTTGCCGCCGCGGTCGACGTCGACGACGGGGGTGCCGTCGGTGGGGCGCTCGTCGCGGTGCGTGCGCCGACCGGCCGTGTAGACGTCGGGGTGCTCCACGACGATCAGCGTGTCGGGGCGGTCGCCGGTGACGACGTCGGCGTGCACGCGGCGCTGGAGCTCCCACGCCTCGTGATACTCGGTCAGTCCGGGCAGCGTCATCACGTCCACCCGACCGAGGCTAGCCCCATGCGGTGCGGTCAGTCGTCGGCGTCGCGTTGCGCGCGCACGAGGGTGACGAGGATCTCACGCAGCCGCGCCACGTCGTCGTCCGCGAGCCCGCGGGCGGTGAGGTCCTCCGCTGGCTGCAGGCGGCCCGCCTCCGCGGCGGCGCGGCGGCCGGCGTCGGTGACCGCGACGGCGCGGCGGCGTCGGTCGCGCGGGTCGGCGCCGCGGGTGACGTACCCGGCGCGCTCGAGCCGGGCGACCACGCGGCTCATCGTCTGCTCGGTGACGCCGTTGAGCGTGGCGAGCTCGCGCTGCGTGCGCGGCCCGGCGAACAGGTGCAGCAGCACCGGGAAGCCCGCATGGTTGAGGTTCCAGCCCGCGAGGTGGGCGTTCCAGTCGTGCTCGATACGGCGTACGACGGTGAACAGCAGCCGCCCCGTGGGCCACTCGCCCGGGTCGTCGCTCGTGGGGTCGACCGGGTCCGGCCAGGAAGTCTCGTCACGACCGTCGTCGAGCTGCACTTGCTTCCTCCCTGGTGCGCCGTCAGAATGCTCAGCATGCTGAGTAATCGGGCGCGGGGCAATCGGGGTCGAGGTCTGCTGCGGGGCCTCGTCATTCTGGCAGCGATCGGGGTCTGGCTCGCGATCGGCGCGTTCGGGGGCCAGGCCCAGGGCAGCCTGAGCAGCGTCCAGACCAACGACGACGCGGCATTCCTGCCCGCGAGCGCGGAGTCCACGCAGGCTGCCGAGCTGGCCGAGCAGTTCACCGACTCCGAGACGCTGCCCGCCCTGGTCGTGGCCGAGACCGCGGACGGGTCGAAGCTGACGCAGGAGCAGCTCGCCGACGTCCAGGCCTTCGCCGACGCGGTCGCCGACGCCCCGCTCGAGGGGACGTCGGGCGACGAGCCGCGCACCGTCGGCGACCTGAGCATCGACGACCCCGTCGTGGTGCCGTCCGAGGACGGGCAGGCGGCCCTCGTCGTCGTCTCGCTCGACGCCGCGCAGGCCTCCGAGGACCTCGGCGCCGACGAGTCGAGCGGCTCCGAGCTCGCGGTGGGCGCCCTCCGGGCGCTCGCCGGCGCGGACGTCGCCGACGGCGGGCTCACCGGGACGGGGCTCGAGGCCTGGGTCACGGGGCCCGCGGGCTTCGTCGCCGACCTCGTGAGCGCGTTCGGCGCGATCGACACCGTGCTGCTGCTCGTGGCCCTCGGCGCGGTCCTGGTGATCCTCGCGCTCGTCTACCGCTCGCCGTTCCTGCCCTTCGTCGTGATCCTCACCGCGGTCCTGGCCCTGTGCCTGGCGGGGCTGGTGGTCTACCACCTCGCCGCGAACGACGTGCTGACGCTGAACGGCCAGTCGCAGGGCATCCTGTCGATCCTCGTCGTGGGCGCCTCCGTGGACTACGCCCTGCTCCTGGTGGCCCGCTACCGCGAGGAGCTGCGGGCCACCAGCTCCCCGTACACCGCGATGCGCCGCGCCGTCCGCGCCTCGATCGAGCCGATCGCGGCCAGCGCGGGCACGGTGATCGTCGGGCTGCTGTGCCTGCTGCTGTCGGACCTCTCGTCGAACCGCAGCCTGGGCCCGGTCGCCGCCATCGGCATCGTCGCCGCGTTCCTGTCGGCCACGACCCTGCTGCCGGCGATGCTGCTCGTCGGCGGGCGCCGGGCCCGGTGGGTCTTCTGGCCCCGCGTGCCGCACGCGCTCGGCCGGCACTCCGACGCGCCGGAGGCTCCGGAGCCCACCACCACGACGCCCGGGACCACCACCTCGACGACGGCGGCCGCCGCCCCGACGGCGGAGGACGCCGACGACGACACGCACGTGGACGTCGCGGGGCACGGCGTGTGGTCGCGCGTCGCCGGCTTCGTGGGACGGCACGACCGCGTCGTGTGGGTCGCCACCGCCGTGGTCCTGGCGGCGGGCGCCGCGTTCGTGCCCACCCTGGACGCGAACGGCACCGGTGACTCGGAGGTCTTCCTCACGCAGGTCGACTCCGTGGACGGCGAGGAGGCGCTCACCCGCCACTTCGAGGGCGTGTCCGCACAGCCCGCGATCGTGATCGCCCCCGAGGCCGACGCCGACGCCGTCGTGGAGGCCGCCGAGGGCTCCGAAGGGATCACCGCCGCGACGGTCGTCACCGACCAGCCGGCCACCGCGCCGGGCATGCCGGCCGAGGGCGACCCGCTGGTCGTCGACGGGCAGGTGCGCGTCGACGTCACGACCGAGGCGCCGTCCGACAGCCAGGCGGCGGTCGAGGCGGTGGCCGACCTGCGCACGGCGGTGCACGACGTCAGCCCCGACGCGCTGGTGGGCGGCGCGGCCGCCGAACGGCTGGACACGCAGCTCGCCGGCCAGCACGACCTGCGGGTGATCGTGCCGGTGGTGCTCGCCGTGATCCTCCTGATCCTCGTGCTGCTGCTCCGGTCGGTCCTGGCCGCCGTGCTGCTCATGGCCGCGAACGTGCTGTCGTTCGGGTTCGCCCTCGGCGTCTCGGCACTGGTGTTCAACCACGTGCTCGACTTCCCGGGCGCGGACCCGGCCGTGCCGCTGTACGCGTTCTGCTTCCTCGTGGCGCTGGGCGTCGACTACTCGATCTTCCTCATGACGCGCGTGCGCGAGGAGAGCCTGCAGGTGGGTACCCGGCGGGGCGTGCTGCGCGGCCTGGCCGTCACCGGCTCCGTCATCACGTCGGCGGGCGTGGTGCTCGCCGCGACGTTCGCCGCCCTCGGCGTCATCCCGCTGCTGTTCCTCGCCCAGCTCGCCGTCATCGTCGCGTTCGGCGTGCTCGTGGACACGCTCGTGGTGCGCAGCCTGCTCGTCCCCGCGCTCGTGCACGACGTCGGCGACCGGGTCTGGTGGCCGTCGCGCCTGGGCCGCGGCGCTCGCACGCCGGAGCGTGCGGTCACGCCGTCGAGTCGATGAGCGCCAGCAGGGCGCGGGCGGCGTCGCGGATGTCGTCGTGGTCGTGCTGCCCGGCTCGGCTCTCCAGCGACACCACCGCGCACCGGTGGACCTTCGACAGGTCGCCGTAGGGGAACGACACCGCCTGCTTCGTCTCGGGGTTCTCGTCGTCGTCGACGCCGAGGTGCCAGTGCCGGAACTCGGTCCAGCCCTCGCGGTCGACGAACCGGTTCTCGGCGTCCGTGCTCGGCGCGTGCTCGCTCCAGTCGTCCCGTTCGTCGCGCACCACGCGCCCCTCGCGCACCAGCGCCCGTGCCTGGTCCAGACCCGGCTGGTTCAGTCGTGTCGCCATCGTCGTGGCTCCCTCCGGTCGACTCGTCCGTGGGCCGCGAACCGACCCCCGTCCGGTCTACGGGAGGTGCCGGTTGCCCACAACCCGTTCGCCGTGTGGCTCGCCGGGGCGGTACCGGGGCGTGGGGCCCGCCGTCGGGCACGATGGACGGCATGGTCACGGACGAGGCGGCAGTGGCGGGCGCGACCGAGGGCGCGACGGCGGCACCGCCGCCGCGCCTGGCGATCGTCGGGTACGGGGGAGCGGGCCGGGAGATCCACGCCCGCCTCGCGGCGGAGGCCGGGCTCCCGGTGACGGCCGTCGTGACGCGCGACCCCGGCCGGCGCAACCAGGCCGCGGGGGACTGGCCGGGAGCCCGGCTGCTGTCGGACCTCGACGAGCTGATCGCCGCCCGCCGCGCCTACGACCTCGTCGTGGTGGCCAGCCCCACGACCCTGCACGCCGAGCACGCCGCCGCCCTCGCCCGCGCGGAGATCCCGTTCGTGCTCGACAAGCCGATCGGGCTCGACGCGCACCAGGCACGTGCCGTCGTCGAGGAGGCGGCCGCCACCGGCACCCCGTTCACCGTCTTCCAGAACCGGCGCTGGGACCCCGAGCAGCTCACCCTCGTGGGCCTGCTCGACGCCGGCGGGCTGGGTGACGTGCACACGTTCGAGCGGCGCTGGGAGCGCTGGCGGCCGGTCCCGCGGCAGCGGTGGAAGGAGAACGACCCGGTCGGTGGCGGGCTGCTGCTCGACCTCGGCCCGCACCTGGTGGACTCGGCGACGCAGCTGTTCGGCCGCGTCCGGTCCGTCTGGGCGCAGACCCGCAAGCTCACCACGCCCACCGAGGACGACGTCTTCCTCGTCCTGGAGCACGAGGCCGGCGGCGGCCGCGCGGGGAGCCCGCACGCCGTCGTGTCGCGGCTCTGGGCGGGGTCGGTCGTAGGCGCTCCCGGCCCTCGGACCCGCGTGCTCGGGTCGGCGGGCGCCTACCTGGTGACGACCTTCGAGCAGGACGCCTCCCCGCTCGAGGTGCTGGACGACGACGCGCCCGAGGGGTCGGTCGGCTGGCTCACGCGCGGCCGCGACCGGCGCGCCGTGCCCGCGGCCCCGGGCGGCCACGCCGACTTCTACCGCGCGCTGGGGCCGTGGCTGCACGGGGACGAGCCCGCGCCCGTCGACCCGGCCGACGCCGTGCGCACCGCCGAGGTGCTGGACGCCGCCCGGGTGTCGGCGCGCGAGGGGCGTCGCCTCACCCTCTGACCCTCCTCTGTGGATGACGGCGACGACGGGCGGCCGCGACGGTGTTCGATGGCTCCGTGCCCACCCAGACGCTGTCGATCCCGACCGACGCCGGCGCCCGCGACGCCCTCCTGGAGCGCGTGCGCGCGCTCGCGGCGCTCCGGCACCCGTGCGTGGAGCCCGTGGTGGCCGTCGACGTGCGCGACGACGGGACCCTGGCCCTGCGCCGGGGCGGCGCCGCGACCGACCTGCCCACCGTGCTCGCCGTCCGCGGGCGCCTGACCTCGCGGGAGGCGGCGGGGGTCCTCGTCACCGTGGCGCGCGGGCTCGCCGCGCTGCACAGCGCCGGGCTGCGGCAGGGGAGCGTGGGCGCGCAGGACGTGGTGCTCGACCCCGGTGGCAGCGCGCTCCTGCGCCCGCGGGCCGACCTTGCCGGTGCCGACGGCGCCGACGGTGTCGCCGACGACCCGGCTGCCGGTGAGGCGGCGGACGTGCACGCGCTGGCGAAGCTCGTCGCCGACCTGCTCGGCGACCGCGGCGACGACGACGCGACCGCGCTGCGCGCCGTGCTGGCCCCGGCGGCGGCACCCGACCCGCGGGTGCGCCCGGAGGCCGGCACGCTCGCGGCCCAGGCGGACACGGCCGTCGCCACCGAGCCCGTGCGGCTCCCCGAGCCGGCGGCGCTCGCGGCCGCGGCCCTGGGCAGGCGCCCCGTCCTGCCCGTTGCGGAGGCGCCCGTCCGCGTGCCCCGGCGGCGGGCGGTCCGGCGCGCCGACGGAGACAGGGCCGGTCGTCCGGTGAGCAGGTCCGCGCGCCGCACGACCGCCCGGCGCCGCGGCGGGACCGGGCGACGCGTGCTCGGCCTGGTCGGCGCGGTCGGGGTGGTGGCGGTGCTGACGGCGGTCGCGGTCCAGGTCCGAGCGCCTGACCCCGCGCCGTCGTCGGTCGCCGAGGACGGTCCGGCTGCCGGCCGCGACGCGGCGCAGGACGACCCCACGCAGGACGACCCCACGCAGGACCGGACCGACCCCGGCGCCGCGGCCGCCGAGCTCACCCGCCGGCGCGTCGCGCTGATCACGAGCTCGGTCTCGGACCCGGACCCGGCGCGGTGGGGGGCGGTGGACGTGCCGGGGTCGCCGGCGCACGAGGCGGACGTCGCGCTGCTCGAGGACGCCGCGCAGGCCGGCACCCGGGTGCGCGGCGCCGAGGTGCGGGTCGAGGACTCCCGTGCGGAGAGGACCGGTGAGGGCGGGCCGAGCGGGCAGCGGGACGACGGCACGGCGGACGTCGTGGTGCGGTACGCCGTGACCGCGCACGAGCAGGTGGCGGCCGACGGCACCGTCACCGTCGTCCCCGCGTCGGACGTGCGCACCGCGACGTTGCGGCTCGACTGGACGCCGGACGGCTGGCGGGTCGCCGAGGTCTCCTGAGCGCCGCCGCGCGACCGTCGTGAGGGATCGGCGCGGCGGGCTCGACGCGGGTGCCGGGCGGGACGACGAAGGGCGTCCCGGCCGTGGCCGGGACGCCCTTCGTCGTCAGGGACGGGGTGAGGTCAGAGACCGACCTCGGCCTCGAACGCGCCCTCCTCGATGCGTGCCTTGATGGCGGTGAGGAACCGCGCGGCGTCCGCACCGTCGACCAGGCGGTGGTCGTAGGAGAGGAACAGGTACGCGAACTGGCGGATGGCGATGGTCTCCTCGCCGTCCGGGCCCGTCACGACCGCCGGCTTCTTGGTGATCGTGCCGGTGCCGAGGATCGCGACCTGCCCGCCGGGGACGATCGGCGTGTCGATGAGTGCGCCGCCCGAGCCGGTGTTCGTGATCGTGAACGTGGCGCCGGAGAGCTCGTCCGGGCCGACCTTGTTCGCCCGCGTGCGGGCGCCCAGGTCGCCGATCTGGCGGGCGATGCCCGCCAGGTTCAGGTCGCCGGCGTTCTTGATGACCGGGACCACCAGGCCACGCTCGGTGTCGACGGCGATGCCGACGTTCTCCGCGGGGTGGTAGGTGATCTCGCCCTTGTCCTGGTCGATCGAGGCGTTGATCTTCGGGAACGCCTTGAGCGCCTCGACCGCGGCCAGCGTGTAGAACGGCAGGTAGGTGAGGTTCGCGCCCTCGCGGGCCTTGAACGACTCCTTGGCCTTCGCGCGCAGCTTGGCGACCTTGGTGACGTCGACCTCGACCACGGTCGTGAGCTGGGCCTGCGTGTGCAGTGCCTCGACCATGCGCTCGGCCACGATCTTGCGCAGGCGCGACATCTTCTCGGTCGTGCCGCGCAGCGGCGAGACCGGCAGCGTGGCCGGGGCCTTGGCGGCCGGGGCCGCGGCAGGCGCGGCGGCGGCAGGAGCCGGGGCGGCGGCCTTCTCGGCCGCGGCGAGCACGTCCTCCTTGCGGATGCGGCCGCCGACGCCCGTGCCCTGGAGGGTCGAGACGTCCACGCCCTTCTCCGCGGCGAGCTTGCGCACCAGCGGCGTGAGGTAGGAGCCCTTGCCCGGAGCGGACGGCGCGGGCTTCTCGGCGGCAGGCTCCGGCTGGGCCGGCTGCTCCGGGGCCGGAGCAGGCTTCTCCTCGGCGGCCGGCTTCGTCTCCGCAGGCTTCTCGGGCGCGGGGGCGGGCTCCTCAGGCTTCGAGGGCGCACCGACCGGCTCGGGAGTCTTGGCCGGGGTGGGCTCGGCGGGCTTCTCGGCAGCCGGGGCGGCGCCGGAGCCGACGATCGCCAGGACGGCGCCGACCTCGACGGTCGCGTCCTCCTCGACGAGGAGCTGCTGGACGGTGCCGGCCACGGGGGACGGGATCTCGGTGTCGACCTTGTCGGTCGAGACCTCGAGCAGGGGCTCGTCCACCTCGACCGAGTCGCCGACGGCCTTGAGCCACCGGGTGACGGTGCCCTCGGTGACGGACTCGCCCAGGGCGGGCAGCGTCACCTCGGTGCCCTCGCCGCCACCGGCGGCGGGCGCCTCGGCGGCCGGGGCGGGCTCGGCAGCGGCGGCGGGCTGCTCGGGCTCCGCGGGGGCCTCGGGCTCGGCGGGGGCCTCGGGCTCGGCGGCGGGGGCCTCGGCGGCCGGGGCGGCGTCGCCACCACCGGCACCGGAACCGTCACCGACGACGGCGAGGGTGGCGCCGACCTCGACGGTCTCGTCCTCCTCGACGAGGATCTGCTCGAGCACACCGGCGACCGGCGAGGGGATCTCCGTGTCGACCTTGTCGGTCGAGACCTCCAGCAGGGGCTCGTCGACGGCGACGGTGTCGCCGACGGCCTTGAGCCATCGGGTGACGGTGCCCTCGGTGACGGACTCGCCGAGTGCAGGGAGCTGCACGTTCTCAGACATGACCTGTGGAGTCTCCTTCGATCAGTGGGTCAGGCGACGTGCCGAGGCGAGCCGGGTTGCCGGCCCGCGACATCTGGGGTTGCCGCGTTCTGGTCACTGCCTGCCATCTTGTCACCTCCACGGGGGTCGCCCCAATCGTTCGGGGCTCCGGGTTGGTGTGACGCTGGGTACACCTGACCGCCGCATGACCTCCAGGACACCTCCGGGCGGTCTCCCGACCACGACGCCGACGACGGCGGTAGTCTCGCGCCATGTCGCTCAGGACCTCGCTGGGACGCCTGCTGGGCAGGTCGTCGTCGCCGGCCCCCGGTGCGCCGCCGTCGTCGGGATCGCGGGGCGAGACGATGGCCTACCTGCAGGAGTTCGTGCGCACCCGCGTGGGGGTGGAGGCCTACGTCGAGCCGCCCAACGCGCAGACCCCGACGACCGTGCTGCTCGTGGCGACCACCGGCGAGTGGACGCGACGTCGTGTCCCGGACGAGCGCACGGCGTTCGAGGTGGCCCGGTCGCTGGGGGTGCCCGTGTACAACGTGCGGTTCACCGGCTACCCGCAGCGCATGCGGGACTGGACGTCGGCGCAGCGCCGCAAGGCCTGAGCCGCGGCACGTGGGCGACGGAGGAGACCCGGGAGGCATGGACGGCGGCGGGGGCGAGCGCTGGTCGGCGGTGGCCGACGGCTGGGCCGAGCTGTGGGGCTCCTTCGCGGAGCCGGTCTGGGCGCCGCTCCTCACGGCGTCACGGATCGGGCCGGGGTCGCGGGTCCTCGACGTCGGGTGCGGCACCGGCGAGCTGGTCGCGCACCTGGTGCGTGCGGGCGCGGTGGCCGCGGGCGTCGACCCGGCACCGGCGATGGCGCGCCGGGCGAGCGAGCGGAACCCCACGGCGACCGTCCTGGACGGCGACGTCGAGCACCTGCCGTTCGAGGACGCCGCCTTCGACGCGGTCCTCGCGGTCAATGCGCTCCAGTTCGCCGACGACGTCGGTGACGGCCTGGCCGAGGTCGCCCGCGTGCTGGTCCCCGGTGGCCGGGTCGGCATCGCCTGCTGGGCCGAGGGCGCGCGCAACGACCTCGACGTCGTCGAGCGGGCCGTCGCCGAGGCGTACGAGGAGGACGTGCCGCCCGACGGACCGCTGCGCGCCGAGGGCGGGCTCGAGTCCGCCCTCGCCGACGCGGGGCTCGACGTCGTGGGGGCGGGGATCGTCGACGTCTCGTGGGCCGTGCCCGACGACGACCGCCTGGTGCGCGGCGTCCTGCTCGGGGAGGACGAGCGCACGACGGCGGAGCTCGCGCCGACGGTCCTGCGCGCCGCGGCGCCGTTCCGGGCGCCCGCCGGCGGGTACCGCCTGGCGAACGCGTTCCGCTGGGCCGTGGCCGGCGTCCGCTGACCGGCACGACGACGCCCGGCCACCCGAGGGCGGCCGGGCGTCGTCGCGCGGTCGGTCGAGCGCGGCGTCAGGCCGCCGCGCGGCCTTCGAGGAAAGCGAGCATCGTGCGCACGCCGACGCCCGTGCCGCCGGCGGGGGTGTACCCGAACGACGAGCCCTCGTTGTACGACGGGCCGGCGATGTCGAGGTGCGCCCACGGGGTCTCGCCGACGAACTCGGCGAGGAAGTGGGCGGCGAACAGCATGCCGCCCCAGCGGCTGGGCGCGGAGTTGACCATGTCCGCGACGGTCGACTTCAGGCCGGCCTTGAGCTCGGCGGGCATCGGCATCGGCCAGAACGCCTCGCCGGCGACGTCGGCGGCGGCCTTCACCTCGTCGCGCACCGCGTCGGTGCCCATGACGCCGGACGTGCGGTTGCCGAGCGCGACCATCTGCGCGCCGGTGAGGGTCGCGATGTCGAGGACGACGTCGTGCCCGTCCTCGACGGCGGCGACGAGGCCGTCCGCCATGACGAGGCGGCCCTCGGCGTCGGTGTTGGTGACCTCGACGGTCTTGCCGCCGCGGATCGTGATGACGTCGGCCGGGCGCTGCGCGTTGCCGCCCGGCATGTTCTCCGCGAGGCAGAGGTACCCGGTCACGGCGACCGGCAGCCCGAGGCGCGCTGCCGCGAGGACCGTGTGCAGCACGGCGGCGGCGCCGGCCATGTCGGACTTCATCGTCGGCATGCTGGCCGGCGGCTTGAGCGAGATGCCGCCGGTGTCGAACGTGATCCCCTTGCCGACGATCGCGACCTTCCCGGTGGCCTTCGCGGGCGTGTACGACAGCTTGACGAGGCGCGGCCCGCGCGACGAGCCCTGCCCGACGCCCACGAGCCCGCCGTAGCCGCCCGCGGCGAGCTGCTTGTCGTCGAGCACCGTGATCTTGAGGCCCTTCACGCCCTTGGCCGCGGCCTTGGCGGCGTCCGCGAAGGCGGCCGGGAACAGCTCGTTGGGGGCGTCGTTGACCAGGTCGCGGGTGCCGTGCACCGCCGCGGCCAGCACCTCGGCGCGCGCGACCGCGGCCTTGGCGCGACCCGACCGGGAGAACGACGTGACGACCTGGACGCTGCCGACCGCGCTCTTGGTGTCCTTGCCCGTGCGGTAGCGCGTGTAGGAGTACGCGCCGAGCAGCGCCCCCTCGACGACCGCGCCGAGCTCGTCCTCGTCCACCGCGGGCAGCGCGAGGGCGACCGTGTCGGTGCCGGCGAGCTCACGGGTCGCGGCGCCGGCGGCCGACCGCAGCACCTCGTGCGGGAACGTGCCGTCGGCCGCGCGCTCCCCGAGCCCGGCGAGGACGACGACGTCGGCCGAGACGCCGTCGCCGGCGGGCACGCGCCGCACCTCGTCGCGGGCGCCGGTGACGCCGAGGCGGGGGGCGAGGGTCTCGATCTGCCGCACGAACGCCTCGGGCAGCTGGTCCGCGACGACGGCGACGCCGTCCGAGGTGGAGCAGGTCCCGACGACGAGCGCGTCGACCTTGAGAGAGCTGGGATTCTTGCCGGTGAGGGTGAGGTCTGCCACGCGCCGATGCTATCCCCGTCCCGCGACCGCCGTCGGGCGCCCGGCGGCCGGTAGTCTGCGGGCGTGGTCCTTCCCCTGCTCATCGTCGTCCTGCTGGCGTGCGCCGCGCTCGCCGGGTGGGCGCTGTGGTTCGTCGTCCAGGACCGCGCCGTGATCCTCAAGCAGCTGATCGGCGCCGCCGTCGTCGAGGCGCTCGTCGTCGTCCAGGCGGTGGTGGCCGGCGTCCTCATGGTCACCCGCGACCATCCCGTCGACGGGCCGCTGTTCTGGGGCTACGTCGCCACCGCCCTCGTGGTGCTGCCGATCGCCGCGATCTGGGCGTTCGCCGAGCGCACCAAGTGGTCGTCCGTCGTCCTCGCGGTGGCCGCCCTCACGGTGGGCTTCCTCGACTGGCGGCTGTGGCAGATCTGGGGGGCGGCATGAGCGGCACCACCCCCGCGCCCGCCGCGGGCGGGCGTCGGACCGCCACCGGCTTCGGACGGCTGCTCGTCACGGTCTACGGCATCCTCGCCTTCGCCGCGATCGGCCGGTCGTCGTACGAGCTGGCCACCAAGTTCTCCGAGGCGCCCGTCGCGTACTCCCTGTCCACGCTGTCCGCCGTCGTGTACGTGCTGGCCACCGTCGCGCTCGCCAAGGGCGGGCCGCGCTGGCGCGTCGTCGCGTGGGTGACCGTGGGGTTCGAGGCCGTGGGCGTGCTCGCGGTCGGCACCGCCTCCGTGGCCTCTCCGGACGTCTTCGGCGAGACGACCGTGTGGTCCGGGTTCGGGCAGGGCTACGGTTACGTCCCGCTCGTGCTGCCGTTCGTCGGGCTGTGGTGGCTGTGGCGCACCGGCCCGCGCGGGACGCACGACGCCGCAGCACCCGCGGCTGAACCGACCGAGCCGACCGGGCCCACCGCGCCCGCAGCCCCCGACCCGGAGGTCCGATGAGCCCGTACACCCTGCTCTTCAACGGCGTCTTCCGCCGGATGGACCCCGAACGGGCGCACGAGCTCGCGTTCGGCGCCATCTCGCTCGCCGGTCGCGTCCCCGTCCTGCGGGACGTCGTCCAGGGTGCCCTCGCGCCGTACCTGGGCCGGGGCAGCGGCGGTCCGGGCAGCATCGAGGTGCTCGGCCGTACGGTGCCCGCTCCGTTCGGGCTGGCAGGCGGGTTCGACAAGAACGCCCGCGCGATCCGGGGCCTGACGATGCTCGGCTTCGGCTTCGTGGAGATCGGCACCGTCACCCCGCGCCCGCAGCCCGGCAACGAGGCGCCGCGCATGTGGCGCGAGCTCGACGTGCGGGGGATCCGCAACCGCATGGGCTTCAACAACGACGGCGCGCCCGCCGCGGCCGCGCGGCTGCGGGAGCTGCGGGCCACGCCCGCGGGCCGGGCCGTCGTCGTCGGCGCGAACATCGGCAAGAACAAGACGACGCCGGCGGAGGCCGCGGCGGACGACTACGCCGCCTGCGCCCGCGAGCTCGCCCCGTGGGCCGACTACCTCGTGGTGAACGTGTCCTCCCCGAACACCCCCGGGCTGCGCGACCTGCAGACCACCGCCGAGCTGCGTCCCATCCTCACGGCGGCCCGCGCCGCGGCCGACGAGGCGACCGCCGCCGCGGGCACCCGCCGCGTCCCGCTCCTGGTGAAGATCGCCCCCGACCTCGCGGACGCCGACGTCGACGCCGTCGCGGCGCTCGTCACCGAGCTCGGGCTGGACGGCGTCGTCGCCGTCAACACGACCATCGGGCACGACCGCGGTCCTGGCGGGCTCTCCGGGCCCCCGCTGCTCGAGCGAGGGTTGCAGGTCGTGGCCCGGCTGCGCGACCGTCTCGGGCCCGACCCGGCGATCATCGGCGTCGGTGGCATCTCGGGCGCCGACGACGTGCGCGCCTACCTCCGGGCCGGCGCCGACCTCACCCAGGGGTACACGTCGTTCATCTACTCCGGCCCGTTCTGGCCGTCGAGGGTCAACCGCTCCCTGACGCGCACGCGGGGGTCGGTCGCGGCCGGCAGCATCGACCGCGGCGTCGCCGCTCCGGGGAGCGCCGCGTGATCCGGCCGCGGTGGGAGTGGGCGCTGGACGACGCCGACGGGCGTGCGCTCGCCGTGCCGAGCCCGGTCTTCACCACGCAGTACGACGCCGAGCAGTGGATCGGGGAGCACTGGCGCGAGCTGGCCTCCGCCGGCGCGACCCTCGCCCGCCTGCTGCACGACGGGGCGCAGGCGACGCCGGGCGTGGTGCTGCCGTCGGTCTGACGGCCGAGCCGCGGCGGGACCTCAGGCGCCCGGTGCGACCTGCGCCCAGGCCCGGGCGAGCCGCGGCACCGCGGCGGCGAGCTGGTCGGGCTCGCGCGTGAACGTCAGGCGCACCCGGTCGCGCGAGGACCGGTCCGGCGTGAACGCCGGCCCGGGTGTGACGAGGACGCCGTGGCGCACGGCGGAGGCGGCGAGCGCCTGCGCGAGAGGCCGGCCCAGGTCGGCCCACAGGCACAGCCCTCCCGCCGGCACGGGCACGCGCCAGCCCGGCAGGGCGTCGCGGACCAGGTCGACGAGCAGGTCGCGCCGCGCCCGCAGCTCGGCGACGCGGTCGGGCAGGATGGCGTCGGCGCGGCGCAGCAGCTCGACGACGGCGAGCTGCTCGAGCACCGGCGTGGCGATGTCCGCCGACTCCCGGACGCGCGCCAGCCGGCGCACCACCTGGGGGTCGGCGCGCACCCAGCCGACGCGCACCCCGCCCCAGAACGACTTCGACGCCGACCCGATCGTCACGACGTGCGGGGAGGCGCCGTCGCCCGCGAACGGCTCGGGCACCCGAGCCCCGGGGTCGAGCGCCAGGTCGGTCAGGGTCTCGTCGCCCACGACGGTCGTGCCCGTGCGGTCCGCGAGGTCGCGCGCCGCCGCCCGCGCCTCGGCGGACAACGTCGCGCCGGTGGGGTTGTGGAAGTCGGGGACGAGGTAGACGAGCCGGGGGCGGGTGCGCCGCACGGCCGAGGCGAGCGTCTCGACGTCGCCGACCGGGACCCCGACCACCCGCCCGCCGAGGCGCCGCGTCGGCTCCAGGGCGTGGAAGTACGTGGGCGACTCGACGACGGTGGTCTCGCCGCGTCCGACGAACGCGGCGGTGAGCACGGAGATCGCCTGCTGGGCGCCCGTGGTGACGAGGATCTGCTCCGGTGTGGTCGGCACGCCACGCGCCGTGTAGCGGTCGGCGATCGCCGACCGCAGCACCTCGACGCCGAGGTGTGCGTAGCCGCCGGTGGAGAGGTAGCCCGGCAGCACCTCGAGGGCCGCGGTGTAGGCGTCGTGCAGGGCCGACGTGGCGGACGGCGTCGCCTGGGCGAGGTCGACGGGGGACTCGGGCCGCTCGTCGCCCGGCGGGTCCGCGGGGGCGTCGCCCGCCGCGACGGGCGCGCTCCCGCGTGCCGCCCCCGCGCCGCGGGGGAGCGTCGTGACCGTGCCGGAGCCGACCCGGCTCGCGAGGAAGCCCAGCTCGCGCAGGCGGGCGTAGGCGCCGGACGTCGTGGTGCGCGAGACCCGCAGGGCTGCCGCCAGCTCGCGCTCGCTGGGCACCCGGGTGAGCGGCGGGAGGCTGCCGGCGAGCACCGCGGCGCGCAGGGCGTCCGCCAGCGCGAGGTAGGCCGGCCCGCCCGCGCGCCAGTCGCCGAGCAGGCGCGCGGTGGCCGCGGGGGAGAGCTGTCGGACGGCGGGCGGCGCGGTCGTGGCGGAGGGTGGGGAGACGACGGTCACGGGGCCACTGTCACCCCAATGGATATGGATTGCAAGGCCATTAGCGCGGAGGGTGGGAGCATGAGCACGACCACCCGCCCTGCCCGCCGCCCTCCGCGCCGCCCCCTTCGCCGGCGGGCGGACTGCGGTCCGCGCCCGGGCGCGCTCCGTTCCGCGCCTCCGTCCGCGCCTCGTTCCGCACCTCTGTCCGCGTCCGACGACGCGCCCCCGCCCCCGAGGACCACCGCGCCCGACGCCGTCGTGCCGGCCGCGGCTCCGACGATGACCTGGGGACCCGTCCGCCGGGGGACGCAGCTCGTCCTCGGGCTGTGGGCATTCACGTGGTCGATGGCGATGATGCTGCACGCCGGGCAGGGAGGCATGCCGTGGGACGTGCTGCACCAGGGCCTGGTGCGCAGCACCGGCCTCGGCTTCGGCACGGTCGTCGCGCTGACCTCCGCGCTCGTGCTGCTCGCCTGGGTCCCGCTCCGGCAGCGGCCCGGGATCGGCACCGTCGTGAACGTGGCCGTCATCAGCCTGGCGATCGGGCCCTGCCTCGCGGCCACGGCGTGGCTCGTGCCCGACCCGGGGCTGGCCGCCCGGATCGCCCTCGCCGTCGGCGGCATCGTCCTCAACGGCGTCGCGACCGCCGCCTACATCGGGGTGCGGCTCGGCCCGGGCCCGCGCGACGGGCTCATGACCGGCCTCGTGCAGCGCACCGGCCGGTCGGTGCGCCTCGTGCGGACCGGCATCGAGGTCGTCGTCGTGCTGGTCGGCATCCTGCTCGGCGGGACGTTCGGCTGGGCCACCGTGGCCTTCGCGCTGGGCGTCGGCCCCGTGGTGCAGGCGACCGTGCGCTGGCGCTGGCTGGTGCCGGCGGGCCTCACAGGGGCGGCTGCGCCCGCGGCGGGCCCGGCACGGGCGGACGCCGACGTCGCGCGCCGCGGTCGCGAGATCTCCCGCGCGCTCGACGCCGTCGCGCGGGAGCACCGCGACCGCTGATCGCGGTCAGGCGTGCGGCAGGTCGCGGCGGTAGAAGGTGGCGGAGTCGTCGTAACCGAGGGCCTCGTAGAAGTCTCCGGCCCGACGGCTGGCCAGCGCCAGGTAGGCGGCTCCGCGCGCCGCCGCCCACCGCTCGGCGTGGGCCATGAGCGCGCCGCCGAGCCCGCGGCCCCGGTGCGCCGGGTCGACCATGACCTCCTCGACCCAGCACACCGGTCCGTTCGCGAGGAACGTCAGGTGCACGTTCGCCAGGAGGTAGCCGAGCGGTGCGTCGTCGGTCGTGGACTCGGTCGCGAGGTCGGTCACCACGGCGAGCAACGTGTCGTCCCGGCCGAGGAGCGCCCCGAGGGTCTGGTCGAAGGCCTCCCGACGCGGTCGGAAGCTGGTCGCGAAGTCGCGGGCGAGCGGCCACAGCGCGTCGGCGTCGTCGGCGCGGGCGGACCGGACCGTCAGGGAGGACATGGCGGCAACCTAGTGCTGACGTCGCGGTGGGTCGTCGTCCGTCTCAGGACGA
>NZ_JBHTUY010000023.1:0-14578 GCF_042793335.1 Isoptericola sp. NPDC056573
CATCCGGGCCCGGATGCGTGCGCCACCGCCTGTCCGGCGTTCGGGGCCCGTCGTCCTGGGCTGTGTGACGCACGCCGCGCCCGCATCGTGGGCACGCCCGGTGGGCGCACGGAGGCGACGGGATAAGGTGGAGGCCGTCAGAACGACGCCCCGGGAGCCCGCCTCGAGGGGCACGAGAACCGACACCCTTTAACACCGTCCCGTGAGGCGGAGAAGGAGGTCGCCAGTGACTGCTGGCACCGGCATGCCCGGAACACCCGATCAGCCCGACGTCCCCGAGGGGACCGTCGTGCTCGGCGCGAGCGACGTCGCCCGCGCCCTCACCCGTATCGCGCACGAGATCGTCGAGCGCGCCAAGGGAGCCCAGGACGTCGTCCTGCTCGGTATCCCGACCCGCGGGGTCACCCTGGCCGCCCGCCTCGCGCAGCGGCTCGCGAGCATCGACCCCGCCTTCGACCCGGAGCGCGACCTCGGCGAGCTGGACGTCACGATGTACCGCGACGACCTGCGCCGCCAGCCCACCCGTGCGGTCGGCGTCACGCGGCTGCCCGCGGCCGGGATCGAGGGCAAGACCGTCGTCCTGGTCGACGACGTCCTCTTCTCCGGCCGCACGATCCGTGCCGCGCTCGACGCCATCGGCGACCTCGGCCGACCGCAGGCGGTGCGCCTCGCGTGCCTGGTGGACCGCGGTCACCGCGAGCTGCCGATCCGCCCCGACTTCGTGGGCAAGAACCTCCCCACCGCCCAGACGGAGCGGGTGCGCGTGCTGCTCGCGGAGGTGGACGGCTCGGACGCCGTGGTGATCAGCGGCCGGGAGCCCGGCGCCGCGACCCCGGGCGAGGGGGGCGAGCGATGAGGCACCTGCTCTCCACCGCGGACCTGGCCAAGGACGAGGCGATCGAGCTCCTCGACACCGCCGCGCAGATGGCCGCGACGCAGTCCCGCGAGATCAAGAAGCTGCCGACGCTGCGCGGTCGCACCGTGGTGAACCTGTTCTTCGAGGACTCCACGCGTACCCGCATCTCGTTCGAGACGGCCGCCAAGCGGCTGTCCGCGGACGTCATCAACTTCTCGGCCAAGGGGTCGAGCGTCTCCAAGGGCGAGTCCCTCAAGGACACCGCGCTCACCCTGCACGCCATGGGCGCCGACGCCGTGGTGGTGCGGCACTGGGCCTCGGGAGCCCCGTACCAGCTTGCGCACGCCGGCTGGCTCGACGCGGCCGTGCTCAACGCCGGCGACGGCACGCACATGCACCCCACGCAGGCGCTGCTCGACGCCTACACGATCCGCCGCCACCTCGGCGGCCACGGCGGCGGCCTGCGCCGCGGAGGGGACGACGGCGTCGGCGCCGACCTCGCGGGCGTCAAGGTCGCGATCGTGGGCGACGTCCTGCACTCGCGCGTCGCCCGCGCCAACGTGTGGCTGCTGCGCACGCTCGGCGCCGAGGTGACGCTCGTCTCGCCGCCCACGCTGCTGCCGGTCGGGGTCGAGTCGTGGCCCTGCCGGACGTCCTACGACCTGGACGCCACGCTCGCCGACTGGCAGCCGGACGCCGTGATGATGCTCCGCGTGCAGCGCGAGCGGATGTCCGGGGGCGCGGGCGCGTTCTTTCCGAGCCCGCTGGAGTACACCCGCTACTTCGGCCTCGACGGCCGCCGCCTGGCGCTGCTGCCCGCGCACTCGATCGTCATGCACCCGGGCCCGATGAACCGCGGCCTGGAGATCTCCGCCGAGGCGGCCGACTCCGAGCGCGCCGTCATCGTCGAGCAGGTCGCCAACGGCGTCGCGGTGCGCATGGCCGCGCTCTACCTGCTGCTGTCCGGCACCTCCTCGTCCGCCTCCGTGCCCGCTCCTGTGCCCACATCTCTGCCCGCCCCTGTCTCGAGCACCACCGAAGGGACCGCCCTGTGACCACGACCTATGTGCTGCGCGGGGCCCGTCCCCTCGGCGGCGAGCCCGCCGACGTCGTCCTCTCCGGCGGCGTGATCACCCAGGTGACGGCCCCCGGCGCCGCCGACGTCCCCGCCGGCGACGACGTCGTGGAGGTCGCCGCCGACGGGCACGTCCTGCTGCCCGGCCTGGTCGATCTGCACACGCACCTGCGCGAGCCGGGCCGCGAGGACGCCGAGACGGTCGCGTCCGGCACCCGTGCCGCGGCGGCCGGCGGCTTCACCGCGGTGCACGCCATGGCGAACACCTCGCCGGTCGCCGACACCGCCGGCGTCGTCGAGCAGGTGTGGCGCCTGGGACAGGAGGCCGGCTGGGTCGACGTGCACCCGGTCGGTGCCGTCACCGTGGGCCTCGGCGGCGAGCGCCTCGCCGAGCTCGGCGCGATGGCCGACTCCGCCGCCCGCGTGCGGGTCTTCTCCGACGACGGCAAGTGCGTGCACGACCCGATCCTCATGCGTCGCGCGCTGGAGTACGTCAAGGCGTTCGACGGCGTCGTCGCGCAGCACGCGCAGGAGCCTCGCCTCACCGAGGGCGCCCAGATGAACGAGGGCGTCGTGTCCGCCGAGATCGGGCTGGCGGGGTGGCCCGCGGTCGCCGAGGAGGCGATCATCGCCCGCGACGTGCTGCTCGCCGAGCACGTCGGCTCACGGCTGCACGTGTGCCACCTGTCCACCGCCGGGTCCGTCGAGATCGTCCGGTGGGCCAAGGGCCGCGGCATCGACGTCACCGCCGAGGTGACGCCGCACCACCTGATCCTCACGGACGAGCTCGCCCGCACGTACGACCCCACGTACAAGGTGAACCCCCCGCTGCGCACGGCCGAGGACGTCGAGGCGGTGCGCGCCGGCCTCGCCGACGGCACCATCGACATCGTCGCCACCGACCACGCCCCGCACACCCGCGAGGACAAGGACTGCGAGTGGGGCGCCGCCGCGTTCGGCATGACCGGGCTGGAGACCGCCCTGTCGGTCGTGCAGCAGACCATGGTCGACACCGGCCGCCTCACCTGGGCCGACGTCGCGCGCGTCCTGTCGACCAACCCCGCCCGGATCGGCCGGGTCACCGATCACGGCCGCCCGGTCGCGGTGGGCGAGCCCGCCAACCTCACGCTGGTCGACCCGGCCGCCGCCCGGACGGTCGACGGGGCCGCGCAGGCCACCGCGAGCGGCAACACGCCCTTCGCCGGGCGGGAGCTGCCCGGCCGCGTCGTGGCGACGTTCCTGCGCGGCCGCGCCACGGTGCTGGACGGCGCCCCGGTCGCCGCGCCGGTGGTCGGGCTCGGGGGCGCACGATGAACCTCCCCATGCCCGTGGCCGTCGGGATCTGGGTCGTGATCGGCGTCCTGCTCCTGCTCGTGATCCTCACGGGCCGGCGCCGGCTCGCCGCCCGCACCCGCGGCACCGTCCCCGTGCCCCCTGCCGTGCCCGAGGACCTCGGCGCCCTGCGTCTGGGCCCCCTCGACGCCACCTACGTCTCCTCCACGCTCGCGGGGGACTGGCTGGCCCGCGTCGGCGCGCACCACCTCGGCGACCGCTCCACCGCCCACGTGTCCGTGCACGACGCCGGCGTGCTCGTCGAGCGCGACGGCGCCCCGGACGTGTTCGCCCCCGTGGCCGCCCTGCGCGGCGTCGGCCTCGCCCCCGGCATGGCCGGCAAGTACGTCGGCGCCGACGGCCTGGTCGTCGTCACCTGGGAGGACCCGGAGGCGGACGGCGTGCCCGCCGTCGCCCTCGACACCGGCCTGCGCACCCGCCTCGCGCCCGACCGCTCCCGCCTGGTCGACGCCGTGCGCCACCTCATGACCTCCGCCCCCGCACCGAAGGACGAGCAGTGACCTCCAGCTCCCTGACCAGCCCTGTATCGAGCCCGGCACCGAGCCCGGTACCCAGCTCCGGGCCGGGCACCGCGCCCGCGCCGCACGCGGCACTCCTCGTCCTCGAGGACGGCACGGTCGCCCGCGGCCGCGCCTACGGGGCCCGCGGCGCGACCTTCGGCGAGATCGTGTTCTCCACCGGCATGACCGGCTACCAGGAGACCCTCACCGACCCCTCGTACCACCGGCAGATCGTCGTGATGACGGCCCCGCACGTCGGGAACACCGGCATCAACGACGAGGACCCGGAGTCCGGCAAGATCTGGGTCGCCGGCTACGTGCTGCGCGACCCCGCGCGCCGCGTGTCCTCCTGGCGCGCGGACCGCTCCCTCGAGGAGGAGCTCGCCGCCCAGGGGGTCGTGGGCATCAGCGACGTCGACACCCGCAAGCTCACGCGCCACCTGCGCGAGCTGGGCGTCATGCGCGCCGGGATCTTCTCCGGCGACGCGCTCGTGCGCGAGGTCGCCCCCGGCACGTTCGTGGAGCGGTCGCTGCCCGAGCTGGTCGCCGAGGTGCAGGCCTCCCCGCAGATGGCGGGCGCCAACCTGTCCCCGGAGGTCACGACCGACGAGGCGTACGTCGTCGAGCCGTCGGGCGAGTTCGCCGGGCAGGCCCCGCTCGCGACCGTCGTCGCCGTCGACCTCGGCATCAAGGCCATGACCCCCGCGCGTCTCGCGCAGCGGGGCGTGCGCGTGCACGTCGTGCCCCAGTCGGCCACGATCGCCGACATCGAGGCCCTGCTGCCGACCGACGGCTCGCCCACGGGCGTGTTCTTCTCGAACGGACCCGGCGACCCGTCGTCGGCCACGCACGAGATCGAGCTCCTGCGCGGGGTGCTGGACCGCGGCATCCCGTTCTTCGGCATCTGCTTCGGCAACCAGCTGCTGGGCCGCGCGCTCGGCTACGGCACCTACAAGCTCGGGTACGGCCACCGCGGCATCAACCAGCCCGTCATGGACCGCACCACCGGCAAGGTCGAGGTCACCGCGCACAACCACGGGTTCGCCGTCGACGCGCCCCTCGACGCGGTGTCGAGGGCGCCGCACGACGCCGAGCGCACCGACGGCCGCGCCTACGGACGCGTCATCGTGTCCCACGTCGGCCTCAACGACCAGGTGGTCGAGGGGCTGACCGCGCTCGACGTGCCGGCCTTCTCCGTGCAGTACCACCCCGAGGCCGCCGCCGGCCCGCACGACAGCGCCTACCTCTTCGACCGCTTCGTCGAGCTCATGACGAGCCGCGAGCCCGTGACCGTCCCCGCCGCCACGCTGGCCGCGCTGAAGGAGAACTGATGCCCCGCCGTTCCGACCTCTCCTCCGTCCTGGTCATCGGCTCCGGCCCGATCGTCATCGGCCAGGCCTGCGAGTTCGACTACTCCGGCACGCAGGCCTGCCGCGTGCTCCGGGAGGAGGGCCTGCGGGTCATCCTCGTGAACTCGAACCCGGCCACGATCATGACCGACCCGGAGTTCGCCGACGCCACGTACGTCGAGCCGATCACCACCGAGGTCCTCACCACGATCATCGCCAAGGAGCGTCCCGACGCCCTGCTGCCCACCCTGGGCGGCCAGACGGCGCTCAACGCGGCCATCGCGCTCGACGAGGCCGGCGTCCTGGAGCAGTACGACGTCGAGCTGATCGGCGCGAACATCCCCGCCATCCAGAAGGGCGAGGACCGCCAGCAGTTCAAGGACGTCGTCGCCAAGTGCGGCGGCGAGTCCGCCCGCTCCGTCATCGTGCACACCGTGGACGAGGCGGTCGCGGCCTCCGCGGACCTCGGCTACCCGATGGTCGTGCGCCCGTCGTTCACCATGGGCGGCCTCGGCTCCGGCTTCGCGTACGACGAGCGCGAGCTGCGCCGCATCGTCGGGCAGGGCCTGCACTACTCGCCGACCACCGAGGTGCTCCTGGAGGAGTCCATCCTCGGCTGGAAGGAGTACGAGCTCGAGCTCATGCGGGACAAGGACGACAACGTCGTGGTCGTCTGTTCGATCGAGAACGTCGACCCGGTCGGCGTGCACACCGGCGACTCCGTCACGGTGGCGCCCGCGATGACGCTCACCGACCGCGAGTACCAGAAGCTGCGCGACATCGGCATCGCCGTCATCCGCGAGGTCGGCGTCGACACGGGCGGCTGCAACATCCAGTTCGCCGTCGACCCGGACACCGGGCGCATCATCGTCATCGAGATGAACCCGCGCGTGTCGCGCTCCTCGGCCCTCGCGTCGAAGGCGACGGGCTTCCCGATCGCGAAGATCGCGGCCAAGCTCGCCGTGGGCTACACGCTCGACGAGATCCCGAACGACATCACGCGCGTCACGCCGGCGAGCTTCGAGCCCACGCTCGACTACGTCGTCGTCAAGGTGCCCCGCTTCGCCTTCGAGAAGTTCCCGGCCGCGGACCCGACGCTCACCACGACCATGAAGTCGGTCGGCGAGGCCATGGCGCTGGGCCGCAACTTCACCGAGGCCCTCGGCAAGGCCCTGCGCTCGATCGACAAGGGCGGCGTCGCGTTCCACTGGGACGGCGCCGCGCCGTCCGGGGCGGAGCTGGACCAGCTGCTCGCCGAGATCGTGCGCCCCACGGAGCACCGCATGGTCGGCGTGCAGCAGGCGCTGCGTGCGGTCGTCGCCGGGCACACGACGCTCGAGGCGGTCTTCGACGCGACGAAGATCGACCCCTGGTTCCTCGACCAGATCCTGCTCATGAACGAGGTCGCCGCGGAGGTGGCCGCCGGCCCGACCCTCACCGAGGACGTGCTGCGCCGCGCCAAGCGGCACGGTCTGTCCGACGTGCAGGTCGCGCGCCTGCGCGGCATGGGTCCGGCGGGGGAGGCCACCGTCCGCGAGGTCCGACGGGCGCTCGGCGTCCGGCCCGTCTACAAGACGGTCGACACCTGCGCCGCCGAGTTCGCGGCCCGCACGCCGTACCACTACTCGTCCTACGACGAGGAGACCGAGGTGGCGCCCCGCGAGCGCGAGGCCGTGATCATCCTCGGGTCGGGCCCGAACCGGATCGGCCAGGGCATCGAGTTCGACTACTCGTGCGTGCACGCCGCCCTGACCCTCTCCGAGCGCTACGAGACGGTCATGGTCAACTGCAACCCGGAGACCGTCTCGACGGACTACGACACCTCGGACCGTCTCTACTTCGAGCCGCTGACGTTCGAGGACGTGCTCGAGGTCTACGAGGCCGAGCTCGCCGCGGGCCCCGTCAAGGGCGTCATCGTGCAGCTCGGCGGGCAGACGCCGCTCGCACTCGCGCAGCGCCTCGCGGACGCCGGCGTGCCGATCCTCGGCACGTCGCCCGAGGCCATCGACGCCGCCGAGGACCGCGGCATCTTCGGCCAGGTCCTGCTCGACGCCGGCCTTCCGGCCCCCGCGTTCGGTACCGCCCGCTCGCTGGGCCAGGCGCGCGAGGTCGCCGAGACCATCGGCTACCCCGTCCTGGTGCGCCCGTCGTACGTGCTGGGCGGCCGCGGCATGGAGATCGTCTACTCCGCCGAGCAGCTCACCGAGTACGTGGAGCGGGCTCTCGAGGCGGCGGCCGCGGACGAGCGCACGGCGGGCGGCCTGCTGCCGGCGCCGCTGCTCATCGACCGCTTCCTCGACGACGCGATGGAGATCGACGTCGACGCCCTGTACGACGGCGAGGAGATGTTCCTCGGCGGCGTCATGGAGCACATCGAGGAGGCCGGCATCCACTCGGGCGACTCGGCCTGCGTGCTGCCCCCCGTGTCCCTCTCGACGGCCGAGATCGAGCGCATCCGCCGCTCGACCGAGGCGATCGCGAAGGGCGTCGGCGTGCGCGGCCTGCTCAACGTGCAGTACGCGCTCGTCTCGGACGTCCTGTACGTGCTCGAGGCCAACCCGCGCGCGTCGCGCACCGTCCCGTTCGTGTCTAAGGCGACGGGGACCTCGCTGTCCAAGGCGGCGGCCCGGGTCATGGTCGGCGAGTCGATCGCCGAGCTGCGCGCGGCGGGCGTCCTGCCCGCCGAGGGCGACGGCGGGACGCTCGACCTCGGGGCACCGATGGCCGTCAAGGAGGCCGTGCTGCCGTTCAAGCGGTTCCGCACCGCCGAGGGCCAGGTCGTCGACACGGTGCTCGGTCCGGAGATGCGCTCCACCGGCGAGGTCATGGGCTTCGACAAGGACTTCCCGCACGCCTTCGCGAAGTCGCAGGCCGCCGCGTTCGGCGGGCTGCCCACCGCGGGCCGGGTGTTCGTCTCCGTCGCGGACCGGGACAAGCGCTCGATCGTCTTCCCGGTGAAGCGCCTCGCGGAGCTGGGGTTCGAGGTGCTCGCGACGTCCGGCACGGCGCAGGTGCTGCGCCGCAACGGCATCGGCAGCACGGTGGTGCGCAAGTTCTCCCAGGGCCGTGGCGCCGACGGCGAGCCCACGATCGTGGACCTCATCACCGACGGCGAGGTCGACCTCGTGGTGAACTCGCCGTCCGGCCAGGGCGCGCGCGCCGACGGCTACGAGATCCGCGCGGCGACGACGGCGGCCGACAAGCCGATGATCACCACCGTCGACCAGCTCGCCGCGGCGGTGCAGGGCATCGAGGCGGTCCGCGGCGGCCCGTTCGACGTCGCGAGCCTGCAGGAGCACACGGCCGCGACGCACGAGCGGCTCGGGGTCGGGACGACGGCGGCGGTGTCGGCATGAGCGCCGCGCCGGTGCCGTTCGGCGCGCGGCTCGCCGCGGCGATGGACGCCCACGGGCCGCTGTGCGTGGGCATCGACCCGCACGCGTCGCTGCTGGCGACGTGGGGTCTGGGCGACGACGCCGCCGGGGTGCGCGAGTTCGGGCTGCGCGTGGTGGACGCGCTCGGCGGGCGCGTGGCGGCCTTCAAGCCGCAGGCCGCGTTCTTCGAGCGGCACGGCTCGGCCGGCGTCGCCGCGCTGGAGGACGTGATCGCCGCGTCGCGGGCCGTCGGCACGCTGACGGTCGTCGACGCCAAGCGCGGCGACATCGGCTCGACGATGGGCGCGTACGCCGACGCGTTCCTGGCCGACGGCTCCCCGCTCGCGGGCGACGCGGTCACGGTGTCGCCGTACCTGGGCTTCGGCTCGCTGGCGCCGGCGGCCGAGCTGGCCGCCCGCACCGGGCGCGGGATCTTCGTGCTGTGCCTCACCTCCAACAAGGAGGGGCACGAGGTGCAGCACGCCGTCGGGCCCGACGGCGTGAGCGTCGCGGCGTCGGTCGCCGCCCAGGCGGCCGTGCTGAACGCCGGCGCCGTCGCCGAGGGGCTGCCGATGGGCTCGGTCGGCCTCGTCGTGGGCGCCACCGTCGGTGACGCCGCCCGGGAGACCGGGACGGACCTCGTGGCCGTGCACGGTCCGCTGCTGGCGCCCGGCGTGGGCGCGCAGGGCGCGGGGGAGCGGGAGCTCGCCTCGGCCTTCGGGGACGCCCGCCGCCAGGTGCTCGCGTCGTCCTCCCGGGGCGTCCTCGCCGCGGGGCCCGACGCCGACGGGCTGCGCGCCGCCGCGGCGTCGGCCGTCGCGGACGCCCGGGCGGCGCTGCGCCCCTGACGCCGCCCGTCCGTGCGAAGGGCCCGCACCCTGACGGGGGCGGGCCCTTCGTCGTTCCCGGGCGGGTCAGACCGCGGCGAGCTGCCACACGGACACGTGCCGCTCGCTGTCGGCGGTGAACGGCGTGCGGTCCCAGCCCTCCCAGCGGTGCACCAGGCGCATCCCCGCGAGGCGCGCCATGAGGTCCAGCTCGGCCGGCCACACGTACCGGAACGGCAACCACCGGAACCGGCCGGAGCCGTCGGGCCCGACGGTCACGTGGTTCGACGTGAACCGCTGGGTGACCACGTCGAGCCGGTCGAAGCCCACGTAGCCGCCGCCCGCCGCGTCCGGCGCGACGGTGAACGGCACGGTGTCCTGCCCGGGCGGCATGCGTCGCAGGGGCGGCACCCCGACCTCGACGACGAAGTACCCGCCGGGGCGCAGGTGGGCCGCGGCGGTGCGGAAGCAGTCCACCTGGCCGTCCTGCGTCGTGACGTTCCCGATGGTGTTGAAGACGAGGTACGCGACGGCGAACTCGCCGGGCACGCGGGCGCTCGTCATGTCACCGATCGTCACCTCGACGAGGTCGCCGCCCGGCTTGTCCGCGACGCGCGCCGCCATCGCCCGGGACAGCTCGATGCCGTGCACGGGCACGCCGCGCAGGGCGAGCGGCGCGGCGAGGCGGCCGGTGCCGACCGCGAGCTCGAGGGCGGCGCCGTCGCCCGCCAGGTCGGCGAGCACGTCGACCGTGCGCTCGACGACCGCCGGGTCGAACTCGTCGTCGGACGAGGCGTCGGAGGAGGCGGCGACGCTCTCGGGGAACCACCCGTCGTCGGCGGCGTCCGGGGTCGCGTGGGGGTCGGTCGGCATGACCCGACCGTAGGCCGCGGCGCACGGGCAGCAGGAGTCTTTTCCGGGCAGGCGCGCGACCTGCGACGATGTCGTGACCCGAATGCCGCTTTCCTCCCGGTCGCGCGGCGATCCGTCCTGCGCTACGGATTGCCGCCTTCGCAGGTCGTGGCTACTTTCGAGGGAGCAGTTCCCTCAACAGGCGGACCGACAGAGTAGGTGACTTGCGTGGCTCTCCCCCCTCTCACCCCGGAACAGCGTGCTGCGGCCCTCGAGAAGGCGGCCGAGGCTCGGCGCGTCCGCGCGGAGATCAAGAACAGGTTGAAGTACTCCCAGGGCTCCCTCAAGGACGTGATCGAGCAGGGGCAGAAGGATGACGTCGTGGGCAAGCTCAAGGTGGTCTCGCTGCTCGAGTCGCTCCCTGGGGTCGGTAAGGTGAAGGCCCGGGCGATCATGGAGGAGATCGGGATCGCCGAGACCCGCCGGGTCCGCGGCCTCGGGCCGCACCAGGCTTCGGCGCTCATCGAGAGGTTTGGCTGACATTTCCGCACCACCCGCCGGCCGTCCGGCATCGCAGGACTCCCTCGTCACCGCACCCGACAGCACACCTGTCGCCGTGCCCGCGGGAGCGACGCCGGCCCGCCTGACCGTGCTCGCCGGTCCGACGGCCGTCGGCAAGGGCACGGTCTCGGCCGACGTCCGCGCACGCTACCCGCAGGTGTGGCTGTCCGTGTCGGCGACGACGCGGCCGCCGCGCCCCGGTGAGGTGCACGGCGTGCACTACCTGTTCGTGTCGCCCGAGGATTTCGACCGGATGGTCGCCGAGGGGCAGATGCTCGAGTGGGCGGTGGTGCACGGCCGGCACCGGTACGGCACGCCCCGCGGCCCGGTCGAGGAGCACCTCGCCGCCGGCGTGCCCACCCTGCTGGAGATCGACCTGCAGGGGGCGCGGCAGGTACGGGAGGCCGTCACGGCGATGGGCCTCGCCGCGCAGTTCGTCTTCCTCGCCCCGCCGAGCTTCGACGAGCTGGTGCGGCGTCTGGTGGGCCGTGGCACGGAGGACGCCGAGGAGCGCGAGCGGCGCCTGCGCACGGCGCGGACGGAGCTCGCCGCCGAGGCCGAGTTCGACGTGACGATCGTCAACGACGACGTCACCCACGCCACGGACCGGCTCGCGCGGGTCATGGGCGTGACGTCCGCCGCACCCCGGGTCGCGCTGGAGGACGCCGGGCTTGGGGGTCCGGGCCCGAGCGCGGGTAGGATGGACCGCTGACCCCCTGACGTCTCGTCACCGCGGCTGTCAGCGAACCCGTCACCGAACTTTGTCTCAACGTTTGTCTGGAGTGTGACCCATGGCCGGAACCGTGGCCCAGCCCATCGGCATCACCGACCCGCCCATCGACGAGCTGCTCGAGCGCACCGACTCGAAGTACGGCCTCGTGCTGTACGCGTCCCAGCGCGCCCGTCAGATCAACGCCTACTACTCGCAGCTCAACGAGGGCCTGCTGGAGAACGTGGGCCCGCTCGTCGAGACCCGCAACCAGGAGAAGCCGCTCTCCATCGCCATGCGCGAGATCAACGAGGGCCTGCTCACCTCGACGCCGGTCGAGGAGAAGCCCGCGGCCGCCGCGGAGCCGGTCGTCGAGCCCGGCGACGAGATCACCTTCTGACGGCCTGACGCCGGTCGGCGACCGGCGTCACCCTGCGGCGACGAGGTAGCGCGCGATGAGGATCCTGCTCGGCGTCAGCGGCGGCATCGCCGCGTACAAGGCCGTGCTGCTGCTGCGGCTGCTGCGCGAGGAGGGGCACACGGTCCGGGTCGTCCCGACCGCGTCCGCCCTGCGCTTCGTCGGCGCGCCGACGTTCGAGGCGCTGTCCGGCGAGCCCGTCACGGACGAGGTCTTCGAGGACGTCGCGCACGTCCCGCACGTGGCGCTCGGCCAGGGCGCCGACCTCGTCGTCGTCGCACCCGCGACGGCCGACCTGCTCGCCCGGGCGGCGACCGGCCGAGCCGACGACCTCCTCACCTCGACGCTCCTCACCGCACGCTGCCCGGTCGTGATGGCCCCCGCGATGCACACCGAGATGTGGGAGCACCCCGCCACGCGCGCGAACGTGGCGACGCTGCGCGAGCGCGGCGTCACGGTGATCGAGCCGGCGAGCGGCCGCCTCACCGGCGCGGACACCGGGCCGGGGCGGCTGCCCGAGCCGGAGGAGATCGCCCGCGTGGCCCTCGCGGCCGCGACGGGTGCGGGCGCCGCGGAGCCCGTGGGCGGGCACCACGGGGACCTGTCGGGCCGCACCGTCGTCGTCTCCGCGGGCGGCACCCGCGAGCCGATCGACCCCGTGCGCTTCATCGGCAACCGGTCCAGCGGGCGCCAGGGCGCCGCGCTGGCGGAGGCCGCGCGCGCCCGCGGCGCCCACGTCACGCTCGTGGCCGCGAACCTGGACGACGCCGTGTGCGAGGCCGCGCGTGCGGCGGGCGTCGTCGTCGTGCCGGTGGAGACCACGGCCGAGCTGCGCGACGCGGTGCGCGCGGGCGCCTCGGACGCGGACGTCGTCGTGATGGCCGCGGCGGTCGCCGACTTCCGCCCGGCCGACGTGCCGGACGCCAAGATCAAGAAGGTGCCGGGTTCGGGCCCGGCGCCGATCACGCTCGTGGAGAACCCCGACGTGCTCGCCGAGCTCGCGCACGACCGGCTGCGCCCGGGCCAGCTCGTCGTCGGCTTCGCGGCCGAGACGGGCGACGCCGACGGCTCCGTGCTCGAGCACGGGCGCCGCAAGGCCCTGCGCAAGGGCGCGGACCTGCTCGCGGTGAACGCGGTCGGCTCCGGGCGCGGCTTCGGCGCCCCCACCAACGCCGTGACGGTGCTCGACGGCACCGGCGATGTCGTGACCGAGGCCGCGGGATCGAAGCGCGAGGTCGCCGACGCCATCTGGGACGTCGTGACGAAGACGTTGCCCGGCATCTGAGATTCACCCCAGCATGTGAGACATTTCCTGCCGCGAGGGCCTGGTCGGGCGCCCCGCTGCCCGTAGGCTGTCCGCCATGACCGATGCGCTGCGCCTCTTCACGTCCGAGTCCGTGACCGAGGGCCACCCGGACAAGGTGTGCGACCAGATCTCCGACGCGATCCTGGACGCGCTGCTGGCGCAGGACCCCCGCTCGCGCGTGGCGGTGGAGACGATGGTGACCACGGGGCTCGTGCACGTGGCGGGCGAGGTCACCACGGACGCGTACGTCGAGATCCCGCAGATCGTGCGCGAGGTGGTGCGCCGCATCGGCTACACCTCGTCGGCGATCGGGTTCGACGGCGACTCCTGCGGCGTGTCCGTGTCGATCGGGCAGCAGTCGCCCGACATCGCGCAGGGCGTCGACAAGAGCCTGGAGGAGCGCGACGACGCCTCCGGTCCGGGCCTCGACCGCGACCCCCTCGACGCGCAGGGCGCCGGCGACCAGGGCCTCATGTTCGGGTACGCCACGGACGAGACCCCGTCCCTGATGCCGCTGCCCATCTGGACGTCGCACCGGCTCGCCGAGCGCCTGTCGGCCGTGCGCCGGTCGGGGGAGCTGCCCGGGCTGCGCCCCGACGGCAAGACCCAGGTGACGGTCGCGTACGACGGCGACCGGCCGGTGCGGATCGACACCGTCGTGCTGTCCACGCAGCACGACGCCGACATCGTGCAGGAGAAGCTGCAGCGCGAGGTCGCCGACGTCGTCATCGCCCCCGTGCTGGCCCAGGTGGCCCAGGAGACCGGCGTCGAGACGTCCCACGCGCGCCTCATCGTCAACCCGACCGGCAAGTTCGTCGTCGGCGGGCCGCAGGGAGACGCGGGACTCACCGGCCGCAAGATCATCGTCGACACCTACGGCGGCATGGCGCGCCACGGCGGCGGCGCGTTCTCCGGCAAGGACCCGTCGAAGGTGGACCGGTCCGCCGCGTACGCGATGCGCTGGGTCGCGAAGAACGTCGTCGCGGCCGGGCTGGCGCGCCGGTGCGAGGTGCAGGTCGCGTACGCGATCGGCAAGGCCCACCCGGTGGGGCTCTACGTCGAGACCTTCGGCACCGAGACCGTGCCGACCGAGCGGATCGCCGCCGCCATCGAGTCCGTGTTCGACCTGCGCCCCGCGGCGATCATCCGCGACCTCGACCTGCTGCGCCCCGTGTACGCCGCGACGGCCACCTACGGGCACTTCGGCCGCGAGCTGCCCGGGTTCACGTGGGAGCGCACGGACCGCGTCGAGGCGTTGCGGGCTGCGGTCTGATCTGTCGTGCTCGCGTCCCTGGGGCGCGGCCGCGTGGTGGCAAGGCTCCTGCGCGCGGACGCGTTCACGGGCGCCAGGGCGCCCTCCACTTCGGGAGGGATACGTCCGCGCGCAGGAGCCTTGCC
>NZ_JBHTUY010000024.1:0-9292 GCF_042793335.1 Isoptericola sp. NPDC056573
CCACATTTCTGTGCTAATTAACATGTCACCCGGGAACTGTCAATAATAAAAAATCCCGCCGGATATTTTTCCAGCGGGTTGTGTCTCGGGCGTGACTCTATTGTTACAGATAGAATAGAAGTCTTCCGCGGCTCCTATTCTACTTAATTTTAACAAATGTTAGTATATATTGTAAATTATTTCACCCTTAACCGTTGACCGACATAAATCTTATTCGCATCCGGGATACGATTAACTGTGGTCAATGTCTTAACGGACACACCGAATTTCTTACCAATTTTCGTCAGGTTGTCGCCCGCCTTTACGGTGTAGAATGTACCGCCGGATGGTGCGGCTCCTGATACCTTCAGGACTTGACCAACACGAATCATATTAACATCTTTAATACCGTTCACTTTCGCCAACTCCTTCACTGACGTATTATATTTCTTTGCAATTGCTGTCAATGTGTCACCCGCCTTAACGGTATATGTCGAGCCGGACGACTTGGCAGGTTTCGCCTTCACTGCGGCTTTGTTCCCGACCTTATCGTATTTCGTCAGCCCGTGGGCTTCGATTGTGGCGATAAGCTTCTTCGCATAGTTCGGGTCTGTCGCATATCCACCCTTTTGGATGGCGGCACAAGCTTGTACATAGTTCGTTTCCCCGACAACAGCCTTATAACGGTCAAGACGGTTATAGAGGTTCACAAGGTCTATGATAGAATCGCGAACAGACTTATACGCCCGGAACCCTGCTTTGATTGTTTTATCGACCCCGTTTAAAACCTCCCACGTGCCCATATGAACGGTTCCAGCGTTCCCGATACCTTTTATACCAAACAGGTTATTTGCACGCGTAGCAAGCCCGGATTTGCCCCAATTTGACTCATGTATGGCTTGTGCTGTGATAACTGAAGGTAAAACTCGACTTACACCGTATAATTTTTGTGCTTCACTTGCAACATTCTCCATGAAACTCATTCTTTTACACTCTCCCTCATTTGTTGTCTCATTTCATTTATTTGTTCGTCTGAAGCGGATTCAATCCATAGTTTTCTATCCTTCTGAAATTGCGCCCGCCAATATCCCGGCGGCTGTACGGTTGTCGCATTATCCGGTACGGAATCAGCCGGAACAATTTCAGGATAGTCGAAGATGAAATCCGAATCATATACGAATACTTGTATCATTTCCATTGCTCCAACCCTCCTAGTAAGGCACTGCCGCGTCTAATGACCAACTGGACACGGCGGACTGATTGTTTCCTGAAAAGCCGACAAACGCCAGTTTACCGTCAGTGTTGATATAAAATTTTGTGAAGCCTGTCGTTCCGTATGCTGTTGCCATGACCGCCTTTTTGTCTGACGGTGAATATGACGCGGGCAATTGTGCAAAGTCAACGCCGAGGTCACACGCCACGTCACCTTTTAGCATGAGGATGTTTCCCCAGCGGGTATACTGCGGTGTTCTTCCTGACGCCTTTGCTCCATTCAATAACGGAAGGTTATACCATGTGAGCGCCATAAAATCATTTTGTGTAAACAGCTGTCGCCAACCCCTGAATACATTGTCAGTGTGTATAACACCAATCCATGACGTATTATCATAGGAACGTGTCAGAACCAATTTCCGCAGACCGTTTGGCGCTGGTAGAATGTCGAGATAGTACCAAGAAGCGTCACCCGGTAACGGTAGTTGATTCCATCCTGTCCCATAATAAAAACCGGGTGGTGCGGTGAATATGCTGTCAGCTGAAGCCAACCGTTTCCGCATTCCTTCAGCATCCGTTAATGCATATTTCTGTGAGAAGTTTTGAACCCCGATAACATCCTGAAGCGATAGATTCGTTGTCTGTAAATCCTTTTGCAGCTGTGTCGCATCCGTAGCAGCTTGATTCCATTTCAAACGTTCAGAATCCGAGACGTGAGGTTTAGCATTTGCGATATGGTTCTTCAGGTTTGTTTCTGATGTCGTCACCCTGTCACTCATACCGTCCCACTTGGTACGGTCTTCAGACGATACGTGTTTGGTCGTGTCCTTTACATGAGCGTCCAAGACTCGGCCGAATGAATCAACGTCAGCCTTCATACTTTGAATTTGTTGGTCAGTTGCACCAGTTGACCCACCGTCCGCGGTATCCTCTAACGCTTGGACTTTTTGCTGAAGCGTCAGAATATCGTTCTTTATCTCATCTGACACGTCCATATGGTCAACGGTGTCCTGAAGCTTTGCCATCTTGTCTTTTAAATCTGAAATACTTGTTTTGACGCCTGTATCATCATAGGGCGGCGTCCGCCTTGACCCGAGTTCAATCAATTAGGACACCTCCACGATTGTGACGACTGTCTCAGTATCAGCGACTAGGTACACGTCAGGGCTTTGGCTATGAACCTTAAATGTTAGCGGGCTGTCGTTAGACGTGAGCGGCGCACCTGTAGTCGTCTCGACACCCTGCTTACCCCAATAAATGACACCCGAGTTAGGCGGGTAGATCGTCAACTCTCGGCGGTTTGTCAGTTTGCTAGAACCTGACTTTGCCATTACAGGCGTGACGCCTACACTCACCCCACCAACCCTAAAGTCATTCATTCCGGCTTCCCGAGTTGGTACAGGTTGTGTCGCCGGGATAGAAGACCCGCCGAGTGTGACAGGCTTATCTATCTCAACACTCCCAATATGCTTGTCGCCTGCCGCAAGCGGCGGTAACGCTGATATATCTACGGTTCCTGTCATCTGCCCAAGCTGAACGGTGTCAATGGACTGTGGTATAGATGACGCTGTAAATTTCTCAATCCAAGATTCGACCCGGACTTTTTCGGGCTGCACGATCGCGGCGTCAAGGTAGATTGTGTGATAGCCGAGCGGTCGCGCCAAAAGCTTTGTTGACCCCGGCGCTACGGCTAAAAGATAATTGTTAGGCGACACGCTCGGGCGCTCGTGTACGTACACGATCTGACTTGTGTTATTTGTTATGGCTGAATGGTTCGGCTTTGTGTCGTCAAAATAAACCGTTGTAATGTCGCCCGGTAGCATGGTGACGGTCTGTTCACGCCATGTACTCTTTTTATGGTCATCCCCCGGCTGTTTGACTAGTTCCGGCATTCTTGTTCACTCCTTTTGCTATTGTAGCGGCTTTCTTGATGTGGTTTGACGCGCTGCGTCCTTTCTTAATGGCTTTGGCTCCCTTAGAAACAGATTTGACAGCACGACCACCCGGAACAAAATCCATTGCGGTGGATGCTGTACCTTTCGCAACGTCTCCGACTGCTGGGAAGGCTTTCATAAAGAACACGATTGCAATGATAGCAAGCCCGAGAATAAGAGACCATCTGAACACGCCGAACATGATATTTGATAAATATGATTTGTCGTCAGTGCCTGAAGATGAAGAATCCCCACCTGTCGCCCCGGCTCCTGACGTTCCTTTGAATGTAATGTCCTTATCATCGTACTGGTGAAGGTTGTTACTGCTGATAATGCCGAGAAGCTTATTTACATAGTTAGGGTCTGTTGCATACCCTCCAGCTTTGATTCCCTTCGCATAGTCCTCAACGCTTTTTGCGTTCTTCAGCTTTGACGCATAACGCGGCTTGGATAATAGTTCCGCGTGGGCGCGTATGGAATCTTGATAGCTGTTGTACTTTGCAAAGCCATCCTTCACGTGATAGGTCTTACCGTTATATACTTCGGTCGTACCCATCGTGGCACTTCCTGCTGTACCTCTTCCCTTTATTCCAAATAGGTTCTTAGAGTAGTAGGCAAGCCCGGACAATCCGCCCGGGTTTGAACCGCCTGATTCTAACATGATTTGACCCAGTATGATGGATGCAGGGATGCCAGTTTCTTTCTGTATGGCTTGCGCGTCTTTGATAAACGGCTTTATATTTACGCCCATACTTCCACCTACTTTGTCAGGATTTTGATTTTCTGACCCGGTTTAATTTTGTTCGGGTCTTTGAGTTTGTTAAACTTGGCTGTTTCCATATACGCGGCTTTTGTACCACCCTTACCATATTTCTGCGTCAATTCTGACAACGTGTCACCTTTTTTCACCGTCACCGTTTTGTATTTTGGTGTAGACGGTTTTTTCGCTGGCGATGGCTTTTTAGCCGGGGTTGACGGTTTTTTAGCAGGTGTTGTCGTTTTGGCAGGTGTTGACGGTTTCGCGTTCTTCAGCTTTTCCAGTTCTTTATGAAGCTGGTCATTTTCTGTTTCCAAGTTGCTGTATTTCTTCGCTTGATCGGCAAGCTGTTTTGAAATGCTGTCCTTTACTTGGTCAACATACGTTTTGTTTTCCTTGCCAATATCGGTAATGGTGTCGATTACATCTGACTTAAATGATTCTTGGTTCTGCCCCAATTCATTTGCAAAGTTGTTTAAGGCTGTATCAACGCTACCTTCAATGAGAGATTGATTGTTTTGTAGCTGTGCCTGAACCAAGCTTGAATTCATAGGATTGCCATCCAAGTAATCACCCTCTAATGCTTCAGAAGTCACGTACTGTTCTTCCTCAGCAGGACGCCCACGCGTCACAAGGGAGACTAATAGAAAGACCCCAATTGCAACCGACCCGATAATGACAATATTCTTTTTGTTTAATTGGAATTTCTTTTTACCCGGGGAATGACCCCCGGATTCATGACCGACTTGTTCAAATTCCGCCATACCAATATAAGCCTCCTATCGGATCACCGAAATAATGATTCTTAGGGAAGTTTTCTTCATCTACCTGATTTCCGTTTAGATCGACTGTCGCTTTCTCAATACTCATGTTTGTTACTTTGTCGATCAATGCTTCTTTCGGAACCATCGGGTAAATGAAGTTGGCATGTGTTGGGCGTAATTCTTCAGCGTCTCCAATACCTAGCTGCGCGTCAGGTAGCTCCACTGGACGTGAAAGCTCCTGAAGCGCATGAACCCGGTTTTGAAGGTGATAGCCTTCCATCATGCCGCCTTACCTCCCTTGTAATACTTTGATGCCTGAAATTGAATTGCTCGCGATTGTGCTGATAATGGAAGTCGTAGACTTGGCATTTTTCAGGAACAGATAAATACCAATGAGAATCCCGATACCCGCAATCACGTCAAAAAACTTGTTAACCATCCACAAGACCTCCCATGATTTGTTTTACCTTGTCAACGTTCAGGACTGCCATACTTGCGAGAACAAGTACCAAGAACGTGTACGTTATTTTTTCATTTGTGAACATACCCAGCAGGATAACGAAAAAGAGAAAGGTGATAATAAACCGCATAGACTTTGTAAACTCTTGCATAGAATCACCCCTTTACTTCAAGCCAAAACCGCGTTTAAGACCGTTCCAAAACCCATCTATGAAACTGTCTTTAGCGGCTTTTTTGACTTTCTTTTTCTGCTCCGGCTTCATCTTTTGATACTTTTTATACGTGTCGTATCCTGTCGCTTTTTCAACTGCCTTTTTCGCTGTCTTTCCGGCTTCGTCGACGGTTTCTTTTGTAGATTCCCAACCATCTTTTACAACGTCCATCGGTGTAGAAATGTCAGGCGTCATTTTCTGTGCCATCTTTGACAGGTGTTTGCCGCCATAAAAGTCATCAAGAATAATCCATATGGCTGTGAGCGCCAGCGTGAAAAACAAAAGACCTTTTTCCATGTGTTATCCCTTCTTTTTGCGGCGGATAAAGAAGAACCAAAACACGATGATAATAACGGTGAGAACAAGAATTTTAGTCATTGCTTGACGCACCCCCGATTTTTGAAATAACCATTTTCAGATCGGTTAGAATTTCCCGTGTCTGTTCGTTATCCTTTGATTGTTTGAACATGAACCACGCGAGCATTACGCCCATGGCTCCGTTATTTAATAGGATTGAATAGATTTGCTCCACAAGTCACACCCCCTACACCCTTGCCGAGAATAGGAATACGACAAGGAACACAATGCCGAACCCCAGCAAGATTTGTTTTGATGTAATAGGGTCTTGCTTTACGTCATGCTCTTTTGCTGTGTCCTCATCATCGACAAGAGACATTTGATCTTCAGCTTCGGGAACTGTAGACGTTCGGGTACTCATAAACCCCATGTTTGGATATAAGTCTGCGGCATGGTAGAACATTTCACCTAGACCCATTTGTGATGGTGCGTTCATATAAATCCTCCTTCGTAGTAGTCAAATAAGAAAAGGAGGGAAAAGCCCTCCCGCGTGTATTAATGCAAGCGTGAAAGCTTTTCAGCAACGATTTTCACGCGCCCGCCTTTTTGAGTATTGAAGCGAATCCAAAACTCTGTAAGACGTTCGGTGTCAATATAGTCACGAGAGCCGCCGAGGTTTGGCAAGCCTTGGTTAGAGAAGTCAAACACATAAACCCCATCCGGTAAGACATAACCCAAGTCCGAATGATTTCGGGCTGCAAGTGCTGACGGCTTAATGCTGTAAGGGATGTCGGCTTGGTTAAATACCAATTCCAAGTTGCCCGCAAAGTCGCTGTCCTTCAGCGGGTTGCCTGACTCATCCGTAAAGTAAAACATGAGTTTACGGTAGATCGTCCCTGTCTGAAGCTTCACGATATTTTGACCGTTCCCGGTGAACTGTTCGCCTTTTTCGTTTACAAGCTTCAGGACAGAAATATCCGGCATAGCTTGTGGTACAGAAGGGACGGAGAACGTTTCAATTGTCGGCGTGATTTTCAATTGCTTCAGTGTAACGGTGTCTCCAGTAGCCAACTGATACGCGTCTTGCGCGCGTGCTGTATCAATCTGAAGGGAAACGGTTGTCTCCTCGTTTTGTAGCAAGATAAGACCGACCGGGTCACGTTGGTTTAAAGTTAATGGCAGCGCGACTTGGAATTTAATACGCGCGTCTTTACCTGACGTGCTCGCGGCTGTTTCAATGTAAGATAACGCCCGCGGACTTGATGCAGGTAATAGAACGTCTGGATTCAATCGGTTTAAGCTGTATAGGTGAAGGGCTTCGCCTGACACAACAAAAGGACGGAATCCACTGTTTAATTCCAGTGCAATATTTCTGATAATCTGGTATGGTGAAAATGGTTTAGTTGGAATTGCCGCGTTCTGCGATTTGAGAGAGACAGTCGCGTCAAATTCAACTAAAATTTGTGATAGCAGGCGTACTTTCGGTAGGTTGAATGATACCGTTTGTGCGTCCTCTGTCACTGTCTGTGTACCCATCATCTGCCATGTTTGGCGGGTAGCCTGCGAGAATAGTTGAGCCTTTGCCTGTGCTGATAGTTGCTGTTGAGTTGCCATAAATTAAAATTCCTCCTTAGACTTCTGCCGCGATTGTAGATACAACCGGGATATGATATTTTGCTGAAGCTTTCTTAATAATCCACATGAAAACCATCGTGATAAATACAGTAATGAACGTATGAACTAACCATTTAACCTTCATGCTTTTTTCCTCCTTATACTGCGTTTACTAATTGCGTCACACCGTTAACCGGATGCTTCGTGACAATAACCTTTGTTACGACAATGACCATCATTGTGAATAGCGCAATGACAATCATGTTCTTCAGCCCGACACCTGCAAATTTTCGTGTCTCCAAGTCATCACCTCCTTTAAAGCTTCAATTTTGCTAGTACCGGGTTTTGCATACCCACTTTCCAATACCAAAAATTGTGCCCGCCGGGTTGCTCCATAAATTGCGGCATCCCTGTTGCTTTCACAATCTTTTTACGGTCATCCGGGTTTTGCATGGTGAAAATGAAATAGTGTGAACTGTTGGCCATAGCAATGACCGGAATGTCTGTTGGGCGCTGGGTACAAGCCCAAACGACTGCTTCTTTCGAACGCCCGCGCGTGTATAAGGCTTTCAATTCTTTCGGGTAGTTATGGGCGCTTGGCGCGACTTCCATTAATTCGTCTATCCATAGAATCGTATTTTCACGCTTGTACACCCAGCTCATGAGCGCGTTGTAATATTCCGGCTCTAATTCTTCAGCGACCGGGCAATAGATAATTTTCGGCGTCTCGACCTCGGACACGTCTTCCAATCGGTGAACCACAGTAAAGTCCTTACCTTCCTGCAAGCCATGCCACAATTCCTGCCGTTTCTTGCGGCGCTCGTGTACTTCGCCTTTCGTATCAAGCTTTACCACATGGTCTTTCCCAGCGAGATATACCTCAGCGACAACCGATTTACCTGTACCGGTTTGACCACAGATAAAAACGTGTTCGTCATCGCCAATTGTCATTCGCATGTTTTCCACTTCCTTTCGTGCTGTAAGCTTTCACAACACGCTTCACGCCTTTACCTCTTTTCATAGCAGCCATGATGGACGGTTTCGGGATTTTGTCGTAAGGGATTTTCTCCACAACTAAAAATTCCTCGCCCTGTTCGATAATGTCCAAGTGTTCAAACCAATAACGGCTGTATTCATGCATGGGGATGTTGTAATAGAAGTCACCTTGCTTCAGCGTCACCATACCGGACATAGTCGATCATCCCCTCTAAATGGTTGAGGAATTTTAAGACATCAATATCCTCCGAAAGGGATGAGTTGATGTAAGGAGCCGCCAAATTGCTTACTAGTGGGTTCCCCAGATCGTTCAGCAGGCTTTTGATTAGTTCTTTCAGGCGCGCTTTCATTTCCTCGTTGTTCTGTTGGTTGTTTTGGTAGTTCTCGTTTTGGCAAGACATTTTTCTGTACCTCTTTCTTTTTAGGTTGTTTGGATTTCCACATAATGAATTTAGGTATAAAGATCGTAAAGCACGCAATGAGTAACGCTATATGGTCTGCATACTCACTGGCGACACCCGCCACGCCTTCAGACTTCGCCATGATGTTTGCGAGTGGCGTACATATCTGTTCGGCTTCATCGGCGGTTAATGCAAAGTCTTCCATCCCAGGTCGTGCTGCCACGATCGCGCTTGTCGTCAGTAACAGCATTTTCAGCTGGGATGAATCAACATTGCCCGCCGTCTTTTTCTTGGCTGCGCTTTTCTTTTTCGTGCCAGTACCAGGAGGGCGACCGCGTTTCTTTTTCGGCTGTTCCTCCTGGTCACTTCCCGGCACATCTACCATAACCACCCGAGGAGCGTTTTCGCTTTGCTTGGTGCTGGCTGTTCCTCTTCCTCCGGTTCCTCCACTTTTGGCGGTTCCGGTACTGGAATTTCCTGTGCTTGTCCCTGCGGCTGTTCCTTTGTTCCCATCAGGTTTTGGATGTCCTGTAGCAGATTCTTTGCCCATTTTGGCGCGTCCTCCTGTTCCTCTTTTTTCGGTGTTTCTTCAGCAGACGATTTTTCTTCTTTTTCTTCTAGTTCTTTTGGCATAGAAAATAAATCCTCCTTTTGTCCTATTTCTGTT
>NZ_JBHTUY010000025.1:0-5327 GCF_042793335.1 Isoptericola sp. NPDC056573
CATCGCATGGTGTGGGTTGGAAAGTTTTTCGGTGGGGGATGGGCTCGCGGCCTATCAGCTTGTTGGTGGGGTGATGGCCTACCAAGGCGTCGACGGGTAGCCGGCCTGAGAGGGCGACCGGCCACACTGGGACTGAGACACGGCCCAGACTCCTACGGGAGGCAGCAGTGGGGAATATTGCACAATGGGCGAAAGCCTGATGCAGCGACGCCGCGTGAGGGATGACGGCCTTCGGGTTGTAAACCTCTTTCAGCAGGGAAGAAGCGCAAGTGACGGTACCTGCAGAAGAAGCGCCGGCTAACTACGTGCCAGCAGCCGCGGTAATACGTAGGGCGCAAGCGTTGTCCGGAATTATTGGGCGTAAAGAGCTCGTAGGCGGTCTGTCGCGTCTGGTGTGAAATCCCGAGGCTCAACCTCGGGCTTGCATCGGGTACGGGCAGACTAGAGTGCGGTAGGGGAGACTGGAATTCCTGGTGTAGCGGTGGAATGCGCAGATATCAGGAGGAACACCGATGGCGAAGGCAGGTCTCTGGGCCGCAACTGACGCTGAGGAGCGAAAGCATGGGGAGCGAACAGGATTAGATACCCTGGTAGTCCATGCCGTAAACGTTGGGCACTAGGTGTGGGGCTCATTCCACGAGTTCCGTGCCGCAGCTAACGCATTAAGTGCCCCGCCTGGGGAGTACGGCCGCAAGGCTAAAACTCAAAGGAATTGACGGGGGCCCGCACAAGCGGCGGAGCATGCGGATTAATTCGATGCAACGCGAAGAACCTTACCAAGGCTTGACATGTACGAGAACACGCTAGAGATAGCGGACTCTTTGGACACTCGTATACAGGTGGTGCATGGTTGTCGTCAGCTCGTGTCGTGAGATGTTGGGTTAAGTCCCGCAACGAGCGCAACCCTCGTCCTATGTTGCCAGCGGGTTATGCCGGGGACTCATGGGAGACTGCCGGGGTCAACTCGGAGGAAGGTGGGGATGACGTCAAATCATCATGCCCCTTATGTCTTGGGCTTCACGCATGCTACAATGGCCGGTACAGAGGGCTGCGATACCGTAAGGTGGAGCGAATCCCAAAAAGCCGGTCTCAGTTCGGATTGGGGTCTGCAACTCGACCCCATGAAGTCGGAGTCGCTAGTAATCGCAGATCAGCAACGCTGCGGTGAATACGTTCCCGGGCCTTGTACACACCGCCCGTCAAGTCACGAAAGTTGGTAACACCCGAAGCTCATGGCCCAACCGGTTTTCCGGGGGGAGTGGTCGAAGGTGGGACTGGCGATTGGGACTAAGTCGTAACAAGGTAGCCGTACCGGAAGGTGCGGCTGGATCACCTCCTTTCTAAGGAGCATCTGATACCCCCGCGTAGCTTCGCGATCGGGTCTGCCAGGTTGTCTGGTGGGTCTGGTGGTGGGGTGGGGGTCAGGCAGACCATCTGAGGCGCCGTTTGAGTGTCTGGTGGTTGCTCACGGGTGGAACATTGACTAGAAGGATCGGTTCGGCGTTCGGTCGCCGGCTAGTACACATCGTGGCTCTTCGGGGTCGGCAGTCTTCGGGCTGGCAGTCTTCGGGCTGGGTGGGGGAACGCTGGTGGTGGGGGGTTGGTCTGGTTCGCAAGCACACTGTTGGGTCCTGAGGCAATCGGCCCGCTCTGTTCGGATCGCCCCTGTGGGGTGGTGCGGGTGGGTGGTCGGGGGTCTTGATGGATACGGGTCGTGGGTCGGGTGTGAACCGCCTGCACGGGGTGTGGTCCCTGGGAGCGTGAGCTTCTGGGGATCGTGTCTGGTGGGGGTAGGCGTGCCGGGGGTCTGCGGGTCGTCCGTTGCTTGAGAACTGCACAGTGGACGCGAGCATCCCAGATGTTCAATGACTGGTTGATTTGTTTCGACTAGTTTCTTGATCTCTGTGAAATATTGTAGTGTGTCGAAGTTTTTAAGGGCACAGGGTGGATGCCTTGGCACTAGGAGCCGAAGAAGGACGTGGTAGCCTGCGATAAGCCTCGGGGAGTTGGCAAACGAGCTGTGATCCGAGGGTGTCCGAATGGGGGAACCCGGCTGGGGTCATGCCCAGTCACCTGCATCTGAATACATAGGGTGCAGGGGGGAACGTCGGGAAGTGAAACATCTCAGTACCGACAGGAAGAGATATTCCGTGAGTAGTGGCGAGCGAAAGCGGATGAGGCCAAACCGTGTGTGTGTCAAGCTGTCAGGCGTTGCACATGCGGGGTTGTGGGACCTTCTGACCAGATCTGACAGTCTGGTAGCCAGTAAGAAAGCCGTGTCATAGTCGAACCGCATTGAAAGGCGGACCGTAGTGGGTGTGAGTCCCGTAGACGAAATGGTGCGGCCTGGTTGAGGGGATCCCAAGTAGCACGGGGCCCGAGAAATCTCGTGTGAATCTGGCAAGACCACTTGCTAAGCCTAAATACTACCTAGTGACCGATAGCGGACTAGTACCGTGAGGGAAAGGTGAAAAGTACCCCGGGAGGGGAGTGAAATAGTACCTGAAACCGTGTGCCTACAATCCGTCGGAGCCTCCCTAGCAGGGGTGACGGCGTGCCTTTTGAAGAATGAGCCTGCGAGTTAGTGCTCGGTGGCGAGGTTAACCCGTGTGGGGAAGCCGTAGCGAAAGCGAGTCCGAATAGGGCGATACAGTCGCCGGGTCTAGACCCGAAGCGAAGTGATCTAGCCATGGGCAGGTTGAAGCGCCGGTAAGACGGCGTGGAGGACCGAACCCACTTAGGTTGAAAACTGAGGGGATGACCTGTGGTTAGGGGTGAAAGGCCAATCAAACTTCGTGATAGCTGGTTCTCCCCGAAATGCATTTAGGTGCAGCGTCACGTGTTTCTTGCCGGAGGTAGAGCTACTGGATGGCTAATGGGCCCTACCAGGTTACTGACGTCAGCCAAACTCCGAATGCCGGTAAGACATAGCGTGGCAGTGAGACTGCGGGGGATAAGCTTCGTAGTCGAGAGGGAAACAGCCCAGATCATCGGCTAAGGCCCCTAAGCGTGTGCTCAGTGGGAAAGGATGTGGAGTTGCACAGACAACCAGGAGGTTGGCTTAGAAGCAGCCACCCTTGAAAGAGTGCGTAATAGCTCACTGGTCAAGTGATTCCGCGCCGACAATGTAGCGGGGCTCAAGTACACCGCCGAAGCCGTGGCACTCACACAATGACCCAGCACCGACTTGATCGGTGTTCAGGTGTGTGGGTGGGTAGGGGAGCGTCGTGTGGGCAGTGAAGCTGCAGGGTGACCTAGTGGTGGAGCCCACACGAGTGAGAATGCAGGCATGAGTAGCGAATGACGGGTGAGAAACCCGTCCGCCGAATGACCAAGGGTTCCAGGGCCAGGTTAATCCGCCCTGGGTAAGTCGGGACCTAAGGCGAGGCCGACAGGCGTAGTCGATGGACAAGGAGTTGATATTCTCCTACCGGCGAAGAACCGCCCATACCGAGCCCGGTGATGCTAACCATCCCAAACCCGTCACAGTCACCTTCGGGTGGCGCCGACGGGCGCGGCGTGGGACCCGAACCGGTAGTAGGTAAGCGTGTTAACAGGGGTGACGCAGGAAGGTAGCCCGGCGTGGCGATGGTAGTCCACGTCCAAGGTTGTAGCCCGCTTCGTAGGCAAATCCGCGAAGCACATAGGGTGAGAACTGATAGTGACCGCGTATGCGGGAAACGGGTGATCCTCTGCTGCCAAGAAAAGCCTCGACGCGAGGTTCTAGCCGCCCGTACCCCAAACCGACTCAGGTGGTCAGGTAGAGAATACCAAGGCGATCGAGCGAATCGTGGTTAAGGAACTCGGCAAAATGCCCCCGTAACTTCGGGAGAAGGGGGGCCCGAACCGTGAACACCCTTGCGGTGGGAAGCGGGGAGGGCCGCAGAGACCAGGGAGAAGCGACTGTTTACTAAAAACACAGGTCCGTGCGAAGTCGCAAGACGATGTATACGGACTGACGCCTGCCCGGTGCTGGAAGGTTAAGAGGACGGGTCAACTTCGGTGAAGCCCAGAATTTAAGCCCCAGTAAACGGCGGTGGTAACTATAACCATCCTAAGGTAGCGAAATTCCTTGTCGGGTAAGTTCCGACCTGCACGAATGGCGTAACGACTTCTCCGCTGTCTCAACCGCGAGCTCGGCGAAATTGCACTACGAGTAAAGATGCTCGTTACGCGCAGCAGGACGGAAAGACCCCGGGACCTTTACTATAGCTTGGTATTGGTGTTCGGTGTGGCTTGTGTAGGATAGGTGGGAGACTATGAATCCCGGCCGCCAGGTCGGGAGGAGTCAACGTTGAAATACCACTCTGGCCACATCGACCATCTAACCTCGGTCCGTAATCCGGATCAGGGACAGTGCCTGGTGGGTAGTTTAACTGGGGCGGTTGCCTCCCAAAATGTAACGGAGGCGCTCAAAGGTTCCCTCAGCCTGGTTGGCAATCAGGTGTCGAGTGCAAGTGCACAAGGGAGCTTGACTGTGAGACCGACAGGTCGAGCAGGGACGAAAGTCGGAACTAGTGATCCGGCGGTGGCTTGTGGAAGCGCCGTCGCTCAACGGATAAAAGGTACCCCGGGGATAACAGGCTGATCTTGCCCAAGAGTCCATATCGACGGCATGGTTTGGCACCTCGATGTCGGCTCGTCGCATCCTGGGGCTGGAGTAGGTCCCAAGGGTTGGGCTGTTCGCCCATTAAAGCGGTACGCGAGCTGGGTTTAGAACGTCGTGAGACAGTTCGGTCCCTATCCGCTGCGCGCGCAGGAAACTTGAGAAGGGCTGTCCCTAGTACGAGAGGACCGGGACGGACGAACCTCTGGTGTGCCAGTTGTTCCGCCAGGAGCACGGCTGGTTAGCTACGTTCGGAAGGGATAACCGCTGAAAGCATCTAAGCGGGAAGCCTGCTTCAAGATGAGGTTTCCATCCCCCTCGTGGGGTGAAGGCACCCAGCTAGACCACTGGGTAGATAGGCCGGATGTGGAAGACAGGACCAAAGACTGTCGGAGCTGACCGGTACTAATAAGCCAACAACTTCACACACCTACCAAACACTGTTTGGTCAATAACACTGCTTCGCGTCCACTGTGCGGTTCCCGAGAAACGGGCACCACCCCCCTACCACAACCGTGGAACCAGGGGGTGACCTGGACAACTCGATACTGTTACGGCGGTCATAGCGTCGGGGAAACGCCCGGTCCCATTCCGAACCCGGAAGCTTAGCCCTTCAGCGCCGATGGTACTGCCCTCGCGAGGGGGTGGGAGAGTAGGACGCCGCCGGACACCCATTCACGAAAGGCCCACCCCACACCGGGGTGGGCCTTTCGCATACCCC
>NZ_JBHTUY010000026.1:0-4672 GCF_042793335.1 Isoptericola sp. NPDC056573
CCGTTGAGCGATGGCCCTTCCATGCGGAACCACCGGATCACTAAGCCCGACTTTCGTCCCTGCTCGACTTGTAGGTCTCGCAGTCAAGCTCCCTTATGCCTTTGCACTCTACGAATGATTTCCAACCATTCTGAGGGAACCTTTGGGCGCCTCCGTTACACTTTAGGAGGCGACCGCCCCAGTCAAACTGCCCACCTGACACTGTCTCCCCGCCCGATAAGGGCGGCGGGTTAGAAGGTCAATACAGCCAGGGTAGTATCCCACCGATGCCTCCACCGAAGCTGGCGCTCCGGTTTCCAAGGCTCCTACCTATCCTGTACAAGCTGTACCAACATTCAATATCAGGCTGCAGTAAAGCTCCACGGGGTCTTTCCGTCCTGTCGCGGGTAACCTGCATCTTCACAGGTACTATAATTTCACCGAGTCTCTCGTTGAGACAGTGCCCAGATCGTTGCGCCTTTCGTGCGGGTCGGAACTTACCCGACAAGGAATTTCGCTACCTTAGGACCGTTATAGTTACGGCCGCCGTTTACTGGGGCTTCAATTCGCACCTTCGCTTACGCTAAGCGCTCCTCTTAACCTTCCAGCACCGGGCAGGCGTCAGCCCCTATACTTCGCCTTACGGCTTCGCAGAGACCTGTGTTTTTGCTAAACAGTCGCCTGGGCCTATTCACTGCGGCTCTCTCGGGCTTGCACCCTAACAGAGCACCCCTTCTCCCGAAGTTACGGGGTCATTTTGCCGAGTTCCTTAACGAGAGTTCTCTCGATCACCTTAGGATTCTCTCCTCGCCTACCTGTGTCGGTTTGCGGTACGGGCACCTCTCACCTCGCTAGAGGCTTTTCTTGGCAGTGTGGAATCAGGAACTTCGCTACTATATTTCGCTCGCCATCACAGCTCAGCCTTATGGGAAACGGATTTGCCTATTTCCCAGCCTAACTGCTTGGACGCGGATATCCAATACCGCGCTTACCCTATCCTCCTGCGTCCCCCCATTGCTCAAATGGTGAGGAGGTGGTACAGGAATATCAACCTGTTGTCCATCGCCTACGCCTTTCGGCCTCGGCTTAGGTCCCGACTAACCCTGAGCGGACGAGCCTTCCTCAGGAAACCTTAGGCATTCGGTGGAGGGGATTCTCACCCCTCTTTCGCTACTCATACCGGCATTCTCACTTCTAAGCGCTCCACCAGTCCTTCCGGTCTGGCTTCACAGCCCTTAGAACGCTCTCCTACCACTGTTCGAAGAACAGTCCGCAGCTTCGGTGATACGTTTAGCCCCGGTACATTTTCGGCGCAGAGTCACTCGACCAGTGAGCTATTACGCACTCTTTAAATGGTGGCTGCTTCTAAGCCAACATCCTGGTTGTCTAAGCAACTCCACATCCTTTTCCACTTAACGTATACTTTGGGACCTTAGCTGGCGGTCTGGGCTGTTTCCCTTTCGACTACGGATCTTATCACTCGCAGTCTGACTCCCAAGGATAAGTCATTGGCATTCGGAGTTTGACTGAATTCGGTAACCCGGTAGGGGCCCCTAGTCCAATCAGTGCTCTACCTCCAAGACTCTTACCTTGAGGCTAGCCCTAAAGCTATTTCGGAGAGAACCAGCTATCTCCAGGTTCGATTGGAATTTCTCCGCTACCCACACCTCATCCCCGCACTTTTCAACGTGCGTGGGTTCGGGCCTCCATTCAGTGTTACCTGAACTTCACCCTGGACATGGGTAGATCACCTGGTTTCGGGTCTACGACCACGTACTCATGCGCCCTATTCAGACTCGCTTTCGCTGCGGCTCCGCATCTTCTGCTTAACCTTGCACGGGATCGTAACTCGCCGGTTCATTCTACAAAAGGCACGCCATCACCCGTTAACGGGCTCTGACTACTTGTAGGCACACGGTTTCAGGATCTCTTTCACTCCCCTTCCGGGGTGCTTTTCACCTTTCCCTCACGGTACTGGTTCACTATCGGTCACTAGGGAGTATTTAGCCTTGGGAGATGGTCCTCCCGGATTCCGACGGAATTTCACGTGTTCCGCCGTACTCAGGATCCACTCAGGAGAGAACGAAGTTTTGACTACAGGGCTGTTACCTCCTATGGCGGGCCTTTCCAGACCTCTTCATCTACCTCGTTCCTTTGTAACTCCGTATAGAATGTCCTACAACCCCAAGAGGCAAGCCTCTTGGTTTGGGCTAGTTCCGTTTCGCTCGCCGCTACTCAGGAAATCGCATTTGCTTTCTCTTCCTCCGGGTACTTAGATGTTTCAGTTCCCCGGGTCTGCCTTCTCATATCCTATGAATTCAGATATGGATACCACTCCATTACGAGTGGTGGGTTTCCCCATTCGGAAATCTCCGGATCAAAGCTTGCTTACAGCTCCCCGAAGCATATCGGTGTTCGTCCCGTCCTTCATCGGCTCCTAGTGCCAAGGCATCCACCGTGCGCCCTTTCTAACTTAACCGTTAAAAAAGATCTTACTGATGCTTTGAAAAAATTAATTGCCTTCTATCTATTATCTAGTTTTCAAGGAACAAGTTGTCCCAATCACAACGTGATTGTTTCAATTGGTGGAGCCTAGCGGGATCGAACCGCTGACCTCCTGCGTGCAAAGCAGGCGCTCTCCCAGCTGAGCTAAGGCCCCATGAAAATGGTCGGGAAGACAGGATTCGAACCTGCGACCCCATGGTCCCAAACCATGTGCTCTACCAAGCTGAGCTACTTCCCGATTTCCTATCTATTCTATTAACAGATATGGCGCGCCCGAGAGGAGTCGAACCCCTAACCTTTTGATCCGTAGTCAAACGCTCTATCCAATTGAGCTACGGGCGCAAAACATAATGCCGAGGGCCGGACTTGAACCGGCACGGTAGTCACCTACCGCAGGATTTTAAGTCCTGTGTGTCTGCCAATTCCACCACCCCGGCGTGGATGGTATAGTTGGAGCGGAAGACGGGATTCGAACCCGCGACCCCCACCTTGGCAAGGTGGTGTTCTACCACTGAACTACTTCCGCATTTTTAATGGACTTAATACATTATATGCAGTTGATATAAAAAGTGAGACTGGGCTAGCTGGATTCGAACCAACGCATGACGGAGTCAAAGTCCGTTGCCTTACCGCTTGGCTATAGCCCATTAATTAAGAATGGTGGAGGGGGGCAGATTCGAACTGCCGAACCCGAAGGAGCGGATTTACAGTCCGCCGCGTTTAGCCACTTCGCTACCCCTCCGACATATATGGTGGAGGATGACGGGATCGAACCGCCGACCCCCTGCTTGTAAGGCAGGTGCTCTCCCAGCTGAGCTAATCCTCCAAAAGTGGTGACCCGTACGGGATTCGAACCCGTGTTACCGCCGTGAAAGGGCGGTGTCTTAACCGCTTGACCAACGGGCCATAAAAAGTGGTGAGCCATGAAGGACTCGAACCTTCGACCCTCTGATTAAAAGTCAGATGCTCTACCAACTGAGCTAATGGCTCATTTTGAAAGTGGTGCCGACTAGAGGACTTGAACCCCCAACCTACTGATTACAAGTCAGTTGCTCTACCAATTGAGCTAAGTCGGCATAAAAAAATGGTGGCTCGGGACGGAATCGAACCGCCGACACGAGGATTTTCAGTCCTCTGCTCTACCGACTGAGCTACCGAGCCAAAACTATATATAAAACCACTAATGGTGGTATAAACAAAAGTGGCGGTCCCGACCGGGGTCGAACCGGCGATCTCCTGCGTGACAGGCAGGCATGTTAACCACTACACCACGGGACCATTTGGTTGCGGGGACAGGATTTGAACCTGCGACCTTCGGGTTATGAGCCCGACGAGCTACCGAACTGCTCCACCCCGCGATGATAAAAGTAATGCTTGGCGGCGTCCTACTCTCACAGGGGGAAACCCCCGACTACCATCGGCGCTGAAGAGCTTAACTTCCGTGTTCGGTATGGGAACGGGTGTGACCTCTTCGCTATCGCCACCAAACAAATGCCTTCAGGATGAAGGTACTGGGCGTTTCTCACAGGATGTGAGAGCCCTTAGCGGAGTTTCCTTACCTTTTCCGCTCTTAGAGAGGTGTTCTCTCAAAACTAGATAACAGGTGTGACATCATTCAAAAATATGGTTAAGTCCTCGATCGATTAGTATCTGTCAGCTCCATGTGTCGCCACACTTCCACCTCAGACCTATCAACCTGATCATCTTTCAGGGATCTTACTAGCTTGCGGTATGGGAAATCTCATCTTGAGGGGGGCTTCATGCTTAGATGCTTTCAGCACTTATCCCGTCCGCACATAGCTACCCAGCGATGCCCTTGGCAGAACAACTGGTACACCAGCGGTGCGTCCATCCCGGTCCTCTCGTACTAAGGACAGCTCCTCTCAAATTTCCTGCGCCCGCGACGGATAGGGACCGAACTGTCTCACGACGTTCTGAACCCAGCTCGCGTACCGCTTTAATGGGCGAACAGCCCAACCCTTGGGACCGACTACAGCCCCAGGATGCGATGAGCCGACATCGAGGTGCCAAACCTCCCCGTCGATGTGGACTCTTGGGGGAGATAAGCCTGTTATCCCCGGGGTAGCTTTTATCCGTTGAGCGATGGCCCTTCCATGCGGAACCACCGGATCACTAAGCCCGACTTTCGTCCCTGCTCGACTTGTAGGTCTCGCAGTCAAGCTCCCTT
>NZ_JBHTUY010000027.1:0-4409 GCF_042793335.1 Isoptericola sp. NPDC056573
CAAAGAGTCTGAGATCAAAGACAATCAGACGAAGGCGCAGACAAACAAGATCAAGGCAGATACCGAGCTTGCGAAAGAGCGGACAAAGCTGCTTAAAGGCGATAAAGGCGACACTGCCCTTATTGCACAGGTTGCAGAGTTGTATAAAGCCGTGAATAAAGGTGGAGACGATGGAAATTAAGTTTTCACCGAAGCAGCAGGACATCATAACAAGACCTTTTGATCGTACATTAGAAGCAAACGAAGGCACGCCACGGTCAGGAAAGACGACAGCGGGCCATTTTCGCTATGCTCTTTATTTGTCGCTAACGCCGGATCAAAACCATTTGGTCGTTGCCTATAACCAGGAGCAAGCATACAGGCTCTTTATTGACGGTGACGGGACGGGCCTTAAACATCAGTTCGGCAACCTTGCCAAAGTGAAGCATGATGATTTAGGTGATCATTTAGAGGTACAGACGCCGACAGGGACAAAGAAAGTCTATTACAAGGGCGGCGGTAAAGCGGACAGCGTTAAAGCTATTACAGGTATGTCGCTTGGCTCAGTCGTGTTCTGTGAGATCAATCTGCTACACATGGATATGATTCAGGAATGCTTCCGGCGGACGTTCGCGGCAAAGATGCGCTATCACCTGGCAGACTTGAACCCACCGGCCCCGAATCATCCGGTCATTAAAGATGTGTTTGAGGTGCAAGACACACGCTGGCAACATTGGACGATCCACGACAACCCTATTTTGACTGACGACAGGAAACAAGAGATTTACGACACGCTGAAGAAGAACCCGTACCTATTAAAGCGAGATTGGGAAGGGAAGCGGGTTAACCCACAAGGCGTAATATACGGAATGCTTGACCTTGAGGCGCACACAGAAAGGACATTGATCGGTAAGCCGATACAAATGTACTTTGCAGCTGACGGCGGGCAGTCTGACGCGACAAGTGTCTCATGTAATATCGTAACGTCATTCCGGAACACAGAAGGGAAACTGATACGCCGTTTAAATCGCGTGGCTCATTACTACCATTCAGGCGCTGAAACCGGACAAGTGAAGGCAATGAGTATTTACGCAAGAGAGATAAAAGAGTTCATAAAATACTGCACTGACAAATATCAGATGCGGTATACGAGGTTCTTTGTCGATCCAGCCTGTAAGTCATTGCGTGAAGAGCTGCACCTCATAGGCGTTGATACGTCCAAGGCGGACAATAACGCTAAAGACATTAGGGGCACTTCACAAGGTATTGAGGTTGGTATCGAGCGGGCGCAGAACACCATAACAAAAGACATGTTCCGGTTGGTGGATGATGAAAAGTACGATCATTACCACTTCATCAAGGAAAGCGGGCTATATTGTCGAGACGACAACGGCAAGCCGATTGACGAGAACAACCACAGCATGGACGAGTTCAGATACAGCGTGAACTATTTTTATAAAGAGTATGTGAAATAGGGCGGTGACACAATGTTCAAAAGCCTAATTGCAAAAGTAAAGGCGGTGATGCAGAAAATGGGGCTGATCAAGAATATCAAGTCAGTTTCAAACATTCAGGCCCTTCCGGTGGATGATGATTTTTATCAGATGATAGAAAACGTGTGGTTGCCATTGTACAAAGGGGAACTTGATCAATACAACGGCGAACCATTCCACAAGGTAGAATTTACAACCATTGAGGGCGGCAAACGCACACGGCGCATGTTTACGTTGGGAATGGCGAAAGTAGCCAGTAAAGAAATGGCGAGCCTTATCTTTAACGAAAAATGCGCGATTAATATTTCAAATGAAAAGCTTTCTAAAGAGATAGAAGGCGTTTTTAAATACAACAAATTCTATAAGCTGTTTCAAGATCGCCTGGAAAACATGTTTGCCCTTGGTGGCCTGGTTCTCAAAGCATACGTTGATACGGATAGGGCGGGGCAAAAGAGAATAAAGATCAGTTATGTTACTGCCGATTGCTTTATCCCATTGGCATATTCAAACGGCGATATAACGGAAGGTGTGTTCCTAACTGTGTCGAAGAGGGGCAATAAGTGGTACACGCTACTCGAATGGCATCAATGGGATGGCGAAATATATGTCATTAAAAATCAGCTGTTCCAATCGGATAATAACAGTGAATTGGGAATAGAGGTAGCGCTTGACACACTTTATCCCGATTTAGCCAAGGAAGCGACTATCGAAGGACTTTCACGCCCTTTGTTTGTTTATTTCAAGCCAAACATAGCAAATAACATTGATTTGCAAAGCCCTTTAGGTGTTTCGCTATATGCGAATGCTATCGACACAATAAAAGCCCTGGATACAGCCTTTGACAGCTATCACCGTGAATTCAGGTTGGGTAAAAAGCGTATCATTGTTCCACACTCAGCTATCAGGACAGTTGTTAACGCAGAAACCGAGGAATTTCACCGTTATTTTGACGCTAGTGACGAAGTATACGAGGCTTTCAACTTTGAAGATGTAGACAGGCAACAGATTGTTGACAACTCTATTGAGCTGAGAGTAGAAGAACACGTTAAGGCTATTCAATCCCTATTGGATCTTTTCGCAATGCAAATAGGGTTTAGTCCTGGCGTGTTCTCTTTTGATGGTCAGGGCGTAAAAACGGCTACTGAGGTAGTCAGTGAGAACAGCAAGACATTCCAAACGAAGAACAGCCATGAGACTGTGATCGAAGAGGGAATTATAAATATTATTACCACTATTTGCGAGATCGCAAAGCTTTACAAGGTGTTTACTGTCCCTCCTGACTATGATGTGACCGTTGACTTTGACGACTCTATTGCAGAGGATCGGGATGCCAACGCCAACTTCTATCTGAAGTTAGTTAACAGCGGGCTGATGCCTCGTTATATGGGCCTTATGCACATTCTCAAAGTGCCTGAAGAGAAAGCGCGGGAGCTTATCAAAGAAGCGAAGGAAGAAGCGGCAACCGAGCTGCCAGATGTTAGTGAAATTGGCGGCGGCGGTGTCTGATGGCACGCGTAACACCTGAGAAAGCGGAACAATTGTCCTGGCCTATCGTTCAGATATATTCGTCCATTCAGACGGAGATATTAGAGAACATTGGCGCGCTGCTGGCGAAGGATACAAAAGCCTTGGAAGCGGACGTTAATCAATGGTATGCGCTGAAGCTAGAACAGATCGGCGGACTCACACGGGAGAATATACGGGCCATATCAAAGAAAAGTAAGCTTACACAAAAGAAGATCCGTGAAATCCTTCAGAACATTGGCATGGAAGGCATAGAAGCGAATGAGGCGGTACTTCAAAAGGCGATAGCTCAAGGTATTCCCCTTATGGCAGCACTGCCAGTCAAACAAGATCCGGCCATATGGCAGATACTAGACGCATTCGCAAGGCAGGCAACCGATATTTATAACCTTGTCAATTCGACAATGCTGACTCAAAGCCAGGTAGTGTATCGTGACATACTGACTCAGACAGTCGCAGGGGTTATCAGTGGACTAAAAACGCCACAACAAGCCCTGAGAAGCACCGTGCAAGATTGGGCGCAAAAGGGAATACCGGCATTAATAACAGCAGACGGCAAACGAAGGTATGCGGAAGGTTACGCTTATACGGTCATTCGAACAATGGGTAACAACGTTGCTAACGAAATGCAGGACTCAAGGTTTGATAGTTACGGCGTGGACTTGGTAGAAATCAGCTCACACGTAGGGGCACGGCCCAAATGCGCCCCGTATCAAGGCAGGATATTCAGCAGGAGCGGCAATGATCCGAAATATCCGGCGCTATCCAGCACAAGTAAGGGCGAACCGGACGGATTGTTTGGTATTAACTGCGGCCATGTTCAGTATCCCTACATTCCAGGCATTTCAGAACAACGTTATCATCCTGTTAATGCAGAGCGGAACGAAAAAGCATACAAAGAAAGCCAAAAACAGAGGGCGTTAGAACGCAATATAAGGAACAACAAAAGAGAGCTTGCCACATTCGAAAAAATGAATGATGAAATTGGCGCGAAACGGGCACACAGGAAGGTTTTAGACGGTCAGGCAAGGCTAAGGGCCTTCCTAGAGGAAACAGGGCGTACACGGCGACGAGAGCGCGAGCAAATATACAATTAAGGCGGTGCAGCATGTTTGTATTGAAAAAAGATCACGAAAAGCTAGAAAAGAAGGTTGAGGAATTGGAAGCCATTGTTTTTAACATGGGTTTAGCACTGCGGAAAATTGAAGAAGCAAACAAGAAAGAAGAGCCAACGGTTTATCTATCGTAAGGCTCTTTTTTCTTGCCCGTTTATCTGTAGTGGGCGTTAAAGAAAACAGAAGTATTTTACCCATTCGGGAGGTTTTAACATGAGAGATAGACTTTTAAGACTAAATCTGCAGTTCTTCGCTGAACAGAGCGATCCGAACGCAGGCGCAGCAAATAACCCCGATC
>NZ_JBHTUY010000028.1:0-3816 GCF_042793335.1 Isoptericola sp. NPDC056573
AATTGTTTAATTAAACCTCTATATAATAAAATACGCGCGTATGACGTAACGTAGGCGGCTATATGCGGCTGAATATACGGCGCTTTGCTGGGGACGGCTGCTTCAATAAATTCTTGTCCATATACAGGGTTAAATAATTCAACATAAGGATAGCCTTTTTCTTCGCATGTCTCAATTTCTGTGACAGGTAAAATCGTTTGCCGAACCCTTTGCATACCGAATTTTCCGTACAGTGCATTTTGCATTAATTTTGCAAACGTCTTTTTTGCTCCATCACTTGTATTTTTAATCTCTTCAAAATAGGAGACAAAATCTTTAAATATATAATCGGTCTTTTCAAAATAAATACATTGATGAATTTCTTTTATTTTAGCACCCATTTCTAACGCCAATTCAATTTCTTCAAACGTCCATATCCCTGAAAGGTTACCGACCGGGAAACATAATTTTTTGTACATTCTGTGAGGTAGAGGCGGTATATGTAAAGTAGTCGGTATGTGAATATCACATTCTAAAAAACCGCCGCCCTGTCTATAGCTGTACCAATATTTAAATACGTTTCGGGCTTTGTCTCCTTTATGGTGACGCGGTTTCCCTATAGGTATTGGGTTCACTTTCATAACGTACGGATATAATGAATTTACATCATAATGAAAGCCGCCATTTAATTCACTTTGAAATACTTCTGTACGTCCACCATAATATGCCTTGCGTATAAAATCCTCTGTAAACTCGCCCCATTTGCTATAACCGTAATTCGTGGAAATAGCCTTTTCATAATCTTCAGGATAATTCATTTGATATACTTTCATTGCAAGACTTGCGGTAGTAGGACATTTTAAAAATTCATGAATCGGCAAGCCGGATATTTCAATAAGCATTGTAACAATTTCATATAATGCCACACAGTCCAACCGTAAATATTCATTTAATTCAGGTTCATACGGATCGACCTTCATAAAATAATTCCCTTGGGATTCCCGGTCATCATATTTACCCGGGTCATTTGTGGGGTTTCCGTCAGCGTCAAGCGCCCATCCCAATTTCAAAATATGGTCTTTTAAATCTATTTTTGCTTTTTCTTGCGAAATATTAAAATCCTCACATATCTTTTTTAATGAACCCATTACAAGCTTGCTGGAATCATGAAATGTAATAGGTTGCGAAATAATTTCATTTTCTTCAGTTATTTGGGATTCATTAAGACCTGTTTTAAATACCGTAACGACATTATTAATAAAAATCGAATTTTTTAAATCCGCTTCAGGTAAAATGTCCTTTGCGATTTTTGAAATGTCGAAATCTAGATTATGAATAAATACATGACAATCGTATTTTGTGGTATACTGTGAGAGAACCGTTTTCAGGTTTTTAAAAGTGTTTGTCGCACGGTATCTACTACCGTCATATAATCCGACGCGGAAGACTTCCCCAAAAAGTCCTCGCGTCTCAGTATCAAGCGTAAGTATCTTAACGGGTTTACTTGCGCTTTTTTCTTTATTCTCTTTTTCCTTACTCATTTAAAATCCACCTCTCCATCGTAAATCCTTCGCTAAACGTTTCGCCGTTTTGATATTTACTTGCGGGAGATATTTCTGAATTAAATCCCCAATAAATTGAGCCTTTTCTTCATTGTCATATAAAACCCTCATGCCTGCATTTATTGCAATTAATAAATCTTTATATCTCCTTAAATCGGCTTTTCCTTCATATAGCAAAATCCATGAATTCATATCAGCCAGTCTAAGAGAATCAAAATTTCTCATAAATGCTTTATGCTGTTTCCTTTTATTATTGGGGACAACATGCATACTTATTGTTCCTATTTCAGCGGGAAGTTTAGCACCTAAAAAACCTCTTATAGATTCGATAAGATAATCAACGCTCACATGTCTGTAAGACCGTTTTAAGTCCTCTATCACATTTGCATCCATCATTGTGTCGGTTTTTTCTTTCCAGTAAATCATTAAATAGGGTTCAGTAGCTTGTCGGGCTTTTCTTTCAGCCGCTTTTCTTTTTCTTTCTTCAGCCTTCGCCCGCTTATTTAATTCTTTGTTATACCATTCATTAAATCGTGATTCGCTCCAATACCTTTTTGCGGAATGTTCGGAGACTTTAAATCCTAACCGTTTAATTAATTCAGATCGTTCATTTGCAATTAAACTACGACTCTTTTTCTTAACAATTTTATTTACTGTGGCAGGTTTATTTTTTAATTCCTTTATAACCTTTTTGTCAGTAATTCCGACTTTTTTCAAGGCAGCTATATTTTGTTTTTTCTGCTGTTTCTTCTTCAGCCGCTTTTTCTTCCCAACCAGTGACACCCCCTTTAAACACAAAAGTCACAGGGAAACGAATTTCCCTGTCAATTTAATATTTAAATGGCTTCTGCTTTTTGTGTCGGAATATAGCGAACAGAACCGCGTGACAGTTCGTCTTGTGCTTCAGCATGAAAATAGGAGACTATTGCAAGCATTTCTGAACGAGTGAAACTAATAATCTGTTGTGTATCGTCATCAAGCTTTTGAGCGAAACAATACATATTCTCCACTCTATCCTCTTTAATCTCTGTGCGGCGTTCTCCGTTGTCGAAAATCATTACGTTTTTATCCAAGTCTAGCAACCTCCGTATATAGTAATTTAATATAAGAAAAGCCGCCCCGATCGGAGCGACTATTTAATTAGTCCACAAGCGCAAGTGTCAATGTTTTAAAGCCGCGGCGGGTTTTAACTTCTTTTGGAACAACTTTTAATGGCTCGTCCGTCCAAGGACCTTGCCCTACAATCCCAATGATACGTTGTAGGGAGCTTGCTACGCCCTGAGATACACTGTGATAGCCTTGTCCGTCTGCTGTTAAAAGAACAACGCGCATTGCCTGAATTGTCTCTTTCGTGACTTCATCCTCTAATTCAACCGCATGGGCGACCATGTCTGTAATTTCAATTACTTCTCCGATATGGTCTGATAGAGAGTGTTCAGCGTTGCTTACCGCGTTGTAAAGTTTGATGCTGCTCTTTCTGTCCGTTGCCTGGATAGTTGAAAACATTTGTTGTGTACCTTGTTCAAAAATACTTGGTGATGCTGTTGCAATGTCCTCAGTTGCCAATACGTCAGTAGTGTTTTCAGTGTTTTTAATAGTGTTTGTCATTTTAAAATTCCCCCAAAGAATTAATTTTGTTTTAAGTATTCATTGAATTTTTCAGCTGACACGCGCCATTCTCGACCGACTTTGAAACCTTTAATTTCTCCGTTGTTCAGCATTTTGCGAGCCGTTTTTTCAGATATTTTTAATATCTCGGCTACCTGTTTAACTGTTAAAACCTCTTCACTAGACAAAAAGCGTACCTCCCTCTACATATGTATCACTTCCTTTAAAGGGCTTCAGATTCCTTTATGTTCCCTTTGATGACCTTATCTTACCATCAAGGGATATATCATGTCTACCCCTTTTTACAAATTTCTTCAGAATTTTTTCAGGAAGGATTCGACATTATGCGACATATTGGTAGGAGAAGAAAATATTTCTGTACCAATAATAGAACACATGTTCCTGAATGTAAAGTCCTATTATATATGAAATAACTGGGTATCAGGGATAGAAATGTCCTATCTCTTATGTTCGCACTGAGTATAAATGTTTATAACAGGTTATTATTGACAAACTAAAATAAGTGTGTATATACTCTCTCCATTAAAGGAGATGAATAATTTATGCCAAATCTAGAAATATTAGATATTATTAATATGAAATTAGATACGAAATACAAGCATATTGAACACTTTTTAAAGGATTGGATAGATAAGAAGTACAACAA
>NZ_JBHTUY010000029.1:0-3244 GCF_042793335.1 Isoptericola sp. NPDC056573
TTCAAAGCTTTATTCTGAATTCCAGCAATATGGCGGGAAAGCCGATACGACTAAAATTGACGAAACTAATGTTTTGGGCGTCTATGATGAACTAATGTTACAAATGGACGAAGCGGAAGTGCCACTGGAAGGACGGATTTTATATGTAGCTGCGCCAATCTATACAGTTCTTAAAAACGCGCAACAAATTTCACGTTCTTTGTCAGTGACAAACAATAACGGCAATATCAGCCGTGGTGTTCGTTCACTTGATGAAGTCACTGTTAAGCCTGTTCCGTCCGCAAGAATGAAAACAGTGTACGACTTCACACGGGGGGCGGTTGTAGATCCTTCAGCGGTTCAAATTAACATGATTCTGATTCACCCTGATTCTATGCTTGCACCACAGCGCTATGAATTTGTGTCACTTGATCAGCCAAGCGCGAAAACAGGCGGCAAATTCCTATACTTTGAGCGCAAATATTGGGACGTATTCGCTATTGAGCGTAAAGTACCTGGCATGGCGTTCAATATCACGCCTGCTACGCCCTAATGCGCCCCAAAATCTATCGTACACAGCTAACGGATTGAGCGCCGATACACAACTGACAATCAATGTTACAGCCGTTGGGCCTGGTGGCGAGTCTCCTATGACGGAAATCGTAACCAAAACAAAAGCGGCGGCGCAGTAATAAATCAGGAGGTACTTCACACATGGCAAAAGGGAAACAGCTTAATCGTGTTTTAACGGTCTCAGACGAGGCCGTTAATGGTTATTTAAGAGACGGATATGATCAGATTGACGAGAGCGGGAAGGTTCTGAAGCGTGCAACTGGCGGGCGTACTGTCCCTATCGGTGAACACAACGAAGCATTAGACAAAATCGAAGCGCTAGAAGCGGAAGTGAAAGAGCTTAAAGCAGAGCTGAAGAAGGCTAAAAAAGCCGAAAAAGACAGCAAAAAAGAATAGAAAAGAGGGGTGAACATGCCTTATATCACTCCTGAATACTATAACAATGTGTACAAAGGGGCTGCGGCCCCTGATTCTGCTGATCTTGAAAGGTATATTGAACGGGCGAGCGACATTATAGACCAGGTAACCAACTTTCAGATATACGGAAAAGACATTAGCGGCTTTCCCTCACTCTTCAGAGACTTGATTATGAAGGCGACAGCGGCACAGGTAGAGTTTTACGTCATGAAAGGCGGCGATGCGGCGGTTAACGCGGGAATGGATGACATGAACAGTGTCAGCGTTGGATCATTCAGCTATAGCACTGGCGGCGGCTCTAGTTCGAATGGCAGTTCCGGCACACAATCAGCGCGTGTCAGCCCGTCTGTACTCTCATTTTTAGCGCCTACGGGTCTGCTATATCGTGGGGTGTCCGTTCATGGCTAAACCAATCCCTATTGAGCTGCTTATACATTCAATCGAATATGAAGAGATTACGGACAATCCAAACGGATGGGGCGGCGGTTTTGCGGCCCCTATTCCCATTGAGAGGATCAGGGTTGAACCTGTCACGGCCATTATGCGGAACAACGTCCGTAATGACGTGGAAGGCCAGTCTATTATCTTTATTGATCGCTTAAACTCAAAGCCATTCAAGCGGCTGAAAGAGCAATCCAGGGTTACGTTTAACGGGAAAACATACGAGGTGCAGAAGGTCAAAGAATTGTACGATGAAAACCCAGGCGCACCCCATCATTATGAGGTGGAAATCAAATGAGAAGTCATGTTCGCGTGGATCTTGGGAACCTTTCGCGCAGGGTTGACAACTTTGATAAAGAAGGTCAATTCCTGTTATCGTCCGAAGTGCTTAAAGATTCGAATTACTACGCGCCCCACGATACTGGAAACTTGATTGCCAGTTCGCAGCGTGCATCTGATCTTGAAAACGGAAAGCTTATATGGGACACACCTTATGCGAAGAAGGTCTACTATAACCCACAGTATAACTTCTCGAAAGATAAAAACCCGAATGCGCGGGGGCTATGGTTTGAAGCGGCAAAGGCTTATTTTCTGCCCCGTTGGTTGAGAGTCATGGAAAACCTACGGAATCGTACTTTTTAGGGGGTGTGTTATGGACTTTTTAGACCGAATGAAGCAGTATATCGAAAGTAACATGCTCTTATTTAAAAAGACGCTGACCGTAGGCCCTTTGACAAGCGGGAACGACATTTCAATTTTGGCGATCCCAAGCGTTAAACCTACAAAAAACCTGGATATGTCCCGAAATTACATTTTTGCCTTTCAGATATTGGTCAGACATCTTGATCAATATAAATCATACACAACTTGTCAGCAAATATCAGACAAATTAGATACGTTAACTAACGGAGCGGTCACAAGTGGTGGCGGCTCTTTTACTTTTGTTAAATGCGAAGTTTACACAACGCCTAACTGGGTTGAACAAACACCAGAGGGCCACATATATACCGCAATGTTTCAAGCGGAACTATACCTATAAGGAGTGGGTTGAATGCCTCAAAAAGAAGGTCTCTTAATTAACTCATCACATAAATTCTTTATCGACATTACACCAGATGGAACGGAGCGCACATGGTCAAGACTTGCGAAAGGATTAAGCAGCTTTGATCCAAGTTTGAACGAAGAAAACGACCAAACGCAATACTTAAACACCGGAACCATGAAACAAACAACAGTAACAGGCGGCCAACAAACAATCGCATTCGAAGGTCATAGATATTATGGTGATGAAGCGCAAGAGTATGTTTTCAGCAAAAAATATAAAGTTGGCCCTGATCGAGAAACTAATTTCAAATGGGAAGAGCCGAACGGAAATATTATTGAATGCCCTTGTACCATTGCGACTATTGAAGGACCTGGCGGGGATGCAGGAGCTAAAGGTGAAATCAGTATTGAAATTCACCTCAATGGCGAGCCGACAGAAACAACAGCCACGCCCTAATGCGCCCCAAAATCTACGGTACACAGCTACTTCAGATAGTGTAACAGTGGAATGGGATGCCGTATAAGGGGCGGACTCATACAACGTTTATAGAGGCGCAGAGAAGAAGTTAGACGCAAATGTCACGACTACATCACACACACTGACGGGAATTGCGGCAGATACGCAGTTAACTGTAAATGTAACCGCAGTGAACGAGGGCGGCGAGTCTCCAATGTCTCAGATCGTCACGAAAACACAGCCAACACCAGCTTAATAAGTCAACATACAAGACATAGAGCGTTAGCGATTGCTAATGCTCTTTTTAATACTTAAAAAGGGGATGTAATGACA
>NZ_JBHTUY010000030.1:0-2870 GCF_042793335.1 Isoptericola sp. NPDC056573
GGACACAACAATAAAATTCACAAAAGAGGAAATCCCATTCCTTGAAGAGTGTTTGAAGCAGCTGAAGGGGGAAGCGGAATGATCCAAAAGATGAAAGGAACCATCTGCAAAGTTAGAGGATACCACAAGATAAACGATTCCAATACGTGCGCCACATGCGGGCGCACACGAAAAAAATTCAAATGGTGGGAGCTGATATGAAAATGATTAAAAGAGAAGTAGTTTCACAGTATGGCGGCATGGTGAAGCGGGTACAGGAAGAAGAGTTTGTAACGCACAATGATAAATCGCTTATCCAGGAAACGCGAACGCTGTTCATCATGGGGCTTCCTGTGAAGTCAAAGACTACTTTGCGGCCGGCGGGTCTGAGAGATAGCATCAGAATGTCTTGGGGTGCTGTCTGATGATTAAAGCGGTGAAAAATAGCGGGATGACGTGGATAGATTTAGTGCGGAAATACTTTCCCGATGCGAACGATAAGCAATGTGATTTTATATTGTGGGAAAAAACTGCATACCCTTTAGTGCCTGCGGAAACTATTGAAAATCAGTTACGGGAATACCGAACAATCATGTTTGCAGATAGAAGGAGTAACCGGATCAATAAGGAGGATGCTGAATGAAAGCACTTCTACGTGAAATAGGTTTTATCGTCTTTATCAGCTTGATTCAAGGGCTGACGGTCGGGGTTGCTGCTTATATCATTCTGACTTTTTGGGAGGTTGCTAAATGATCAATTACGCAAACAGAGGAAAGGGCCTTCAGCTACTTGTAAACCAAACAAACGCCGTATATAAGCATAAGGGCTGGGCGCTAGTGGACGAAGTAGCAACGCCAACAAAGAATATACGCGGCCGGATCGTGTACGAGAAGAAAAGCACCGTTGACTATGTAGGGATAGCCCAGGGGCGTGGAATCGCGTTTGATGCGAAGGCAACACAAATAAACACACGGTTTGAATTGAAGAACGTCCATGATCACCAAGTCGAATACCTTAAACGGTTCATGGATCAAGGCGGCATATCATTCCTATTAATTGAATTTTCAAAATTGAGGGAATTTTACTTTGTGAGAATGCCGTTTTTCCTGAAGTATTGGGAAGCAGCCAAAGACAACGGCCCGAAGTCGATTCCATACCAGGACATCTATCTTAATTGCGATCCAATCAGAACAAGGCGGGGCGTTCCCCTTGATTACCTAGAATTATGCTTTCAGAATGTCGAAAAAAGTAAAGATTTGTCGAAAATAGGGGGCTGAGAAGATGGCGCGGCGTGTAGTTCAGTGGGAGGCAACTAATTATGATCGCGAAGAGCTGCAAGTCATTACGGTTTTTGAAGAAGGCATGACCAAACAGGCAGTAAAACAGGAAATACCATTCAGCAGGAGCCACGGGGTACTTTATCAATCACAAGGGGGAAATCATTATGAGTTCAAATAAAAATTCAAGACGTGCAGGGGAAGTAGTCGTATGGAGAATGACAGAAGAGCAGCGCCAGGAATATATCAAAAAACACCCAATCAGACCGTACGAAAAACACGTTTCTACATGGGAATGGCCGAAGAAACAGAACGAACCTTTAGATGATCTTGAGGAACTAATTTAAACATAGGAGGGGCTTTCAATGTGCATTCTTGAGGAAATCGGCTTTACCACAGATCAGTATATGATGTTGCACAACAGAGGAATGAGAGATTATGAAATAGCGCGGAATCAGCTTGATGTACCACTTGAAACCCTTGTTAGTTGGAAAGTAAAGAACAATTTAGAGAAGGACGAAACAGAAGAGAAACAAAAGCCTTATTATTTTACCGTAGAAGAGTGGAAACAAGCGAAAGCGCAAGGCATGTTAGAAAAAGAAGTTGCTAAAGAATTCGGGTTTACCAACTTTGCTGAATACTACGACTATAAAGACATAATAGGGATTCCGAAGCAAGGGAAAATAATTCAACGGACACCGGAACTATTAGAACAAATTAAAAAATACGCTGCACAAGGACTTTCGCAAAATCAGATAGCTGCAAAACTTGACGTCCCAATTAGTGGCGTTACAGTAGGGACTATTATAAAAGAACAGGGCTTCGAGTGGAAAAACCGAAGGATCAAGGGAAAGAAATACTATTTCAAACCGGAAGAATGGGAAGCCAAAAGGCGGGAAGGGAAAAAAGAAACAGAAATAGCGAAGGAATTCGGGTTCAGATGCTTGTCGGAGTACATGGTTTATAAAAGGAGTATTGGGATACGTCCTATAGAGCGAAAAATCGAGCGAACGCCGGAACTGATTGCCGAAATTAAAGAATATTTTAATCAAGGTATGTCAGGCGCTGCAATCGCTAAGGTTTTAAGTGTGAAAATGACTAATCACACCGTCAATAAAATAATTCGAGAGGAAGGGCTAAGATGAGCGAAAACAAGATTATCAGCAGCGTTTATCAAAAGATAGAGGCGCAGCAGGCGAAGGGATTAAAGAAATACGGAAAAGAGGTTCATACGGATTCCCATAGTTTGAAAGAATGGATGCAGCATGCACAAGAAGAAACGCTGGATTTTTCGGTTTATCTTGAGGCGGCCATTCAGAAGATGGATGAACTGGAAAAGACATTACAAGATCAGTACGAAGCGTATATTACTCTAAAAAATGAAGCTCTACGACAAAACAATGAAGAAGCTGTCACGCTTAACGCCTTTCGTGCTAGTGCCGTTTGGGATGCTGCTAAAAATATGGGATTCACATTAAAAGAGTTTGATGGGGGCTTGTCATGATCACAGTATTCAAAATCCTACTCATGATCGTTATAGCCATTTCATTGATCGGTGTTATTGGTGAAACAAGCAGCCAAGAATTGCGAAACCAAATGACAGCAATTTGCATC
>NZ_JBHTUY010000031.1:0-2789 GCF_042793335.1 Isoptericola sp. NPDC056573
GGAGTTTGGACGGATGCCACGACTTACAGTCCGAGTGCGTCAACAATCGACTACAAGGCAGAAAAGAAAGGCTCAAAACGCCTGTATTACAAAGCCATCTTGTATAAGTGGTCAGATAAAGGACTGATACACACAGGGCGAGTCGGCTCAGGATCGTTTACCGGATCAACGCCTGTAAAAAGCTTTAGTGTTCCGTCTGTCCGGCGTGAGTATGGAACAGGAACATATCTGATCAAATACAATCTATACAGCAAGTCAAACTGGACTGGATATGTCGGCAGCGTGAACAGCAATCGTTTTTATATAGTAGCGAAAATATAGGAGGGCGCGGAGCAACAACCTCAAGCCTTTAAGGGGGTGGTCAAAATGTGATACCAGGACAGCTAACGCATTTTATATTTTGAAAATTCAATAAATTTAAAATGGAGAGTGATAAAAGGTGTTTATCAATCAAAATAGAATAGTGGGAGCCTCAAAAAAGGGTAAGGGGGCAGAGAAGGCGAGCTTTGGCGGGCCTGACCTTCTCTACCTAGTACCCCGCAAAGTAGCGGAGTGCCGTAAGTATAACATGCTGCGGTTTTGTTTTTCAATGCTACTTGTGCTATCCCTTGTGACAATCGGGTTAAACAGTGCTATGGCAGCGGATCAGTACCGGAATTTTGAGGAATTGCAGGCTAATGAAGATCCCGTGAATTACAACATATTCACGCGAGAGCTTGGAACGTCTGTCCTAATCTTTGCGCCTCACGGCGGCGGGATTGAGGGTGGAACAAGTGAGCTTGCCAGGGAGCTAAGTAAATCTTATTCCACGTATCTATTTGAAGGATTGAAGGCATCAGGAAATACATCTTTGCATATCACTAGCACGAATTTTGATGAGCCTCAAGCCCTTGAACTATTAAGCCAGCATGATTTCACGTTGTCGCTACATGGCTATGCTTCAGATGAAAAGCATATTTTAGTAGGTGGGACGGATCAGGAAAATGCAGGGAAACTCACGGAAACCTTGAATGCTGCGGGCTTCTCAGCTGAGTTATTGCCGGAGGGTGCAGCCTTATCCGGTACAGATCCGGCGAATGTCGCAAATAAGAATAGAACCGGAATGAGTATCCAGCTAGAAATAAGCACCGGACAGCGGCGGGCCATGTTCGATACGTTTTCACTAAATGGCCGTGAAGTCTCCAAAAATGAAACGTTCTACCGGTTTACGGATCTCCTTTCCGACTTTGTTAATGCGAACGTAAGCAGAAAGGCGGGTGCTTAATATGGGCGCTGTTGAAAGCTTACAACCGATGTATTATTTCATTAACTTTGACGAATGGGGTATAAATCCGAACTGTGAGAACGCGGAAGCAACAACACAAGGCTTTAACGATGCTATCCAGCACGCGGCCAAGAATGGATATTACGGCGTTTATATTCCTGGTGGCCGTTTCCTGATTGATCCCGTTAGTAAGTTCGGGAGCTTGCCGGAATACGGCGGCGGGGTTCGCGGAGCTTCAAACCTGAAAATAAAAATGTCAAAAACAGCACGCTTTTACGCTATGCCGAATAGTGCCACAGGATACTCTATTTTCTACTTTGAGCTGCTTGAAAATGTGGAGCTGGAAGGCGGCTTCTTTATGGGAGACAGAGACGATCATGATTATGTCTATGTAGAAGGCAAGAAAACGCACGAATGGGGCTATTGCATCCATATAAGAGGGTGTAAGAACGTTACTATCGAAAAAGCCACATGCACCCACGCTACAGGCGATAATATTTGGGTAGCTGCTAAAGGTATGATGAACTGGAATAGTGATTACACGCCTTCCAGCAGCATCACAATAAGGAAATGCGTTTTAGAGAGAGCGAGAAGAAACAATTTTGCTACAAACGGATGCGAGGGCCTTGTATTTGAAGATAATGACGTAAATTATGCCGGCGGCGACACAATAGGGCCGCAGCTGGGTATTGATCTAGAGGGATTCGGAGAAGGCGGCCTGAAATATGATCATCCTTACAAAATCATTATCAAGAAAAACCGATTCAGAGAGAACGGACGTGGAGCTATTCGGGCATTTACAGCAGGGGAAGTCATTATTGATAGTAATTTTGCTGATAATGACATTTCATACGGGTACGGCACAGACGTAAGCATCACAAACAATAAAATCATTCGCCAGCCTGGTCAATCATCCTGGGCGCACGGTATCGACTCTATAGGCGTATCCAGCACGGAAACAGGGAATAGGGCCAATATATCAGGAAATACAGTCATAGGCTTTGAAAACGGCATTACTGCCAGGGGGAAAGGCGTTAAGGTTAACGATAATACTGTTGAGGGCTGCACCTCACAAGGTATATACGTGTATTTGTGTGAAATGGCCCTAGTAACAGATAACCGTATCAATGGTGATTGTGTTCATATCAGGGTGCATTTATCAAAGTATGTCAAGGTAAGCGACAATGATACAGAAGGCTCTACACAGGATTACTCAATTGTTTTGGATGCTGCTATAGATACGGTGGTCACAGATAACAAAATTAAAGGTTTCGGCGGTATTCGTTGTGGTGTAACAGTAGATGCTGAGGTTTCCGATAATATTATTGATCTAACTGGAACCGGACGCGGTATCATGTGGAAAGCCCATTCAGAAGTTGACGTGATCGGAAACACAATTAAAAACGCTAGAACATACGCAATAGACGGAACAGCAGACAGCCGATATATAAAAACCGTAGAAGATAAAATTATAAAGAATTGCATTTTAAGGACAGCGATTTTGCTTACTTGAGTATTTTTTATC
>NZ_JBHTUY010000032.1:0-264 GCF_042793335.1 Isoptericola sp. NPDC056573
AGTTCACTGGGTCTGTATTAATTAACCTATGTTTACTGGTAAGGATACCATACCATTACGTATGGTGGGTTTCCCCATTCGGAAATCTTCGGATCAAAGCTTACTTACAGCTCCCCGAAGCATATCGGCGTTAGTCCCGTCCTTCATCGACTCCTAGTGTCAAGGCATCCACCGTGCGCCCTTTCTAACTTAACCAAACTAAAATTAAAAAAATATGAGCTACACTGTTATCTAGTTTTCAAAGAACATACATTTATATATGAG
>NZ_JBHTUY010000032.1:274-2320 GCF_042793335.1 Isoptericola sp. NPDC056573
TATCACTATGTGATATCTTGTGTTACTAATTGAATGTGATGTCTACTGTTATCTAGTTTTCAAAGAACACGTTTCGAAGGAATGATCCTTCAAAACTAAACAAGACAGGGAACGTTCTGTTTATAAGACCCAAGGTCTTATATTCCGTATAATATCCTTAGAAAGGAGGTGATCCAGCCGCACCTTCCGATACGGCTACCTTGTTACGACTTCACCCCAATCATCTGTCCCACCTTAGGCGGCTGGCTCCAAAAAGGTTACCCCACCGACTTCGGGTGTTACAAACTCTCGTGGTGTGACGGGCGGTGTGTACAAGGCCCGGGAACGTATTCACCGCGGCATGCTGATCCGCGATTACTAGCGATTCCAGCTTCATGTAGGCGAGTTGCAGCCTACAATCCGAACTGAGAACGGTTTTATGAGATTAGCTCCACCTCGCGGTCTTGCAGCTCTTTGTACCGTCCATTGTAGCACGTGTGTAGCCCAGGTCATAAGGGGCATGATGATTTGACGTCATCCCCACCTTCCTCCGGTTTGTCACCGGCAGTCACCTTAGAGTGCCCAACTTAATGATGGCAACTAAGATCAAGGGTTGCGCTCGTTGCGGGACTTAACCCAACATCTCACGACACGAGCTGACGACAACCATGCACCACCTGTCACTCTGCCCCCGAAGGGGACGTCCTATCTCTAGGATTGTCAGAGGATGTCAAGACCTGGTAAGGTTCTTCGCGTTGCTTCGAATTAAACCACATGCTCCACCGCTTGTGCGGGCCCCCGTCAATTCCTTTGAGTTTCAGTCTTGCGACCGTACTCCCCAGGCGGAGTGCTTAATGCGTTAGCTGCAGCACTAAGGGGCGGAAACCCCCTAACACTTAGCACTCATCGTTTACGGCGTGGACTACCAGGGTATCTAATCCTGTTCGCTCCCCACGCTTTCGCTCCTCAGCGTCAGTTACAGACCAGAGAGTCGCCTTCGCCACTGGTGTTCCTCCACATCTCTACGCATTTCACCGCTACACATGGAATTCCACTTTCCTCTTCTGCACTCAAGTCTCCCAGTTTCCAATGACCCTCCACGGTTGAGCCGTGGGCTTTCACATCAGACTTAAGAAACCACCTGCGCGCGCTTTACGCCCAATAATTCCGGATAACGCTTGCCACCTACGTATTACCGCGGCTGCTGGCACGTAGTTAGCCGTGGCTTTCTGGTTAGGTACCGTCAAGGTGCCAGCTTATTCAACTAGCACTTGTTCTTCCCTAACAACAGAGCTTTACGATCCGAAAACCTTCATCACTCACGCGGCGTTGCTCCGTCAGACTTTCGTCCATTGCGGAAGATTCCCTACTGCTGCCTCCCGTAGGAGTCTGGGCCGTGTCTCAGTCCCAGTGTGGCCGATCACCCTCTCAGGTCGGCTACGCATCGTTGCCTTGGTGAGCCGTTACCTCACCAACTAGCTAATGCGCCGCGGGTCCATCTGTAAGTGGTAGCCGAAGCCACCTTTTATGTTTGAACCATGCGGTTCAAACAACCATCCGGTATTAGCCCCGGTTTCCCGGAGTTATCCCAGTCTTACAGGCAGGTTACCCACGTGTTACTCACCCGTCCGCCGCTAACATCAGGGAGCAAGCTCCCATCTGTCCGCTCGACTTGCATGTATTAGGCACGCCGCCAGCGTTCGTCCTGAGCCAGGATCAAACTCTCCGATAAAGTAGTTTGACTGACTACGCACATCGCTGTGCGATTTTTTTAAAACTGAATTAACAGGTACGTTTTGTCTTGTTTAGTTTTCAAAGATCATTCAATAATGGAGCGGGTGATGAGAATCGAACTCACGACATCAGCTTGGAAGGCTGAGGTTTTACCACTAAACTACACCCGCATTTGTGATTGTCAGCAACAGTACCGCTCTGACTTTTTTTATATTACATGTTTATTTATTTTTCGTCAAGGGAATATAAAAATTTTGTCGAAAAAAAGTTATCTTTTTGTAAAGTTGTTAAGTTCCGTTTACATAATGTTAAGTATACTATACAATATAATCA
>NZ_JBHTUY010000033.1:0-1952 GCF_042793335.1 Isoptericola sp. NPDC056573
AAATCGGTTTGTCATTCTGACAAATAACCCTTCGGGAAATAAAAAAAACGGCTCCATAAAGAGGAACCGTTTTGCTTCAAAAATCACGTTTTGTGTTATACTGGAGAAACGAAATTGTGTTTTCAAAATTGTCATTTTCGACATGATAACTTTTCTCGTAGTGTGGTTTTGCCGAACCCACTACTTTTTTTATGTCTCCGAACTTCATTTCTTCCCGTTCCGGCTTAACAATCCCTTTTGATTTTCGATACATATTCATTCCGGAAGGATACATGTGCAGCCGTCCGCCTTTTAAAAATTTCTTTTCCCGACCTTCTACGATCTTTGTTTGCACCTCACAGCCCTCTGAAGCCACTTTTAAGGCTGTTTCCCTGTCTTGGACATCTTCTAGGTCTATATCAGTCAAATAAGCGCTCAAATAGGCTCCTATGTTGTCTATATCCTTTAATGACTTGATTGTTACAAATCCTAAACCCCATAGACTCCTTAATTCAGCATTTTTAATATAAATCTTATCCAAATCATTAAAGCGCATTAAAACATGACAATGCCAGGCTCCACGTCCTTGTGGCTCTACCACCGATAAATAATCTATCGAACTTTCTTTCTTGTATTTATAACGCAACCTGTCGATAAAATTTTGAAAATCACTATAAAGTTTTTTCGTGTCCGTCATATTTTTCTTGTATGTCAAAGTTATATGTAATTCATTTGGCCGTCCTATAAAATTGTTATTTATCAAATAACGCAGCTTCTTAAAGGTTTGTCTCAAAGAATTATAATTTTCCTGCCGATTTTCCGAATGCTCGAACTCCCGGATCTCCCCAGTAGAGAGGTCTACAAACCTATCCTTGTCCAATTTTTTGATATTATTTTTCCGGTTCATCTTCTCCATATGCTGAACTTCAATGACGTGATTCATAGTGGTCACTTTTACAACATCATTTGGAGCTATGAAAACCGCGTCACCATTGCGTTTATCCATCCATTTCCCCTCAATTTTTCCTGTAATGTTTAATTAAAATCAAGTTAATAATAAAGAACCCCAAATCCGAAGTCAGTTTTTCAACAAAAATTAGCGTCCTTTTCCCAAATAGTCCCTATACAATTCCTTAATAGCAAACTCAATTACAGCATCTTTTGAAACTCTTCCAAATTCATTGTGTTTTGTAAAATGTTCGGCTAATAACTCTAGCTTTTTAAATGTTTCAACAGTAATTCGAGGTCCAATTTGTTTTTTCTCTTCCATCCAAACACACTCCTAACAAGTTGTTAACATAATTCTAACATTGGAAATAATAGAATTCAAGAACAGAAAAAAGAAGCACACTCGGAATGATATTTCGTTTCCTTTTGATTCCGAGCCTCCACCCCTTACAATCCCCAAAGGCAACCGACAAGGGAAAATTCGTCCCTTATCGGCACCTCCGGAAATTGTACAGCAAGGGGTCACTCCCAATAAAAAGACTACGACATATAAAACAGGTTTAGCTTCAGAGAAAAAGAGCATAAGGAAACTCGGTGCCACCCTAAAAAAAAGGGTGTCAAACAGGCTGTGCCTGTTGAGTTTCTATGCTCTTAGAACAGGTGCCGTTTTTGAAGCCAAAGATATAGCATAGATACCCCATAGATATAGCAGGGATATACCAAAATATCTCTAGAGATACGGGTATCTATGCTATATCTCTCTACAAGATTCCTCCACACGCTTGACGGAAATGCTTCAGCATTTTAGCACTCACTCGACAGAGTGTATAAGTGCGCCATTCGGAATTTCAAAGCTTCAAATTTCACAGAGAGTGCCCATTTATACACACCCCCTAAATCGTGGTGTGACAATGGGTTCTCGCCGGCTCGAAATCGGTTTGTCATTCTGACAAATAACCCTTCGGGAAATAAAAAAAACGGCTCCATAAAGAGGAACCGTTTTGCTTCAAAAATCACGTTTTGTG
>NZ_JBHTUY010000034.1:0-1793 GCF_042793335.1 Isoptericola sp. NPDC056573
CAAAGGAGCTCATCTATCGTTTCTCAGACCCATCTGATGGGAGAGTAAGCCTGTTTACCATTACAAAACTCGGCAAACAACTATTAAAAGCCGATCAGCAAAAGCGCCTTGAACGTTATGAACAGATGCTGAAAGAATGGTCAACACAGGAAAAAGAGATGTTCGGCGAGCTGCTGCAGCGTATGAACAAGGCTTTTATCGATTAACAGCTAAAAAACCCATGGTTCCGCTGGAGGGACTGACCCCATAAGATGAGACAAATAAAAACACCTTCAAGTTTGAATACGGATGATTGTTATCCGAAATTAGACTTGGAGGTGTTTTTTCTATGGGGACAAGAGTGAGTTATCCGGTTGAAGTGAAACAGAAGGCTGTAGAAATGAGATTGGCAGGCGTACCTATGAAAGAGATCATGCAGGAGTTGAATATCAAAAATAATACGCAGATTAAGACATGGGTCAGATGGTATAAGGCTGGTGATACACATCGATTTGAACAGCCTGTTGGTAAGCAATACACTTATGGAAAAGGTCCGGAGTATTCTTCCGAATTAGAGAAACTGCAGGCAGAGAATCGATATCTGAGACAACAGAATGAAGTGTTAAAAAAGTACAACGAATTGGAAAGGAAGTTGATAGCCAAACGTCAGTCGAACTTGTAGAAGAATTGCACAGCACAATGACCGTGCAGGATATCTGTATTCATTTAGGTATCTCTCGCTCGTCTTATTATCGTTGGAAGAAGAATCTGAAGAAAGATCATCCCAAGCGCCATTTAGAAAAACAAATCGGCACGTTGTGCCGAGAGCACCAGTATCGATATGGATATCGAAAAATCACAGCTATATTAAAAAAGAGAATGTGTATTAACCATAAAACGGTTCAGCGTATTATGCAGAAAAATCAGTGGCAGTGCCGGGTTAAGGTGAAAAAGCGCAAGAAGAATGGGCAGCCATATGCCGTGGTCGACAATATATTAGATCGGAACTTTCAGTCTGATCATCCTCTTGAAAAACTAGTAACAGACATCACGTATTTGCCTTATGGACAGAAACAATTGTACCTTTCCAGTATATTGGATGTATATAATGGAGAAGTGATTGCTTTTACGATTGGAGATAAGCAGGACACAGACTTTGTCTTACACACACTTGATCAACTGCCAACACTGCCTGAGAACTGCGTGTTACATAGTGACCAAGGATCTGTGTATACATCTTACGAGTATCAGAAAGCTGTTAAAACAAAAGGCATTACCATGAGCATGTCCCGCAAAGGGACACCCGCTGATAATGCCTCCATCGAATCGTTTCATTCCTCACTAAAGTCTGAAACGTTCTATCTTAACAGCATTGATCGAACCACGACCGCCATCGTAGAACGCACTGTCATAGAATACATTCATTATTATAACAATATTCGTATTCAAACGAAACTAAACAACCAATCACCGATAAATTATCGGCAATTGGCTGTTTAAAAGGTGTTTTGATCCCTGTCTCAAAAACGGGGGTCAGTCCCGGAACAGCATGGGTTTTTCTTATGGTCAGAGATTATCTGCATCGTATGGCGGCAGCCCAAGCCACTACACCGGCAACAACAGCCGCCGATACAATGGGGCGCTTCGTCGCTTTTGTGTAGTAGCTTCTTGACCTCATCCATCCTTTATTTGTGCCTCTGTCATGCATACCGTGGCCCGCATCATAAAGAGCACTTTCTTCTCGCGGTTTGGACGGTTTTTCGGCATGCTGGCTGTGATACATGATTATTTACATCAGTTTGTCTGTCAGACGA
>NZ_JBHTUY010000035.1:0-1278 GCF_042793335.1 Isoptericola sp. NPDC056573
AGATGTGATTATATTCAAGGGGAGGCGTATAAAGTTACGTCTCTTTTTTGATGTGGTGCTGCGTGCGTTTGAACTGCTGGAAGATGAAGAATTCACCGAAGCGCAAAAATGGTCGCTTTTGGCTTTTGTCTTTGCTGAAAACAAAGAGGACGTTGAAGAGCTTTCACTGGATGAAAAAGTGATATTGGTTAAAGCCATTTTTGACAACTTTATTCATGAACCAGGAGAAACAGCGCAAGACAGTATTCAGCAGCAACCACAAAGCACAAACGAAGATGAACAAAACACCTCAGAAGGCGAACAAAGCACAAGCAAAAAAGATGAGGTTTTTGACTTTGAACAAGACGCGGAGTATATATACGCGTCTTTTTTGTTTGATTACAACCTCGATCTATTCGAACAGCAAGGGAAATTACACTGGCGCAAATTCCAAGCCCTTCTAAAAGGTTTGAGCGAGGACGCTAAATTCTCAAAAGTCATTGAGATTAGAACAATGAAGCTGCCAAAAGAGGGAGAAGAACGCAAACGAATTCAGGAATTAAAGCGGATTTACGCCCTAAATAAAAAGCCAGTTGATGAAGAAGCAGCCATTAAAGAGTTGGACGCCAAGGCGTCAGCCTTCTTCCAAAACCTGCGCGGAAGGGGTGGTAAAAAATGAGTGATGGACGGGTTGTAATAGATGCCATTTTCGATACAGCACCAACCCAGCGCAGCGTACGAACCTTACAGCGGTCTTTAGATGGCTTGAATACTAACCGTTACAATGAACGATTGCGCTTAATGAGCGCCGAAATGAAGGCGGCATATAGAGCCTCAGCGCAGGCCCTTATACCATTCAAAAGGGAGCTTATTGAAACAGAATTCAAGTTTTTCAAACTAGCGCAAAGTATGAAGAACTACACCGGCACAAATGAACAATTTATTGGAGAAGTCCGGCGGCTTGGTCAAGAGCATAAAAAGGCCACAGAAAACATCATGAAAAACAACGAGATCATGAAAGCCGGCTTTATCCAGGGCGTAGGTCAAATGTTAGCCATGAGCGGCCAGAGTGAAAAAATCTCAGATAATTTCAAGAGAATGGGAAACCCACTTTACACCGTCAATAACGGGCTGTTACGGGTAACAGGCAGCCTTGAGAGGATGGCGCGTGAAGGTAACGCATCCGTTTTAGCGTTAAAAATGCTTGGCCCAACGGCGAACATGAAACAGTTAAACGACATGACAAGAATGATCACTCAAGGGCAAATGCGTTTTGCTTCCGTGGCTATTGCGAGCGCT
>NZ_JBHTUY010000036.1:0-1142 GCF_042793335.1 Isoptericola sp. NPDC056573
CATTTGTAGTGTACATGATTTTACGAATATTACCACCATAATCGAAAAGTTGTTCCACATGAGAAAAGTTTCGTTTCCATACGTCTACAGCTCCAGGGTACGTAGACCACTGCTTTTCAAAAGATTCAAATGCACTGTGACAAGCCTTAAGGCTTGGAGCTCCATACACTTTCTTTAAGGCAGCAGTAAAAGGCTTGTAGTCTTTACTTGGTATATACTTAATCGAATTTCGAATTAAATGAACAATACATCTCTGTACGGTCACATCAGGAAAAATCGCACGTGCTCCTTCTTCCAGACCACTAACGCCATCCATTGAGAGAAAGAAGATATCTTCTACACCACGAGATTTGATTTCATCAAAAATTTGCATCCATTTATGTTTACTTTCCGTTTCATTCAACCACAAACCTAGAATGTCCTTTTTACCTTCTATGGTATATCCTAGTATTGTGTAAACGGCATACTTCTTCGTTTCATAGTCATTACGAATGGTTGTGTAAAGACAATCGACAAACACAAAAGGGTAACAGTTACTTAAGGGACGATTTTGCCACTCTTCTAAATTAGGAAGTACAGTATCCGTAATGTCGGATACCATTTCATGAGATACAGAAAAGCCATAGATGTCTTCTATCGTGGAAGAAATGTCTCGTTGTGACATTCCTCTGGCATACATCGAAATGACCTTATCCTCTATAGAGGATACATCTCTTTTACGCTTTGGAATCAACTGCGGTTCAAATGAACCATCACGATCACGGGGGACTGCAATTTCAACTTCTCCTGCCGTTGTTTTCACGATCTTTTTGCCATATCCATTTCTTCTATTTCTTGTTTCTTTTTCTCCCTTGTCATTGGATTCATAGCCCAAATGGTGATTCATTTCACCTTTTAGCATTGACTCAAACATGGGACCAAATATGTCTTTTAATGCTTCTTGCATATCTTCTACTGATTTAGGCTGATACTGTTCGATAATCTTGTTAGCTAATTCTACGGAGTTCGGATCTCTTTTCAATTTCCCCACTGAAACCACTCCTTTAGCTTTATACTTATTATTCTATCAAATAAAAAACTGTGTGAGTAAGGAACCGTACGCATTCCTTACTTACACAGTTAATATTACACTCCCCCAATTG
>NZ_JBHTUY010000037.1:0-1013 GCF_042793335.1 Isoptericola sp. NPDC056573
GGGCAAGAGCGGGAAACTGAACGAGCTAAAGCCATTGGAAAACGAATTGACGAGTCATCGGACAAGCTCACAGTAACTTTAAATACCAAGCACATCAAAAGCGATCTAGATAATCTGCATCAAGAATTCAAAGAGCTTGAAGAAGAAAACAAGCTCTTGAAAATAGAAATCAACAGCCGTAAATCCGAAAGACGGGGATTGATTGACAGAATCAAAACATTCGAAGCCAAGAAAGAAGATGCGGAGAAGGAATTTCAAGACCTTAAACAGTCATATGACCAAAGAGTAAAAGAGCTGGCTGAAATCAGTGGGTACATTGAAGGCCTTGCGGAATACGGTTACACAGACGAGGAAGGTCATCCATTACACAATTGCATGTCGTTTGTAAGAATCGCAGACATTGTAGGCGCTGAAATTCCTAAAGCAGATGTGATCCATGCGAAGGTGAAAAGATCCATAGTGGATGACAAACCTACAATTATGGATAGCGACCTGAAAGAAAAAATGGTATGGGTTAAAGAATTAGGCGTTTATATCCTGCCGAAATTCGTATAACAATAACATTACTGATTTCATCCCGTGCGAAGGCCAGGGAAGCTGATGTATACGGGATTCCTCCGATGGTGTAATTCGGGAAAAGTCTGATTTAGAGTAGGAGCGCCAAGGTGTGGGAGTCTTGGGGCGTTCGTGGTGGCGGCATATTCTGCGGATGTCGTGAGCGGCTAAGGGTGGTCAAGGGTCGCCGTCCGATATGCCATGTGTATGATTGGACCTCCGGTATTCGTATAACGATAACCGGCTTTATTGTGGTGGTGTCGCGTTCGTATGGGTGACACAAGCGGCTAAGTGAGTGGGTCAAGGGTCGCAATTCGCTATTTTTAGGGTTCGGGGATAGCCTGGACGACATTGCCGGTAAGACTGCTACTTAATAACATGTAGGGTGATCCCATCACAGTCTTATCATGGGAGGCAATAAATATTTAAGGCGGCACTGCTAATAAGCGGGGTCGCTT